>DASZUS010000056.1:0-133636 GCA_035547515.1 Mycobacteriales bacterium
ACGTTGCTCCCGCCGAAAGGATCGACGACAAGATCGTCGGGGTCCGTCAGGAAGCGGATGAAGAAGTCGGGGACCTCGCGGGGGAACCGAGCCGGGTGCTGCAGGATCTCGTTGGCTCGACAGAACCGGTGGTAGCCGTCCGACGAACCGGTGTTCGCGAAGTCGAGAACGTTGTCAGGGAGCCAACCCGCGGGTTCGTCGTACCCGGTCTCGATGACATTCGGCGGGATGGCGCCTCCGCGGTCCTGAGCCCACGTCTTGCCGATCTGGTGCTGGGAAGGCCTCGCCCCAGCGTTGTACCTACCCGTCTCGATCATTCTGAGCATCTTCTTGGTGTACGGCTTGAGGACGTTTCGATTGTCAGCTTTGGGTGTCGGTGACTTGGATAGCCACCAGATGTTGTTCACGGCGTCCTTGACCCGCACGCGATCAACGTTGACCCACTGCATCGGCCCAGGCAGCTTTGCCCGGTTGAACCAGATGAAATCTTCGGCCAGGTGATAACCGCACTCGTCGACCAGCTCGATGAGAAGGCGGTACTGGTACAAGGACCGCGTCGGAGTGCCCCGTAGCCATGCGCCGCCAAGATCGACAACCAGACTCCCGTCGTCGGTCAGCTTCGCGTGCATCTTCTCCGCGAACTTGCGAAACCAGGCGACGTAGTTGTGCTCCTCCTCGTTGCCGTACTCCTTCTGACGGGTCAGGGCGAATGGCGGCGAGGTCATGAACAGCGAGACGGACCCCTCCTCGAGCTGATCCAAAAGACACAGCGAGTCCCCGACGTACATCTGGCCCAGGGCAGTGGTGTAGACCACCCGGGGGTCGGCGTCGTACGTCATCGTCCTGGGTCGCCCTCGCCTCGCTGGTGTGTCACGTAGTCGCGACGAACGTACCTGTGCTCGAGATCGTGATGGCGCTCCAACACCGGGTTGAGGCGTTGAAAGACGCGGCCCACCGCCTGCGGACGGTCGGCCGGCAGCGGCGTCAGCAGCCGACGCGCGCTTCCGGCTCGAGTTGATAGGGAATTGACTCATAGTCTATCGACCATAGACTATCCGACAACCTAACGTCCAGTGGTGCCCAGCCCCCTGACGGACGCTGACGCGGTCCTGCAGGCATTCGGAACGAGGCTGAAAGCATTGAGAACCGAAGCGGGCATGTCACAGATGACCCTGGCGGAAGCATCGGGGCTGCACCCGACGTACGTTTCCGGCGTCGAGCGCGGGCGGCGCAACGTCTCGCTGCTCGCAATCGTGCGACTCGCTCGCGCTCTCAGCCAGGCGCCGGCCTCGCTGCTCGACCTCTGATCTGGACTCCCTAGGCAGCGGCACGCCGACGCTCCGCCCGGACTGGCGCGATCAGGACTGGTCCGCGTTCAGCGAGATGCCAAATCTCGAGGACCCGGTCTACATGGAGGCTGCCGTCGGCGCGGAAGAAATACTCCGAGCGGCAGTCCGGCGCCTTCGTGATGCGGACGTCGCGCCGGCCTAGCCCTGACGCACTTGCGCTCCAAAAACTTGATGATCGCCGACGTGAGCTTGAACGCGAGCTGCGTCAGATCACGACCGATGCAGCGAGGTCGCGCTCGTCAGGACGCAGCGAATGCACGGGCTGATCTCTTAGCGCTTGGCGCTGCGGCAGGCGTGACAGCGACATCCAGCGACGTAGGTCGCTGCTCGGCCGTGTTCAAACGAGCTCGGGCTCGCGAGAAACCTCTTCCGAAGCCCGCGATTTCGTTCGAGGTAGCGACGGCGAGCTGCTGCCCGGCAAGCGCCGCACAGGCAACGGCCCTGTTCGTAGTAGAGCGCCGACCCGTCGTGCGCCTGCACGACCCGTCGCTGGCGTGACGGTCGGCCCGCTGCTCGCGATTCAGGCGGCAGATAGTCCTTTCCCTCCATGCGGCGCAGGTGCGCTTCGCATTCGGTCGCGGTATCGAAGGTCCGGCGCATGATGCGTCCACCTTCTCGCCAGCATGCTCGCGGTCGGGCCGGCTCCCGATTCTCCACCCAACCCATCCGCACATTATCTCACTCGTGGGAGCATTTCTTCGGCGCTCTCAGGCCGCAAGTAAGCTGTTTTGTCTTGACAACGACGAGGGCGTCTCCTCGTCCCAGACCCAACTGCGAGACAATGACTCGGGCCCGCCCGGATGACTTCGACGGCACCGGGACCGGTTAATGCCTCGAGATGATGGCGTTCAACAGGCCAAAGGCGTCCAGACTCTCGCCTTGATCGGCCTGCTCCTCTGTTGTCTCTTATGGGGTACCACGTTCGTGGTGGTGAAGGACGCCGTGTCGCGGATGCCGGTCATGGACTTCCTGGCGTGGCGGTTCGCGATCGCCGCGGTGGCCATGGCGGCGGCGCGGCCGCGCGCGGTCGCCCGGCTCGACCGCCGCGGCAGAGCACTCGGCGTTGTGCTCGGTGTCGCCCTCGGCGGCGGCTACATCGCCCAGACGGTCGGGCTGCAGCACACCAGCGCCACGATCTCCGGCTTCCTGACCGGCCTGCTGGTCGTCTTCACTCCGCTGTGCGCAGCGGTTGCGTTGCGCCGGCCGCCCGACCGGCTGACCTGGCTCGGGGTGGCGCTGGCGACCGCCGGGCTGGGCGCGATCTCTCTGCATGGGCTCTCGATCGGGTACGGCGAGGCCATCACGCTGCTGTGCGCGCTGCTGTTCGCGCTGCACATCCTCGGCCTCGGCGAATGGTCCTCGTCCTACGACGCCGCGGGCCTGGCGGTCATGCAGCTGACGACGGTCGCCGTCTTGTCGATCGCCTCCGCGGCGCCGCAGTCGCTGGCCCCGCCACCGGATGCGAAGGCGTGGGGCGCCGTGGTGTTCACCGCGATCCTCGCCACGTCGGTGGCGTTCTTCATCCAGACCTGGTCGCAGGCACATCTGCCGGCAACGCGGGCGGCGGTCGTCCTCACGATGGAGCCGGTGTTCGCCGGGATCTTCGGGGTCACGGTGGGCGGGGACCGGCTCGGGCCGCGCATCGTCATCGGCGGGGTGCTGGTCCTGGCGGCGATGTACACGGTCGAGCTGGGCCCGCGACGGTCGAGGGATGCGCTCGTCCAGCGTTTCGAGTAACATCGACTCCGTGGCGCGCTGGTTTGGCTATTTCACCGGGTCCGGGCTGATGCTCGATCGGGTGGAGTAGCACGCGCACTCCGCACTGACGAGCCCCGGGCAACCGCCCGGGGCTTTTTTGATGGCAAGAGTTGTCATCTCGTCCTTGGAAGGGACAGGCGATGGTGGTGGTCATGACCTCGGACGCGACGCTGGAGGACGTCGAGACTGTCGTCAAGACAGTCGAGGCAGCCGGCGGCTCCGCGTTCGTCAGCCGCGGCGTGCACCGCACGATCGTCGGTCTCGTGGGCGACGTCGAACGGTTCGAGACGCTGAGCCTCGGCGCGCTGCCCGGCGTCAGCGACGTGGTGCGCATCTCGGCGCCGTACAAGCTCGTCAGCCGGGAGAACCACCCGGAGACCTCGACCGTCAAGGTCGGCGGAGTCCCGATCGGCCCGGACACCTTCACCCTCATCGCCGGGCCCTGCGCGGTGGAGACCCGCGAGCAGACGCTTGCCGCGGCCGAGATGGCCAAGGCCGCCGGCGCGGTCCTGCTGCGCGGTGGCGCCTACAAGCCGCGCACGTCGCCGTACGCCTTCCAGGGGCTGGGCGAGGCCGGCCTGAAGATCCTCGCCGAGGCCCGCGAGGCGACCGGGCTGCCGGTCGTCACCGAGGTGGTCGACGCGGCGGACGTCCCGCTGGTCGCGGACTACGCGGACATGATGCAGATCGGCACCCGCAACATGCAGAACTTCGCGTTGCTGCAGGCGGTCGGCAGCGCCGGCAAGCCGGTCATGCTCAAGCGCGGCTTCAACGCCACGATCGAGGAGTGGCTGATGGCCGCGGAGTACATCGCGCAGCGCGGCAACCTCGACATCGTCTTGTGCGAGCGCGGCATCCGGACCTTCGAGACCGCCTACCGCAACACCCTGGACATCTCGGCGGTGCCCGTCATCCACTCGCTTTCGCACCTGCCGGTGATGGTTGACCCGTCGCATGCGGGCGGCCGGCGCGAGCTCGTGGTGCCGCTGGCGCGGGCCGCCATCGCGGTGGGCGCCGACGCGATCATGGTGGACCTGCACCCGGCGCCCGGCGAGGCGCTGTGCGACGGTCCGCAGGCGCTCGTCGACGTCGACCTCGCCGCGCTCACCAAGGCGGTCCAGGAGATGCCGCCGGCGCTGGGCCGCACGACGGTCACGATGTAGCAGTCACGATGTAGCGCGCAACGCCTCCGCGATGACCTTCGTCGCGCGGGCAGCGCCTGCTTCATCGACGTCGAGATGGGTCAGCAGCCGGACGCGTCTCGGGCCGACTGCGGACACCAGGATCCCCTCGGCCTTGCAGGCGTCGGTGAGGCTCGCCGCGGTGTGAGGGGTGCTCGTCAGGTCGAGGACGACCATGTTCGTCTCGGTCTGGCTCGGATCGGTGACACCGGGCGCGGCTTCCGCGATCCCTTCGGCGAGGCGCTTGGCGTTGGCGTGGTCCTCGGCGAGCCGCGCGATGTTGTGGCGCAACGCGTAGCTGCCGGCTGCGGCGAGAATGCCGGCCTGGCGCATCGCGCCGCCGAGCAGGTGGCGAAGCTCGCGGGCACGCTCGGCAAGGCCGGCGTCGCGCATCAACACCACCGAGCCCACCGGCGCGCCCAGCCCCTTGCTGAGCGAGACCGACATGGTGTCGAACAAGCCGCCGTACTCGGCCAGCGCCACCCCGCAGGCAACGTGCGCGTTCCAGATCCGGGCGCCGTCGCAGTGGAAGCCGAGATTGTGTGCCTCCGCCAGGCCGCGCAGCTCGCGCAACGCCTCGAGCGGGTAGACGGCTCCCCCGCCCCGGTTGTGCGTCTGCTCGACCGACAGCGCGGTGGTCGGGACCGCGTGGTAGCCCGGCGATCGCACCTGCGGCTCGACGACCGCGCGGGTCAGCAGCCCCCGCGCGACGATCGGCGTACGGGTCTGGATCCCGCCCAGCGCGGCCGCGGCACCGGCCTCGTAGCTCACGATGTGCGAGTCGGCGTCGCAGATCAGCTCCTCGCCCATGCCGCACAGCAGCCTCAGCGAGATCAGGTTGCCCATCGTGCCGCTCGGCACGAACACCGCCGCGCCGTGCCCGAACATCTCCGCGACCTCTGCCTCGAGGGCGTTGACCGACGGGTCCTCGCCGTAGACGTCGTCGCCGACCTCGGCGCTCGCCATCGCCTCGCGCATCGGCCGGCTCGGCCGCGTGACGGTGTCGCTTCGCAGGTCGACCAGATCGGCCACGCGTTGCCTCCAAGCCGCTTGCAGATCCCGGCCATAAGGTAGCCGCGTGCCGCGGGACCTCGTCGCTCTCGTGTCGGCAGACGACTTCATCAGCGCGATCCGGGTCTACGCCGACCGGGTCAACGACCTGCTGCGCCGCCGCGGCATCCCGCCTCTCGAGGCCGTCGACATCCTCGAGACGCACGCCCTGGCACTGCTCGACACGGTGATCAACGCTCCCGAGACCGTGATCGACCTCGCCGGGTGGTGGTTCGCCCGCGCCTTCGAGATGACCTCTGCCGTCCGCAGCACCGCCGCGGCGTCGGACGACGAGGCGGCGAGCGTGCTGGCCGGGACCGAGACCGAGCAGCGGGTTCGCGCCGCGCTCGACGACCTGCCGGAGGCCGACCGCAACGCGGTCATCCTGCGCGACGCCTACGACCTCCCTCCGCAGGCGGTCGGCGTGGCGCTGCGCCGCGGGATGGACAGCGCCGCCGCCCTCACGGCGACCGGCCGCCTTGCGCTGGTCGCGGCGTACGACGTCAAGCCCTCCCCGAGCCTGGCCGGGCACTCGGGACGTACAACGGTCGACGTCACGTCGCTGAGCCGGCTGGCGGACGGCACCCTCGACGCGCCTCGGGCGGCGCCGCTTCGCCGCCACGTGTCGAACTGCAGCGCCTGCGAGGAGATGCTCGAGACCCTCGCCCGCGGCAGGCGGCTGGCCGCGGGCCTGCCGGTCATCGCGATCGACGACGACGCGCGGGAAGCCATGCTCGAGCGGATCGCAGATCGTGCGATCGCCACCTTGCCCAGCCACGACGCGGTGCTGCGCGCCGTGGACGACGACCACGACCCGCGCCCGCTGGTGTCTCCGGTCGTCGCGGTCCTGGCACTGCTGCTCGCCGTCGCCCTAGGAGTCGGCGTCGGGGCGCTGAGCCGGACCGGCGACAACACGCTTGGCCCGCTGGCCGACAGCCCCGCCCCGAGCCTCAGCCCGGTCGTACCCGAGTTCTCGGTGTCGCCGTCCCCGCATCACAGAAAGACCCCGACGCCGACCCCGACCCCGACGCTGACCACCGTCGCTCCCCCGACGCCGCCGACCCTCAGCCCGCCGCCGACGCAGGTCGACTACCACCCGGCAATCACGCTGTCGCCGACCGCGGGCCCATCGGGCACCGACTTCACCGTGACCGGGACCGGGTGGGTTCCCGGGACGAAGGTGTTCGTGTCCTACGCGGCGAAGCCGCAGGCGAGCGCCCGAGTCAACAGCGACGGCACGTGGAGCGCGAGCGTGGTGGCCAACGCGATCCTGCCTGGCCAGCGCATCGTCACCGTCACGGACGGCCCGCACACCGTGCGCGCCACCTTCACCCAGGAGCTGTGAGGCTCAGCCGAAGAAGACCTCGACCTCGGCGTAGCGCTCGATCGAGACCGTCTTGAGCTCTCGGGTTGCCTCGCTGAGGGGGACCCGCACGATGTCGGTCCCTCGCAGCGCCACCATGACGCCGGACTCGCCGTCGTGCACCGCATCGATGGCGTGCAGGCCGAAACGAGTCGCGAGGACCCGGTCGTAGGCCGTCGGCGTACCGCCTCGCTGGACGTGGCCGAGCACGGTCGCGCGGGCCTCCTTGCCGGTGCGCGCTGCGATCTCCTGCTCGAGCACGGCGCCGATGCCGCCGAGCCGCACATGGCCGAAGGCGTCCACGCCCTGGTCCTGCAAGGCCATCGTGCCCTCGGCCGGAACCGCGCCCTCGGCGACCACAACGATGGGTGCGTAGTGCGAGTCGAAGCGGTGCTCGATGTAGGCGCACACCTGGTCGATGTCGAAGGGCCGCTCCGGGATCAAGATCACGTTGGCGCCACCGGCGAGGCCGGAGTGCAGCGCGATCCAGCCGGCGTGCCGTCCCATGACCTCGACGATCAGCACGCGGTGGTGCGACTCGGCAGTGGTGTGCAGGCGGTCGATCGCGTCGACCGCGATCTGCACCGCCGTGTCGAAGCCAAAGGTGTAGTCGGTGGCGCCGAGGTCGTTGTCGATCGTCTTCGGTACGCCGACGACGCGAAGCCCCTCGGCCGCCAGCGCAGTCGCAACGCCGAGCGTGTCCTCGCCCCCGATGGCGATCAGGGCATCGACGGCCGCCTCCTGAAGGTTGCGCCGGATGGTCTCCACGCCGCCATCGACCTTGAGCGGGTTGGTGCGCGAGGAGCCGAGGATCGTGCCGCCGCGCGGCAGGATGCCGCGGGTGGCCGCGACGTCGAGCGGCATCGTGAGGCCCTCGAGCGGACCCTTCCAGCCGTCCCGGAACCCCACGAACTCGTGCCCGTACACCTGGCTGCCTTTGCGCACCGCGGCCCTGATGACCGCGTTGAGCCCTGGACAGTCACCGCCGCCGGTCAGCACACCGATCCGCATCAGCCGACCCTACGACCAAGCACCTATGGTCAGAACGTGGCCGTCCTTGCGATCGACGCCGGCACTACCGGGGTCACCGCGCTCCTCGTCACCGAGGACGGCGGCGTGAGCGCGCGGGGGTACTCCGAGTTCCCCCAGCACTTTCCGGAGCCCGGCTGGGTCGAGCACGAGCCGGAGGAGATCTGGCAGGCGACACTGCGCGCCTGCCGCGCCGTCCTCGACTCCGCACCGGAGCCGCCCACCGCCGTCGGCATCACCAACCAGCGCGAGACGGCGGTGCTGTGGGACCGCAGGTCGCTGGCGGCGCCCCGCCGCGCCATCGTGTGGCAGGACCGCCGTACCACTGCGGTCTGCGACCGGCTGCGCGCCGCCGGCCATGAGCCGCGCATCAGCGAGCTCACCGGGCTGCGCCTCGACCCGTACTTCACCGGCACCAAGCTCGCCTGGCTCGCCGAGCACGACAAGGTCTGGTCCGGCGTGACCGGCGGCGACGTGGTCGTCGGGACCGTCGACTCCTACCTGGTCGCGCGGCTGTCCGCTGGCCGCGAGCACGTCACCGACCCGAGCAACGCCAGCCGCACGCTGCTCTACGACCTGCGTACGGGGCGGTGGAGCGAGGAGCTATGCGATCTCCTCGACGTACCGATTGCAGCCCTCCCCGAGGTACGCCGATCCAGTGGCGACCTCGGCCGGACCGATCCCCAGGCCTTCCTCGGTCTCGACCTGCCGATCGCGGGCATCGCAGGCGACCAGCAAGCCGCGCTGTTCGGGCAGGCCTGCTTCGACGACGGCCAGAGCAAGTGCACCTACGGCACCGGTTCGTTCATCCTCGTCAACACCGGAAGCACTCCGGTTGCCTCTGACGCCGGCCTGCTCACCACCGTTGCGTGGGACGTCGGCGACGGGCTGGTCTACGCCCTGGAAGGCGCGATCTTCGTGACCGGCGCCGCGGTGCAGTGGCTGCGCGACGGTCTCGGGCTGATCAGCTCCGCCGCTGAGACGGAGGCCGTGGCCCGCACTGTCGCCGACTCCGGCGGCATCGTGTTCGTGCCGGCGCTGACCGGCCTCGGCGCACCGCACTGGGATCCCGACGCGCGCGGCACGATCACCGGCATCACCCGCGGCACCACGCGCGCGCACCTGGTCCGCGCCACGCTCGAGGCGATCGCGTTCGAGGTACGCGACGTGGTCGACGTGATGACCCGGGACGCGGGCATCGACATCCCCGAGCTGTCGGTGGACGGCGGAGCGTCGGCCAACGACCTGCTGTGCCAGCTGCAGGCGACCGAGCTGCAGGTCCCGGTCCGGCGCCCGCAGGTCGCCGAGACGACGGCGCTCGGCGCCGCGTTCCTCGCCGGGCTCGCGACCGGCGTCTGGTCGTCGCAGAGCGAGCTGAAGGACACCTGGCGGCTCGACAAGCGGTTCGAGCCTGGCGAGCGCGACGACGCGGCCTACGCCCGCTGGCAGAACGCTGTCAGAAGGTCTACCGCGAAACGGTGAAACGCACGGCGGCGTCGCGACGCAGCTCTCCACCAGCAACGCCCGCCGCACACTCACGGCGGAAACGACCGGCTAGGAGGCCTTTGCGAACTCCGGCTCGGCGACGAGCGCTTGCCCCGCAGCGGCTTTCGCCTCGGCGAGCTCCTCCTTGGCCTTCGCGGCGTACATGTCGACGTACTCCTGGCCGGAGAGCTGCATGAGCTCGTACATGATCTCGTCGGTGATCGACCGCAGCACGAACCGGTCGTCCTCCATCCCGGCATAGCGGGAGAAGTCCAGCGGCTTGCCGATCTTGATGCCTACCTGCATGATCTTCGGCCTGAGCTGGCCGGCCGGCTGGATCTCGAAGGTGTTGATCATCGCCACCGGGATGACCGGTACGCCGGCCTCGAGCGCCATGCGGGCGATGCCGGTCTTGCCGCGGTAGAGGCGACCGTCGGGCGAGCGAGTCCCCTCGGGGTAGATCCCGAGCAGCTCGCCGGCCTTGAGGATCTCGACGCCCTTACGCAGCGCGGCTTCGCTGGCGCGCCCGCCGCTGCGGTCGACCGGGACCTGGTTGATCGACTTGAAGAAAGCGGCAGTCAGCTTGCCTTTGATCCCCTTGCCGGTGAAGTAGTCGCCTTTCGCCAGGAACGTCACGCGCCGCTCGACCTCCAGCGGCAGGAAGAACGAGTCCGAGAACGACAGATGGTTGCTCGCCAGGATCGCGCCGCCGCTGCTCGGCACGTTCTCCGCGCCGACGACCCACGGCCGGAACAGCGTCTTGAGGATGGGGCCGAGCACGACGTGCTTGAGCAACCAATAAACCATCGCGAGACCTCCTCTCGAGTTCTCCGAAATCCACCAAGTCGCTGGATACGACCCTAGGCAGACCGGTTTGGTTACCGCAATCCCGAAACCGAAACGACGATCTTACCGAGCGTGAGGGTTACCTGCCGGTCATGCGACGATCGATACGTGAGCGCGGGGTTTTCACCGACCGATACCGACCCGTACGCCGCGGACGGCGGCCCGGTCGGCGCGGTGCTCTGCCACGGCTTCACGGGTATGCCCGGGAGCATGCGGCCCTGGGGTGAGGCTCTGGCCGGGGCCGGGCTGACCGTGCGGATCCCGCGGCTTCCCGGGCACGGCACCCGCTGGCAGGACGCGAACCGCTCGACCTGGCAGGAGTGGTACGCAGCGCTCGACTCGGCGGTCGACGAGGTCCGTGGCCGTTGCACTTCGACGTTCGTGATGGGGCTCTCGATGGGCGCCACCCTCACGATTCGGCTGGCCGAGCAGCGCGGGCACGACCTCGCCGGGATCGTGCTGGTGAACCCGTCGCTGTTCACCACGCGCAAGGACGCCAAGCTGCTCCCGGTCATGCGCCACGTCATCCCGTCGCTCAAGGGCATCGGAAGCGACATCAAGAAGCCCGGAGTGGTCGAGCCGGCGTACCCGAGGACACCCCTTCAGGCGGCCTACCAGCTGTCCTTGCTGTGGCGGGCGACCAACGCCGATCTCGCCAAGGTCAACACGCCGATGCTCGTGATGACCAGCCGCGAGGACCACGTCGTCGAGCCGGGCAATGCCGAGCGCCTGATGACCGGCGTCTCCTCCGCCGACAAGCGCCAGATCTGGCTCGAGGACAGCTACCACGTCGCGACGCTGGACAACGACCTGCCCCGGATCATCGACGAGTCGCTGTCTTTCGTTCGCAGCCACAGCCCCGCAGTGACGCCGGAGATGTCCCGTGACCGAGATCTGCCATGACTGAGATGTGCGATGACTGAGAGCAGCTCGGGCCCGCGGCCCGGCGCGCGCGACAACGGGCTGCGTTGCGCGGGGTACGTCGCGGCCGGCGACCTCGATCCGCGCGTCGCCGACGCGCTGCTCGACACGCTTCGCTCCGAGGGGATCGCGGCCTACGCCGCACCCACCCCGGCCTCGCGCGGCGGTTACCTCGAGCTGCGCCTGCCCGACCAGCTCACCGACCGGGTCTACGTCGATGCGCAGAAGTCCGCGCGGGCGATGGAGCTGTTCGCCCAGGAGCGCTCCGAAGCGGCGGCGGAGCCCTCCGGGCCCGAAGCGCCGACCAGCCAGCCACACAGCACCGGCGACCTCGACGTCGACGCGGCCTGGCAACAGCTGCTGACCTCGCTGCAGACACCCAGTGATGCGGTGACCTGGCCGGACCGCGAGGACGTCCCCGCGGGTTCGCCGCCCGCGACCTTCGAC
The DNA here is from genome assembly GCA_035547515.1 of Mycobacteriales bacterium. Lineage (GTDB taxonomy): Bacteria > Actinomycetota > Actinomycetes > JAFAQI01 > JAFAQI01 > DASZTV01. Next base: position 11,430 of record DASZUS010000056.1, read on the forward strand.
GCCGCACGGCTGTCGGTCGGCGCCTCGCCGTACGAGATCGACGACGACGAGCACTACGTGCCTCCGCAGCCGCCGCCCATCCCGAAGCTGCGGCCGGTGACCATCGGCTCGCTGGCCGCGATCATCGGCGGGCTGCTCATCCTGATCACCGGCGTCGACGGCGGCGAGTTCGGCTGGCTCGGGATCCTGGGCATCCTCGGCGGCGGCGCGGCGCTCATCTGGTACATGAAGGACGGCCCGCCGGACGACTCCGGCTGGGACGACGGCGCCGTCGTCTAGCGAGCTACCGAGCGCCCATTCGGTGTTGATCATCGCAAATGTGGGGAGTGGTGATCAGATGCTGGTCAACGAGACGGTGGAGATAACCGGCCACCTGATGGACTCGGGCGTCCTCGCCAAGGTCCTGGACGACGTCCTCGACTACGGCGGCGACTACACCGTCGAGCGGATCGACCTCGGCAAGGCGCACGAGGACGAGTCGCACGCGGTGATCGTCGTCGGCGCGGACACCGAGGACAAGCTCGCCCGCATCCTGATGCGGCTGCAGGTCCATGGCGTCAACCTGGTCGAGCCGGGCGAGGCCGAGCTGGTCGCGGCGCCGGCCGACGGCGTCTTCCCCGAGGCCTTCTACTCGACCACGAACCTCGAGACGGTCGTGCGGCTCGGCGGCCAGTGGGTGCCCGTGGAGCAGCCCGAGATGGACTGCGGTCTGATCGTGACCAACGGGCGAGTGCGCACGATCCCGGTCAGCGACGTGCGGGCCGGCGACCAGATCGTCGTCGGGGCTGCCGGGGTCAAGGTGGTCCTTCCGCAACGCGAGCATCGCGCCGTCGAGCACCACGCCCTCGAGGGCGGGTTCGAGTTCATGAGCTCCAGCGTGTCCAGCGAGAAGCCGCAAGCCCTCGTCGTACGGCAGACCGCCGCCCGGATGCGCGAGGTCAAGAACGACGGCAACCGGATCCTGTGGGTCGCGGGGCCCGCGGTCGTCCACACCGGCGCGGCGACACCGATGGTCGAGCTGGTGCGCCATGGCTGGGTCGACGTGCTGTTCAGCGGCAACGCGCTCGCCACCCACGACATCGAGTCCGCGCTGTTCGGAACCTCACTCGGCGTCGATCTCACCGTCGGGACCGGAGTCGCCCACGGCCACGAGCACCACATCCGGGCGATCAACACGATCCGCGCGGCCGGGTCGATCAAGGAGGCAGTCGAGGCCGGGATCCTGCAGCGCGGCGTGATGCACGCGATGGTTCAGGCCGGCAAGCCCTACGTCCTGGTCGGATCGGTCCGCGACGACGGGCCCCTACCCGACGTCTACACCGACGTGGTCGAAGGGCAACGGGCGATGCGGGCCCAGCTGCCAGGTGTCGGCTTCGCGATCATGGTCGCGACGATGCTGCACTCGATCGCGACCGGAAACCTGCTGCCCGCATCCGTGCCGCTGATCGCCGTCGACATCAACCCCGCGACGGTGACCAAGCTCGCCGATCGCGGCAGCGCGCAGGCGGTCGGCATCGTGACCGACATCGGGTTGTTCCTCGAGCAGCTTGCCCTCGAGCTCATCCCGGAATACCGCCGCGACTAGCGCTGCAGAACGGCGAGGGTGGGACGCGCGTCCGGGACTCCCGGCACGCCGATCGGGCCGCACGACACGACGGTGACGCTCCGGTCGACGGTGATCGCCGCCGGGCCGCCGACGCCGCCGACAACCACCGTCGGCAGCTCGCCGGCGTCGAAGTCGGCGGCTCCTCCGGTCGCGGCAACCACCAGGCGCCAGCGCTCACCGCGCACCTCGAACGAGAAGGTGATGACGGCCGGGCTGGTACCCGCCGACGACGACGAGGTGCGGAACGTCGCCTCGAGCGGGTCAACGCGCAACGACGTGGCGACGAACATCCCGCCGACCCGGTCTGCGGTGGCGACGACCAGGCCGAGCTGTCGCGCGATCTTCGCGCGCTTGGACCGCCAGCGCTGGTAGCGCGGCGCGCCGGTGATCGCGACCACGTCGGGACGGTGCTCGGTGACGGCCGCGAAGGCCGCGTCGGGGTTGCGGCTGACGAGGCCGGCGTCCAGGGCCATGACTCGCAGCTCGCTCATGCCGTCCTCGCCAGGTCTGCCGCGCCGATCATCCCCGCGTCCGGCCCGAGCCGTGCCGGCACGATGTCGGCAAGCGGGCGGTGGCCGCGTCCCGACAGCACGGCCGCGTAGTGCTCGCGTGCCGGCCGCAGCAGCAGCTCCCCCGCGTCCACCACGCCACCTCCGATCACGAACCGGCCCGGGTCGAGGATCGCGGCGAGGTCGGCGATGCCCTGGCCGAGCCACCGGCCGATCTCCTCGAAGCAGCCAATCGCTGCCGCATCGCCCTCGTGCGCGGCCTGGGTCACCACCGGCCCGTTGATGAGCTCCGCGTCGCCCGCGGCCAGCTCGAGGAGCCGCCCCGCCTCGGCAGGTCGCTGCTCAGCCATCGCGCGAGCCGCCCGCACCAGCGCGGTGCCACTGCAGTACTGCTCGAGACACCCGAGGTTCCCGCACCCGCACGGCCGCCCGTCGGGAACCACGCGCATGTGCCCCGGCTCGCCCCCGATGCCGAACTGCCCGCGGCGCAGCTTGCCGTCGATGATCAGACCACAGCCGATGCCGGTGCCGATCGTCAGCACCACGGTGTCCGGATGGTGCTCGCCGGCCCCGAAGCAGTACTCCCCCCAGGCAGCCGCGTTGGCGTCGTTCTCGACCACGACCGGCAGGTCGAGCAGCCGCGACAGGTCCGCGTAGAGCGGGGTGTTGCGCCAGGCCAGGTTCGGCGCGAACAGCACCGTGTGCCGGGAGGCGTCGACCCATCCCGCGGCGCCGATGCCGACCGAGACGACCTCGTGCTCCTGCCGCAGCTCGGCCACTGCCTCGGCGACCAGCGCCTCGACCATCGCGGGGTCCTGGCTCGGCGTCGCACGACGGACCCGCGCAAGGATCGTCCCCGATGCGTCGACGACGCCGGCGGCGATCTTCGTCCCCCCGATGTCGATTCCAACGGCGAGCGTCATCGTCGTTCGCTCACTCGAGGTCGATCCTCTGCACGCCGCCGTCCGATCGCTCGTGGTGGCCGTGCTGGTCCACGACGGAACGCAGCGCGGCCATCATCGACGTGGCGGCGTCGACCAGATACCCGAACGTCTCGGGCTGGGTACGCCGCGCCAAGGCCAGCAGCTGGCACAGCGGGCAGATCTGGCACTCCGCGCCCTCGCCCACTCCTTGCAGCGGCTCGCCGACCGCTCCGCGAGCCCACTCCCCGATCGCCTCGACCAACCGCGCCGCCTCCTCGGCGAGCGGCCCCGGCTGCGCCGCGGTCACAGCGACCTCCACACCGCGGGGTCGGCAGCGAAGCGCACGCGCAAGACGCCCTCGCGCAGCGCCGCGCCTTCGACCACGCACCGCCGCAGCACGCTCGGCAAGGCAAGCACCCGCCGGTAGCCGCCGACCGTCACCACCAGGTCGTCGCCCTTGCGCACCAGCTCCACCTCATCGCGACCGGCGTGCGGCAGGGACAGCGCCATGACGTACTCGTCACTGCTGATCTGCTCCACGGCCAGGGGGTCGGCGACCTCGACACTGTCGAGTGGATCCGCGCCCGCGGCGTACATCGCGTCGGCGAAGGCGATCAGGGCATCCAGCCCGATGGGCTCGGCTGCGGCGTACTCCGACGTCCACAGCGACACGCCGGGAAAGGACGCCGCGACGTCGGCCAAGTGCTCGCGCTGCCGGTGCACCCAGCCATCACGCCAGCCGTCGGCAGGACCGCCGGGAAAGACCCGGTTGGCGACCACGCCATCGACTCGGTAGCCGAACAGCGACAAGGCGGTAAGCGTCCGCCGAGCCTCCGCGACGACCATGGCCTCCGGCGTCAGCACCAGGCGCACCGATGCCTTCGACGGGTCGGCAACGAGCGCGCGTACCTCCGCGAGCTCGTCGCACAGCCGCTGGGCGGCGGCGAAGACCGAGTCGGGGGGCAGCGGCAACCCGGCGAGATGGCTCAGCACCGGCCGGACGTTGCGCAGGACCCGGCGGTCGGTCGGATAGACCCGTTGCATCCACCACTGCATCGCCTCGGGCAGCGCCAGCAGCCGCAACGTCTCGCCGGTCGGCGCGCAGTCGACGACGACGACGTCCCACCGCCCGCCCGCGACCTGGTTGCGCAGCTCGAGCAGCGCAAGGACTTCTTCGGCACCGGGAAGCACGGTCAGCTCCTCGGCTTCCAGCGGAGCGATCCCGCCCTGAACGAGGACCTCCCGCAGGTAGTCCTGCACCGAGCGCCAGCTCGACTCGAACGCCCGCTGAGCGTCCACCTGCTGGCCGTAGAGGCCTGCGTCGATCTCGGTCGGGGTGTCGGCGAGCGTCACCCCGAAGGCGTCGTCGAGCGAGTGAGCCGGGTCCGTAGACAGGACGAGTGTCTTGTGGCCCCGGCGCGCAGCATGGGCCGCAGTCGCCGCAGAGGTGGTCGTCTTGCCGACGCCACCTTTGCCGGTGAACAGCAGGACGCGCACTGGCAAAGGCTACGTGGCGGCGGCTCAGCCCTGCTCGACGCGCTTCTTCAAGCCCTTGAGCGCGGTGTCGATGATGACCTTCTCCGCCTTGCGCTTGAACATCCCGAGCATCGGCACCTTGAGGTCGACCGCGAGGCGGTACACCACCTCGGTCTCGCTTCCCTTGGCCTGAAGCGTGTAGGAGCCGGTCTGCGACTTGAGCATCGTCCCCCCGCCGGCAAGGCTCCACTCCACCCGCTCGTCGCCGCTCCACGTGTAGGCGAGGGTGTAGGTGTCCTTGATCACGCCCGCGTCGAGCACGAAGGTGGCCTTCGACGGCCGGCCCGCACCGGTGCTCTCGTCGACGGTGGCGGACTTGATGCCGGTCGACCACTGCGGGTAGGCAGCGACATCGGCGATCACCGCCATGATCTCGTTCGGTGACGCAGCGATCGTGATGCTCGAGCTGGCCTCGTCAGCCACAGCTACCTCCTCGGACGACGCGCGAGTGCCATCAACCTAGTGGACGCGCGGCAGATCACCAGACCAGCGAGAAGGGCCTACCCGTGCCGCGGAAGTGCCCGACGTTGATGCACTCGGTCCGGCCGATGCGAGTACGCCGGGCCAGCGGCTGGTGCACGTGTCCGAACAGCGCCACATCGGGCTGGGTGTCCCGGATCGCGTCGAGCACCGCGCTGCTGCCGCGCTCCATCCGTCGCGCCCGCACGTCGTAGAGCAGCTCGGGCACGTCGGGCGGGATGTGGCAGCACAGCACATCGACCGCGCCGACTGCCGCGACCTTCGCCGCGTAGTCCTCGTCGCTGATCTCGTACGGCGTGTGCATTGGCGTCTGCAAGCCGCCGCCGACGAAGCCGAACGACCGGCCGCCGAGCTCGACGGTCTGGCCGTCGAGGATGGTGACGCCGTCGCGGAGGTAGTCGCCCCACAGCGCCGGGATGTCGACGTTGCCGTAAGTGACGTACGCCGGGGTCGGCATCGCGCGGAACAGCTCGTCGTACTGGCGGCGGACCGCGCCCTCGATGACGGCCTGCCGATCGCCTATCTCGGCCCACAGCCCGCGAGAGAACTCCCGGGCCTCCTCGAAGCGACGCTCGCTGCGCAGCTCGACCAGCTTGGTGGCATTGACCGGACCGAACAGCTCGCCGAAGATGCCGCCCGCCGCGTCGTCGTAGTCGATGAACAGGATCAGGTCGCCGAGGCAGATCAGCGCATCCGCGCCGGCACCGGCACGCGCCAGCGCATCCGCGCGGCCGTGGACGTCGGAGACCACGTTGACCTGCACGTCTCCGAGCCTATTGAGATCGGGGCGTCGACAAGCCCCTAGAGGAGCTTCCCGCCGATGGTCGCCAACAGGATGATCACGATCATCAGCACGACGCCGACCCCGACGCCGAGCGCGAGCTTCTGCCCGGAGCTGATCTTCGAGACGTCGCCGAGCAGCGGCACGCTCACCTTGCTGCCGTCGCTCGCGCCGGCCAGGAAGCCGACCCCGCACACGCCGCAGAAGTCCATCGCCATCGGTACGGCGGCGCCGCAACCCGGGCAGGGCCAGGTCGGCTCGCGGCGTTCGGTCGCGACCGTGCCGGCCTGGGGCGCCGCGGCACCGGCGGGCTGCGGCGCGGCGTCGAGCACCGGACCCGGCGATGCCGGCTGCGCACTGGGGACGAAGGACGACGCCGGCGGCGGCAGCGGGGTCTGCAGCGGGCTCTGCAGCGCGGCCTGCGGCGGGGGTTCGGGCGGTGCCGGCGGAGCCGGAGGGGCCTCCCGCCTGCGGGCGACGACGTACCCGAGGTCCGGGACGGCGCGCTGCGGCGGGGCGGGCGGCTCGGGCTGCGGCGGAGGCGGCGGGGGCAGGTACGCCTGCGGCGCCGGCGAGGGTGGTGGGGGCGGCGGCAGGTAAACCTGCGGCGCGGGCGGCGGGGCAGCCGGCGGCGGGGCAGCCGGCGGCGGGGCAGCCGGCGGCGCGGGTGCCGCTGGCGGGATGATCGGCGCCGCAGTGAACGCCGGTGGCTGCTGCACCAGCGGCGGCGGTGGCGGGGGCGGTGCGACTGCGCCGATCAGGACGTAGAAGCAGGACGTGCACCATTGAGATCCGAGGGGCAGTGCCGTGCCGCACTGTGGGCAATGGATCTCGCTCACCTAGAGGTTCTCGGCACCCTCTGCATTGGACTGAATGGCCTAGCGGTGAGCAGGTACTCACGGCGGCGCGCGGGAACGGCCGGCTTCCGCCGTACGCTTTGCTGGCCCCACAGCGCGACTGAACGCGCTGGTCTCAGGGGGATCGAGCGGTAACCGAGGAGCGGACGTGCCCGACTACAGCGTGCCAGCCGACTTCACCATCCCGGATGACGCGAACCTCACCGACGCGGTGGTCGCCAACGCGGCGGAGTACGCCGACCGGGTGGTCTTCGACCGCAAGGTCGACAGCAGCTGGCAGCCAGTGACCGCGAAGCAGTTCGCGGACGAGGTCAAGCAGGCGGCAGCGGGTCTCATCGCCGCCGGGGTCAAGCCGGGCGAGCGGGTCTGCATCATGTCGAGCACCCGCTATGAGTGGACGCTGCTCGACTACGCGATCTGGACCGCGGGCGCGGTGACCGTGCCGATCTACGAGACGTCCTCAGCCGAGCAGGTCGAGTGGATCGTCTCCGACTCCGGTGCCGTCGCGGTGTTCCTCGAAAGCGACAGCCACCAGAAGACCTACGACGAGGTCGCCGGGCGGCTCACCGGCGTGGGCAACGTCTGGCGCATCGACGGCGGTGCGGTCGACGAGCTCGCCAGGGCGGGCAGCGGGGTGTCGGAGGACGACATCGAGCAGCGGCGACGGACGCTGCGCGCGGACAGCCTGGCGACGATCATCTACACGTCCGGCACCACCGGCCGGCCGAAGGGCTGCGAGCTCACCCACGGCAACTTCCTGTTCGACGCGACGTCGACGACCGAGGGTCTGACCGAGATGTTCGGGGACGACCAGTCGACATTGCTGTTCCTGCCGCTGGCGCACGTGTTCGCTCGCATCATCCAGGTCGGCTGCGTGCAGAACCGGGTCCGGATGGGTCACTCCGCAGACATCAAGAACCTGATGGCCGACTTCGCGGTCTTCAAGCCGACGTTCATCCTGTCGGTGCCGCGAGTGTTCGAGAAGGTCTACAACACCGCGAAGCAAGGCGCGCACGCCAGCGGCAAGGGACCGATCTTCGACCTCGCCGAGACCATCGCCATCAACTACAGCCGGTCGCTGGACAGCAACCCGATCGAGCGAGCCATCTGGACCGTGCCGCACACCGTCTTCGACAAGCTGGTCTACAGCAAGCTCAAGGCGGCACTCGGCGGGCGGGTGATCGGTGCGATCTCGGGCGGGGCACCACTGGGGGCCCGGCTCGGCCACTTCTTCCGCGGCGCCGGCGTACCGATCTACGAGGGCTACGGCCTCACCGAGACCACAGCAGGGGCGACCGTCAACCGTCCCGGCGCGATGAAGGTGGGAACGGTCGGGCGCCCGATCGCCGGGTGCACCGTCCGGATCGCCGAGGACGGGGAGATCCTCCTCAAAGGCGGCAACGTCTTCGGCGGCTACTACAACAACCCGGATGCCACCGGCGAGACGCTCGAGCGCGAGGGCTGGTTCCACACCGGCGACATAGGCCAGCTCGACCAGGACGGCTACCTCACCATCACCGGGCGCAAGAAGGAACTGATCGTCACCGCGGGCGGCAAGAACGTCGCGCCGGCGGTGCTCGAAGACCGGCTCCGGGCGCATGCGCTGGTCAGCCAGTGCATGGTCGTCGGCGACCAGAAGCCCTTCATCGCCGTACTGGTGACGATCGACGAGGAGGCGCTTCCGGCCTGGAAGGCAGCACACGGCAAGCCCGAGTCCGCGACGGTCGCCGACCTCGCCGAGGACGCCGACCTGCGCGCGGAGATCCAGTCCGCGATCGACGAGGCCAACAAGGCCGTCTCCAAGGCGGAGGCCATCAAGGCGTTCCGGATCCTCGGCGAGGACTGGACCGTCGAGTCCGGCCATCTGACACCGTCGCTGAAGGTCAAGCGCAACGAGGTCGCCAAGACCTACGCCGCAGACATCGACAAGCTCTACAGCGGCTCCCCCGCCCGCTAGCAGCTCGCCAGCGTCTCGAACGTCTCGACGACGCCGGGCCAGGTCCACTGCTCGGTGACCCACTCGCGCCCGCGCGCGGCCATCGCTGCGGCACGGGACGGATCGGTGAGCAGGGCGGCGGTTGCCTCCGCCACCTCGCCCGGGTCGTTGCCGTCGACGAGGAGCCCGGTCTCGCCGTCGACCAACGCGTCGGTCGAGCCGCCGCTTCGGCCCGCGACCACCGGCAGGCCGCACGCCGCCGCTTCCAGGAAGACCATGCCGAGGCCTTCGACGTCGAGGCCGCCCAGCCGCTCGCGGCACGGCATCGCGAAGACATCCCCGGCGCGATACCAGGCCGGCAGCTGTTCGAAGGTCACCGAGCCGGTGATGTGCACGTCGTCGACGACGCCGTACTGCCGCGCCAGCAACTCGACTCGCGACCGCGCGGGCCCGCCCCCGACCAGCAGCAGTCCGACGTCCCCGGCCTTGCGTCGGATCTCGGGCAACGCGCGAACCAGCATGTCCTGGCCCTTGCGCGGCATGAGCCGCGAGACGCACACGACCACCGGACGCTGCGACCATCCCAGGGCGGCACGCAGTGCGGTGCCGTCTGCGTCCGGGTTGAACAGCTCCACGTCGACGCCCGGGGCGAGCCGTCGCAGCTTTTCGGCGTCGGGCCCGATCGCCGCCGCCAGCCGGACCCTGGTGTACTCGCCGAGATAGGTCAGTACGTCGACGTCCCCGGCGATCCGCCGCAGCAGCTGGCGAGTGCCAGGCACCCGCGCCCAGCCGATCTCGTGGCCGTGAGTCGTAGCCACCACCCGTCGGGCACCGGCCTCGCGCAGCGACGGGGCTAGCAGGCCGAGCGGCGCGGCCGCGCCGAACCACACGTCGGTGCAACCGTGCTCGTGGAAGACCTCGACCGCGCGCCGGCGTACCACCGGGTTGGGCAGCATCATCTCGGTGTCGTGCCGGATCACCGTGAACTGCTGCTGGGCATCCCACTCCTCCCACCCGCGCCAGCGCGAGGTGAAGACGACGACCTCGTCGGGGTTCAGCCTCGAGACGATGCCGTACAGGAAGGACTGGATTCCGCCCGGGCGCGGCGGAAAATCGTTGGTAACCAACAACAATCGGCGCCCAGCGCCGTGCAAGCTCATGCCAGCTCCAGCCGCATCGACGCGCGCCACAACGCGATCAGCCGCGCCAGCCGCAGGTGCAAGACGCCCGCCAGTGCCTCACGGACGGCGGCCCGCGGTCGCATCGTCGAGGTGCCGACGGCGCGGTAGAACCTGACCAGCTTGGTCTGGCCGAACCGCTCGGCGATCATGCGGCAGGCCAGCCACGCCGCCTCGTAGTTGACCGCCAGCTGCTTCGCCGAGCCGCGAAAGCCGGCATCGGGCGGCAGCCGCGACGGCAGGTAGCCGTTGCGGACCGCGCGCTGCAGCTCGGACGCGGCGGCGGGCACGGCGACGTCGGCGAACTTGAAACCGACGTACTCCGCGAGGCCCTCGACCAGCCAGGTAGGCATCCGGGACCCGGTCACCGACTCGGACGCGACGTGGGTGAGCTCGTGGCGCAGCACGACCTGCTGACCGAGCGGGCTGAGCTTCGGCCAGTTCCGCGGGTTGACGGTGATGCGGTCGCCGACCGGCGCCGGGTTGCCCGCCGTGTCGTCGATCTCCGCGCTCGTCAGCGCCGCGATGTCGCGAAGGTCCTCGTGGTCCTGGTCGATGAGCGCCATCTCGCGCATGGTGCGCGGCAGCAGGACGACGGCGCGCTGCGGCCAGTCGCTCCCCCACACCGACGTGACCTGCGGCACCGCGGTCTGCACGTCTGCCGCCACGCCGACCATCGTCGCGTGCTGGGACGGCGGTCCGAGCACCAGGACGTCGGAGCGCCGTACGACGCTGACCGGCCCGTAGTCCCACAGGTCGCTCGCAGAGACCAACCCGCGTGATGCGTAGTCGGACAGCGAGGCGAGGTACCAGTGGCCCTGCCGCTGGACGAAGGTCGGGTACTGCCGCAGGTTTGTCGGGCGGGCGTCGAAGCCCGCCAGCCGGTAGCCGAGGGTGAGGTCGCGCGGCGCCCACACGTCGCCGTCGTAGCGAGACGCGTCGGCTGGTGGACGGCGGCCGGCAACGGACATCGCGTAGTCCCAGCTCGCGAAGCGCACCCGGGAGAGGTCTGCGAACATCCGCGACTGGGCGCGGCGGAACCGCGACGCGCGCGGATCCACGGTCGCCATGAATGCCTTGCGGTCGTGGTCGACGACGGCGTCCCCACGACGGGTGAGCAGCGCTTCGAGCGGGCCATACCGGGCGAGTGCCGGTGCAGCGGTGTCGGGAGGGCTGACGTCCCGGGTCGCGCGTCCCGCGACGAAGACGAGGGTTCCGGCGACCGCCACCGCGACTGCGAGCACGACGCCACCGACCAGGAGCGCGCGGCGACGGCGGGGGCCGGGCAACGCCGGCCGGTGGAGCGGGCCGGTCACGACCGGCGGCGGCCCCGAGAGCCGGTGGGAGCCGTGACGCCGAGCAGCACGTCGTCCCAGCTCGGCACCACGATGCGACCGTCGGCCGTCCTCACCTGCTCGCGCATCGGTGCCTCACGCGGCTCGGGACGGGGCTTGCGCGCGACGCGCTTCGCCGCGGTCTTACGGGTGGTGGCCGAGGCTCGCTTCGCGGGCGCCTTTGCCGTCGTACCGCGGGCCGTGGCCGCGGCGGACCGCTTACGCGCCGGAGTCAGGCTCTCGAGCGAGCCCATCCGGCTGCCCAGCGCGTTGTGGGCGGTCAGGTCACGGCCGTTGGGCCGCCAGATCCACTGCGCGTTGCGGGTGCCGCCGCGGGCGGTGAACGACAGGGTGATCAGCCAGGAGGCGTCCTCGCGACGCCGGGCGGTCCACTCGACGGTCTCCGGCTGCAGACCTGCGACCTCAGTGAGGCGCTGCGTGACCGCGGCGCCGAGCGTGCTGGTGGACTCCGGACCGCGGGGTCGGCGCATCTTCGCCGCGCGCGCCTGGTCGATGATCCGCTCTCGCTCCGAGATCACGGGGGTGGCGTAGATCATGATCCGGGCGACCGGGATCCGGGCGGCTCGGGCTACCTGCTCGACGGTGTCGCCGGCACGCAGCCGTGCCTGGATCTCCTTGGGCGAGAGCTCGCTCTCGCGGTGCTCGTCCTCGTCGTCGAGCTCCCCGTTGATCGCAGCCACCAGGCGGCTGGTGATCCGGACCTGGTGGGTGGCGCGGGTCGCGTCCTCGGAGCTGGCGAGCAGCACGTGGTTGCCGTCGTCGCTGACCGACAGAACCTCAAGCTGGCGCACCACGCTGGACCCTCCTGCTCGGGACCAGAATGCCCCAGCCGTAACAGTTCGCGGCGGATGCCACGCCTGCCACAGTTAACGTCACGTTTGCCCGCGATCTTGATGGGCAACCCGTGAGGTTGCTACGGCCTGCCGGCAGAGGTCGGCGGCATGTAGGCCAGCGACGAGATCTGCACCACGGTGCCGGTGTGCGGCGCCTGGATGATCCGGCCACCGCCGATGTAGATCGCCGTGTGGTACGCCGGGTCGCCGTAGAAGACCAGGTCGCCTGGCTCGAGGGCGTCGAGCGAGACCGCAGGAAGCGCGGCCTGCTGCTCCGCCGCGGTCCGGGGGATCGACACCCCCGCCGCCGCCCACGACGCCATGGTCAGACCAGAGCAGTCGAAGGAGTCCGGGCCCGAGCCGCCGTAGACGTAGGGCTTGCCGAGCTGGGCATACGCGAACTCGACGGCCGCGGCCGCCTGGCCGGTGGCCGGACCGTTGTAGCTGCCCCGCATCGCCGTGGCGTGCTGGACCACCGCGTGCTGCTCGGCGGCGTACTGGGCCTGCGCGGCGGCGGAGAGCCGGCTGACGACCGCATGCTCCTGGTCGACCAGGCTGGTGATCGCGTTGCGCTGCTTGGAGATCGAGGACAGCGTCGCCTTCTGCTCCGCGACCTCCGCGTTGTGGAGCACCTGCGCGGCCGACATGGTCCGCTGCGCGAGGTCGGCTGCCGCGAGCTGGCTGGCCTGGAAGTGCGAGACCTCCTGCAGCGTCGAGGTCTGGTCGAGGAAGGTCTGCGGGCTGCCGGAGGTGACGAGCGACATCGTGGCGTCGAGGCCGCCGCTGCGGTAGGCCGCGGCGGCGGAGGCCGCGAGCTTCTGCTCGGTCTTGTTGAGCTTCGCCTGGTCGGCGACGAGCTCCTTCTCGGTCAGCGCCGCCTTGTGCTGCAGGGCCGCGAGCTTGCTGTTGGCCGCGTCGTAGGACTCCGAGATCCGCTCCGCACGCGCGTTGAGCACGGCCAGCTGTGCCTTGGCCTGCGCCAGAGTCAGGTTCGACGACGGGGCTGCCTGACCGATGCCGGTCGGGACGAAAATCGCGGCGAGCACCGCGATTGTGATGCCAAATGTGGGTACACGCTTAAACAGTGAAGTAGTCGCCACGCCCGGCGGCTCTCCTATTCTTCCACTGACCGCCTACCGGGTGAGCTGACGGGTTCGGGAGGGAAGTTCGCCCTACGGCGCGCACCACACGGTGTGTGGCGTGCGCCGATTCACCCCAATAGGGACTGGGTCCCCGGCTCTGACCCCCGCCGGACCGGTTGCCCGATTCGGCGACGAGTCGATGACTCGGCGGTGACCGTTGCGCCTTCGCCCGGCTGACGAGGGTTCCCACAGCGGCCGCGGTCAGGTTAGCGCTCCCTCTGGCGGCTCGCCAGCACCGGGGCACAACAAACTGCCGGTTTTTCTTTCACGCGGATTCACTTCTTTAACATCTGTCACAGCAGTATCGAGGGAACGACGTAAACCCGACAAACCGGTCAAACCAGTTGTGGCAGGTCCCGAAAGGCCCAGCAGAACTTCTCACGCCCCCAGCGCTCAGGCACCCGGCGCTCACGCACCCGGCGCTCACGCACCCGAGGCGGCCCAGCCGCCACCTGGCGCGCCGCGTCGCATCCGCAGCGGCGGGATCAGCCCGCCTTCCGCGAGCGCCGCGAGCGCTCCCGCCTCGTCGGGGGCGAGCTCGCCGACCGGCGGTGCCGCCAGCAGGACGGTCACCACGCAGTCGTCGCAGGCCACGTTGCGCATCTGGCAGCTGTCGCAGTCGATGATCATGCCGCAGACCGTAACGAGGCCCTCCGACAGCTTCTGAACCGGATAAAACAGGCGATATCACCTGATATCGCCTCACCCGGCGTGCCGAGCCGGCGTTGTCGGCGCCCGGTCCTACCGTCACCGCCATGCCGACCTCGCCGCCAGCCCGGCCGCCGGCCCGGCGGCCGGCTGAGGGCCAGCAGGGCACCTTCGACGAGCTGGGCACGCCGCTGTCGGAGGTCACCTTCGTCGTGGTGGATCTCGAGACGACCGGAGGATCCCCCGCAAGCTCGGCGATCACCGAGATCGGCGCGGTGAAGGTGCGCGGTGGCGAGCTGCTCGGGGAGTTCCAGAGCCTGGTCAACCCGGGCATGGCGGTGCCGCCGTTCATCGCCGTGCTCACCGGCATCACCGACTCGATGGTGGCGACCGCCCCGCGGCTGCCCGCCGTACTCCCGATGTTCCTGGAGTGGGCACGCGGCAGCGTGCTGGTCGCCCACAACGCCCCGTTCGACATCGGCTTCCTGCGGGCGGGGGCCGACTCGCTCGGGCTTGCCTGGCCGGGATTCTCCTCGATCGACACCGCGCGGCTCGCGCGACGGGTGCTCACCCGCGACGAGTCGCCCGACTGCAAGCTCGCGACGCTGTCCCGGCTCTTCGCTACCACGACGACGCCTTGCCACCGGGCGCTGGCCGATGCCAGGGCGACGACCGAGGTGCTGCACGGCCTCCTCGAGCGGGTCGGCAACCTCGGAGTGCGCACCCACGAGGAGCTGGTCTCGTTCTCCGGCCTGGCCACCGCCGCGCAGCGGCGCAAGCGCCACCTGGCCGAGGGGCTGCCGGACGGCCCGGGCGTCTACATCTTCCGCGACTCGCGGGGCCGCCCGCTCTACATCGGCCGCAGCCGGCACCTGCGACAGCGGGTCCGGCAGTATTTCGTCGCCTCCGAGCCGCGGACCCGGATGGCCGAGATGGTCGGCATTGCGGAGTCGGTCGACGCGGTGGCGTGCGCGCACCCGCTCGAGGCAGAGGTGCGCGAACTGCGGCTGATCGCGGAGCACAAGCCCCGGTACAACCGGCGCTCCCGCTTCCCCGAGCGCGGGTCGTGGCTGAAGCTGACCGTCGAGCCGTTTCCCCGGCTGTCGCTGGTGAAGCGGGTCGGCGAGGACGGCGCGACCTACCTCGGGCCGTTCGGGTCCGCCCGCGCGGCGCAGGCCGCGATGGCGGCGCTGCACGAGGCGATCCCGTTGCGCCAGTGCAGCCAGCGCATCACCCCGTCTCGGCCGACCCCGGCATGCGTTCTCGCCGGCATGGGCCGCTGCGGAGCGCCCTGCGACGGCTCGCAGACCCGCGAGGCCTACGCCGAGGTCGCCGCGCTCGCGCGGCGCGCCCTCACCGCAGATCCGCAACCGGTTCTCGCCGCGGCACAACGACGGATGGCCTCGCTGTCGGCGCAGCAACGCTTCGAGGAGGCAGCGGCACACCGCGACCGCGCGGGCAGCTTCGTCCGGGCACTCGACCGCCTGCAGCGGCTCTCGGCACTGGCCTCGTGCCCGCAGATGGTGGCGGCGCGACCCGCCTTCGGCGGCGGCTGGGACCTGGCCGTCGTGCGGTACGGGCGGCTGGCGGGCGCATCGACGGTGCCGCACGGCGCGGCGCCCGCGCCGTACCTGCAGGCGCTCGTGGCGACGGCCGAGACGGTCACGCCCAAGCCGGGCCCGCTGGGCGCGGCAGGCGCGGAGGAGATCGGCCAGATCCTGAACTGGCTCGACGGACCCGGTGCCCGGCTGGTTGCCCTCGATGGCCAATGGTGCTCACCGGTCGACGGCGCTGGCCGCTTTCGCCACTGGCTGGAGGCTGCTGACGAAGGACGGGAGGCCGCCCGCCCGCTCGACGACCGCCGGGGTCTGCGCCCGGTGCATCGACCCGCGCGCTCCGCGGTCTGACCTAAGGTCGACTCGACAGGCTCGACCAGGCTGACGCCGCGAGCGGGCACCGGATGGGTGGTGGACGTGATCACTGCGATCGTCTTCATCTCTGCTGCGGTCGACCGGATCAGCGAGGTCGCCGAGGCGATCGCGGCGATCCAGGGCGTCAGCGAGGTCTATTCGGTCACCGGCGAGATCGACCTGATCGCCCTGGTCCGGGTGCGCTCACACGAGCAGATCGCGGCGGTGGTCGCCGACCAGCTCAACAAGGTCGACGGCGTGCTTGCGACAGAGACCCACGTGGCGTTCCGGGCGTACTCCCAGCACGACCTCGAAGCCGCCTTCGCCATCGGCGAGTAACGAGCATCGCTCGGCCGGCGGGGCCTACTGGGTGGCCGCGGATTTGCTGGTGGCGACCCACGAGTCCAGGGCGGCTGAGGCGGCCCCGGAGTCGAGCGCTTCCGTCGCGCGGGGCAGTGCCGCGCGAATCTGATCGGTCACCGGCGCGGCAGTGGGTCCGTCGAATGCCACGAGCCCCGCGGCGGCATTGAGCAGGACGGCGTCGCGCACCGCACCCTTCTCCCCGTCGAGGAAGCGGCGGCTGATCGCGGCGTTGAGCGATGCGCCCCCGCCGCGCAACGCACCGGGCGCCGCTGCGGCGATCCCCAGGTCGGCCGGGTCGAGGGAGTCCTCGCGAATCCGGCCGCCCGACACCACCCACACCCGCGATGGCGCGCTCACCGACAGCTCGTCGAGCCCGTCGCTGCCCCGGAACACCAGCGCATCGGCGCCCCGCTCGGCGAGGACGCCGGCCATCACGACCGCGAGCGGCTCGTGGGCGACCCCGACCGCCTGCGCCGCCGGCCGGGCCGGGTTGGCCAGCGGGCCGAGGATGTTGAAGAACGTCGGTACGCCGATCTCGGCCCTGGCCTCACCGGCGAAGCGCAGTGCCGGGTGGAACACCCGCGCGAAGCAGAACCCGATCCCGGCCTCGGCCACGCAAGCCGCGACGCCCGCAGGGGGCAGGTCGATCACCACCCCGAGCTCCTCGAGCAGGTCGGCGGAGCCGCATGCCGACGAGGCGGCGCGGTTGCCGTGCTTCACGACCGTCACGCCTGCCCCACGTACCACCAGTGCCGACAGCGTGGAGATGTTGACCGTCGCGGCCCGGTCCCCGCCGGTGCCGCAGGTGTCGACCACGCGACCGGGGACCGGCAGCTGCTCGGCGTGGTCGAGCATCCCGGAGACCAGGCCGCCGATCTCCGCGGCGGTCTCGTGCTTGGCCCGCAGCGCGACGGCGAAGGCCGCGATCTGCGCCGACGTCGCAGCGCCGGACATGATCTCGGACATCGCCCAGGAGGTGTCCTGTGCGCTGAGCGACTCCCCCGCCAGCAGCCTCGAGAGCAGGTTCGGCCAGGTCGCAGCCTCGGCCATGAGGTAGGGCCGGCTGCTCAGTGAGCGGGAGCGAGGTCCGGAAGGCCCTCGATCAGCGAGTTCACAGCGGTCGCGAGCGTGATCGCGTCGACCGGGTGCGGGATGACCGCCTCGGCGCGTGACCAGCTCGCCAGCCAGGCGTCGTCCCGGCGGGCGACCAGCAGCACGACCGGCGGCGGGGAGTCGATCTCGTCCTTGATCTGACGGGCGACACCCATCCCGCCGCTCGGCGCAGCCTCGCCGTCGAGGATCGCGAGGTCGATCCCGCCCGCGTCGAGCTTCGCCATCACGGCCCGGTCGGTATCCACCGCGACGACGTCGATCGTGATCTCCGGCGAGGGGTGCTCGCCGAGTGCCCGGATCACCCGATCGGTCGTCTGCGGGTTGCTCGCGTAGACGAGCACGGTGAGACGGCGCGGCTCGGCAGGGGCATGCTCCATGAGCCGAATCCTAGAGCGCTGACGCCAGCCGATTCGCCCGGGTATCGCCGTGCCGCGCCTGCCAGATCCTGCCCGGCGACGCGCCGGAGGGGGTCCTGTACGAAGCGCCGACGCGTCCTGCAAGAATCACCGCGTGGCCACCGCAAGCGCGGTCGAGCAGCGACCACACGGCGCGCTCAACCGTCCGAACCTGCTCAGCGTCGGCGTCATCGTCTGGCTGTCCTCGGAGCTGATGTTCTTCGCGGCGCTGTTCGCGATGTACTTCACGATCCGGGCGGTCAACGAGCCCAACTGGCCGGCCAAGGGCGTCGTCCTCGACCTCAAGACCGCGGCACCGTTCACCATCATCCTGGTGCTCTCCTCGGTCACCTGCCAGCTCGGCGTCTTCGCCGCTGAGCGCGGCGACGTGGAGAAGCTGCGCTTCTGGTTCATGGTGACGTTCTTCATGGGCTCGGTGTTCATCGGCGGCCAGGCCTTCGAGTACTTCGTGCACAACGACTTCTCGCTCGCGACCAGCGGATACGGGTCGGTCTACTACTTGACGACCGGCTTCCACGGGCTGCACGTCCTCGGTGGGCTGATCGCGTTCGTGCTGCTCATGCTTCGCACGACGTACGGGAAGTTCAATCACGCTCAGGCGACCGCGGCGATCGTCGTGTCGTACTACTGGCACTTCGTCGACATCGTCTGGATCGGCCTGTTCACGATCATCTACCTGATCAAGTGACGAAAGTGGAGCCCGTGACCCCAGCCGAGACTGCCGAGCCGGCCGACGCCGCCGCCCGGCCGCGTCGCTCGCGCAAGCGCCGGATCGCTTCGCTAGGCATCCTCGTCGCCTCGCTCGGCACGGTCGGCACGCTGTACGCCGGCTTCGCCCCCGCCGCGTCGTCGGCCTCGAACGACGATCCGGCCATCCAGCAGGGCCGCCAGCTGTTCCTGCAGGGCTGCGCCTCCTGCCACGGCCTCAACGCGGAGGGCGGTGAGCGCGCGCCGAGCCTGGTGGGCGTCGGCGCCGCCGCCGTGGACTTCCAGATGGGCACCGGCCGGATGCCGCTGCAGCAGCACGGCCCGGAGGCGCCACGCAAGCCGGTCGACCCCCGGTTCACCGAGGCCGACATCCAGGACATCGCCGCCTACATCGCCAGCCTCGGTGCCGGACCGGCCGAGCCGACCGACCTCGACTACCAAAGCGCCGATGTCGCGTACGGCGGAGCCCTGTTCCGGACCAACTGCGCGCAGTGCCACAACTTCGCCGGCTCCGGGGGCGAGCTCACCTACGGCAAGTACGCCCCGACGCTGTCGGACGCGACGCCGAAGCAGATCTACGAGGCGATGATCACCGGTCCGGAGAACATGCCGGTCTTCGGCGACCAGGAGATCACCCCGGCGCAGAAGCTGGCGATCATCGACTACATCCGGACCATCAAGACCGAGCCGAACCCCGGCGGCGCCGGGCTGGGCCGCGTCGGTCCGGTCACTGAGACCGCGGTTGCCTGGCTCGTCGGGATCGGCGGGCTGGTGATCATCACCATGTGGATCGGGAGCAAAGCTTGAGTGAGAGCGGCATGCCGCCCCGCAAGCGAGTAGGGCGGCGCCCGGCGGCGGAGAACCCGTCGAACGTCGGCGAGCGCACCTCTGACCAGGCGGTCACCGAGCAGCACGCCGATGACCCGCGGGAGCAGAAGTTCGCGGAGATCCAGGTAGCCGCGCTGTTCTTCGTCGGCATCGCGATGCTGATCTTCTTCCTGGTCTCCTACTTCGCGATTTCGATCCACGACCAGCTCGGCCAGTACAGCAACTACGCCCTCGGCGGGTCGCTCGCTCTCGCGCTGTTCGCGATCGGGGCCGGCTTCATCGTCTGGGCCAAGAAGCTGCTCCCGCACGACAAGGTGGTTCAGGAACGGCACGACTTCTTCTCCCCCGAGGCGGAGGAGATCGAGGCCGAGAACACCTTCCTGGCCGGCGTCGACGACCTGGGCCTCGGCCGGTTCAAGATCCTCCGCCGTACCCTGATCGGCGCGCTCGCGCTGTTCCCGCTGCCGCTCGTCGTGATGCTGCGCGACCTCGGGCCGCTGCCCGGCGACAGCCTGCTGGTCACCGGCTGGGCCAAGGGCAAGCGCCTGGTCGACCTCGACACGAAGCTGCCGGTCAAGCTCGGCGACCTCGAGATCGGCGGCATCCAGACGGTGATGCCCGAGGGCTTCACCACCGTCGACGACTTCGCTCTGGCGCCGACGATGCTGATCCGCTTCGGGCCGCACGAGATCCTCTCGGACAAGGAGGCCGCGTGGGGCTACGAGGGGCACGTCGCCTACTCGAAGATCTGCACGCACGCCGGCTGCCCGATCAGCCTCTACGAGCAGCAGACCCACCACCTGCTCTGCCCGTGCCACCAGTCGACGTTCGACATGTCGCGTGACGCGAAGGTGATCTTCGGGCCGGCCGCCCGCCCGCTGCCGCAGCTGAAGATCACCGTTGACAGCGAGGGCTACTTCATCGCCGAGGGCAACTACTCGCAAGCCGTCGGGCCGAGCTTCTGGGAGCGCAGATGAGCGCGAGAAAGGCCGAGCCGGCCGTCGAGACGCCGACGCGTCCGGAGAACCCGGGCCCTGCCGAGAAGGCGACCCGCGGCACGCTGAAGTACGTCGACGACCACTTCGGCTCGGCGAACTTCCTCAAGCGCAGCATGGACAAGGTCTTTCCGGACCACTGGTCGTTCATGCTGGGCGAGATCGCCCTCTACAGCTTCGTCATCCTGCTGCTGTCGGGCGTCTACCTGACGCTGTTCTTCCACGCCAGCCAGCAGGACGTGGTCTACAACGGCACCTACCAGCCGCTGCGCGGCGTACAGATGACCGAGGCCTACGCCTCGACGCTGCACATCTCCTTCGATGTGCGCGGCGGTCTGCTGATGCGCCAGATCCACCACTGGGCAGCGCTGCTGTTCGTCACCTCGATCGTCGTGCACATGTTCCGGGTGTTCTTCACCGGCGCCTACAAGAAGCCGCGCACGATCAACTGGCACATCGGCACCGTGCTGATGATCCTCGGCATCCTCGAGGGGTTCTGCGGCTACTCGCTGCCCGACGACCTGCTGTCGGGCACCGGCCTGCGCATCGCCTACTCGGTGGCCGAGTCCATCCCGGTGGTCGGGACCTACGTCTGCTACTTCCTGTTC
This sequence comes from Mycobacteriales bacterium, assembly GCA_035547515.1. Taxonomy (GTDB): domain Bacteria; phylum Actinomycetota; class Actinomycetes; order JAFAQI01; family JAFAQI01; genus DASZTV01. The sequence goes on from DASZUS010000056.1 coordinate 32,155, forward strand.
GGCGCGAAGTATCCAGGCACCGACATCATCCCGCGGCTGTTCATCATCCACGTGCTGCTGATCCCGGGCATCCTGCTCGCCCTGATCAGCGCCCACATGATGATCTTGTGGCACCAGAAGCACACCGACTTCCCGGGGCCGGGCAAGACCGAGGAGAACGTGGTCGGGACGAAGTTCTACCCGGGCTTCTTCCTCAAGACCAACGGCTTCTTCTTCATGGTGTTCGGCATGGTGACCGCGCTCGCCGCGTTCGCCCAGATCAACCCGGTGTGGCTCTACGGGCCCTACAACGCGGCGCAGGTCTCTGCCGGATCCCAGCCTGACTGGTACATCCTGTTCCTCGAAGGCTCGCTGCGGCTGATGCCCAACTGGGAATCCCACATCTGGCATCACACGATCAGCTGGAACATCCTGATCCCCGGCGTGATCATCCCCGGGATCATGTTCAACCTGCTGGCCCTGTACCCGAACATCGAGGCCTGGGTCACGAAGGACAAGGGCTACCACAACCTGCTCGACCGGCCCCGCGACGTACCGGTACGCACCGGGCTCGGCGTGATGTCGCTGACCTTCTACCTGGTCCTGGTCGCGGCCGGCGCCAACGACATCCTCGCCAACACCTTCCACTGGTCGCTGCAAGCCACCACGTGGGTGCTGCGCGTGCTGCTGATCGTGCTGCCGCCGATCGCCTTCAAGCTCACCAAGCGGATCTGCCTGGGGCTGCAGCATCACGACGAGGCCCTGCTGCACCACGGCGTCGAGACCGGCATCATCCGGCGGCTGCCGTCGGGGGCGTACGTCGAGATCGAGGAGCCGCTGCCCGCGAAGAAGGCCGAGACGCTCGCGAAGCAGATCGGCTACGACCCGCACCACGGGCACGGCGCCAACGGCCACGCCGAGATCACCGCGAACGGTCACGCAGCCGGCCACGTCGACGAGGCCGCCGAGGGCATCAAGCGCCCGGTTGCCCTCGTCGACAAGCTGCAGACCAAGCTCGCGGACTTCTGGGACGAGCCCCGCGAGACGGTGCCCGACACCCAGCCTCACCCCGAGGACTGACCCACTCGTCGAGGTTGTGAGGCGCCACCCGCGCTCCCGCGCGGCTGCCGCCTCACAACCTGCTGGTTAGAGCAGGAACGTGAACAGCGGGGAGCCAGGCGGCACCTGCTCGATGGTGAGCGGGCTGGCTGCCATCCGCTCCAGCAGCGCCGGCAGGTCACCGGCACTCTCGAGCTCGATACCGACCAGCGCCGGGCCGGTCTCCCGGTTGTTCTTCTTCACGTACTCGAAGACCACGATGTCCTCCCCCTGCGAGAGCACCACGTCGAGGAAGTGGCGCAGCGCACCGGGCTCCTGCGGGAAGGTCACCAGGAAGTAGTGGCGCAACCCTTCGTGCAGCAGGGAACGCTCCACGATCTCGCCGTACCGGCTCACGTCGTTGTTGCCGCCTGACACGACGCAGACGACGGGGCCGTGCGCCGATCCACCGAGGTAGCGCCGGGCGGCCGCGCTCGCCAGCGCTCCGGCCGGCTCGGCGATGATGCCCTCGGACTGGTAGAGGTCGAGCATCTCGGTGCAGACGGCGCCTTCGGGCACCGTGACCACCTCGTCGACCAGGTCCCGCACGATCTCGAACGCGCGGGAGCCGACCTCCCGCACCGCCGCACCGTCGACGAAGGTGTCGAGCTCGGGTACGGCGACCGGCTGCCCCGCGGCGAGCGCCGCCGTCATGCTCGCCGCACCGGCGGGCTCCGCGCCGACGATCCGAGTGCCAGGGAGTTCCTGGCGCAGCCACAACGCCATCCCGGCGATCAGGCCGCCGCCTCCAACCGGGATGACGACGGTGTCGATCGGCCCGTCGCACGCCTCGGGAAGCTCGACGGCGACGCTGCCCTGGCCGGCAATCGTGCGCGGGTCGTCGAACGGGTGGATCAGTACGGCGCCGCTGCGAGCCGCCTCCGCGGACGCGGCCGCCCCGGCGTCGTCGTACGTGCTGCCCGAGATGACCTGCTCGATCCAGGGCCCGCCGATCGCCGCGATCCGCTGCCGCTTCTGGCGCGGCGTGCTCGCCGGCAGGAACACCCGGCCCTTGATCTGCAGCGCCGCACAGGCGAACGCCACCCCCTGGGCGTGGTTACCCGCGCTCGCACAGACGACGCCATGCGCGCGCTCCTCGGCGCCCAACGCGACGACGGCGTTGTAGGCGCCGCGGACCTTGTACGACCGGCACAGCTGCAGGTCCTCGCGCTTGAGCAGCACGGGGACGCCGAGCTCGTCGCTGAGCCGGTTGCTGGGCTCGAGCGCGGTACGGCGGACGATGCCCGTGAGCCTGTTCGCAGCCTCGGCCACCTCGGCGGCAGTCGGCCCGGCGGTCACCGGATGACGCTAGCCCGGCGCCGGTGAGCCATGCTCGAGTGGTGAAGCTGAAGCTCGACCTCCACGACATCTACAACCGCGGATCGGAGATCGACCGGGCGCTCGAGGGGATCATCAACGAGGCAGTCGCCAAGAAGGCGAAGCTCGTCGAGATCATCCCGGGCAAAGGGTCGGGCCAGCTGAAGAAGCACGTGCTGCGGTTCCTCGACCGCAAGGACATCAAGGCGCTCTACCACCGTGTGGAGAAGGACTCCGACAACTTCGGCCGGGTCTTCGTGCACTTCCGCTGGAAGTAGGCCTCTCCCCGGCCCAACCGGTTGCCCAGGGCAGACGTCTGAACGCATGATGAAGCACCCTCGTCGCGACTTCCCCGACGACCCAGCGGATCGGCCCATGCACACGAAGACCCACGCGCACTGGCGAGGCCTCGACGGCCTGCGCGCCGTCGCCGTGGTCGCCGTGGTGATCTACCACTTCTCGCCGATGACGCTGCCCGGCGGCTACCTGGGCGTCGACATCTTCTTCGTGATCAGCGGCTACCTGATCACCCGGCTGATCACGGAGGAGTTCCTACGCCGGCACCGCCTCGACGCCCCGGCCTTCTACCGGCGGCGCGCCCGGCGGCTGCTCCCGGCGCTGGCGATCGTGCTGGCAAGCGTCGGCGCGAGCTCGCTGATCTGGCGCGACCAGCTCGCCACGGTCCGGCCCGGCATCGTCTTCTCAGCGCTGTTCAGCGCGAACTGGTGGCTCGCGTTCGCCCACCAGCCGTACTTCGTCGCGACCGGCCGGCCGAGCATGCTGCAGCACCTGTGGTCGCTCGGCGTCGAGGAGCAGTTCTACCTGGTCTGGCCGCTGGTCGTGGCCGCCACGCTGGGCGCCAGCTGGCGGCGGCTGACCCGTCGTGGCCTCGACCCGCGAGCGGTGACCGGCCGCCTCGTCGCGCCGCTCTGTGGCGTCGCCGTGGGGCTCGCGCTGGTCTCGACGGGGCTGACCTGGCTGCTGGCGGACGAGTCGAACGTCCCGTACGGCGGTGACGGCTCGACGCTCTACTACGGCACGGACACCCACGCGATGGGCCTCCTGCTGGGTGCCGCGCTCGGCGCCTGGGCGGTCGGGCGGTCCTCGGCCGGCGCCGGTCGCCGCAGGGTCCCAGCGCCCCTGGTCGAGCTCGCCGGCGTCGGTGCCCTCATCGTGCTACTCGTGCTCACCCGCAGCTACGGGCCGTACTCTCACTCGCTCTACCGCGGCGGGTTCCTGCTGGTCTCGGCCCTCGTCGCAGTGGTCGTGGCCGCCGCCACCGGTCCGGCGGGGCGCCTCGGGCGGGTGCTCGACGCGCGGCCGCTTCGCTGGATCGGCGTACGGTCCTACAGCATCTACCTCTGGCACTGGCCGATCGCCGTCGTCACCCGTCCCGCGCTCGACACCTCGATGCCGACCTGGCTCGACCAGCTGCTGCGGATCGCGCTGACCCTCGCGCTCTCGGACGCGACGTACCGGTACGTCGAGACCCCAATCCGCAAGCGCGGGTTCGTGGCGACCTGGCGATCCTTGCTCGGCCGGCTCCGCCGCATCAGGCCGAGCGGCCTGCCGCGCCCAGCCTTCGCCGGCATCACCGTGATGCCAGCGGTCGTGGTCGCCGGCCTCGTGATCGCGCTGCCGGCCCCGCGACCGGCGGCCGCACTCGCGACGCAGGGCGGCACGCACCTGGTGCTCCACCCTCTGCCCGCAACGAATCCGCCCGTCGGGCCGCGCCTGAGTAGCAGGCCGGGCGCGCGCCGGATGCCCAAGATCAGCGGCTTCGGCGACTCGGTGATGCTGGACGCTCGGCAAACGCTGGCGCAGGCGTTCGGCGGTGGCACCATCGACGCCGTCGTCGGGCGTCAGCCCGGCCCGATCCTCGACGACGTGATGCAACAGGCGCGCGCCCACCGGCTCAACCCGGTGGTGATCATCCACGCAGGCAACAACGGGCTGATCGACCCCGACCAGCTCAAGCGGGTGCTCGGCTACCTCGGTGGCGCTGGCGCAGCCGAGGTCCAGGTGGTTCTCGTGCTCAACGACCACCTCGACCCCTACGACCACTCCTGGCAGACGCCGAACAACACGATGCTGGCTCGCGTCGTACCGCGCTTCCACAAGGCAGTCTTCGTCAACTGGAACAAGGTCGCCGGCGAGCACCCGGGATGGCTGTACTCCGACGACCTGCACCTCAAGCCGAGCGGTGCCGTCGGCTACGCGAAACTCCTGGCCGCGACCTACCGGCAGTCGCTGCCTACCCCCGGCGCTTCCTCGAAGTAGCACATGACCGGCGCCCGACGCCGCCGGTATCCGCCCCCGTGTCCGGTTTCGCGGGGAACCGGGCCGGGGTCATGTGCTACTTCGAGGTGGTCTACTCGTCGGGGCCCGGGCGGCGGCGAGCCGACTTGGTCTCACCGCGCCGGCGCTTGCTGTCGAGGCGCCGCTGCTTTGCCGCCTTGGTCGGCCTGGTGGGACGCCGCGGCGGCGGCGGGGGCGCGACGGCGGCGGCGAGCAGGGCGGCAAGGCGCGCCACCGCGGCCTCGCGGTTCTGCAGCTGCGAGCGCTCGGTCTGGCTGACCACCGTGAGTACGCCGTCCACCAGTCGGCCGCCGAGCCGGTCGAGTGCCCGCTGGCGGTACGTCGTGCCCAGCGAGGGAGAGCCGGCCACGTCGAAGGAGAGCTCGACCCGGCTGTCGGAAGTGTTCACCGACTGGCCGCCCGGACCGGAGGACCGCGAGAACCGCCATGACAGCTCCCCGGCGGGAATGCTCAGACGAGCGTTCACCCGCAGATCCCCGGCCACGGCACCATTCTCTCGCGCCACACCCGTTACGCCGAACGGGTTGATGCGGGGGGCTGACACTCAAGTGTGGGATGATCTAGGTCGAAATCACACCTGTGTCATTCGCTGGGACCGAACCGCCGCCGGGGGTCATGATGGCCGGAGCCACCGCACCGACTTCCCCCGTGATGCGCCTGCTTGCCGACGGGATCCCGCTCAGCCTGATCTGCGACCTGGTGAGCACGCTCGAGCCGGACTCCCTGGCGATCAACAGCGCCGAGCGGCCCAGCGGGGACCCGATCTGGCACGACGCCGCATCCGACGTCGTCACCGCCTGGCGGCAAGCCGCCTCGGAGTAGCGCCGAGCGCGCGACCCCCGACTGCGACGAGGGGGTCAGACCTCGTCGGTGTAGTACTCGAAGAGCATCGAGCCGACCGCCGGCACCGCGAACGCCGCGCCCAGGAAGACCATCCACCAGCCGAAAACCACCCCGGCGAAGATCACCGCGGCCGACCCTGCGCACCACAGCGGCGCCCAGCTGTACGGGCTGAAGAAGCCCATCTCCCCCGCGCCGTCGGCGATCTCCGCGTCCGGCATGTCCTCCCAGCGGTCGTCGATGCGCCGTCCGGTCATGAACATGTACGTCGAGACGAGTACGCCGAGGCACACCCCGAGCGCGAGCGCCGTCGTACCCGTCGGGTCGTGCGAGGTGAACCAGTAGACGACGTCGGCGCCCGCGAGGAACACCGCGATGAACGCGAAGAGGTAGGCCTCGACCTTCATGGCTATGCCCCCGTCTCAACGGGCAGCGAGTGATGCTCCTGCAGCCCCGCAAGGTGGGGGTAGTGCAGGTCGAACGCCGGCCGCTCGGAGCGGATCCGCGGCACCGAGGTGAAGTTGTGCCGCGGCGGCGGGCAGGACGTCGCCCACTCGAGCGAGTTGCCGTAGCCCCACGGGTCGTCGCCGACGACGCGCTCGTTCTTGCCGACCCAGCTTCGCCACGCGTTGTACATGAACGGCAGCATCGACAGGCCGAGGATGTAGGCGCCGATCGTCGAGACCGTGTTCAGCGTGGTCCAGCCGTCTGAGGGCAGGTAGTCGGCGTACCGGCGCGGCATTCCTTCCACACCCAGCCAGTGCTGGACGAGGAACGTCGTATGGAAGCCGATGAACAGCGTCCAGAAGTGGATCTTGCCGAGCCGCTCGTCGAGCATCGTGCCGGTCATCTTCGGCCACCAGAAGTAGAAGCCGGAGAACATCGCGAACACGACCGTGCCGAACAGCACGTAGTGGAAGTGCGCCACCACGAAGTAGGAGTCCGACACGTGGAAGTCGATCGGCGGCGCGGCCAGCATGACGCCGGTCAGGCCACCGAGCAGGAACGTGATCAGGAAGCCGATGGCGAACAGCATCGCGGTGTCGAACGAGATCGCGCCGCGCCACATCGTGCCGATCCAGTTGAAGAACTTCACACCCGTCGGTACGGCGATCAGGAAGCTCAGCAGCGAGAAGAACGGCAGCAGGACCGCGCCGGTGGCGAACATGTGGTGCGCCCACACGGTGATCGACAGGCCGGAGATCGAGATCGTCGCGAAGACCAGGCCCTTGTAGCCGAACAGCGGCTTGCGGCTGAAGACCGGGATGACCTCGGAGATGATGCCGAAGAACGGCAAGGCGACGATGTAGACCTCGGGATGGCCGAAGAACCAGAACAGGTGCTGCCAGAGCACCGCGCCGCCGTTGTTCGAGTCGAACACGTGGGCACCGAACTTGCGGTCGGCCTCGAGCGCGAACAGCGCCGCAGCGAGCACCGGGAAGGCGACCAGCACGAGGATCGAGGTGAACAGGATGTTCCAGGTGAAGATCGGCATCCGGAACATCGTCATACCCGGTGCCCGCAGGCAGATGATCGTCGTGACGAAGTTGACGCCGCCGAGGATGGTGCCGAAGCCGGACAGCGCCAGACCCATGATCCACAGGTCGGCGCCGGGCCCCGGTGAGTGCAGCGCGTTGGACAGCGGCGCGTAGGCGAACCAGCCGAAGTCGGCCGCGCCGTTCGGAGTCAGGAAGCCCGACATCATGATCAGACCGCCGAACAGGAACAGCCAGTAGCTGAACATGTTCAGCCGCGGGAACGCGACGTCGGGGGCGCCGATCTGCAGCGGCATGATCACGTTGGCGAAGCCGACGAACAGCGGCGTCGCGAAGAACAGCAGCATGATCGTGCCGTGCATCGTGAACATCTGGTCGTAGGTCTCGGCACTGAACAGCTGCTGACCTGGCCGCGCGAGCTCCGTGCGCATCAGCTCGGCCATGATGCCGCCGATGAGGAAGAACACGAACGACGTCGACAGGTAGAGCAGGCCGATGACCTTGTGGTCGGTGCTGGTGATCCAGCGCACGATCCGGCTACCGGGTACGACGTGGACCCGCTGGGGGCGCAGCCGCTCGACCGCGGGGCGCGTGGGCTCGACGACCGTCACGACAGGTAGCCTCCGGTCTTCGGCGGGGTCGTGGACCCCGTGTAGAGCGTGTATTCGTCGTTCGTGCCGGCCGCGGCCTCAGCCTTCGCCTTGGTCAGCCATGCGGCGTACGCCGTCGGCGACACCGCCTTGACCGTGAACAGCATCCGGTCGTGGTCGATGCCGCAGAACTCCGCACACCGGCCCTGGAAGGTGCCCTGCGAGGTGACGGTGACCGAGAACTCGTTGGGGTGACCCGGGATCACGTCGCGCTTGAACAGGAACGGCACCACCCAGAACGAGTGGATCACGTCCGGCGAGGTCAGGTAGAAGTTGATCGGGGTGTTGGTCGGGATCACCATCTGCGGCGGGTTGCCCGGCCGGCCGGTGATCGACAGGCCGTCCTGCAGGTAGTTGAACTGCCACGACCACTGGAAGCCGACGACGCCCATCTGCAGCGTGTTGGCGGCGTGGGAGACCTTGTCCTCTTTGTTCTCGTTGATCGCCGTGAAATAGAACAAAACGGACACGACCACGATCGGGATGAACGTGTACATGACCTCGATCGGCAGGTTGTAGCGCACCTGGCGAGGCATCTGGTCCGGCGTACGCCGGCGGAACGCGATGCAGGCGACGATGATCATCGCCAGCACGATCCCGCCGACCACGGCAGAGGCGATCAGCGCGCCCTGCCACAGGTGCAGCGCGTCCCGGCCCTGCTTGGTCACGGGAGCTGGCCAACCACCGCGTTCCCACTTTGCGGCCTCCCCCGTGCATCCCGTCGCCAGCAGCATCACGGCGGGGATCAGGGCAAGGCGGGCTACCCGGGCGGAGCGTCGGAGCACGGCCCAAACCTAACGCAGCGGCTTCGCGCTCCTGCGAGCAGGGGCGGCGTGTCCCGGCAGCGTTGCGCCGGAGCGGCTCTGCGTCACAGGTGGGCGCCGATCTCGGCTGCCGCGTCCTCGCCGTACGCCGCGGCGAGCCTGGCGCGACCGGCGGCGGCGTCGAGGACGTACTCCTGCGGCCCGAGGCTCTCCAGGCACAGCGTTGCCATGAGGGAGCCGAGCTGGGCGCTGCGCTCGAGCGAGAGCTCCCACGACCGCCCCGCCAGGAAGCCCGCGCGGAACGCGTCGCCCACGCCGGTCGGGTCGGCGACGGTCTCGGCCGGTACGACGCCCACTCTCAGCTCGTCCTGGCCGTCCTGCTCGATGACGACGCCGTCGGCGCCGTGCGTGGTGACCCGGGTGCCGACCGCGGCAAGGACCTGCTGTGCCGTCATGCCGGTCTTGGACTCGAGCAGGGCCGCCTCGTAGGCGTTGCAGAACAGGATCTGGGCGCCGTCGAGCAGCGTGGTGATCGCCGCGCTGTCGAGCGAGGCCAGCTGCTGGGAGGGGTCCGCGGCGAACGGGATGGCGTGGTCCCGGCAGTACGCCGCGTGGGCGACCATCGCGTCCGGCGCGTTGGGGCTGACCAGGACGAGGTCGAGCTCGCCGAGGGCGCCGAGGTCGATCTGGGCCGACTCGGCCATGGCGCCCGGGTAGAACGACGCGATCTGGTTCTGGTCGGTGTCCGTCGTACACACGAAGCGCGCGGTGTGGCGGGTCTGGGACACCCGGACACCGGAGGTGTCGACGCCGTGGCCTTCGAGCCACTCCCGGTAGTCGGCGAAATCCGGCCCGACGGCGCCGACCATCACCGGGGCCAAGCCGAGGTTGCCGAGCCCGAAGCAGATGTTCGCCGCGACCCCGCCGCGGCGTACCTCGAGGTCGTCGACCAGGAACGACACCGAGATCGAGGCGAGCTGGTCGGGCAGGAGCTGCTCGGCGAACCTGCCGGGATAGGTCATCAGGTGGTCGGTGGCGATGGATCCGCTCACGGCGATGCGCATCTGGGCAAACTACCGACCGGTAAGGGTTTTGCTACTCACGGGTCACCCTTACGGTCCGAGCCATGTCGCCTCGCCACCTGGCTCTCGAGCACGGCTCCGACACGCTGGCCGATCTCGTCGCGGACGCGCGGGCGATCCCGGCTGCGGCCTACGGCGCCGGCAAACGCGTCATCGACCTGGCCGAGCCGGCCCGCGCCATGGTGATCGCGATCCCCGAGGCCACCGCGGCGGCCTTCGCCGACTTCGCCGGCTAGCGCGAGGGTCTAGCTGAAGGAGTCGCCGCAGGCGCAGGAGCCGGTGGCGTTGGGGTTGTCGATCGTGAAGCCCTGCTTCTCGATCGTGTCCACGAAGTCGATGGTCGCGCCGGTGAGGTAGGGGACGCTCATCCGGTCCACGACGACCTTGACCCCGCCGAAGTCGGTGAAGGTGTCGCCCTCGAGGGTGCGCTCGTCGAAGAACAGCTGGTAGCGCAGGCCCGAGCAGCCGCCGGGCTGCACCGCGATGCGCAGCGCCAGGTCGTCGCGACCCTCCTGCTCGAGCAGGCTCTTGACCTTGACGGCGGCGCTGTCCGAGAGGATGACGGACTCGGTCGACGTGGCGGTGGTGTCCTGCACGGTCATAGGGCAACGCTCCTCAGCTGAACTGGTTCTTTCCACTGTACGCAACCAGCGGCACGTCAGGGGTTGTTCCCGCTCAGCGAGTCCAGCTATGCGCGACCGCAGCCCCGAGTCGGCGTACGCCGCTCGCGCCGGCCGCGAGCGCGGCCTCGGCCGATCCGAGCTCGTCGGCGACCGACCAGACCTCGTCGATCCCGTGCGCGGCCGCGTCACGGCTGCCCACCTGCGCCTGTCCCGCCGCCACGATGCACGGCACGCCGCACGCCTGCGCGCGCTGCGCCACGCCCGACACGACCTTGCCCCGCAGGGAGGTCGCGTCGAAGCGGCCCTCCCCCGTCACCACGAGATCGGCGCCTTGGATCGAGCGCTCCAGCCCGACCGCGGCCATGACCACGTCGGCTCCCGGGCGGCGCTCGGCCCCGAGCGCCATCAGGCCGAACCCCAGCCCGCCGGCGGCACCCGCACCAGGCCGGTCATGGAGTCCGGGCATGCCGACCGCTGCCTCGACGGCATCCGCCCAGCGCTCGAGCTCCGCGTCCAGCGCCATGATCGCCGCCTGGTCGGCACCCTTCTGCGGGCCGTAGACGGCGCTCGCGCCGTAGAGGCCGAGCAACGGGTTGTCGACGTCGGTCGCGGCCACCAGCTGCACGCCGAGGTCCGGCACCTGGCCGGGCTGCGCGCCGAGCGCTTGCCAGAGCCCCTTGCCGCCGTCGTTGGTCCCCGACCCGCCCAGGCCCACGACCACGGTCCTCACCTGCGGCGTCGCCGCGGCAGCCGCAACCAGCTGGCCCACGCCGTACGTCGTCGCGGTCCGCACGTCCCCGCCGAGCGCCCGCAGCTCCTCGAGCCCGCAGGCGACGGCGGATTCGACGTACGCGGTGTCGCCGGCGACCAGGAGCTCGCGCGTCCGGACCGCGCCGGTCGGGCCCTGCGCCGCGATCTCGACCGTCCGCGCCCCGGGAATGGCGGCGGCGAGGGCCGCGAGCATGCCCGGGCCGCCGTCCGACACGGGCGCGAGCACCAGCTCGTCGTTGGGCGCGACGTCGCGCCAGCCGGCGGCGAACGCGGCTGCGGCCTCGGCCGCGGTCAACGTGCCGCCGAAGGAGTCCGGCGCGACGACAACTCGCATGACTCCATCTCACCTGACTGCTAGGCAGAACTCATGTCCGAGGTGACCGTGCGGCCGGCGACGACCGACGATGCCGATGAGTGCTTCCGCGTGCAGCTCGCGGCGTTTGCCGACCTGGATCGCCGGCTGCACGAGCCCGCGCAGCCGGTGAGCGACGCCAAGCGGGTTCGGGGCCGAGACTGGATCGCCCATTTCGTCACTCACGACCCCGCCGGATCATGGGTAGCCGTCGTCGATGACCGTGTCGTCGGGTGCGGCCTGGCGCTGAGACGGGACCGCCTCTGGGGACTGTCACTGCTGGTCGTCGACCCCCGCGCCCAGTCCGCCGGCGCCGGGCGGCTGCTGATGGAGGCGACCCTGCGCTACGCCGAAGGATGTGACCGGGCGGTCATCCTGTCCAGCCGCGACGCCCGGGCGATCCGCACCTATGCGACCAGTGGCTTCGGGCTCTACCCGCAGGTGACGGCGAAGGGGCGCCCGTCCCTCGACGCGGTGCCGCCGTCGGTGCGACGGGTGCGACCGGGCACGGCAGCCGACATCGACCTCGCGGACCAGATCGACCGCCGCGTCCGGGGCGCAGGGCGCGGCCCGGACCACGCCTGGATCGCCGGGTTCGCCCCGATGTACGTCGTCGATGACGCGGACGGCAAGGGCTACGCGTACCTGCGGGACGGCGATGTCTACCTGCTTGCCGCGACGGACGACGACACCGCGAGCGACCTGCTGTGGCGGTGCCTGGTCCACGCGGGGGAGCACGACCTCGAGGCGGGCGTCTACCACATCACCGGCGAGCAGCAGTGGGCGGTCACTGCCGCTCTCGCCGCGCGCTTGGTGATCCAGCCCGATGGCCCGGTGTTCTGGCGCGGCATCACGCCACCGCGGGCGTACCTCCCGTCGGGGGCCTACCTCTAGGCCCCGCCCACCACCCAGGCGAACTCGGTGCCGGTCAAGCCCAGCGAATACATCGCCCCGCCGTTCGCCAGCACGGCGCTCGTGGTGGGGACCGCCGTGGGAACGTCGGACGCGGTGTCTGGCAACGTCTTCCAGGTGCCGGGCTGGTAGACCACGTAGCCGTCGGCGTGACCCAGGGCCACGATCACGTTCGCAGCCACGCGCCGCCACCCGCCCGCCTCCCGCGCGATAAGTGCAGACTGCGTCGTGCCGTTGCTCCTTGTCCGCTCGACGGTTGTCCATACCTGTCGCCGTGGTCCGACGAACGTTGCGCGACCCATCTGCCAACCTTCGCTCGCTGTCCCGTAACGGCCTAACGGCCGCCCGGCATGGGGGTCGCTGAGGGAGAACTCGTCGTAACCGACACTGGAGCCCAGACCGGCGTCGGCCCGAGGGTTGCCGACCTGGATCAAGACGTAGTCGCCATTCGGGCTGGTCACGACCTCGGCTCCGGTCGGCTGCACGGTGGGCTTCGGGTAGACGTGGAGCACGCTGTGGCCCCCTGACAGGGCCGAGAGGCGCATGGTGCTGGCCGCAAGGACGCCACGTTTCTCCGTCGTGACGCGATCCACGATTCCCTGGGGGTAGACCCCCTCGGGGTAGTTCGCGTGCGGCACCTCGACCAGATGCGGTGACGGACTGAGATCGACGGCGGCAGGCTTCGCGTTGCGGTCGAGGACCACGAGGGTGTCGCCGGCGAAGCCGATGAAGTCACCATCGGCCTTCGGGACGACTGTCGTCGCGCCGCTCGTCATGTCGTCGAGGACGACGGCGGTGAAGCCGGTGCGCGGCGAGAACTCCTGCCATGCCAGCCACTTGCCGTCCGAGGAGGCCGTCAGGTTGCTGATGGTCAGCCGCCCATGACCGGTGGACACCGGGCCGATCTGCTGCGGCGTCGAGGTCGAGGCCGTCCGCGCCGACCTGCACGACGTCGACCTGACCTGCGGCGCCCTGACCTGCAGCGGCGACGTAGGCAAGGCTGCCGACCACCCCCGCCACAGCCGCGTGGGCGCTCGGGGTTGCCGTCGGCAGCGCCCCGCCGACCCATGCGAGCTGGCTTCCCTCGACGGAAGTCAGGTCGTGCGTGCCACCTGGGCCGTCGAGGACGGCGGGCGCACTCGGCACGGCGTCGTACTCGCCGTCAGGCGCGTTCTTCACTTCTCGCCACGTGCCCGGCTGGACCACGACGTAGCCATCGGGGTTGCCGGCGACGGCGATCGCATCGCGTGCCTGCAGCTTCCACCTGCCGCCGGTGAAGCTGACCACGACGCCGCGTACGACAACGTCGTTGTTGGCGACCTTGGTGTAGCCACTGTGCAGCGCCATCCACGGCGTGTCCTGCGTGCCCACGAACGTTGCGTCGACGAGGCGCCACTTTGCGGCCTTCGTGCCGTATTCGCCGAGCTCGCGACGCTCGTGGCCCCCAGACATCGCGTACTCGTCGAACAGCGAGCTCGGACCAAGTCCGTCGAAGTCCTGGTGATTGCCGCGCTCGACCAGAAGCTCCTTGCCGTCCGGGCTCACCGCGTCGATGTTCGCCGTCACCGCGCGGTAGTCCAGACCGACCTGATAGGTATGCAGCACGGTGTGGTGGCCGCTGAAGCTCGTCAGCCTCAGTTGCTCCGTGTCTAGGTCGCCACGGCCTGTCGACTTCGATCGCACGTCGACGACACCGCCGGCGTAGGTCGCGACCGGGAACGCGTTGCCCTCGTGCAGGGAGACGAAGTGCGGCGACGGATTCGTCACCAGCCGCGCTGTTCGGGCGCCCTCGACGACCAGCTGGCTCCCCGAGAACCCGAGCGGTGCCGCGTCGCTGTTGATAGCGGTCGTCGCGCCGGTGGTCATGTTTCGTACCGCGATGCGCTGCCTCACCTCGACCTTCCCGTACGTCGGGTCAGGCTTGAACACCTCCTCGGCCCAGGCCAGCCAGCTCCCGTCCGCCGACACGACTAGGTCGGTCACTACGACGTTCAGCGGCGCGGCCACCGTCGTCACCGGCGCGATCTGGACCGGATCAGTGGTGGTGCCGTCAGAAAGCACTGCGACAACATCGAGGGCCCCGCGAGGAGTGATGAATGCGAGGTGGCCAGCCGGGACGGCCGTCGACGCCGCCCAGGCCGGGCCGAACGACAGGAACACGCTGCTCGTCGAGAACAGAAGACCGGGGACGAGGAGCCGCAGCGATCGCATACTGCTGATCATGACCGACCGCGGTGGGCGAGGACGAGCCCAGCGGCCGACCTCACCCTCGGCGGCGAACGGGCTAGCGGACCCGGTAGCGGACGTATGACGTTCGCGACACTCGCGCTGATCGTCACGGTCGGCATCGCCGGACCGCTGCTCGCGCTCCCGCGTCAGTGGCACCTGCCGGTCGTCCTGGGTGAGCTCGTCGCCGGCATCCTGCTCGGCCCCACCGGGAGCGGCACCTTGCACGCCGCTGACCCGACCTTCACGGTGCTTGCGGACGTCGGTTTCGCCCTCGTGATGTTCGTCGCCGGCTCGCACGTCCCGGTCCGCGACCCGGCGATCATCGAGTCGCTGCGTACCGGAGGCCTGCGAGCCGTCGCCGTGGGAGTGGTCTCGGTCCCGCTGGCGCTCGCGACCTCTCACGGCTTCGGCACCGGTCACACCGCGCTCTACGCCGTACTGATGTCCTCCTCGTCCGCCGCGCTGATCCTGCCGATCGTCGACTCGCTGAGCCTCACCGGCGACGCGATCACGGCGGCGCTCCCCCAGGTCGCGCTTGCGGATGCCGCGTGCATCGTCGCGCTGCCACTCGCGATCGACCCGTCGCGTGCCGGCAAGGCCTCGCTCGGCGCACTGGCCGTGATCGGCTGCGCGGGAGCGCTGTTCGTCGTACTCCGGTACGTCGAAAACCGCGGCTGGCGGCGAAAGGTGCACGAGATGTCCGAGGAACGTTCGTTCGCCCTCGAGCTGCGGATCAGCCTCGCGGTCCTGTTCGGGTTGGCAGCTGTCGCGACCAAGACGCACGTCTCGATCATGCTGGCGGGCTTCAGCTTCGGCATCGCGGTCGCTGCGGTTGGCGAACCCCGTCGCCTGGCCAAGCAGCTGTTCGCGGTGACGGAGGGATTCCTCGGCCCGCTGTTCTTCGTGTGGCTCGGCGCCTCGCTGGACATCCGGGCGCTCGGCAGCCACCCGAAGCTCATCGCGCTCGGCGTCGTACTCGGTGCCGGCGCGGTCCTGACGCACGCCTCGATGTGCATCACGAGGCAACCGCTCGCCGTGGGCGGGTTGTGCGCGGCGCAGCTTGGCGTGCCCGTGGCTGCGGCGACCTTAGGGACCCAGGACGGCCTGCTCTCCCCCGGACAGCCGGCGGCGCTCATCCTTGGTGCGCTGCTGACGATTGCGATTGCGACGATCTCCGGCGGCGTGCTCGCACCACGAAGCGAACGATCAACACCACCAGCACCACGCCGACCGCGGCGGCAAGGTAGCCCGCGTACTTCACGATCGTCGTGACGTGGCTGCCCGCCGTGTCGCTGAGGCCGGTCCAGAACCCCACCCAGATGACCGCGCCGGCGGTGCTGAAGACCATGAAGCGCCGGAAGGTCATGTCGGAGATGCCGGCGATGATGCCCATCGCCTGGCGCACGCCGTCGATGAACCTCCCGAGCAGCAGGACCAGCCACCCGCGCCGGTTGAAGAAGGCCTCTGCCTTGTCCATCCGCTCGCTGGTCAGCAGGACGTACTTGCCGTAACGATCGACCAGCGGTCGACCGCCGTACACCCCGATCGCGTAGCCGGCGATGCTCCCGATGATCGAGGCGAGCACGCCCACGATCGCGACGGCGACGATGTTCAGGCTGCCGGTCCCGGCGTAGATCGCGGCCGCGATCAGCACGAGCTGGCCGGGCAGCGGAACGCCCATGTTCTCGACGAACAGCGCGCCGGCGACCGCGTAGTAGCCGTAGTGGTGCAGCGTCGGCTCGAAGTGCTGCAGCCCGCCGGGCAGCGGCGAGGGCGACGGTGAGGGACTCGCCGCCAGGAGCCTCGCAATGTCGATCACGTCAGCGCCGGCGGCAATCGCTCATCGCGCGATCCTGGCAGACGCCGTCGTCAGAGGCCAGGTGCTCCCCACACCGGGAACCACCGCGAGAGGTCCTGCTCGACTTTGAGGTCGTCGCCGAGCTGGTCCTTGATCTGCAGCTCGCGCATGTTGTTGCGCTTGTCCTTGCCGGTCGGCGCGAACGGGTACCACGCGCCGCGCTTGTACAGGTAGATCAGGCCGACCGTGGGCGCCTGGCCGTCGCTGAAGGCGACGAGGGTGCACAGCAGCGCCGGGCCGAAGCCCGCCGAGTCGAGGGTGGAGTTGATCGCGTGGAGATCGGTGATCAGCCCCGACACGTCATCGGGCGAGGTACGCCGGGTCAGCCAGGTGAACCCGTAGGAGTCGGTGGTCTGCTCGTACTTCGCTGAGCCGGCCTCGTCGTTCATCGTGAGCAGCTGCTGCACCTCCGCCTGCAACCCGGCGAACGCACCGCCCTCGGCGGGCTTGACGCACACCGAGCCCACACCGGTCGGCTTGAGGTTCGCGGCAGCCTGCAACGTCACTGCGGCGCTGGGCAGCGCGAACAGGTCGTCGAGGTCTGGCTTTACCGGCTTGCTGCGCCCGAAGACGGTGTCCAGAAGTCCCACGCGGATCCTCGGCGATCAGACCGGCTGGCCGAGCTGCGCCGAGATCTCGGCGAGCTGCTGCAGTCGTCGCTCGAGTGAGGGGTGCGTGGCGAACAGCGAGGAGATCGAAAAGCCGTTGGCCAACGCCGGCGTGAAGAAGAAGGCGTTGAACGGCTCGGCGTGACGCAGGTCGTTGGTGGGGATCCGGGCCATGTCGCCGGTGACCTTCTGCAGCGCGGACGCGAGAGCGGACGGGCGGCCGGTGAGGATCGCGCCGGACCGGTCCGCGGCGAGCTCGCGGTAGCGCGAGAGCGCTCGGGTGAGCAGGAAGGAGATGGCGTAGACCACCATCGACACCAGCATCACCACGAACATCATCGCGGCGGTGTTGTCCTGCTGGTTGTTGTTGTTGCGGTTGCCATAGCCGCCGCCGAAGCCGCCGAACATCTCGCTGTAGAACATGAAGCGGGTCACCAGGCCGGCGGCGACGCCGAGGAACGACGCCACAGTCATCACGGCCACGTCGCGGTGGGCGACGTGGGAGAGCTCGTGGGAGAGCACACCCTCGAGCTCGTCGTTGTCGAGCCGGCGCAGGATGCCGCTCGTCGCGCATACGACCGCGCGGTTCGGGCTGCGACCGGTCGCGAACGCGTTAGGGATGTCGGTGTTCGCGATCGCGACCCGCGGCTTGGGCATGTCGGCGAGAGCGCACAGCCGGTCGACGACGCCGTGCAGCTCAGGCGCCTCCTCGGGCGTCACCTCGCGGCCGTGCATCGCGTAGAGCGCGATCCGGTCGGAGAACCAGTACTGGCAGAACAGCACGATCAGCGCGATGACGATGACCGCGCCGGCGTTGATGCCCGACGCGATCAGGGCCGCCATGACCGCGACGTACAGCGCACCGATCAGGAAGATCGTGAACGTCATCCGGGCCGTCAGGTTGTGGTCCGGCTTGATGCGGGTTGTGGCCATCAGTCTGGAATCAGTCCTTCATCGGTAAGCAGCGCCTTGACCTCGGCCAGCGAGGCATCGGCCGAGGGCAGGATCAGCTCGGACGGCACGATCTGCTCGTCCGGCAGCGGCGTACCGACCTCACGCACCTTGGCGAGCAGCTCCCCGAGCGCCGCGTCGAACCGCTCGGCGTCGTCGGCGTCACACGCGTTCTGCAGGACGGTGTCGAGCTCGTTGAGGGCGTCGTGCGCCGAGTCGGGCACCTCGAGCTGACCCTCGCCGAGGATCCGGACGATCACGAGGCCCCCTCAGCCGATGCCGGAGCCGCGTCTCCGGTGATCGCCGCCGGCGCGGAGCCGGCCGGCAGCGCGCCCTTGAGCTTGGCGAGCTCGAGCTCCACGTCGCTGTTGGCGGCGCCGCGGTCCAGCTCGGCCTGGATGTCGTCCTTGCCGCCGGGGATCGTGGCGTCGTCGAGCGCACCCGAGGCGAGCAGCTCGTCGACCGCGCCGGCGCGAGCCTGCATCTCCGCGGTCTTGTCCTGGGCCCGCTGCATGGCCATGCCGATGTCGCCCATCTCCTCCGAGATGCCCGACACCGCTTCGCCGATCTTGGTCTGCGCCTCGGCCGCCGTGTAGGTCGCCTTGATCGTCTCCTTCTGGGTGCGGAAGGCGTCGACCTTTGCCTGGAGCTTCTGCGAGGCCTGGACCAGCTTCTCTTCCTCAGCCTGCAGCTGCGCATGCTGCGTCTGCAGGTCGGCAAGCTGCTGGTTGGCGGTTGCCCGGCGGGTCAGCGCCTCGCGGGCGAGGTCGTCGCGGCCCTGGGCGACCGCCTGCTGCGCCTGCGCCTGGAGCTTGTCCGCGCTTGCCTGCACCTGCTGCATCTGCAGCTCGATGCGCTTGCGGCTGGTCGCGACGTCGGCCACGCCGCGCTTGACCTTCGTCAGCAGCTCGAGCTGCTTCTCGTAGGAGTAGTCCAGCGTCTCGCGAGGGTCCTCGTGCTTGTCGAGGATCTTGCTCGCCTTCGACTTGACGATCAGTGAGAACCGCTGACCCAAGCCCATACCGTCCGACCCTTCTACGCCGCGCCGTACGGCGCGCGTGGTGGCCCGCGCCTCACGGCGCAGCATAGGAATCAGCGTAGTCACGATGCTGAACACCGGCTGAGCACCAGGTGTGGACCGATGAGGGCATTCGTAGACTCGCGTCGTGCCGTTCGGACGCGCCAAGTCGCCCGCGCCTGTCGAGGTCGCCGATCCCGCTCCCGGGCCCGCGGCCGGGAAGGGCAGAGCGACCCCCAAGCGGTCCGAGGCGCGCAAGGCGCGGCGTACGGCGGGAGCCGCCGGTTCGGCTCGATCATCCGGGCGCGGCGGGTCGAGCACGGACGCGCGAGCGCGCGCCCGTGCGGAGCGGCAACGGCAGCGCGAGGCGTTGCTCACCGGCGACGAGCGCAACCTGCCGCCGCGCGACGCGGGACCGGAGAAGCGGCTCGCCCGCGACGTGGTCGACTCGCGCCTGACGATCGGGCAGATCTTCATCGCGATCGTCTTCGTCGAGTTCCTACTCAGCCTGGTCATCCAGCAAGGGCCGGCCGTGCTCGCGCTCGACGTCATCGGGCTTCTCACGCTGGCGATCATCGTCGCCGACAGCTACCGGCACGGCCGCGCGGCAAAGGACGCGGTTGCGCAGAAGTACGGCGAGCAGAGGACGCAGGGCATCGTGACCTACGCCTTCCTGCGCGCGATGCTGCCGCGGCGGTTCCGCCGGCCGCCGCCGAAGGTCGCCCGCGGCGGCGCCCCGCTGTAGCGGTACTCCGTCCTACCTAGTCGCTCAGCGACATCGGGCCGTAGACCTCGCGGCCGTCCTCGAATAGCGTCACCTGTGCGACGCCCGCCTCACGCATCTGACGCCAGGTCTCGCCGATCCAGGTCTCGGCGTCCGCCTGCGTCGGGAACGACTCGGCCGGCAGCTCCCCGCCGTCGGCCGAGCCCTCGACGGCTACGCCGTCCGCGTCCTCGTACCGCCAACCCCACGCCATCCGGCAACCCTATTCACGCCCAGTAAAGGAGCGTTACTGGGCGAGGACGGCCCGGGCGATCTCGCGGGCGATGAGGTCCGGGGTGGTCTGGCCCTCGTCGATGATCATCGTGGTGCCGTCGGCGTACAGGGACTCGCGCCCGGCGTAGAGCCGGCGCATCGCGACAGCGGGCGAGCCGCCGAGCCAGGGCCGGTTGGTCCCGGTGACCCGCCGCGCGAGCACCTCGATGTCGGCACGCAGCCATACGACGAAGCCGCTGCGGTGCAGCCGGTCGAGGTCGAGCGGGTCGGTCACGACCCCGCCCGCCACACCGGCAATGAGCGGGCCGCCTTCGGTCAGCGCGACGTCGAGCGACGCCGACTCCGCTCGGCGAAGCGCGAGCACGCCGTCCTCTTCCTGCACCCGCCGGGTGTCCTTGCCCACCGCTCGCGCCAGCAGCTCGTCGTTGTCGTAGTACGGCCAGCCGAGGACCCGGGACAGCGCGCGGCCCACCGTCGTCTTGCCGGCGCCCATCATGCCGATCAGCAGGACCCGGTCGTACTTCACGTGACTCATTGCAGGCGCCCTGTCATCTCACGTGCGACGAGCTGTCACCGGACGTGAGACGGCACGAACGGCGGTTTGACTACCTGCATCATCAACGGCTTGCCGCGCACGTCAACCTTGACCTGGTCGCCCTCGCGGACCGCTCGCGACAGGTAGCAAAGCGCAATCCCGGTCTTGAGGGTCGGCGAGAACGTCCCGCTGGTGATCTCACCGAGGTCGTCGTCGGCCAGCGACCGCACCGCCATGTGCGGGCGCGGGATCCCGCGGCCTTCGGCCTTCAGCCCCCACAGCAGCCGCGGGGCGCCGACCTCCTGCTCGCGGCTGATCACGTCACGCCCCCAGAACGCCGGCTTGTGCGAGCCGACCGCCCACCCGAGCCGCGCCTGGATCGGAGTGGTCGCCTTCGTCAGGTCCTGGCCGTGCAGCGGGTAGCCCATCTCGGTACGCAGGGTGTCGCGGGCGCCGAGCCCGCACGGCATCCCACCCAGCGGGGCCGCCGCCGCCATCACCGCGTCCCACAGGTCGCCAGCGATGTCGACGGTCGGCATCAGCTCGTAGCCGTGCTCGCCGGTGTAGCCGGTACGGCACACGACCACGGGCGCGCTCTTGCCATTGCCGCGCGACCAGTCGACCCGGGCGAACGCCATGTAGTCCATGTCCGCGGGCAGACCCACGGCCTCCAGAACCGCCGCGGACTTAGGGCCCTGGACCGCGATCGTCGCGAGGTGGCGGTGCACGTTGGCGATCGTCACGTCGGCGGGTGCCTCGTCCTCGAGCATCCGTACGACGGTGTCCGCATTGGCCGCGTTGGGGACGAGGAACAGGTCGCGGTTCTCCCGGTAGACGATCAGGTCGTCGATGATTCCGCCGGTCCCGTCGTCACAGCACAGCGTGTACTGCGCCTGACCGGGTCCGATCCGGTCGAGGTCGTTGGTGAGACACGAGTTCACGAACTCGATAGCGCTCGGGCCGCTGACGCGCAGCTTGCCGAGATGGCTGACGTCGAACACGCCCACCGCCGTACGGGTAGCGGTGTGCTCCTCCACGACCCCGGCGTACGACAGGGGCATCGACCAGCCGCCGAAGTCGGCGAACTTCGCGCCCAGCGCGGCATGCCGATCCGCCAACGGGCCCTCGATCGCCGGCGCCGAGATGGTGTCGCTCACGACGAGGGACGCTACCCGGTTGATCATCGGGCGACACCCCGCCGAAGCCGGCCGGAGCCGGCGCAACATCTAGCATCGCGACCATGACCCGGCTCTCGCTGTCCTCGACCCGGCTGTCCGACGTCGACGCCGACGCCCTGATCATCGGCGTCGCGCGCAAGGGGCGCTCCCTCGTCGTCGCTCCAGGCGCCGCCGAGATCGACAAGGCGCTCAAGAAGCGCCTGACGGAGGCGCTGCAGGCGCTCGGCGCGACCGGCCGCGCGGGCGAGCTGACCAAGCTCGCGACCCTCGGCGCAACCAAGGCCGCCACGGTGGTCGCGGTCGGGCTGGGCGAAGCGCCGGACGGCAACGGAGGGTACGGCGCCGAGGCGATCCGGCGTGCCGCCGGCGTCGCCGCCCGCGCGCTCGCCGGGACCAAGAAGGTCGCTACCTCCCTAGCCCAGGTCAACGGCGAGGCTCCGTCGGCTGACGACCTGCGTGCGGTCGCCGAGGGCCTGGCGCTCGGCGGCTACACCTTCCGCAAGTACCGGCACTCCTCCGCCGCTGAGCATCGCGCCGGCGTCGCCAACGCGGTCATCACGGTGGCGGATGAGAAGGACAAGGCGGCGAAGGCCGTGCTCGCGCGCGCATCGGTGATCGCCGATGCCGTCGCGAGCTGCCGCGACCTGGTCAACACTCCGGCCGCCGACCTCCACCCGGCCGACCTCGCGGAGTTCGCGGTCGAGCTGTGCGGAGGCGCGGGATGTGCCGTCGAGGTGCTCGACGAGCAGGCGCTTACCGAAGGTGGCTTCGGCGGCATCCTCGGCGTCGGCCAGGGTGCGGCCAACCCGCCACGGCTGGTGCGGATCGAGCACGCCGGCGGCCCCTCGGGCGCCCCCGCGGTGCACCTGGTCGGCAAGGGCATCACCTTCGACACCGGGGGCCTGTCGCTCAAGCCCGCCCAGGCAATGGAGTGGATGAAGGCCGACATGGGCGGGGCCGCATCGGTCATCACGACGCTGTGGGCGCTGGCGAAGCTCGGCGTCCGGGTCAACGTCGTCGGGTGGGTGGCGACCGCGGAGAACATGCCCAGCGGTACGGCGATCCGGCCTTCCGACATCCTCACGATGCGCGGCGGCAAGACCGTCGAGGTGCTGAACACCGACGCCGAGGGCCGGCTCGTCATGGCCGATGCGATCGTGCGCGCCGGCGAGGAGAAGCCCGCCGCGATCGTCGACGTCGCGACCCTGACCGGCGCGGCGCTGGTCGCGCTCGGGTCCCGGGTGTACGGCGTGATGGGCAACGACTCCGAGCTCAGCGACGCGATCCTTGCCGCGGCCGAGACGGCAGGCGAGCAGGCCTGGCCGATGCCGCTGCCCGAGGAGCTGCGCAAGTCGATCGACTCCGACATCGCGGATCTGCAGAACATCGGCGACCGGTTCGGCGGGATGCTCGTCGCTGGCCTGTTCCTGCAGGAGTTTGTCCCCGCCGGAGTGCCGTGGGCGCACCTGGACGTCGCCGGTCCGGCGTGGAACGAGGGCGAACCGTTCGGCTACACGCCGAAGGGCGGCACCGGCGTACCGGTCCGGACCCTCGTGGAATGGATCTCCGGTCGAGCCGCTTCACAGCGAATGAAATAGTGGGGACGACGCAGAACACCCACCTGCTCGCAACGAGGTAGCGCGCAACCGCGCGACGCTAGGAGCCGCACAATGGCCGACCCGCAGACCGCCGACATCGTCATCCTCGGCGGAGGGAGTGGGGGCTATGCGTGTGCGCTGCGAGCGGCCGAGCTCGGCCTGAGCGTCGTACTGATCGAGCGCGACAAGGTGGGCGGCACGTGCCTGCACCGCGGGTGCATCCCGACCAAGGCGCTGCTGCATGCCGCCGAGGTCGCGGACGCCGCACGTGAGGGCGAGAAGGTCGGCGTACGAAGCTCGCTCGACGGCATCGACATGGCCGCGGTCAACGACTACAAGGACAGCGTCGTCTCGCGCCTGCACAAGGGGCTCACGGGCCTGATTGCCAGCCGCAAGATCACCACCGTCGAGGGCCACGGCCGGCTGACCTCCCCCACCACGGTGGAGGTCGACGGCACGACGTACACCGCGACGAAGGCGGTCGTCCTGGCGACCGGCTCGTACTCGCGCTCGCTGCCGGGCCTGGAGATCGACGGCACCCGGATCATCACCAGCGAGCACGCATTGGCGCTCGAGTCGGTGCCGGCGTCAGCGATCGTGCTCGGCGGCGGCGTGATCGGCGTCGAGTTCGCGAGCGTCTGGAAGTCGTTCGGGGCTGACGTCACGATCGTGGAGGCGCTGCCGCACCTGGTGCCGCTCGAGGACGAGAACAGCTCGAAGCTGCTCGAGCGCGCCTTCCGCCGTCGGGGCATCAACTTCTCCGTCGGCGTCCGCTTTGCCTCGGCCAAAGTCACCGATGCCGGCGTCACGGTCACCCTCGAGGACGGCAAGACGATCGACGGCGACGTGCTGCTGGTCGCGGTCGGCCGGGGTCCGGTGTCCGAGGGCCTCGGGTACGAGGAGGCCGGCATCGCGATGGATCGTGGCTTCGTCACCGTCGATGCGCACTGCCGCACCAACGTCGCGGGGGTCTACGCGATCGGCGACCTGCGGCCGGGGCTGCATCTCGCTCACGTCGGCTTCGCCGAGGGGATCATGGTCGCCGAGGAGATCGCCGGGCTGAACCCGCCCACCGTCGACTACGACAACGTCCCGAAGGTCACCTACTGCGAGCCGGAGGTTGCCAGCGTCGGGCTGACCTCGGCGCAGGCGAAGGCGCGCGGCATCGAGATCGTCGAGACGACGTACGACCTCGCCGGCAACGGTCGCGCGCAGATCCTGCAGACCGGCGGCGCGGTCAAGGTCGTCGCCGCCAAGGACGGCGCGGTGCTCGGCGTGCACATGGTCGGCTCGCGGGTCGGAGACCTGATCGCCGAGGCGCAGCTGATCACCAACTGGGAGGCGCTGCCGATCGAGGTGGCGCAGCTCATCCACCCGCACCCGACGCTGTCCGAGGCGGTCGGCGAGGCTCACCTCGCGCTCGCCGGCAAGCCCCTGCACACCCACGGCTGAGAGGCCCAACGCGATGTCCGTCTCCGTCAAGATGCCGCAGCTCGGGGAGAGCGTGTCGGAAGGCACGGTCACTCGCTGGCTCAAGGCCGAAGGCGAGCAGGTCAGCGCCGACGAACCGCTGCTCGAAGTCTCGACCGACAAGGTAGACACCGAGATCCCCTCGCCCGCGTCAGGCGTGCTGACCGCCATCAAGGTTGCCGAGGACGAGACGGTCGACGTCGGCGTCGAGCTCGCGATCATCGATGAGGCGGGTACGGCGACGGCGGCTCCTGCCGCTGCCGAGCCCGCGCCGCCCGCCGAGGAGCCGGCCGCCCCGGCCGCCGCGGCTGCCCCACCTCCTCCGCCTGCACCGGCCCCGGCTGCGGAAGCGCCTGCACCGGCTCCGGCTGCGCCCGCTCCGGCGGCTCCCGCTGCCGTGGCTGACGACGAGGGTGAGGACGACGGGCAGGGCTCGTCGTACGTCACGCCTTTGGTACGCCGGCTGGCGAGCGAGCACAACATCGACCTGTCGACCGTGACCGGGACCGGGGTCGGCGGGCGGATCCGCAAGCAGGACGTGCTCGACGCCGCCGCTCGCGGCGGGTCGGCCGCAGCGACATCCCCCGCTCCCGCGCAGGCTCCTGCGCAGCCTGCCGCAGCCGCTGCGGCCGCGCCGGCGGTCACGCCGGCCCCGGTCGCGCCCGCCGCCGCCGCGCCACGGCCGGCAAAGGCGCCGGACAGCCCGATGCGCGGCAGCACCGAGAAGCTGTCTCGGCTGCGCACCGTCATTGCCGAGCGGATGACCGAGTCGCTGCGGATCAGCGCGCAGCTGACGACGGTGGTCGAGGTGGACCTCACGAAGATCGCCCGGCTGCGACAGCGGGCGAAGAGCGACTTCGAGGCACGCGAGGGCGTGAAGCTGACCTACCTGCCGTTCTTCGCGGTCGCCGTCTGCGAGGCGCTGCGCGAGCACCCGCAGGTCAATGCGTCGATCGACCTCGAGGCCGGGACGGTGACCTATCACGACACCGTCCATCTCGGCATTGCCGTGGACACCGACCGTGGGCTTCTCGTACCGGTGCTGAAGGAGGCCAGCGATCTCAACCTGGCCGGCATTGCGCGCAAGGTCGACGACCTCGCTCGGCGTACCCGAGACAGCCACATCACGCCGGACGAGCTCGGCGGCGGGACGTTCACCCTCACGAACACGGGCTCGCGCGGGGCGCTGTTCGACACGCCGATCATCAACCAGCCACAGGTCGGGATCCTGGGCACGGGCGCGGTGGTGAAGCGGCCGGTGGTCATCGACGACCCGGTTGCCGGTGAGGTGATCGCGGTGCGCCACATCTGCTACCTGGCCCTGACCTACGACCACCGGATGGTCGACGGCGCCGACGCGGCCCGCTTCCTCGGCACCGTGAAGGCGCGCCTGGAAGCAGGTGAGTTCGAGTCCGAGCTTGGCCTATGACGCTCAACCTCACCGCCCCGGAGCCGGTCACCAATCGCGACCCTCGGTTGGACGACGCGCTGGCGCGGATGCTCTACGTCGCCGCTGACAGGCTTTGCACGAGCCACCGGCGCGCGTCGTGGCGCAGCGTCAGCCGGAACCGCTGCACGCGGCCGGGGCGGCGAGCAACGACGCGGCCAGCGTGATCGACGACGGCGTACGCCGTGACCTGCGTGGTCACCATCAGGTCAGCGGTGTTCGCCGTCTGGTCGTGCACGGCGACTGACACGAGGCGCTCCTTGAACCCGCGGGCGTGAAGGCGCTGGCTGCGCAGGACCCGGATGGCCGCGGCGTCGACCTGCCACCCATCAGAGCCTTTGGCATAGATCGCGGCGAGCAACCGCAGCTGCGCCGTGTCGAAAGCCTGGTCGCGCAGTGCGAGCAGGTGCGCGACGACGCCGCGATAGCCGGGGCCGGGGACGGCGCGGTGGTTGGGCTGGGTGGATGCGGACACGGGTGCCGACGTCGCGGTGGCTATCGGCGCCGGTAGCGGCGCCGGCACCGCGGCAGCCGGGCGCTGGCCGAGCTTGACCCAGCCGGCGCCGGTCAGCGCGGCGAGGCCGATCGACCCTGCGACAACCACCGTCAGGCCGCGCCGCGCCGAGCCGGCGTGCGCGGTGCGCGCCGCCGGCGGCACCGTCGTACGAGGCGGCTCGGTAAAGCGGATCGGATCCGCGCCGGAGGACCGCAGCACAGCCGCCGCGAACGCCGCCGCGTCGGGCCGCGCCTGCGGGTCGGAGGCCATCGCCGCCTCGACCGCCGACGCCAGCGCCGTTGGCACGTCCGGCGCCAGCTCGGTGATGGGGCGTACGCGCCCCATCACGTCGGCCGGTCGAGGCGGGACCCCGGTCAGCGCCGCATAACCGATCGCGGCCAGACCGAAGACATCCGAGGCGGCGGTGGGAGTGCCGCCCTGCAGCGCCGGGTCCCGGTAGACCGGGTCGTCGCTGCGCCGCTCCCCCGTAGCGATCGCCAGGCCGAAGTCGCTGAGCTTGGGCCGGCCATCGGCGGTGAAGACGACATTGCTCGGCGTGACGTCGCCGTGGACCAGCCCGGTGGCGTGGGCCGCCGCGAGGGCGCGCGCGAGGGGCCCGAGAATCGTGACGACCTCGGGTGCCCGCAGCTGCGGCCGGTTCGCGAGCAGGGTGGCGAGGCTGCCGGCCGCGGCGTACTCGAACACCAGCGCGACCTCGCCGCCCGCGAGCGGCTTGATGTCGTAGATCGCGACCGCGTGCTCGCCGGCGGTCTCGTCGAGGACTATCGCCTCGCTCTTGAGCCGCGCGATGAGCTCCGGCCCGGCCGGCTCCCACAATCGCTTCAGCGCGACGGGCTGGCCCGTCGGCTCATGAATCGCGCGCCAGACCTCGCCCGTGCCGCCGAAGCCGAGCAGGCCGACGAGGCGGTAGCCGGGCACGGTGAAGGGCTGGTCCACGCCGGGCATCTCAACAGCGATCGGGCTTGTGGCGTCGCTCGCCGTCCACAGGACGCTGGGTTTGGACTGCGGGCATACCGTGATCGGGTGCAGATGATCCGCGCGGGTGTCGTCGAGTACGACGCGGCGTGGGCGTGGCAGCGGGAGCTGCATGCGGCACGGGTCGAAGGCTCGATCGAGGACACCTGCCTGCTGCTCGAGCATCCGAGCGTCTACACCGCCGGCCGGCGTACCGAGGACTGGGAGCGGCCGACCGACGGCACCCCTGTGATCGACGCCGACCGCGGCGGCAAGATCACCTGGCACGGCCCGGGACAGCTGACCGGCTACCCGATCGTCGCGCTGCCCGATCCGTTGGACGTGGTCGGGCACGTGCGGCGGCTGGAGAGCGCGCTGATCTCGGTCTGCTCCTCGCTCGGCCTGCCCGTCATGCGGGTAGAGGGGCGCAGCGGCGTGTGGCTGCCCGCCTCGCCGTCGACCGGACGGCCGGAGCGGAAGGTGGCGGCGATCGGCGTACGGGTGGCGCGGGGTGTGACCATGCACGGCTTCGCGCTCAACTGCAACTGTGACCTGTCGGCGTACGACCGGATCGTGCCGTGCGGGATCCGCGACGCGGGAGTGACGTCGCTGTCGGCAGAGCTCGGCCGGGACGTGACGGTGGCGTACGTGGTGCCGTTCGTCGAAGCCGCCCTCGAGAGCGAATGGGCCATGACTGTTGCTATAGGCACAGCGATGGGCCATTCGCTATGACGGTGGCGCCGGAGGGGCGGCGGCTGCTGCGGGTCGAGGCCCGTAACGCGCAGACGCCGATCGAGCGCAAGCCGCCGTGGATCAAGACAAAGGCGCGGATGGGGCCGGAGTACACCGAGCTGCGGGCGCTGGTGCAGCGAGAAGGCCTGCACACCGTCTGCCAGGAGGCGGGCTGTCCCAACATCTACGAGTGCTGGGAGGACCGCGAGGCGACCTTCCTCATCGGCGGTGACGCCTGCACGCGGCGCTGCGACTTCTGCCAGATCGACACCGGCAAGCCTCAGCCGCTCGACCGCGACGAACCGCGCCGCGTCGCCGAGTCGGTTCTGGCGATGGGGTTGCGCTACGCGACGGTGACCGGCGTCGCTCGCGACGACCTCGAGGACGAGGGCGCGTGGCTGTACGCCGAGACGATCCGCGAGATCCACCGGGTCTCCCCCGGCACCGGGGTGGAGATCCTGGTCCCGGACTTCTCCGGCAAGCCCGAGCTGCTGCAGCAGGTCTTCGACGCCGCGCCCGAGGTGTTCGCGCACAACGTCGAGACGGTCCCGCGGATCTTCAAGCAGATCCGGCCGGCGTTCCGGTACGACCGCTCGCTGGCGGTCATCACCGCGGCGCGCGACGCCGGGCTGGTCACCAAGTCCAACCTGATCCTGGGGCTCGGCGAGACCCGCGAGGAGGTCGAGGCCGCGCTCGCCGACCTGCACGAGGCGGGATGCGACCTGGTCACGATCACGCAGTACCTGCGGCCCTCCCCGCGCCACCATGCCGTCGCGCGATGGGTGCCGCCCGAGGAGTTCGTGGAGCTGCGCGAGACGGCGGAGGCGATGGGGTTCGCCGGCGTGATGAGCGGGCCGCTGGTGCGTTCGTCGTACCGGGCGGGACGCCTCTACGCGCAGGCCATCGCCGCGCGAACCGGCACCCTATAGATAACTAACTTGACTTGGTTAGTTCAGAAGCAATAACGTTCACTCGCAGGCAACACATGCGACACATCCAGCGAGGAGCATGGTGGTCATGCGAGAGATGATTCGTAGCGTCATCGTGGCGCTGTGGCCCGACGGTGGTCAGGGCACCGCTCGCCGCAACGCCTGGTCGGCAATGGTCAACGACAACCAGCGGGCTCGGGAACGTGAGGCTGCCGAAGCCAGCGTCCGCGCGGCCGCGGCTGTCGCGGCCAGCAGGACGAGCGTCGCGGTCAGCGGCTGATCGGACCGGGTCGGGGCCAGCGCCCACAGCGGCGCTGAGGGCTGCCGGTACGGCGATGGCGGTTTCCTAGACTCTCGCCATGGCCCGCCAACCGAAGAAGCCCGCCCAGCAGCGCGCCGGGCGCCGCACCACCACGCCCGCTGCGCCCGCCGCGCCCGCGGGAGGTGCTCCGGAGGGCCGCATCGCGCAGATGCGCGCGGCGTGGACGATGACCCGCGAGGCCGACCCGAAGCTGCCGCTGAAGGTCCTCGGACCTGCGCTCGGCGTACTCGTCGTACTCGTGGTCGTGGGCGTCGTGCTCGGCGGCTCGTGGGTGATCCTGCTGCCGATCCTCGGCGTGGTCCTCGGCTTGCTGACCGGTACGTCGATCTTCGGGCGGCGCGTCACCAGCACCGTCCACTCGACGCTGGAGGGCCAGGCCGGCGGCGCCGCGGGCGCGATCCAGATGATGCGCGGTGACTGGCGGCTGACGCCCGCGGTGGGGTTCACCCGCAACCAGGAGCTCGTCCACCGGGTGGTCGGCCGCGCGGGCATCGTCCTGGTGGGCGAGGGTCCCTCGACGGCGGCGATCCGCCAGCTGATCACCGACCAGAAGCGCCGCATCGGCCGCGTCGCGCCGGACACGCCGATCCACGACGTGATCGTCGGCGAGGGCGAGGGTCGCGTCTCGATCCGCAAGCTGCAGTCGCACCTGGTGAAGCTGCCCCGCAAGCTGCGGCAGAAGGACGTCAACGCCGTCGAGGCCCGGATGAAGGCGCTCGGCGGCCCGAACGTGCCGATCCCGAAGGGGCCGATGCCGACCAGGGTCCCCCGCCGCCAGATGCGCGGCTGAGCGGATGGGCCATTGCTGTGGCTATAGCGACAGCAATGGCCCATTCGCTCTGCTGAGCTACTCCCAGCCTGGGGTGCGGCCGGCTTCTTCTATCCATCCGCGAAGGTCGTCGCGGTCGAGCTCATCCACGCTGGTGACCTTCAGGTAGCGGGTGCGGTCGGTCTCGCCCAGCGGTGGCGGGGACGCGAAGTCGGCGCCGCCGTAGAACAGGATGTTCACGGACTTGAAGTACGGCGCGAGCTCGATGATCCAGCCGAGGTCAGGCAGCCCGTAGTGGGCGCGGTGGCGCTTGAGGGCGTAGTGAACGCCAGGGATCGCCGACCGGATGGCCTCGTCGAGGCCGCGGACGATCGGCTGCATCGCCGGCATGATCTGGTCGAACCACTCGTCGATGGCGGTGTGGTCCGGCGACGGCTCAGGCGGCCGCTTCCCAGCGAGCCCTTTGACGATCTTCGGCATGCCGACCAGTTCTAGCGGGTCCGGAGCATGACCGTGCCAGCGGCGCGGTCGGACATCGCGCGCCCCTCGGTGTCGATCACCAGCGCGGGCGCCACGACGGCGATCAGCAGGGTGCGCAGCAGGATCCAGCCGATGAACGGCCGGGTCTTGTCGGACTCCTTCAGGACGGCGACGCCGGCCACCCGCATCCCCGGGGTCTGGCTGGCGAGGGTCACGAAGACGATCTCGATCAGCAGGAACGCGAGGTACGCCGACAGGTTCTGCCGGTCACTGGTGTGGTAGCCGCCGTTCACCACGATGGCGAGCACGTCCGCGAGCACGGCGTCGACGAGGAAGGCCAGCAGCCGAGCGCCGAAGGTAGCCACACTCCCCGGTCCACTGTCCGGATACTGCGGCTGCGGGGCGCGCTGCGGCGCAGGCTCCGGCTTGGCGGCGTACTCGGAGTCCTTGCTCACCCGGCAACGGTAGCCAGCGCCGGGATGCGCGAGAGCGCGGCGTACCGATACGTTCTGCAGGGTTGGTCCCAAACAGCTCAGACGATGCAGCGCGACGCCGCGCGGGGAGGCAGCAGCCGAATGTTCAGCAGCGCCGACGAGGTCCTCGGCTACATCAAGAAGAACGACGTGCAGTTCGTCGACGTACGGTTCTGCGACCTGCCCGGGATCATGCAGCACTTCACCTTCCCGGCGTCGAACTTCGGCGAGTCGGTATTCACCGACGGGCTGATGTTCGACGGCTCGTCGATCCGCGGCTTCCAGCAGATCCACGAGTCGGACATGCTGCTGCTGCCCGACCCGTCGACGGCGTACATGGACCCGTTCCGCCAGCACCCGACGCTGATCATGAACTTCTTCATCCACGACCCGCTCACCGGCGAGGCCTACAGCCGCGACCCGCGCAACATCGCGAAGAAGGCCGAGGACTACCTCCGCGGCTCCGGGATCGCCGACACCAGCTACTTCGGGCCCGAGGCGGAGTTCTACATCTTCGACGACATCCGCTACGACCAGACGCCGCACTCCGCCTACCACTACATCGACTCGGTCGAGGCGGCGTGGAACAGCGGCAAGGAGGAGCCGGGCGGCAACAAGGGCTACAAGCCGCGATACAAGGGCGGCTACTTCCCGGTGCCGCCGACCGACCACTTCACCGACCTGCGCTCGGAGATGGTGCGGGTGCTCATCGAGATCGGCATCGACGTCGAGATGCAGCACCACGAGGTGGGTACGGCGGGGCAGGCTGAGATCGACTTCCGGTTCGGCACGCTGCTGAAGACCGCCGACAACCTGATGAACTTCAAGTACGTGATCCGCAACGTCGCGCGCCAGCACGGCCGGACGGTGACGTTCATGTCGAAGCCGATCTTCCAGGACAACGGCTCGGGCATGCACTGCCACCAGTCGCTGTGGAAGGACGGCGCGCCGCTGTTCTATGACGAGGTCGGGTACGCCGGGCTGTCGGACATGGCGCGGCACTACATCGGCGGGCTGCTCAAGCACGCACCTTCGCTTTTGGCCTTCACGAACCCGACGACGAACTCGTACCGCCGGCTGGTGCCGGGGTATGAGGCGCCGGTCAACCTGGTGTACTCGCAGCGCAACCGCTCCGCGTGCTGCCGGATCCCAATCACCGGCTCGAACCCGAAGGCGAAGCGGCTGGAGTTCCGGGTGCCGGACCCGTCGTGCAACCCCTACCTCGCGTTCTCCGCGATGCTGATGGCCGGCCTCGACGGTGTGGTCAACCGCATCGAGCCGCCGCAGCCGGTCGACAAGGACCTCTACGAGCTGCCGCCGGACGAGCTCGCCGCCGTACCGCAGGTGCCGGGCTCGCTCGAGGCCGTGCTCGACAACCTCGAGACCGACCACGACTACCTGCTGCAGGGTGGTGTCTTCACACCGGACGTCATCGAGACCTGGGTCGAGTACAAGCGCGAGCACGAGGTCGACGCGATCCGCTTGCGCCCGCATCCGTACGAGTTCGCGCTCTATTACGACATCTAATCCGGGCAGGTCGCTGACCTGCTAGTTCAATGAGAAAACGGCCGCTGACCTGCGGAAACGCTTCCGAGCGCTACTCATGGTCAGCGGTCGTTTCTCGTCGTTTTGCGCCCCTCGTGCGCCTAGTGCGCCCCTTGGTGCGCCGCCGCGCCGATGGTGAGTAGAGCGCAACGCCGGCTCGAACGACGACGCTAGATGCACGGCTAGAGATCCCGCGCACGTAAGGCCTCTCGGCTGACCTGCCGGTGCAGCAGCCCCCACGGGAGAGAGAGCGGCTATCCCGGTGCGCGCGCCGTGAGCCGGCTCAGGCCCTCTGTTGCCGTACGTGTGACTCCGTTGACCTGATTGGCAGCATCGGCTCTACCTCAACCCCTGCTTGGCCTCCGCGCCTGCCGCAACAACATCGACGGACGAATCGACTTTCCAATGTGTCGCGACGACATCACGATTAAGTGCCTGAGCGGCATTCAGCTCAGCGAGATCACGGCGCAGAACACAGGGGTGAGGTCGGGCGTTGAGCGACATCCCGGATGACATACAACTTCGACTCAGTCATGCCAGTGACCACGCGGAAACCTTGAAGCACCAACTCGCCCGATTTCCTACGAACGACTTCACGACGCTGACTGAGGTAGAGGCCGAAGGTCTGCGCCACGTGTACAAGATCTATAAGTTGAAGAAGACGCCCCGATACTGGCCTCTCGTCCTCGGCGACTTTCTTCACGACATGCGTTCTGCACTGGACAACATGGCGTACGCGTTTGCTGCTCAGACGCACGATCCCCTCCCCGATCAGATCGAGAGACGCATCGCTTTCCCAATCACCGACAGCGTCGGCGAGTACAGGAACAAGGCACGTAACCTCGCTGCTGATGCGGGGCAGCCCTTCGCGGATTACGTCGAAAGCGTGCAGCCGTATGGCGGACTCACAAGCGTCCACGCGGCGCTCTGGCAGCTCCAACGGCTCAACAACGTCGACAAGCACCGCAAGGTGTCGGTTGTACACATCTCGATCCAGAGCCAGCAGATCATCAGGCCTGACTCCATACTGAAAGAGTCGAGCTACACCCTGATGGGTTCGGTCGAAGACGGAGCGGAGATCGCGCGATTCACGTTCCACCGACCACGCTCCCAGCCGTACTTCGAGCCTAGACCCACCCTCGCGATCGGCGTGCCGCTAGGCGGCGAGTTGACGATCCTTCTGGACGCGATTTCGACAAAGGTCACGCAGATCGTGCGGGGAGCGCCTTGGTGAGTGGGTCCTGTCGGTTCAGCCAGCCATCTATCCGGTTCGCCTGAGTCGATCAGGCGAGGCTCCGACGTCACCACGCCGTTACTACTGCACCGACGGACACCGGGAACGACCAAGTAGCCAGCAGGGTGCTCAACTCGCCCCCAGCCGCGCCCCGCTGCCAGCAAATCGCGCTGAGAGCCAGGTCACTGCCGAATGTCGCGCTGATCGCGGCTATCAGCGCGACATTTGTCCTCACCTCGACAAAGCCGCCGGCGGGCACGTCTGTCGAGGCATGGGGCGGCGCCGGAGCCCGTGTCAATCAAGCCTGGAGGGCGGCCGACCACGTAGGTTCGCAACTGCGTGATAGGAGGAGGCGACAGGTTGAACGGTCACCCTGTCGCGCGCCGCTGAGCATGGAACCCCGGCTGCTGCCCGTCAACGCCGTGCTGGCATTGACGACTCCCGGTGACATGAACCCGTGTCCCCTGGCAGACGCGGGATTTCGGATCGCGGCCCTTGAGGTCCCGGTCGGCGTCGAGCCGGAGAAACTCGTCGTCGATGTCGTCCTTTGGCATCCGGAAGAGGCAGTCCTCGTGGCCGTCGAAGGAAAGTCGGGTGCCAACGTCGATGAGCCTCAGGCTCAGAAGTACGGGCGCTTGGACGCCCAATCGCTTGTCCACGCATCATCGGTCGACCTGCGAAGTGGCGGACGTCCGTCGACGGCCATCCTTTACGCGGTGCAGGAACACAACGTTGCCCGGATTCGGCAGGGCCTTGCCGCCGCGGGTGTCAGCGCTCCGATACTCGGCGTGACAACCGACCACGTTCAGCTGCACGAAGCGCAGGTAGCGCACCCCCTTATCGCCAGTGCGCTGGGCACCGCAGTCGTCGAGCTGCCGTGGAAAGTTCCTCGCATCCTGCCCTGTGATCACGACTCGCCTCTCGACATCGTCCGCCCACAGGTGATGGCTGTCGTGATCGGCCACCTTCCAGACGTACCGACGAGGTCAGCGCCTCGACCATCGCTGAGGAGACTCTGCGCCATCTACCCAAGTACGGACGAGGCGCGAAGAACCGTTTCGTTCACACTGTCGGCGATTGTCTCCGCCGAATCGCGGCAGATCAGCCAGATACGTTCGAGTTCAGGCCGGCGACCGCAAACCACGAAGCCGCGATGCGCTTCCTCAGAACGCCGGAAGACCACGACAACCGTGGTCGAACCCAGGCATATCAGGCGTTGGGCCGCGAAGGTCGTGCCCGGCGCAGGCGGCCGGTACAGGACCCTGATCAGCTCGATTTGTTGAGCGAGCTCGGGAGCGGCGAAACTGTCTCTGGTAGGGACGACGATCAGGCAGAGGAGGAGTGATGAGCGCACGCGGTGCTCTGGCAGACGAGCTCCATCTCGACGCCTCCGCCCCAACTAAGACGTTCGTTCTCGAAGTCCATACCGATGACCCGGATGCGTACCTCGAGGAGCTGTTCGGCCGAGGAGCTGTTCACTCTACCGACGACGGGTACCTCCATCGCGCCCTTATCGACGAGGGTGAGATGTGGGTGGACCGACTGGACTCGCGATTTTGGTCCTTCCACACCGACCTTCCCGCATATCCTGCCAGGCGTTTCCTCCACGAGCGGGTGCAGCGGCGTCGCGACCTGGATTGGCTCTGGCTACCCACGCAGCACCTTCGAAGGGTTAGCCGTAACGGCCCGGCGCGAAGGCTGCGGACCGACTTCGCCGGGCAGAGCCTTCGGGGTGTTGACGCTCCTGGAACTGGTCTCAAACTGCAAGCCACGGGTAAGCAGGCCGAAAAGCTCTTGGACTTCCTTTCCCAGAGCGATGAGTACAAAGCGGCCTTGTCACTCGACGCGATCCAGGTCTCGGTCGACGACGGGGCCGGCGGAGTAATGAATGAGGCTGTACATCGCCAAGGACAGTTCGCCGCGTCGGGCGACAGCCTCGACACGCACCTGCAGTTTGTGCGATCGGTTGTCGCGACATATGCCTCGTTCATCGAGTTGCTCGAGGCGAAGGCTCTGGGGTGGGATCCGCTGACGGCAGGCGACGACAACGAAGGGGCCAGCCTTATCGGAGCGCCCGTCGGCATCCATTTCAGTCAGCACATCGCTGATTTGAGCCTGTTTGTCGAAGAGCTCTTCGACAGCAAGGAACCCTTCCGTCTTTGGGGCGTACCACGTGTCGAGGACGATGTCGTGGAGGTAGATGCGGTCGATCTTCACGTCGGCCAGCGTCTTCGGATGGACGTAGGCCACGACTGGATGCGCGTCTACTTGGAGCGAGGCTCCTGCGGTAACACCGTGGCGCGTCTTGTCAGCAACCTCCAACACCGCTTCGACAGCGGCCTCGAACTCAGCGATCCAGCGCTCAACGCAGCGCTGATGGCAGGTGCCGCCGTCGCCGGCTCACTGGTGGCCTAGCGAGCCGGCGAACGCCATGCTCCGTCCGGATCGCGCAGGATGGTCCTGCCAACACCGAAGTTGTTGTCGTTGACGCGATAGACACTGGGCACGTGAGCGACGACGACGGCCGGCTGCAGTTCGTAGGCGCAGGCGTCGCGGCGAGTCTCGTCCGTGCTGCCGCCAGGTTCGAGCGGCTGGTCGAAGGCATATCCGTCCACGGAGGCGACTTTCTCGCCGCACGCATGTAAGCGCCGGTAGGGCCAGCAGATGCCCGCCCCGCCGTCTCGACGGCCCCGGGGGCGATGGCTCTCGCGGAAACGCATGGGCCCCGACCCGACGAGGGGTCTGTCAGCGTCTGGTTGGCCAGGCCAGGGCTGAGGGGGTGGAGCTGGTCGGCCCTGGCGGGCTGTTGACCGGGTTGACCAAGACGGTGTTGGAGACCGCGCTTGAGGAGGAGCTCACGGAGCGCCTCGGGTATGACAAGGACGATCCGGTCGGCCGCAACGGTGGCAACAACCGTAACGGCAGCCGTTCCAAGACGGTGCTCACCGAGGTCGGGCGGTCGAGCTGGACGTTCCGCGCGACCGGGACGGCACGTTCGAGCCGCTGATCGTTCGTAAGCGGCAGCGCCGTTTGGACGGGATCGAGAAGTGCCGTTCGGGGTTCACTCGGGAGACCGGGCACCAGACGCCACGGCAGTGCGCTCAGCATCACGCCGAAGCGCGACCGCATGCGCCGCAGACCCCAGAGAACGTGACAGCGGCGCGTCCGCAACTCGGGCAGACCTTTAGGTCGTGACGCTCGGCGCTCTTCGCGGTGTCCCCGTGAGGCTCCGATACCGGAACGTCTCGTCCGCAGTGCTTACAGATGATGGCGGCAGGCTGAATGACCTCGGCACACCAAGGGCAGTGTCGGAGTCGCTGCCCGGCAAGCACCTGTGTCGCGGCTGCGACCTGAGCACTGCGTACTGCTTCTGCCTCTGGAGTCGCGGGAATCACTGCGACGATGATCAGCCCAATCGGGCCGAAAAGAAGCCCAAGCACGAAACCCGCGCCAGCATGGCCCTTATTTGAGCCAATTGCGCTGCCGATGATGGCGAAAGGCAGCCCGACGACAAGCAGCAGCGCCACGAATGCGCCCACAGATGTAGCCCCCTTCCGCGCGTCCGACAACGAAGGCGCGCACGGCGTATGACAGCACACTCACTTCCCGGCGGTGCCTGGTTCTGCGGCCCCGACGCGCCGTAAGGCGCGTGCGGCGCCTAACGACTGAGTACGGCGGGTCGCCGGGGCGGAATGGCTCAAAATGCCCATGGAAAAGCCCGATCTCGCGCTCAAGACTGGAGCGTGATGATCACGGGATGACTTGCAGCACGCTCCACCAGCTGCTCATCTCTTGTCCAGGCGCAAGCTGCGGGAAGGACCGACTCGGACGATGGCCGTGCTGGGCATGATGGTGGTCATCGGCGCGCCCGTGCTCGCTATGCTCGCCGGCTTCGCGTTGACGAGATGGACGGGCGTGGGGGCGAACGAGCTGTTTCGACGTGGCCTTGTCTCGCCCAGGCACGTCATGGATTCTCCGCCCGTTGTCGAGAACTACCAGTGGATGTCGTTGGCTGATGCCGCGCAATATCTCGGGCTTGCAGAAAGGCGGCTCCGGCCAACGGTCTCGGCCGGAGTCCTCAAGCGAGCGACGAACTACGCGGGCGAGGTTGGCGTCACCCGCTCGTCCATCGAGCGGCAGTTGGAATGGCGCCGGAACTCGACGAAGAAGGACCGGGCACGTCGGGCGGCCCTGACCGTCCTTTCCGCCTTGTTCGGGCCTTATAGGGACTACCGCCCGTAGCGCGCCGTTAGAACCGTTAGCCGGCCGAGTGCGCCGTGCGTAACGGCACCTATTCCTCGACTGGACGCACCCAAGTCGCGCGATAGTCAAAGCTGTCTTGCTGAGCCTGCTCGAAGGTGAAGCGCACCTGCTGGCCAGTGACTAACTCTCTGTAGCCCTGCATGTCTATGACCGAGAAGCCGACCCAGGCATCGCGGCCGTGGGGAAGGTCGGGCGAACTGATCGCGCCCCAGCCTCTGTCCGGCTTGAAGAACTTCACAACGCCGCGACTCGCTCGTGGTCTGTCCGACACGCGACCCATCTTGCCTCCGCACTTCGGCCACAAGTGCGTGACAACGGCAGGCGTCATCGCCGACGCCGTTGCGCAACTAGTTGCATAAGGTAATGATATAGTTGGCTCATGGACGAGCCGTCGGTCGAGAGCCTCAGCGATGAGCTGGTCACATGCCTCGAGGACCTGATCAGCGTCCTGCGGCAGCTGCCTGCAGATCCTGACCTGAGCCTGAACGCTGCACTCGTCGTCCGCCACTGCGTCGCCAACGGACCCACGCGGGTGTCGGTGCTCGCCGAACAGCTCGGAGTCAGCCAGCCCGCAGCAACCCAACTCGTCGACCGTCTGCAAGCCGAGGGCTGGGTACGGCGGACAGCCGACGCAGACGACCGCCGGGCCGTGCTGACCGTGGCGACTGCGACCGGCCGACGCCGGCTTGCCAAACGACACGCGACACGGGTGCGGTCCGTCGCCCAAGGCGTACGGGAGCTCGATGCGTCGCAGCAGCGCCTCCTGCAGGCCGCGGCACCTGCCCTGAAGGAGCTTGTCTCCACCCTGAAGTCCATCACGCGCAATGGAGATGCGGCATGACCGCTGAGTCGACACGCAGCAACGACGTGCAAGCCGTGAGCCCGTTCCGCCAGCCGCGCGCCGTCTGGGCCGTCGCGCTGGCGTGCGTCGTCTCGTTCATGGGCATCGGCTTGGTCGACCCGATCTTGCCCGCCCTGCGCTCCTCGTTGCACGCGAGCACCAGCCAGATCTCCCTGCTGTTCACCAGCTACCTGGTCGTGACGGCCGTGATGATGCTGATCACCAACGCGGTGAGCAGCCGGATCGGCGCGAAGCGCACCCTGGTCGGAGGGCTGGTCCTGATCGTCGCGTTCTCCCTGTTAGCCGGTACGTCGAACAGCGTGGGCCAGATCGTCGGCTACCGCGCCGGATGGGGCCTCGGCAACGCGCTGTTCATCGCCACCTCCCTCGCGGTGATCGTCGCGTCGGCATCCGGCGGCTTCACCGGCGCGATCGTGCTGTACGAGACGGCGCTCGGCGTCGGGATCGCGGTCGGCCCGCTGCTCGGCGGACTACTCGGCGGGGTCAGCTGGCGCGGGCCGTTCTTCGGCGTCTCCGCGCTCATGGCGGTCGCCCTGGTGCTCACCGTCACGCTGGTCGACCGCACTCCCCCGCCGCCGACTCGGACATCGGTGCTGGCTCCGATCAAGGCGCTCTCGCACCGCGGGCTGCTGACGCTGAGCCTGGTCGCCCTGCTCTACAACTGGGGCTTCTTCACCCTGCTGGGTTATTCGCCGTACCCGATGGGGCTCGACGCCCACCAACTCGGCCTGGTCTTCTGCGGCTGGGGCATCTTGGTCGCCATCTTCGCGGTCGAGGGCGCGCCGCGACTGCAGGCCCGCTTCGGTACGGCCCGCACGCTCTACGCCAACCTCGCGATCTTCGCGATCGTGCTCGTCGCGACGGGCATCTGGGTGCACCACCTGGCGCCACTCGTCGTCATGGTGATCGTCGCCGGCGCGTGCATCGGGCTGAACAACACGCTGATGACGCAGGCCGTCATGACCATCTCGGAAGCCGATCGCCCGGTCGCCTCTGCCGCGTACGGGTTCGTGCGATTCATCGGCGGTGGGCTTGCGCCGTACTTCGCCAGCAGGCTCGCGCAAGCACACGGCGACCACCTTCCGTTCTACATCGGGGCCGCAGCGGTCGCCCTCGCGGTCCCCGTGCTCGCCTCTGTGCACGGGCAGCTCGCCGTCGCCGAGCAGCGCCAGAGTGAGTCACACACCGAGCCACGCTTGGACGACCCCGATGTCGTCGAAGAAGCCGCGATCAACTCCGCCAGCTGATGGCCCTTCCCACGCAGTTCGAGCTCGGCACCGACGGCGCCCGGACCATCGTCGCCGGCGTCGATGGCTCCGAGCAGTCGTTGCGCGCGGCGAGCTTCGCCGCAGGATGGGCCCGCCGCGATGGCTCTGCGTTGGTGTGCGTCTACGTCCAACGCTGGCATGCCGCTGCCAGCCAGGACCCGCACGCCGCGATGATCTGCGAGCAGGGCGAGCGCGAAGTGGTCGCCAAGCTCAGGCGCGACTTGCTCGACGCCCAGACGCGCTGGGGTGTCCGCGCCGAACTCGTCGTACGCCGCGGCGACCCGACCTCGGAGCTCGCCAAGGTCGCCGACGAAGTCCGTGCCGACTCAGTCGTGGTCGGCC
This sequence comes from Mycobacteriales bacterium, assembly GCA_035547515.1. Classification (GTDB taxonomy): domain Bacteria; phylum Actinomycetota; class Actinomycetes; order JAFAQI01; family JAFAQI01; genus DASZTV01. The sequence continues at coordinate 72,937 of DASZUS010000056.1, forward strand.
GATCTACGAAGGTCGGTCACGAAAGGCTCGGCTCAACCGGTGGGAAGCTGATCCGCGCCGGCCGCTGGCCGGTCACCGTCGTGCCATGAGTCCTGCTGCGACGCAGTGCCGGCGACCGGGGCGTCGGAGCCCTCGACGTTGAGCTGCGGAATCAGCCGGTCGAGCCAGCGCGGCAGCCACCAGTTGGCCTCACCGAAGACGTGCATCAGGGCCGGCACCAGGACGGTTCGCACGATGAAGGCGTCGATGATGATCGCACCGGCAAGTCCGAGGCCGAACTGCTTGATGACCACGCTGGGACCGAGCGCGAACGACGCGAAGACCAGGATCATGATCGCGGCAGCAGCGGTGATCACCCGCCCGGTAGCTGCCTGACCGACCGTCACTGCGGCACGGTTGTCGCGCCGGGCCACCCACTCCTCGTGCATCCGGCTGACCAGAAACACCTCGTAGTCCATCGAGAGCCCGAACAGGATGGACACCATCAACACCGGTACGAAGACTTCCACCGGCGCCTTTGCCGAGATCCCGAACAGCGACTTCCCCCAGCCCCACTCGAAGACTGCGTTCATCAGGCCGAGCGCGGCGCCCACGGAGAGCAGGTTCATCACCGAGGCGATCAGCGGGACCAGCAGGCTTCGGAAGACCGCCATCAGGAGCAGGAACCCCAGCACCACGACGACCGCGATGAACAGCGGCAGCTTGGCCGACAAGATGTGGTTGAAGTCCGTCTGGATGGCGGTCTGACCACCGACGAGGACAGACAGCCCGGAGCCGGCCTCGGCGTGCGGCAAGACGGTGCCTCGCAACCGATGAAGCAACGCGGTGGTCTGCTTCGACTGCGGGCTGGTGGTCGGATACAGCTGTGCGATCGCCACCGTCTTCTGCGGATTGAGCACCGGTGCGGTGACCCGCGCCACGCCCGGCTGTTGCGCCAGACCGGCAGTGATCGCGCCGAAGCGAGCCGCATCATCTGCTGACGGCAGCTGCGCAACCAGCTCGAACGGACCGCTGAAGCCAGGACCGAAACCCTCCGACAACAGCTCGTAGGCGCGGTGCGTGGTGGAGCTCGCCGGGTCACTGCCGGCGTCGTCGAGCCCCAGCCGGAGAGTGAAGATCGGAAGGGCGATCACGACGACGACGGCGAGAGCAACCAAAGCGGGGATGGTGGGGCGACGCTCGATAAACGCTGCCCAGCGCTGCCACCGCCCTCCTGCATGCTCGGGCACCGGGCCGCTCTCCCTCATGGCCGACCGTTGCCGACGACTGAAGACCTTCATGCCGAAGAACCCGAGCAGCGCTGGCAGCAAGGTCAGCGAAGCCAGCATCGTGAGCCCGACGGTGATCGCCGCAGAGACCGCGATGCCATAGAGAAAGGAGACGCCGAGCGCGAACTGCCCGAGCAGCGCGATGCAGACGGTCAAGCCCGCGAAGAACACTGCCCGCCCGGCGGTGTTCACCGCGCCGACCGCAGCGTCCTCGACGTTCAGCCCGGCTCGCACCTTGGCCCGATGCCGAGTCACGATGAGGAGGGCGTAGTCGATCCCGACACCCAAGCCGATGAGTACGCCGAGCAACGTCGCGAAGCTCGCGATCGAGAACACATGGCTGAGCAGGCCAGTGACGGAGTAGCCGACACCGATGGCGATGAGCGCGGTAATCAACGGAACGAAGGCTGCAAAGAGGGCGCCGAAGGCGATTCCGAGCACGATCAGCGCCAGCACGATGCCGGAGCCCGTGCTGCTCGAGCTGCCCTGCGACTGCACCTGCTCGATGTCCTGCCCGCCCAGCTCGACTTGGAGCTCAGGGGTGCGCGCCGCCTCGGCCGTCTTGACGACCTGCTTGATCGCGTCTTTCGGGAGGTTCTGAGTCTCCTCGTCGAAGACGACCGTCGCGAACGCGATCGTGCCGTCGCGACTGATCTGCGCCGAACCGCCTGCGTCGTACGGGCTCCGGACGCCCACCACGTGCGCCGACCGCGCGAGGGCCGCCAGCATGTCGGTCACTTGCTCGCGAACCGAGGGAGAGCGCACCGTTCCGGACAGGGTGTGGATGACGACCTGGTCGGAACTGCCGGACGCGGAAGCGAAGTCGGAGCGGAGCAGATCGAGCGCCTGGGAGGACTGCGTGTGCGGCAGCTGGAACTTCGTGGAGAAGTTGGTCCCGAGCCCCCGGCTCAGAGCAAATGACCCGATCAGCGCGAGGAGCCAGAGCGCCAGCACCGCCCGGCGCCGACGAAAACACCAGGCGGCGAGCGACTTCACTCGTCCTCCTGGTCGTCATTACTCAGAACTTGGTTGAGGCAAGCAAGTCTAGCCATTGGGCCGGTTAGCCCCCTGCCGCCGGGGGACATCACGCCCGTGAGGGCGTGGCGATGGGCGGCCGAGATCGGCGCCTGGGCAGCAGCGGCCCTCGGCGTCTGGCTGCTCACCCTCTCCTCGGTCACCTACGCGGACCTGAGCGTCGCCATCCCCGCGGCGTTGGCCTCCGGCGCAGGAGCGCGGGCGTCCCGCCGGGCGTTGTCGCTCCGGGCTGCCAACGGCGGCCGACTCCACTGGCTGACGGTCCTTCCGGCCGCGATCGTGCGGGACACCGCCGCGGTGCTTGCCCTGCCGTGGCGCCGGCTGCTCCGCGACGTCCCGGAGGGGCACTGGGAGCGGATCCCTGTACGCCCGGGAGCCGACACTGAGGCATCGGCGGCCAGAATCGTCGCGACCGCGCTCGTTTCGGCCACACCGGGCAGCTTCGTCGTCCACGACGACCCGGACACCGGCGAGCTGCTCGTGCACGTCCTGGTGTCCGGCAGGCCCTCGGTCACAGCGGTGGTGCGCGGGTGAACGCGTGGATCGCCGCCTCGGCAGTGCTCCTGGTGGCCGGCCTAGGCCCGGCACTCGTTGTCGGCTCGCGGGGCGACGGGATTGCGCGGCTTGTCGGCCTGCAACTGGCGTCGCCGGTCGCGGTCTTCGCTCTGATGGCCTTCTCGGTCGGGGTGAACCAGCCGAGCTATCTCATCGTGCCGCTCGTGCTGGCGGTGCTCAACGTGGTGGGCACGCTGGTCTACACGCGCCTGCTCGGGCCGCGAGCATGATCCGCACCGTCGTGTCCGACGCGCTGCTTTCGGCATCACTGCTCATCGTGGTGCTGTCGGCGGTCGGCGCGTTGACCATGCGTACGACGTTCGGGCGGCTGCACTATGTCGCGCCGGTGACCACCGTTGCGGGCCCGTTGTTCGGAGCCGCTGCCGCCGTCCGGACCGGGTGGGGGATCACCGCCGGCCTCGAGATCCTGATCGTCGTCATCATGGCCCTCTCAGGACCAGTGCTGGAGATCGCGACCGGGCGAGCCGAAGCACAGCAGCAGGGCGTTCTCACGCCGGAGAGCCCGTCATGACCGCGGGGCCCGCGACGACCGCCGTCGTGGCGATTGCGCTCACGCTGGTCTTGCTGGGAGCGATCGCGGTCGTGCGGAGCGAGGATCCCCAGCGTCAGGCGGTCACGCTGTCGGTCTTCGGGATCTGCCTCACCGTCCTGTTCTTCGTGCTCGACGCTCCCGATGTGGCGCTCAGCCAAGTGGCCGTCGGCACGGTGATCGTGCCGCTGATGGTCCTGCTCGCCATCAGCAAGATCCGCGGCGGCCGATGAACCGGAGCGTCCGGTTGTGGGTCGTGACCATCGCCGGTCTCGCCGTGGCTGTGGCCTTCGGTCTCGCGTTCGTCGGGCTTCCCTCCTTCGGCGGCAGCAGCCACCCGTACCGAACTGCGGCTGTCCACGCCGCAGTGGCGCATCAGACGGCGAACGTCGTCAGCTCGGTCAACTTCGACCAGCGCGGTCTCGACACCCTCGGTGAGGAGACCATCCTCTTTGCCTCAGTGATCGGCGTCTCCGCGCTGCTTCGGCCCTCGCAAGAGGAACAGGACGCCGGGCCGTCCGACACGGGCCGCGTCCTCGGGCTCACCCAGATCTTCGGCTACGCCGTCATCCCGCTCGTCTGCATCATCGGCCTCGACGTCATCGCGCACGGTCAGCTCACCCCCGGCGGGGGGTTCCAGGGCGGGATCATCGTGGCGTCCGGGATCCATCTCCTCTACGTCGCGGGCTCCTATTCGACCCTCGACAAGCTGCGGCCGGTCGCCCTCTTCGAGCATGGTGAGGCCGTCGGCGCCGCAGCGTTCGCGTGTCTGGGTGTCGCTGGTGCCGCGACGACCATGGGCTTCCTCGGCAACGTCTTGCCCCGCGGCACATTCGGGCAGCTGTACTCGGCGGGCAGCGTCCCGCTGCTGAACGGCGCCGTCGGAGTGGAGGTGGCGTCGGGAGCCATCGTGCTGGTGGCGAAGTTCCTCGACCAGGCGATCCTGCTCGGACCGAAACGCGGATGAGCTACTACGGCTACTTCGTTGCCGGCGCCGTCCTGCTCGTCGGTGTGTTCGGCATGGCGCGCAGCCGCAACCTGGTGCACGCCGTCGTGTGCCTGTCGGTGAGCCAGGCCGGCACTTACGTGATGCTGCTGAGCATCGGCTATCAGCGGCACGCGACCGCCCCGGTGTTCGGCTCGACCCAGAAGCCTTCGGCCGACGTGGTCGATCCGGTCATGCAGGCCCTCTGCCTCACCGACATCGTGGTGTCCGCGACGGTCACGGCGCTGCTTCTCGCGCTCTCGCTGCAGATCGCCAAGCACCACGGGACGACTGACCCCGACGAGCTGACCGCGTTGAGGGGCTGATGCACTTCGACGACGGGGTGTCCCAGCTCGCCCCGGTCAGCCTCGCCGTACCGATCGTGGCGTGCTGCCTGTTGCTCGCGATCGGCCGCCGCGCATCACGCGGCGTCACCAACGGTGTCGCAATCAGCGGGGCGCTGGCGGTCGCCGGGACCGACGTGGCCCTGTACGCCGCAAGCGGCAGCCGCGTCATCAACTGGGTCGGCCACTGGTTGCCCGGCAGGGGGCATCCGGTCGGGATCGTCTTGGTGGTCGATCGCACGGGCGCAGGCATCGCGCTGCTCGCCGCCGTACTGATGGTGCTGGCACTGGTCTACTCCGCGAAGTACTTCGACACGGCTGATGCGCACTACCAGTGCCTGATGCTGCTGTTCCTCGCCGGGATGAACGGCTTCGCCCTCACCGGCGACCTGTTCGACATGTTCGTCTTCTTCGAGCTGATGGGCGCCGCGGCGTACGCGCTCACGGGTTTCAAGGTTGAGGACCGGACGTCGTTGCAGGGCGCCCTCAACTTCGGCATCGTCAACTCCCTCGGCGCCTACCTCACGCTGATGGGCATCGGCCTGCTGTACGCCCGCACCAGCCAGCTCGGGCTGGCGCAGATCGGCACGGCGCTCGACCATCGGTCCCCCGACGCCCTGGTCGTCGTTGCGTTCGTGCTGGTGATGACCGGCTGGCTCGTCAAAGCCGCTGCGGTGCCGTTCCACTTCTGGCTCGACGACGCCCACGCCGCTGCCCCGGCCCCGGTGTGCATCCTGTTCTCGGGAGTGATGGTCGAGCTCGGGCTCTACGGCGTGCTCCGGGTCTACTGGACTTGCTTCGCCGGGACGATTCCGGCATCGGATGTACGCCGTACGTTGCTCGTCATTGGTGCCGTAACGGCGCTCGTCGGCGCGGCCATGTGTCTGGCCCAGCGCCATCTGAAGCGGCTGCTGGCCTTCTCGACGATCGCGCACATGGGGCTGTTCATGTGCGCGGCAGGGACCATGGACGGCACGGGGGTGACGGGTGCGGCGGTCTACGTGGTCGGCCACGCCGGCGCGAAGTGCGCGCTGTTCCTCCTCGCGGGGATCCTGCTCAACAGGTACGGCAGTGTCGATGAGGTCACGCTGCACGGCAAGGCTCGTGATGCGCCGGTGCTCGGCGCGCTGTTCGGACTCGGCACGCTCGCGCTGGCCGGCATGCCGCCGTTCGGCAGCGGGCTGGGAAAGGCGGTGGGCGAGGACGCGCTGAGCTCCTCGGGGTACTGGTTCGGCCCGGTGCTGTTCGTCGCGGTGTCGGCCATCACGGGTGGCGCGGCGCTGCGCGCGGGCGGCCGGATGTTCCTCGGACTCGGGCCGAAACCCTTCGAGGACGAGGAGCAGACCACCGGCGACGAAGAGCAACCGGAGACGGCGGAGCGGATCACGCGCCTGCCGGCAAGCCTGGTCGGCCCGATCGTCGTGCTGCTCGCGGGTTGCGCAGCGCTGGGGCTCGTGCCTTCGGCGGCGCATGCCATCGGCAGCGGCGTCGAGCGCTTGCTCGACCATGGCGGCTACGAGGCGCAGGTTCTGCGGCACGTCGCGCCCCAGCCGGCGCCCCCGCCGGAGGACATCGACTGGTCGACTACCGGCGTCCTGCTGGGGCTCCTGTCAGCCGCACTCGCCGTGGTCACCGCGATCGCCGGCTGGTACGCCGAGCCGATCCAGCGCCGCGCAGGTGCCTTCCTGAAGCCGTTCCAGCGCTGCCTGGCCGGGCTGCGGGCGCTGCACTCGGGCCACGTCGGCGACTACGTGGCCTGGCTGATGGTCGGCGTCGTGGTCCTGACCGCAATCGTCGGGCTGCCGTTGCGCTGACAGGTCGCGTCGAACCTGATGCCACGCAGTTTTCCTTGGGCAGGGAGGGGTAGCGCGAGGCTGAAAGGACGCGGTGACGGCATGGTCGAGCAGCGGGACGTGGTCGAGCTCATCAGGCAGAACCACACGTACGAGGAGGCCGCGGACCGGCTCGGGATCCCGCCCGGACGGGCGTACCTGATCGCCACGGGGGTTCCTGCCGACAGCAGCGATGGCCTGTCCAGCGAAGACCTCCAGCGCCCCGGCCTGCTCCCCGCCGCACAGCAACTTGCGAATCCGCGTACGGAGCAGCCCGACCGGTCCGCCCACGTCCGCGAGTTCCTTGCGCAGCGAGCGAGGAGCGATTCGCAGATGCAAGCGGCGGCAAAGGGATGACCGATCTCGGTTGGCCGGTGCTGCGACAGCTCCTCGGCCCCGACCGCACCGCCCGCGGATCTGCGGCCGCGTCGGCGCGGTCCCGCAGCCTGCGGGCGCGAACCGCGACCGCCGACAAGGTCGTGAAGTCGGTCTGCCCCTACTGCGGCGTGGGCTGCGGCCAGAACGTGTACGTGAAGGACGGCCAGGTCGTCCAGATCGAGGGAGACCCGGACTCGGCGATCAGCCGCGGCCGCCTCTGCCCCAAGGGATCAGCCAGCCTGCAGCTGACCACAGGCGATGCCCGCCTTCACCAAGTCCTCTACCGCCGCCCCTACGCGGCGGACTGGGAGCCGCTCGACCTGGACACCGCGATGGACATGATCGCCGACCGGGTGATCGCGACTCGCCGGGAGACCTTCGAGTGGGAACACGAAGGCAAGCGCACCCGACGGACGATGGGCATCGCCCACCTGGGCGGAGCGACCCTGGACAACGAAGAGAACTACCTGATCAAGAAGCTGTGGACGTCGCTGGGAATCGTTCAGATCGAGAACCAGGCGCGCGTCTGCCACTCCTCGACGGTCGCCGGGCTCGGTACGTCGTTCGGCCGCGGCGGAGCGACGACTTGCATGCAGGACCTGCAGAACTCCGACTGCATCATCATCGAGGGCTCCAACTTCGCCGAGGCACACCCAGTGGGCTTCCAGTGGGTGATGGAGGCCCGCGCGCGCGGCGCGAAGATGATCCACGTCGACCCGCACTTCAGCCGGACGAGCGCGCTCGCCGATCTGTTCGTGCCGATCCGCGCCGGCACCGACATCGCCTTCCTCGGCGGCGTCATCAACTACGTCCTCGACAACGACAAGTGGTTCCACGACTACGTGGTCCGCTACACCAACGCATCGACGATCATCGACGACGAGTTCGCCGACACCGAGGACCTCGCCGGCATGTTCTCAGGATTCGACCGCGACGAGCGCAAGTACGACTTCCAGACGTGGCAGTACCGCTCGGACGACAGCAACGACAGCAATGACAGCGGTGACAGCGACGACGCGGACAGCACCCGGCCCTTGAACCACCGCTCGAGCGGAGCGGTACGAAGCTCCGGTCGAGGCGAGTCGCACGGTTCCGGCGGAGCCGCGATCTCGACGAAGGAGCCGCCGCGCGACGAGACCCTGCAGCACCCGCAATGCGTCTTCCAGATCCTGCGCCGCCACTACGCCCGCTACACGCCGGAGATGGTGGAACGGGTGTGCGGCACCCCGAAGGAGATCTTCGCCGAGGCCTGCCGGCTGATCACGGACAACTCCGGACCGGACCGGACGACCGCCTTTGCCTATGCAGTGGGGTGGACGCAGCACACCGTCGGCGCGCAGTACATCCGGGCGGCATCGGTCCTCCAGCTCCTGCTCGGCAACATCGGGCGTCCCGGCGGCGGCATCCAGGCGCTGCGCGGTCACGCCAGCATCCAGGGTTCGAGCGACATCCCCACGCTGTTCAACCTGCTCCCGGGATATCTCGCGATGCCACATGCCGAGGAGCACCACAACCTCGACGACTTCGTGGAAGCCGACCGCCACGACAAGGGGTTCTGGGCCAACATGCGCGAGTACGCGGTCAGCCTCCTCAAGGCCTGGTGGGGTCCGGCCGCGACGCCGGACAACGACTTCTGCTTCGACTACCTGCCGCGCCTGACCGGCGACCACTCGACGTACCAGACCGTCCTGGAGCAGATCGAAGGCCGCTGCAAGGGCTACTTCCTGATGGGAGAGAACCCCGCCGTCGGATCGGCGAACACGCGCATGCAGCGACTCGGCATGGCGAATCTCGACTGGCTGGTCGTGCGCGACTTCTCCCTCATCGAGAGCGCCACCTGGTGGAAGGACGGTCGGGAGATCCAGACCGGCGAGCTCGTCACCGAGCAGATCGCCACCGAGGTGTTCTTCCTGCCCGCCGCGTCACACACGGAGAAGGACGGCAGCTTCACCAACACCAACCGGCTGCTGCAGTGGCATCACGCGGCGAAGGAGCCCGACGGCGACGCGCGCAGCGACCTGTGGTTCGTCTACCACCTGGGCCGGCGCATCCGGGAGAAGCTCGCGGGGTCGAGCGACCCGATGGACCGGCCCGTACTCGACCTGACCTGGGACTACCCGGTAGAAGGCTCGCACGACGAGCCCAGCGCCGACTGCGTGCTGGCAGAGATCAACGGCTTCGACGCGCAGGGCGAGCCGCTGACGGCGTACACCCAGCTCGAGGCGGATGGCTCGACCGCATGCGGCTGCTGGATCTACTGCGGTGTGTACGCCGACGGCGTCAACCAGGCGGCCCGCCGGGAGCCATGGCGCAACCAGAACTGGCTCGGCACGAAGTGGGGTTGGGCTTGGCCGGCCGACCGCCGAATCCTCTACAACCGCGCCTCCGCGGACCCCGACGGCAAGCCGTGGAGCGACCGCAAGGCGCTGGTGTGGTGGGACGCGGAGGCCGGGAAGTGGGACGGGCACGACGTACCCGACTTCGTGCCGGACAAGTCGCCCGCCTACGTGCCCGACGAGGACGCCGACGGCCCCGACGCTCTTGCCGGCGACGACCCGTTCATCATGCAGGCCGACGGGAAGGGCTGGTTGTACGTGCCGTCCGGCCTCGTCGACGGCCCGCTGCCCGCCCACTACGAGCCGCAGGAGTCGCCGGTCGACAACCCGCTCTACGCCCAGCAGGCCAGCCCGTCACGGAAGCTGATCCAGCACGTCGACAACCAGTTCAGCCCGTCCGGCACCCAGCCGGGGGCGGACGTCTACCCGTTCGTGCTCACGACCTACCGCCTCACCGAGCACTTCACCGCCGGCGGGATGAGCCGATGGCAGCCCTACCTCGCCGAGCTTCAGCCAGAGCTGTTCTGCGAGGTCTCCCCCGAGCTGGCCGAGTACCGGCAGCTGGAGCACAACGGCTGGGCGACGGTGATCAGCGCCCGGCACGCGATCGAGGCGCGGGTCCACGTCACCGATCGGATGAGCCCGCTGGTCGTTGACGGCCGCGTTGTCCACCAGATCGGGATGCCCTTCCACTGGGGCCCCAACGGCTACGCCAAGGGGGACGCGGTCAACGAGCTCGTCGCGATGGCGCTGGACCCCAACGTGCACATCCAGGAGGACAAGGCCTTGCAGGTGGACATCCGACCCGGTCGCCGCCCTCGCGGTCCCGCGCTCCTCGACCTGGTGGAGGAGCACCGCCGCCGGGCGGGCGTCACCGTCGACACCGGGCACGGCATCTGATGCCCGCGGGCCACGGTGTCGAGGCCGCCACGCAGGACCCGGCTGGGATCTCCGGCTGGCTCGACCACCCGCCGCGGATGGGGTTCTTCACCGACACCTCGGTCTGCATCGGCTGCAAGGCCTGCGAGGTGGCGTGCAAGGAGTGGAACCAGGTCCCCGAGGACGGCCTGAACCTCACCGGGATGTCGTTCGACAACACCGCCGGCCTGGGAGCGGACACCTGGCGCCACGTCGCCTTCATCGAACGCGCTGAGACCGACAGCGACGCCGGCTTCCGGTGGCTGATGTCCTCGGACGTCTGCAAGCACTGCACCGAGGCGGCCTGTCTCGACGTGTGTCCCACCGGAGCGATCTTCCGCACCGAGTTCGGCACGGTCGTCGTACAGGAAGACGTCTGCAATGGGTGCGGCTACTGCGTGCCGGCCTGCCCGTACGGCGTGCTGGACAAGCGAGAGGGCGACGGCCGGATCTTCAAGTGCACGCTCTGCTACGACCGGTTGAGCGACGGCCAGGAGCCGGCATGCGCGAAGGCCTGCCCCACCGACTCGATCCAGTTCGGCCCGCTCGACGAGCTGCGGGAGCGAGCCCAGGGCAAGCTGGACCAGCTCGTCGAGGCCGGCCACCCCGGCGCCCAGCTCTACGGCGCCGATCCCGGCGACGGCGTCGGCGGCGCCGGCGCCTTCTTCCTGCTCCTCGACGAGCCCGAGGTCTACGGGCTGCCGCCGGACCCGGTCGTCACGACCCGCCACCTCGGTGAGATGTGGCGCTCGGCCGGCCTCGCGGCCGCCGCCCTCGGCGCCGGAATCATCGGCGCGTTCGTGGGCAGCCGGCGATGAACCAGACCAGGATCACCACCGAGGGGCTGACGAACGCGCGGCCCGGCCGCGAGGCGCCTCCGGGCTCTGGGAGGCCGACCGGTTCGGCGGATCGAGAGCGACGGCGCGGTTCCCGTCGCCGCAGGCCAGCTGAGGCCTTTCGCTCCTATTACGGCCTACCCGTCCTCAACCCGCCGGTGTGGGAGGCCCGGGAGATCGCCGGGTACTTCTTCCTCGGCGGGCTCGCTGGCGCCAGCTCCGTCGTTGCAGCCATCGCCCAGCGCACCGGCCAACGCAGCGTCGTCGCCCCGGCGAAGGTCGCTGCGGCAGGCGCGGTGACGCTCTCACTCGCGGCACTCGTCAAGGACCTCGGGCGTCCGACGCGGGCCCTGAACATGTTGCGAGTGCTGAAGCCGACCTCCCCGATGAGCGTCGGGACCTGGGTCCTGTCGTGTTACGCGCCCGCAGCCATCGGGGCCGCCGGCAGCGAGCTCACCGGCCTGCTGCCTGCGGTCGGCGCGACAGCCACGGGAGTCGCCGCGGCGCTCGGCCCCGCCGTCGCGTCGTACACCGCCGTACTGATCTCTGACACGGCTGTGCCCGCCTGGCATGACGCGCGGCGCGAGATGCCCGCGGTGTTCGTGTCCTCCGCGGCGAGCGCGGCAGCCGGCGTCGGCCTGCTTGCGTGCCGCGACAGCGACGCGATTCCACTCCGCCGCCTCGCGATCGGGTCAGCGGCAGCGGAGATCGTGGCTGAGCAGGTCATGGAGCGCCGCCTCGACCCGGCAGTCGCGAAGGCCTACCACGAGCCGAAGCCGGAAAAGCTTCTGCGGGCCAGCCGGACGCTGTCTGCCTTCGGTGCCGCGGTGGCTCTCCTCGCCGGCCACCATCGAGTGGGCCGGCGTGTCGCCGGCACCGCACTGATCGCAGCTTCGGCGCTCACCCGGTTCGGCATCTTCCACGCCGGGATGGCGTCAGCGCGCGATCCCGAGGCCACGATCGGCCCGCAGCGCGCGCGCCTGGCGAGCTGACGGCCAAGCCTCATCCCCCACCCGAGGGCGGAGGCAGCATAGGTTTGCATCGGTGAGCCGGGAAGCCTGGTCGGCAAGTGAAGTTGTCGACGAGGCAGGAAGGTTCACGTGAGGGACGCCGTCGGGTTCGGCTCGATCGTGGCGCTTGCCGGGCTCGTCGGCCTTGCCGCAGTGCTGTCCAGCCACCTGAGCTCGCGTACCCGGATCCCTAGCCCGGCACTGTTCCTGGTTGGCGGCGCGATTGCCGCCAATGCGGTGAGCAACTTCCACGTGCCCTCCGAGCGACTCGTCGAGCGGGTCGTGACGGTCGCGGTAGCGCTGATCCTGTTCGACGGTGGCCTGCATCTGGGCTGGAACCGGCTGCGCCGTACCGCAGGAACGGTCCTGACTGTCGGCCTCGTTGGCACCCTGCTGACCGGCGCCGCGCTCGCCGTCGCCGCGCACCTCCTGCTCGACGTCTCGTGGTACCTGTCGCTGCTGGTGGGCACGGCACTCGCGCCGACCGACCCGGCAGTCGTCTTCTCGGTCTTGGGCAAACGGGAGATCTCCGGGTTGAGCGGCGCCCTGCTGGAAGGCGAGTCAGGGGCAAACGACCCCGTCGGGATCGCGCTGACGTCCGCACTGCTCGGCGCAGGAAGCGTGCAGGGCGGCGCTCTGGGCCATGCCGCCCTCGAGTTCGGCGAGCAGATCGTGATCGGGGCCGCCTTCGCCGCGGTCGGCGCGATCGCCCTGTTGTGGATGATGCGACGGGTGCCGCTCCCGAGTGAGGGCTTGTACCCCCTGCGCGTACTGGTGAGCGTCCTTCTGCTGTTCGGCCTCACCACGCTGGCCCACGGCTCGGGCTTCCTGGCCGTCTTCGGCGCCGGCATCGCGATCGGCGATGCCGGCGCGCCGTACAAGCGCGAGATCGTCCGGTTCCATTCGGCCTTGGCAAGCCTCGGCGAGATCGTGGCGTTCGTCATGCTCGGCTTGACGGTCAACTTCGACGAGATCAGTCGATCCGACGTGTGGCTGCCGGCGCTGGCGATCTGGGCGGTCCTCACGATCCTGATCCGGCCGGCCTTGGTCGGCCCGTGTCTGCTGCGCAGCCCGCTTCGCCCGGGGGAACGCGGCTTCGTCCTCTTTGCCGGGCTGAAGGGCGCCGTCCCCATCCTGCTGGGAAGCTTTCTGCTCTCAGAGCACGTCGCGCACGCGGGGCGTCTGTACGCGGTCATCCTCATCGTCGTCACGCTGTCGGTGCTGGTGCAGGGCGGCCTCGTGACCACCGTCGCACGTCTGGCTCACGTCCAGATGAGAGACGTCGAACCGGAACCGTGGAGCCTCGGCGTGCGCCTCCTCCACGAGCCGCAAGGCGCCCAGCTCCTGACCATCGCGCGAGGGTCTGCTGCGGATGGTCGGCGGATCGACGACTTCGACTCGATCGCCCCCGGTGTCTGGCTGAGCATGATCGTCCGTAACGGCCAGCTCCTGCCCATCGAAGACTCGACGGTGCTCACCGCAGGCGACGAGATCCTGGTGCTGGCAAGCCCCGACCAGGAAGCCGCGTTACGAAAAGCCGTCAGCCGTTCCAGATAGGTGGTCGCGGCAGTACCGGATCAGGCGGCACCCAGCACCGTCATCGCGTGGGTGCGACGATGGGACGGTCCAGCAGCCAGCTGAACACGCTGAGCGCCTGGGAGGGTGTCCAATCCCGCCACGGACTGGGGTGGCGCAGCAGGGCGCGCCCCTGAGGGCTGAGATCGTCGCGCAGCGTGGGCGGAAGATGCTGACCGGCGGAGTCCGGGCTGCCGTCGATGACGAATCGTTCCTGCCCAGCGGCGTTGAGGAAGATGACATCGTCGGAGTGCGCGATGTCGTAGGTGAGTGGCTTGCCGGTGAGCCAGTCGCGGTCGGCCGGAGCGCCCTCAGGTACGCGGTGGACGTACACCCCGAAGTAGCGCCAGAGCTTCCGCGTGTTGGCGGCGCTGGTCCGCAGCAGGTACCAGTTCGGTGGCGTCGATCCGTACAGCCGTTGATATGCCCTAAGCCGCGCCGCGGTGTCGCGGTGCGGGTCGATGCTGATCTCGAGCAGGGCGGTCCGGCTGCCGGCTCCATCGCGACCGAGGGTTCGCGCCATCGAAGCGGTGTTCGCCGAGGTCATCGGGCAGATGTCGGTGCAGAGGGTCATGAAGTCGGCGACCATCACGGCCTTGCCGCGGAACGCTGCAAGGTCGGTGCGGCTGCCGTCGACTTCGGTGAGGGGCATCGTCGAGATCGCGTGAGGTAGGTGGCGGTCGACGACTGCGCCGATCCTGGCGGGCGGCGTGATCCGGTTCGCATGCGACTGCGACGTACCGCAGGCCGCGGTCACGGCGAAGACGAGTACGCCTGCTCCTGCGGCACGGTGCCCGCGGCGCGTCACGAGGCGGTCGGACCGGGTGACGAGACAGCGCCGCTGCGTACCGGCCGGGAAAACATCGACGGCAGCGGCAGAGCCTCGTCGGCGCGGGCGGGGTGGGCTCGGTTCGTGTAGGCGCGCAGGACGTCGCGGTGCGTCAGCCATCCAGCGACGGCGTCGCCGTCGACGACGGGTACGCCGGAACGGTCGTTGCCGACCAGGACCCGCAGCGCGTCATCGAGGGTCTGTTCCACCAGGACCGGTTGCGCCGCTACTGCCAGCTCAGCGGCGGTGGCCTCGACCGCGTCGTCGCGAGCCCCCGCCTCCAGCTGGGGCGCGGTCACGGTGCCTCGGTAGCGGCCCGCTTCGTCGACGACAGGCAGCGCATCGACCTCCTCGCGGTCGAACCGCTCCAGGATCTCCTCGAGGGTCGCCTCCAGGCGCAATGGGTCGGGAACGGCGCGCATCGCTTCGCGGACCCGGATCTGGGTCATCAGGTTGCCGGCACGGCCGCGCTGCAAGTCGATGCCCCGACGGCGGAGCTTGAGGGTGTAGATCGTCTCCCTAGAAAGCACCGTGGATGCGATCGTGGCGAGCACGATCGCCGCCATCAGCGGCAGCACGATGCGGTAGTCCCCGGTCAGCTCGAAGATGATCAGTACGGCGGTGATCGGGGCGCGCGCAGCTCCGGCGAAGACCGCGCCCATCCCGATCAGCCCATAGGCACCGGCGGGACCGGCCGCGCCGGGGAACAGCAGGTGGGCGAGATCGCCGTAGGCGGTGCCGAGCATGGCACCCATGAACAGCGAGGGTGCGAACACACCACCTGATCCGCCGATGGCGATGGTGAGGCTGACCGCGATGAGCTTGCCGGCAAGCAGGAGCATGAGGAACCCACCGTGGTAATGCCCTTCGATGCCTCGCTCGAGGACCGGGTACCCGACGCCGTACATCTGCGGCAACGCGAGCAGCAGCCCGCCAAGCAGGAGCCCGCCGCTGGCGGGCCGCAGCCACATCGGGCCCGGCCACCAGCGGTCGAAGACGTCCTCGAGCCCGTAGAGCACCTTGATGAAGGCGACCCCGACGAATGCGGCGACCACGCCCAGCAGCGCGTAGAGCAGGTAGTCCCAGCCGGAGGTGATGGTGAACGCCGGGAGCGGAAGGAATGGCTGATTACCGAATGCCGCGCGCCCGATGACGTCGGCAGTGACCGAGGACAGTACAACGATCCCGAACGACTCCGTAGCGAAGTCCCGCAGGATCATCTCCAGCCCGAAGAACACCCCTGCGATCGGCGCGTTGAAGGTCGCGGAGATCCCGCCCGCCGCGCCGCACGCGACCATCAGGCGAAGCCGGCTTTCCGGCAACCGCAGTCGCTGGCCGATCGTCGAACCGAGCGCCGATCCGATCTGCACGATCGGGCCCTCGCGGCCCACCGAACCGCCGGTGCCGATGCACAGCGCCGACGCCAGCGACTTCACCGCCGCGACCGCGGGTGGGATGCGTCCGCCGCGTTCCGCGACCGCGAGCATGACCTCCGGTACCCCGTGGCCGCGTGCCTCCTTGGCATACCTGTCGATCAGCGGCCCGTAGATCAAGCCGCCGACCACCGGCACCACGAGCAGGAAGAACACGCCGAGCCCGGGCAGATGCGGGCTGCCCACCCGTCCCGCGTCGCTGTAGTCGTGGCGGCCGGTCGCGAGCTCGGTCACCCACAAGATCAGGTAACGGAACAGCACTGCGCCGGCACCCGCGCCGGCACCGACGATGATCCCCAACGGCACCAGGCCGGTCGCCGAGCCACGGATCCAGTCGAACAGCGAGTCCCGCAGGTCCACGGGCAGCGGGAGAACCGCGCTCGGCCGCCAGGCCCAGCGCTGCTCGCTCACAGCGACATGCCGAGAGCAAGCACGCTCTCCGGTGCCTCCCCAGCGGCCGCGTTGAAGACTCGCAGTGCCTCGATCAGGCGCTCCTGGTCCTCAGCCGGAATCCGTGCGATCACCTTGCGCAGCTCCCTGCGCCGTCGCGCGGTCACCTCGGACACCAGCGCACGGCCGTCAGCCGAGAGGCGTAACACGACCTCCCTGCGGTCGCTGTCGCTATGAACTCGCTCCACCAGCTCCTTCGCGACGAGCCGGTCGCACATCCGAGTCGCTGTCGAGGGGCTCACGTCGAGTGAGTCGGCGAGGTCGACAGGCCGAAGCTGCGACCTGCTGGCGAGGACGACGAGCGCCCGGTACTGCGGAAGCGTGACCTGCTCCTCGAGGCCGGCGAGTGACCGAGCCGCGATCGCCACCAGCGCCCGGCTCGCGGTCACGAGGGACTCGGTCGCCGACTCCGCCGGCTCGGCTGCAGCAGACACTCTCGGCACGTCTTCAGTATTGCATGAGTGCAATAGTTTCCTCGTTGGATAGCGGACGGATCGGGGAAGTAGTCCCTGACGAGGAAGCGCAGAGAGGGCCGGACCGGCATGACCCCGTCGTGATACCGAGCTGGCTGACCTGGCTCAGCACCGCAATGCTCGTCGTCGGACTGCTGTCTGCAGCGGAGATCGCGGTGGACATCTCAGTGCGCGGCTACCGGCAGCCCATGCGAATCATGGAAGCTGTCTGGCCGGTTACCGGGCTCTACTTCGGCCCGGCGGCGAGCTGGGCCTATCGGAGCTTCGGCCGGCCCAAGTCCCCGCAATGGCAGCATGAGCGCGGTCTCCGCGGCCCGCAGCCAGAGCCTGACTGGGCTCCGGTGGCACTCGGGGTGACCCACTGCGGTGCAGGCTGCACACTGGGCGACATCATCGCTGAGTTCGCAGTGTTCGGCGTCGGTGCGACAGTGGCCGGTGAGCCGCTGTACGCGGAGTACGCCGGCGACTACCTTGCAGCGCTCGGCTTGGGCATCGCCTTTCAGTACCTCGCTATCGCCTCCATGCGCAACCTCAGCGTTCGTGCCGGGCTGTCGACCGCCGCCAAGGCCGACGTCCTCTCACTCACGAGCTTTGAAGTCGGCCTGTTCGACTGGATGGGCTTGGTGTACTTCGTGCTCTGGCCGGCTCCGCACCACCTCACTCCCTCCGCACCCACCTACTGGTTCTTGATGCAGGTCGGGATGGTCATCGGCTACTTCACCGCGTGGCCCACCAACGTCTGGCTCATCAGGCGAGGCATCAAGGAAGGGATGTAGGTCTGGGCGTGTCTGCACCACAGATGCCTATTATTGCGCGACTACAATAATCTACTGGCTGCTTCGGATGGACGACACGCAAGGACACCGATGGTCGAACCCGCTACGGGCGGGCGCGGACTGCAGATCGTCGCGGCCGTGGCGGAGCAATGGGGAGTCGCGGAGTTCATCGGCGGGAAGGACGTGTGTTTCCGGATGCGCGGGCCGCCCTCCTGGACGCCCCAGC
Organism: Mycobacteriales bacterium; assembly: GCA_035547515.1. Lineage (GTDB taxonomy): Bacteria > Actinomycetota > Actinomycetes > JAFAQI01 > JAFAQI01 > DASZTV01. The sequence goes on from DASZUS010000056.1 coordinate 90,746, forward strand.
ACGTCTGTCGCTGCCTTGGCGGCCCGAGGACGAGCCCGGGAGGCCTGCCGTTGCGGAGGTCGCCCAGCTAATGGTTCGAACTGCCCTTTGAGGGTTATGTTGACCGACAGATGCCTCCGGGCCTTCGGGCCAGCAAGGACGGTTCGATGGCGACGATGGTCCTCTCGCACGTCGGGAAGGTGTACGAGGACGGTACGCGCGCGGTCACCGACCTCAACCTCGAGATAGAGGACGGCGAGCTCGTCGTATTCGTCGGCCCCTCGGGGTGCGGCAAGACGACCGCGCTGCGCATGGTCGCCGGTCTCGAGACGGTCACCGAGGGCCAGATCCTGATCGGCGATCGGGTCGTCAATGACGTCCCCCCACGAGACCGCGACGTGGCGATGGTCTTCCAGTCCTACGCGCTCTACCCGCACATGACCGTGCGGGACAACATCGGTTTCGGGCTCAAACTGCGCAAGATGGCGAAGCCCGAGCTCGACAAGCGTGTCGAGCACGCCGCCGAGATGCTCGGCCTGACCGACCATCTCGACCGCAAGCCGCGCAACCTCTCCGGCGGCCAGCGCCAGCGCGTGGCGATGGGGCGCGCGATCGTCCGCCAGCCGCACGCCTTCCTGATGGACGAACCGCTGTCCAACCTCGACGCCAAGCTGCGCGTCCAGATGCGCGCGGAGATCGGCAAGCTCCAGCGTGACCTCGCGGTCACCACCATCTACGTCACGCATGACCAGACCGAGGCGATGACGCTCGGCCATCGCGTCGCGGTCATGCGCAGCGGGGTGCTCCAGCAGGTCGCGCCGCCGCAAGTGCTCTACGACCGCCCGAAGAACCTCTTCGTCGCCGGCTTCATCGGCTCACCCGCGATGAACTTCCTGTCGGGCGCTCTCCGCCAGGAGGACTCCGGACAGTGGTCGGTGGAGCTCGGTACGCACCGGCTGCAGCTTCCGGAATCGGTGCTTTCGGCGAGGCCGGCACTGAAGGCAATGCGCGACAAGCCACTCGTCGTCGGGATCCGTCCGGAGGACATCGAGGATGCCGCGACGGCCGGACCGCAGGCCGGGCAGACCTTCCCCGCGGTCGCCGAGCTCGTCGAGCCGCTCGGCGCGGACATCATCGTGTACCTGTCGATCGACGCACCGCCGCTGGCCGACGCCGAAGGTCTCGCCGACCTCACCAGCGAGCTGGAGAGCTCGCCGTTGATCGCCGCCGGGAGCAGGTCCACGGTGATCGCGAGGTTCAACCCGCGCAGCCACGTCGACGTCGGCGACAACGTCGTCGTAGTGATCAACACCGAACGCCTGCACTTCTTCGACGCCGAGACCGGCGAGGCGATATGGGACCTCTGAGAGGAGCACACATGCGAAAAGGTCGAGCGGTCTACCTGGGGATCGCGATGACCGCGACGCTGTCGGTCGTGGCAGCGTGCGGGTCGAGCAGCTCCGGCGGCAGTCCGAGCACCAGCGCCACCAGCTCGTCGTCGTCGAGCGGGCTCGGCAACTTCTCCGGGCAGTCCTTCACCGTCCTCGGACAGTGGACCGGTGAAGAGCAGGCCGCCTTCCAGAACGTGCTCAAGGGCTTCGACCAGGCCACCGGCGCGAAGGCGCACTACACCGCGGCCGCCGGCGGCGATGAGGCCACCGTGCTCGGCGCCAAGGTCAACGGCGGCACTCCCCCGGACGTTGCCACCATCTCGCTGCCCGGAGCACTCGCGCAGTACGCGAGCGCCGGCAAGCTGGTGCCGGTCTCGGCGGCAGGGCAGCAGGCGACCGCCGACAACTTCGCCACGGAGTGGGCCACCCTGGGCTCCTACAAGGGCACCCTCTACGGCGTACCGATCGACGCCGCGAACAAGTCGACCATCTGGTACAACACCACCGCATTCAGCAACGCCGGGATCTCCACACCGCCGACCACCTGGCCGGCGCTGATCCAGGACGCCAAGACGCTCAGCGACTCAGGCGTGAAGGTGCCGATCTCGGTCGGCGGAGGCGACGGGTGGACGCTGACCGACTGGTTCGAGAACGTCTACATCCGCACAGCCGGGCTCGCTGACTACGACAAGCTGACGCACCACCAGATCCCGTGGACCGACCCGTCCGTCACGAAGGCACTGGACACCCTCAAGCAGATCTGGGGCGACCCCACCCTGATCGGGAGCGCGAGCGCGGCGCTCAAGGTGCCGTTCACCGGTTCGGTGGACAACGTGTTCAAGGCCAACCCGACATCGGCGATGGTCTACGAGGCGAGCTTCGTCGCGTCCACGATCACCGGCGACAAGGACCCGGCACAGGTGGGCACCACCGCGAAGTTCTTCGGGTTCCCCTCGATCGACGGGTCTGCCCCGGTGCTCGAGGCGTCGGGCGACTTCGCCGTGGCGTTTTCCAAGAAGCCGGTCGTCCAGGCCTTCCTTACCTACCTCGCGAGCCCGCAGGCGGCGCAGGAGCTGGTGTCGTTCTCAGGCAGCGGCTTCCTGTCGGCGAACAAGAACCTGTCGACGTCGGCGTACCCCAACGCGACGTTGGGGCAGCTCGGTCAACAGCTCGTGTCGGTCGGGAACAACTTCCGGTTCGACATGTCCGACCAGGCACCGGCCGCGTTCGGTGGTACGCCGAACAAGGGCGAATGGGCGGACCTGCAGAGCTTCCTCGCCAACGGCAACGTGCAACAGGCCGAGCAGGCTCTCGAGAGGGACGCCAAGAACGCGACAGGCTGGAGCAGCTGACCGCGTTCGCGCAGCCCTGACGGAACCTGAGGATGTCGCAAGCGGAAGGGCGTAGCCGCGCCCGGCGCTCCCGGCGGGTCACGCCGCCGGGAGCCCGCCGCTGGCACGCCGGCGTCTTTCTCGCCCCGGCACTGATCCTTCTGCTCGCGATCGTCCTCTATCCGCTCGCCTACTCGATCGTCCGCAGCCTGTTCAACGACACACCGTCCGGCGGGGCCGGCTCCTGGGTCGGTCTCAGCAACTACAAGCACCTCTTCACCGACAGCACGACGCTGCGAGCGCTGAAGAACAACGTCATCTGGGTCCTCGTCGCTCCGACGGTGGTGACGATCCTCGGGCTGATCTTTGCCGTGCTCTCCGAGCGGATCCGCTGGGCGACGGTGTTCAAGACCGTGCTGTTCATGCCCATGGCCATCTCCGGCCTTGCCTCGGCGATCACCTTCAGCCTGATCTACGCCGACCAGCCAAGCCGTGGCCTGGCGAACACGGTGACGGTCGGCATCCACGACATCTTCGAGGGATCCAGCCGCTACCCCGGCCTGCATCCCCGGGACGCCTCAGTGCTCGAGGGCAGCGACAAGAGCGGATTCACCACCAAGGCAGCGGTGACACCTGGCGCCGTCGTCATGCTGCCGCTCACCGGCCTCGATCTGACTTCACCGCCGTCGTCGACCGCACAGGCGGTGACACCAACCGCGGGCACCGGCGTGACCGGGGTGGTGTGGAACGACTTCGCGCTCGGCGGAGGTGGCACCACCGGCTCGGTCGACCATGGCGAGCGAGGTCTGGGCGGCATGACGATCCAGGCGCTCAGCCAAGGCAAGGTGGTCGCCACCACCAAAGCGGACGCCGACGGAGACTTCAGCTTCCCGTCACTGACGTCCGGGAGCTACGAGCTGCGGTTGCCTGCGAGCAACTTCGCCGCCGCCTTCAACGGCTTGTCGTGGCTCGGGCCCAACCTGATCACGCCGGCCATCATCCTCGCCTGGCTCTGGATCTACGCCGGCTTTGCGATGGTCTTGCTCGCTGCCGGCATGAGCGCGCTGCCTCGCGACGCGCTGGAAGCTGCGCGGGTCGACGGCGCGACCGAGTGGCAGGTGTTCCGGCGGGTCACCGCGCCGCTGCTCGCGCCGGTGCTGCTCGTCGTCTTCGTGACCCTCGTCATCAACGTGCTGAAGGTCTTCGACATCGTGTTCGTCATCGAGCAGTCGGCCGGGGCGAACGGAAAGTACGGCGACGTGCTCGCGGTGAGCCTCTACCAAGACTTCGGCGACCAGCAGTACGGCCTGGCGAGCGCGATCGGCGTGTTCCTCGTGCTCCTCGTCATCCCGGCCGTGGTCAGCAACATCCGACGATTCCGCAGGGACCAGCAATGACGAGCCTTGCCAGCACCGACATCGTCACGGGCTCGATTCATCGCAGCCTGGCGGCGCGGATCGTCGCGCGCACCGGTGGCGGTGCGCTGCGCGTGCTGCTCGTGATCGTCGCGCTGATCTGGCTGGTGCCGACGTTCGGGCTGCTCGTGGAGTCCTTCCGCAACTCCGCTCAGTACACCAACGGCGGCTGGTGGGACGCGATCGCCCATCCGGGACAGCTGACGGTCCAGAACTACTCCAACCTGGTCCACAACAGCTCGATCATGTCGTCGTTCGTCAACACCTTCGAGATCACCGTGCCGGCGACGCTCCTCGTGATCGTCATCGGTGCGGCGGCGGGCTACGCGTTCGCCTGGATCGAGTTCCCGGGCCGCGACTGGCTGTTTCTCATCGTGGTCGGACTGCTGGTGATCCCCATCCAGATCGCACTGATCCCGGTACTCAGGCTGTACGGCTGGCTCGGGATCTCCGGCTCGATCGTGTCGGTGGTGCTCTTCCATGTGGCCTTCGGGCTGCCATTCGCGATCTTCCTGTTGCGCAACTACTTCGCGGGAATCCCACGCGACCTGCTCGAGGCAGCGAGGATGGACGGGGCGAGCGAGGCGCGGATATTCGTCCGGCTGATCCTTCCGCTCGGCCTGCCGGCGATCGCCTCGCTCGGCATCTTCCAGTTCCTGTGGGTGTGGAACGACCTACTGGTCGCGCTGGTGTTCACCAACTCGTCGAGCCAGCCGATCACCGTCGCCCTGGCGAGCCAGACCCGCCAGTTCGGCAGCAGCATCGACATCCTCGCGCCAGGTGCCTTCCTGTCCCTGGTCGTACCGTTGATCGTGTTCCTGGCCTTCCAGCGGTTCTTCGTGCAGGGCGTGATGGCGGGCTCGGTCAAGTAGCCGGGGCACGCAGGGTTTTGCGTCGATGGGCACCCGTAGGGTGACTTTTGATGAGCGGCAGCGCGACTGCGGAGATCCCGGCGTGGGTCTTCGAGTGGACGGACCACGACCTCCGCGCATGGTTCGGCGACCCGACGTTCGAGAGGGGCCGGGCATACGCGCGCGAGGGCGCGGTCCGGATCGTCCCGACCGGCGCCGCCAGCAACATGGTGCTCGCCCAAGTCGCTGGCAACTCCCCTTCGCCGTACCAGACCCGGGTCAGCCGCCCTTCCTCGGCACGCCGCCAGATCACCAGCCGGTGCAGCTGCCCGATCGCGGTCGACTGCAAGCACGCGGTCGCGGTCATGCTCGCCGCCCGAGAGCAGTACGGCGACCAGTCCGGCGACCAGCGCAGCGCCAGGCAGGCCTCCGGACCGGCGTGGGCCGGCCTGCTCGACGACCTGGTGGCGCCGACCGCGAGCGAGCAGCCCGCCCCGATGGCGCTGCAGCTCGAGATCGTGCAACCGCGCAACGCACCTGGCTTGCGGGTGCGGCTGCGGCCGATGGCGCAAGGCAAGTCCGGCTGGATCAAAACCGGCGCGTCGTGGGGCGGGCTCGAGCACCACTACTACGGCTACCGCGCCGCCACCCCGAGCCGCGCCCAGCAGGCGTGGGCCAGGGAGGTGCTGGCGATCGTCCGCAGCCGGCTGCCGTCGTACTACTCGTCCTACACCGAGCCCGTGGTCTATCTCGACGAGCTAGGCCCGGCCGCTTGGCGGCTGATGGCGGAAGCTCGCCGCGCCGGCTACACCCTGATCGGTGCGCACGGCGGCGAGGTCGAGGTGGAGGAGACACCGGCCCGAGTTGCCGTCGACCTCCGCCGTAGCGCCGAGGGCGACGTCACTATGACCACCGCGCTGCACCACCCGGCCGGGTGGGACGTGCCGTCGCATGCCCTGCTGATCGGTGATCCGGCGCACGGCGCGGTCATCTCCACCGCGGACCTGCTGCGACTCGTCCCACTCGACCCGCCCGTCGAGCCCGCCACACAGCGCCTGCTCGGGGCGAGTCCGGTCGTCATTCCCCAGCCCGAAGTCGCGCGGTTCCTCGCCGAGTACTACCCCACGCTGAGCCGTCGGCTGTCCATCACGTCGAGCGACGCCAGCGTCTCACTCCCCACGATCGAACCGCCTCGTCTCAGCGTCCAGGTGACCTTCCAGCCCGACCACGTGGCGACCGTCGATGCGTCGTTCCGCTATCGCGTCGGCGACCAGTCACGTGACGTGCCGCTCGACGGCGGCGCCCACGACGCCGGGCGCGACCTCACCGCGGAGAACGACCTCGTCGCGCGGCTCGACGTCCTCGACCTGGTGCCTGGCCTCCGGCTCCGCACGCCGCAGGGATACCGGCTCGTGGCGAGCGCGACGGTTCGCCGGCTCGACACCGCAGACCTCGTCGAACGCGTCCTCCCGGCACTCGCTGCCGACGATGCGGTCGAGCTGAGCGTGGTCGGCGAGCCGGCGCCGTACGGCGAAGCCGACACCGCGCCTCTCGTCTCTGTCGCGATGCGCGACGACGAGGCGGATCCTGACTGGTTCGACCTCGACGTCACGGTGTCGGTGGACGGGGAGACGGTGCCGTTCACGCCGCTGTTCACCGCCATGTCGCTCGGCGAGGACCGCCTGCTGCTGGACAGCGGCACCTGGTTCCGCCTCGATCGTCCCGAGCTGCAACGGCTCAGGGGGCTGATCGAAGAGGCCAGGGCTCTCGAGGACCGGCCCGGTCGAGGCCTGCGACTGACCCCGGTCCAGGCCGGCCTGTGGGAGGAGCTGGTCAGCCTGGGCGTGGTGACCGAGCAAAGCGAACGTTGGTCGCGATCCGCTGGCGCGTTGCTGTCACTCACCGAGCTGCCCCGACCCGATCCGCCACACAAGCTGCAGGCCGAGCTGCGGCCCTACCAGGTCGACGGCTACCACTGGCTCAGCCTGCTCTGGGACCTGCAGCTCGGCGGGATCCTTGCCGACGACATGGGCCTCGGCAAGACCGTCCAGACCCTCGCGATGGCCGCCCGGGCCAAGGAGGCCGGAACCCTCGGGGCCGGAGCGGGCCCGCTGCTGATCGTGACCCCGACCAGCGTGATGTCGACCTGGGCCGAGCAGGCGAAGGCGTTCTGCCCAGACCTCGACGTACGCGTGGTGGCCGAGACCGAGCGCCGGTCCGGATCGACGGTCGGCTCGCAGGCCGACGGCGCCGACTTGGTGATCACGTCGTTCACGCTGTTCCGCATCGACGAGGAGGCATACCGCTCGGTGCGCTGGTGCGGGCTCGTCCTCGACGAGGCGCAGTTCGTGAAGAACCATCAGGCCAAGACCTACCAGTGCGCGCGCCGGCTTCCCACGCCGTTCAAGCTGGCCATCACCGGGACGCCGATGGAGAACTCCCTGATGGACCTGTGGTCCATGCTGTCCATCGTCGCGCCCGGCCTGTTCCCCAACCCGCAGCGGTTCAGCGAGTTCTTCCGGCGGCCGATCGAGAACGGCACCGCGCCGGAGCGCCTCGATGCGTTGCGGCGCAGGGTCCGGCCGCTGATGTTGCGGCGTACCAAGGAGCTGGTGGCCGCCGACCTGCCGCCGAAGACCGAGCAGGTCCTCGACGTACCACTCAACCCGCAGCACCGGCGGGTCTACGACACCCATCTCAACCGCGAGCGTCAGCGCGTCCTGCGACTGGTCACCGACCTGGACAAGAACCGGATCACGATCCTGCAGTCGCTCACCATGCTTCGGCAGCTCAGCCTCGACGCGGCGCTGATCGACGAGACGTACGCCGGCAAGGTCCGCTCCAGCAAGATCGACGTGCTGGTCGAACACCTCAGGGAGGTCGCGGCCGAAGGGCACCGGGCGCTGGTGTTCAGCCAGTTCGCCCGGTTCCTGGGATCGGTGCGCACCCGGCTCGGCGAAGAGGGCATCGGGTGCTGCTACCTCGACGGCAGGACCCGCGACCGAGACCGCCGGATCGCCGAGTTCACCGAAGGCGACGACCCGGTGTTCTTGATCAGCCTCAAGGCCGGCGGCTTCGGCTTGAACCTCACCGCTGCCGACTACGTCTACGTCCTGGACCCCTGGTGGAACCCGGCGGCCGAGGAACAGGCGATCGACCGCGCCCACCGGATCGGGCAGGACAAGCCAGTGATGGTCTACCGGCTCGTCGCGACGGACACGATCGAGCAGAAGGTGCTCGCACTGCAGCAGCGCAAGCGCGACCTGTTCGCGCAGGTCGTCGACGGCGGTGCAGCATCGAGCGGCGCGCTCACAGCGGACGACATCAGGGAGCTGTTCGCGGCGGGGTGAGGCGGACCGGCTCGCCGTCCCTGACCTGCACCATGCACCCGCTCAGCACCCCACCCGACCACAGCTGCAGCCCGAGCACCATCCCGGCCTCGAGCGGCTCGTTCGCGAAGCCGGTCAGGTCAGCGGGGCCGCCCGCGACCGGCGGCTCGACCCCCATCCCGAGCCCGACGACGACCGGTCCGGGCTGGGGCTGGTCGCCGGCGAACGCCGCGAGCTGAGACGGCAGGCAGCCGGGCCGGCAAGCCGCGACGAGCTCCGTCAGCGCTGCCGGCTCCTCGGCGGGCTGACCAGGAACCCAGGTGCGCACGACCGCCGCTTCGTAGCCGGCGTACATGACGGCGGCGCTGATCACGAACGAGTCGCCATCGCTCACCACGCGGCCGGATGCGCCGGGCAGCGGCGGCAGGTCGCCGGCCACCCGGAAGATCCCGGCGAAGGCCGGGATAGTGACGGCGTACGACGAGGCCATCGCGTCCATGAACGCGGCCTGCACTTCACGCTCGCTCACCCCCGGCGCGATCCGCTCTACCGCTGCCGCGAGGCATCCCTCGGCGATCCCGATCCCGGTGCGCATCACCTCGATCTCTGCAGGCGTCTTGACCCGGCGTACCTCGCGCATCAGCGCTTCGCCGTCGACCAGCTCGACGCCGGGAGCGAGCATGTCGAGCAGGCCCGCGATTCCCGGGCTCATGCCGTCGGCGGCGATTCGGTTGCAGTCCGAGAGCCCTTCGGCGCGCACCAGCCCGGACACCGCCTCGCGGGGGTTCCAGGTCAGCCCGGTGAGGTTCTCGTGGGGGATCTCGGCAGGGATCCCGTCGTCCCAGGTGCTCGCGGCGAGATGGATCCCGCCGGTGCTTCGGACCAGCACCACCATGGGCCCGAAGCCGCCGAGGACTGCCCGCCACAGGTCACGGTGGCCGGCGACGTACTTGCCGTTGCCACTGCGACCGAGGATCAGCGCGTCGACGCCGTCGCGTTCCATCGCGGCGAGCACCCGCGCCTTGCGCTCGGCGCGCAGCTCCGCGAATGCCGGGCCGTACTCCGCGCCGACCAGGGTCGCCGTCACAGGAACGGGGTGTCCGGGTAGGACGAGACGCGCTCCGCGCCGTCGTCGGTGATGATGACGAGCTCCTCGCAGCGGTAGCCGCATTCGCCGTCGGCCCAGGTGATCGGCTCGATGACGACGGCCATGCCCGGCTCGAGGATCAGCTTCTCGTCGGCCTCCGGGCCGAGATCGGAGCCGAAGCGCTGCTGCTCGCCACCCTCGAGGCCGAGGGTATGCCCGAGGAAGTAGTGGTCCAGCCACGGTTTGCGACCGCCGTTGAGCTCGGTCGCCAGCGCGCACAGCTCCGCGCCGCTGACGCCCGGCTTCATCGCGTCGAGGACCGCCTGGGTGATGTCGCTCCACTGCTCGTACAACGACCGCTGTGTCGCGGTCGGCCGGTCGACGAACCAGGTACGGCCCACGTCGGAGGAGTAGCCCTCGTACCCCATGACGGTGTCGGTCCAGATCACGTCACCGGCGCCGACGACTTGGTCCGTCGTGATCAGCGCGAACGGCACGTCGCCATTGGTGCTCCACGGCCCGTCCGCGATCCTCGACGGCATCACCTGGAAGACCGGGTCGAGGAAGTTGCAGGTCGCGCCGAGCTCGTAGAGGCGGCGGTAGTACGTCCCCACCAGCTCGGTCAGGCGGACACCGGGACGGACCAGCTCCTCGGCGGCGGCGTTCGCGGCCTCGTTGATCAGCCAGGCCCGCCACATGCACTCGACCTCGTCCTCGGTCTTGTGCAGCCGGGCTGCGACGAGCAGGGGTGTCGCGGACTTGAGCTGCCATCCCGGTGCGAGCCGCGGCAGCCCGACGTGCATGGCGAACGTGCTGTCGTCGACGCCGACGACGGCGTCGGCGGGAACGAGGTCGCCGACCCGCCGCACCAGGTCGGCAACGCCCGCTTCGTTGTCCGGCCACAGCGGCGGGTGAACGTGGTCGGGCGGCAGCTCGCCGGGCGCCAGCTCCGGCCACGACGTGAAGATGTGCGGGTAGCGCTCCCCCGCCACGACGAGCACGGCGGTCCGCTGGTGCACCGCGCGCCCGCCGTCGACCGCGGGAAGGCGCATCCCGCTGGCGTAGAGGACGTTGCCGCTGGTGATCAGCAGGATCGCGTCGAGGTGTCGGTCGGCGAGCTGGGCCAGCAGCTTGGCATGCCGGTCGCGGCGCATCCGGACCAGGTCGAGCCGGCCGTTGGCCAGCCGCGCGTCGGCCTTCTCGGCGTACTCGATGGCGAGGCTCATGCCGGCCATCCCGCAAGCAGCTGATGCTCCTTGCAGAACTTCTGCGCGGACAGGGTCTTGCCGTTCCATTCGGCGGCCTCGTCATGGGTGGCGAGCCAGGCGACGGCTGCGCCGACGACGTCCGGCGGCGCGCCGGCACTGGCGGCGAAGCCGAACGTCCCCATGTCGGCGGCCATCCGCTCGGTGGCGATGAACCCGGGCGAGACGTTGACGACCAGTACGCCGGTGCCGGCAACCTCGTGTGCCAGAACGCCGGCGGCTCGGTGCAGCGCGCCCTTGCTGATCGCGTAGCCAAGCCCCCAGCCGCCGTTGCCGGCCGCGGCGGGTGGGTCCGCCCAGGCGACGTGCGACGTCATGTTGACGATCAGCCCCTTGCCTGCGGCGATCATGCCCGGCAGCACCGCGCGGGTCAGCGTCAGCGGCGCCATCACGTTCGCCTCGAGATGGGCGTCGAGCAGCTCCACGGGAGTGTCCAGCAGCAGGTCCATGTGACCGGGCCCGATGTAGCGGCCGTTGTTCACCAAGACGTCGACGCGCCCGTGGCGCTCGAGGACGAGGTCGACGGCGGCCTGGACCGACGCGCGGTCGAGCAGGTCGGCCGGCACCGTCTCGGCGCGAGCGCCGGCAGCGCGCACCAGGTCCGCAGTGGTGTCCAGCGAGCCGGGCAGCGGCGTCGTGTCGGAGCGATGCACGGTCGAGCTGTGCTCGCGGGCCTCGCCTTCGCTGACCGTGCGGGCGAGCAGTGCGACGTCGTAGCCGGCCCGCGCCAGATGCAGCGCGCAGGCTTTGCCGATCCCGCGGCTCGCGCCGGTGACCAACGCGATGGCCACTAGATGCTCACGGTCTCGGTGTCGCGACCGGAGCGCAGGACCGTCCCGGGAGTCGCGCCGGTAAGCACGTCGTCGGTGACGATCTCGACGCCGGCGACAAACACGTGCTTGATGCCGACGCCTTCGGCGAACAGCCGCATCCCGCCGCCGGGCAGGTCGTCGCGCGCTCGAGCCGGCGCACTGTCGACCGTGTCCGGGTCGAAGACGACCAGGTCGGCGTGCCAGCCCTCGGCGACCCTGCCGCGCCGGCTCAGTCCGTAGAGCCGCGCAGGCACGTCGGTGAGCTGGTGCACTGCCTCTTCCAGCGACATCAGCCCGCGACGGCGCACCGCCTCTGAGAGCACCCGGGTCGTGTAGTTGGCGTGGCACATCAGGTCCAGGTGGGCTCCGGCGTCCGATCCCCCGATCACCACCCGGGGGTCTCGCCACACCTCGACCCGGCGCTCCCATCCTTCGTCGCTGGCGCCGAGTGACGGCACGAGTGAGGGCAGCACCATCGTCAGCGGCAGCCGGTCGGGTAGGACCACGTCGAGCAAGACGTCGATGGCGTCGACACCCCGCTCGGCCGCGATGTCGGCGATGGTCCGCCCGACGTAGCGCTCCTGAGCGGCATGTGCGGCCTCGGCGACTTCGATCAGCTCCGGCGTCGCGGCGGCCGCGATCCCCGATGCGGCAGCTTTCGCCGCGCCGTCGCGCAGCCGCTGTCGAGTGGCCGGGTCGGCGAGGGCGGTACGGCGTTCATCGTCCGGCATCCGGACCACGGACTTCCATCCGGGCAAGGCGTCGAGCACTCGGTCGGCGCGCAGCCGCATCAGGTCCGGCAGCGTCAGGGCCACGACGTGAGCGCCCTTGCCGGCAGCACGGTCCGACGCGGTGAGCTGCTGCGCATAGACCTCGGTCGGCGACAGGCTGCCGAGCAGGTTCCAGTTGAGCGGCCGACCGGCGGCGAGCGACATGTCGGCCATCAGCTCCGCACGGTCCTCCGCAATCTCGCCGAGGCCGGGAATGAACTCCAGCGTCGTTCCGGGATGCTTCCCAACCGCGCTCGCGAGCGCGAGGAACTCGTCGCGGTCGGCGTAGCGGCTCGGGACCGGCTCGTCGTCACCGTCGGTGTGCGCCTCGCCGAGCGAGGAGGACAGCCCGATCGCCCCGTCGTTCATCGCTTGGTGTGCGAGCTCGACGATCCGGGCGCGTCCGGCCTCGTCGAGCTCGCCGCCGACGGCGTCCTCGCCGAGCACCATCCGGCGCAGGGTCGAGTGTCCGGCCAGGAAGCCGACGTTCGGCCCCACCCGGTTCTCCAGGGTGTCGAGGTAGTCACCGAACGAACGCCACGACCAGGACGCCGACTGCAGCGCCGCGAGCGGCATCCCCTCGACCTTCGCCATCATCGCCGCGACATAGCCGGCGCCGTTGTCGTCGAGCGGCGCGATCGTGAAGCCGCAGTTGCCCCCGAAGACGGTGGTCACTCCGTGCAGCGGCGACGGCGACGCGCTCGGGTCCCACAGCAGCTGCGCGTCGTAGTGGGTGTGGATGTCGACGAATCCCGGGGCCACCACCAGCCCGTCGACGTCGATGCTGCGCCGTGCGAGCTCCTCCGTCGGGCCGATCGAGACGATCCGGCCGGCGCGGATCCCGACATCGGCGCACCGCCGCGGGGCACCGGTGCCGTCGACGACCTCGCCGCCGCGCAGGAGCAGGTCGAGCATCAGGACCATGCCTCTGCACCGGTGAGCTCGCTCACCGAGGACTCGACGGTCGTCCCGGCGAAGAAGCTCGGGTTGGCACGGGTGAAGAACCGGACCGGATTGGCGAACACGAAGTCGCGGAACCCGGCCTCGTCGAGGATCTCGTGCTCGACCAGCTCCCACGCCTCCTCGAGCACCTGGCGCATGTCCGGCACGTCCCAGTGCGACAGATCGGAGCCGAACATCGGCTTCAGCGTCGCGCCGTACGGGTTCGCCTTGGTGTTGAAAGCCGTCCCGGCCAGCGGGTCGTCGGCCTCGCAGCCGAAGAAGAAGTTGTCGGCGAACAGCGCCTTGATGTCCTCGCCGGCCGTGATCTCGCAGCGGGCGAACTCGTCGAGCATCGTCGGGTCGTCACCCGGCCGCACGGTGCGCGGCAGCGGTGGGCCGTCGTCGGTCTTGGTCTGCGACGCGTGCTTGCTCCACAGATCCATCAGGAGCTGCCGATCGATCGTCTTGGGGTCGAGGTGCGCGAGGGCTTCGACGTTGCGCTTCTCCCAGTGGCCGACCAGGTCGGCGTACAACGCGACGGCCCAGGCAACGCCGCCTTCGAGGAACGCGAACGGAAGCTGCGGGAAGCGCCGGGTGACGCCTCCGAGGAACAGCGATTTGGCGAGCGAGTGATGGCCTTCGGCCAAGTGCCCGAGGTGGTTGTACATGTAGCTCGAGGTCGAGCGCCGCGCGCCCCATCCGATCGAGCCGGAGTGGAACGCGACCGCGACCTTCAGGTCGAGGCAGCGCTGCCAGACCGGGTCGTAGTCGTGCTCGCTGTCGATCCCGTAGAAGTCCAGCCACATCGCGTAGCGCGCGAGCTCCGGATCCTTCTCGGCCAACGCCGCCGCCGGACGTTGCACGTAGCCCGCCAGCAGCACGGCTTTATAGCCGAGGTCTTGTACGGCGTGGTCCAGTGCAGTGAGCGCCTCCTCGGGACTGTGCATCGGGATCGCTGCGACCGGCGTCATCCGGTCCTCGAGGCCGGCGAACGCGTCCGCGTTGTAGCGGTTCAACGCGCGGCAGGCGCCGACCCGCTCGTGCTCGTCCTCGAGATGCATGTGGACCAGTCCGAGACTCGGGTAGACGACGCTGAAGTCGATGCCGAACTCGGGCAGCCGCTCGTACATCAGTCTCGGGTTCAGCGCCGTGGCGAGGTCGAGCGTGTTCGCGGCGGGTGCGCCCCACCACGGCGGCCGCGCCGAACGCAGCCGGTGCCGCTCGCGCGGAGTCAGCTCCGACCACACCTGCTCTGGTCCGTAGAGACCCGGCAGCAGCCTGCGAAAGCTCGGGCTCGCCGGATCGACTCCCTCGTCGCGCAGGTACGGCGCCAGCGCATGCAGCGACTCCATGCAGTGACCGTCGATGTCGATCACAGGATGGGACAGCCGCGCCTTGATCGCGGCGGTCTCGCTCTGTGCCGGCATCGTCGAGGTCATGAGGTGCTCCCAGCATCGAGGACCAGAGTTGTCCCGGTCACGGCGGCGGCTGACGGTGAGACGAGGTAGCCGACCGCATCGGCGACCTCGGCAGTCTCGATCAGGCGCGGCGCCGGCCCCGACAGCCGCTTCAGCAGCTCCATGTCGGCTTCTGGTGGCGGCATGAAGCCTTTGAGGAACGGCGTGCGAACCGAGCTCGGGCAGACCGCGTTGGCTCGCACGCCGTCCTTGGCGTGCTCCACCGCGAGCACCTTGGTCAGCATGATCACGCCCGCCTTCGAGACGTTGTACGCCGCGTTGTAGGGCGTCGCCCGCAGGCCCCCGGATGAGGCGATCGTGACGATGCAGCCCTTCGCCGCGACGAGTGCCGGAAGCGCTGCCTGGCAGACCAGGAACGTCCCGGTCAGGTTGGTCTCGAGGGTCCGGCGCCAGTCCGCGGCGGGTACCGAAGCCGTCATCGCCATCGCGCCGATCCCCGCGGCGGTCACGACGACATCGAGGCTCTCGACTGCGCGAAGCGCTGCCGCGACCGCGACGTCGTCCGTGACGTCGAAGGTGAGAGTCGACGCCGCCACCTCGGAGATCTCGGTCAACCCCGTGGCGTCGCGGTCGGCGGCGATCACGTCGTAGCCGTCGGCGGCCAGCCGCTGAACGATCGCGCGGCCGATCGCCCCTCCGGCACCCGTGACCAGCGCTCGCCTCAACAGTCGCCTTCCGTACCGAAAGTGGCGACCGCAGGCCCGCCGCCGTACTAAGAGGACTCTCTTATATCGGCGGCCGTGACGTCAACCAGCGACCAGATTCCCTGAGAGCAGGTTGCGCACCTCGTCGCTCGGCGGGGACGTCATCGCCGCGAGGTAGACGTCGATCAGGCTCGGCAGGAACAGCCGGTCCCGGCGCGTCGCGCGCGATCGCGTCTCACGTCGCGCGGCCTCGTCCGCCAGCACGTGCAGGACCATCGTCTCCGCCATCGGGTAGCGAATGTTGACCAGCTCGCGCGGCAGCCCGCCCGCGAGCAGCTCGTTCGCCTGTCTGGCCCGGGTGTCCCCCACCAGCGCCAACAGCTCGCGCGGCGTCCGCCGCGGGTCGCGGGTCAGGCCGCCCAAGATTCGCAGGAACGCGCGCTCGCGCCACGTCTCGTCGAGCAGCATCGCCAGCGGCTCGACGAACGCCCGGGCGGCGGCCCGCGGCGAGCAGTCGAGCCCGGCCGCGGCGATGAGCTCCTCGCGGGCAGCGCGAACCCGTGCGGTGAAGGGCGCCAGCACGGCCGCGAGCAGACCCTCCCGCGAGCCGAAGTGGTACTGGATCGCAGACACGTTGCGCTGGCCGGCGGCGGCGGTGATGTCCGCCAACGAGGGCGCGTCGGGACCTTGCTCGGCACACAGCGCCAGCGCGGCATCGATCAGGGCGAGCCGGGTCCTCTCACCGTCGCGCGGCATCTCAGCCGCTGTAGGGACGCAGGGCCGGCCCGTCCAGGATCGCGGCGTGCGGGGCCGCGACCGGCTCGTTCGGAGGCCGTGGATCGTCCTTGACCGGCGTCCCGATCGCCACCCAGCCCAGCAGCCGCTCGGTGTCCGCCAGCCCGAAGACGTCGGTGAGCGACGGGCCGGACAGGTAGTTGGCCGACTTCCAGACCGCGCCGAAGCCGAGTGCGTGGGCAGCCAGCGCGATCGCGTAGCCGCAGCAGGACGCGGACGCCACCTGCTCCCACTCGGGCACCTTCGGGCTGGGCTGCGGTGAGGCGATCACCGCCACGAGCAGCGGAGCGAGGAATGCCTTCTTGCGAAGCTTCTCCTGCGCCGCCTCGGGCAGGTCCGCGACGTGGTGGGCCGCCGCGGCAGCCAGCGCCTCGCCGAACGCGACGCGCCCGGCGCCGCGGACGACCACGAACCGCCACGGCTTGAGCGAGCCATGATCCGGCACCGTCGTCGCAGCGGCAAGGATGCCGTCGAGCTCGGCGCCCTCGGGCGCCGGCTCGGTCAACGACGCGATGCTGCGGCGCGACAGGATGACCTCGAGTCGACGATCGACCACCGCAGTCATGCGACCACATTAGGACGGCGGGAGGCAGGCGCTAGCGACGGCGTTCGGTGAAGACGCCGTTCAGCATCACCACCGCCGTCAACCCGATCAGAACGAACCCGACGATCAGCCCTGCGGTCATGCTTCGACCATGCCCGTTGGCACGTCTGAGTACGCGGTGAGTGCCCGGGTACAAGGCAGCCATGGCGTCGACCAAGCAGGTGCAGGCAGCGAAGCGCAATGTGAAGGCGGCCCAGCGAGGGGCGGCATCGAAGCGCAGCCTCGCGAACATGCCCAAGGCGACGAAGAGCGCGCTGGGCAAGCAGGGCGCCGCGGTCGCGCAGCGCAAGCGCTCCGGCACGAGCGAGCCGAAGACGCGCGCGGAGCTCTACGAGATCGCCAAGGCGCGCGACCTGCCCGGCCGGTCCAAGATGGGACGCAGCGAGCTGGCGAAGGCCCTCGGCCGCAAGTAGCGAGCCGTCAGTCGGCGCGACCGGCGATCGTGCCCTTGCGTGACCGCCACCGCCGCACCGCGGCGCGATGCAGTGGATCGAGCGCGCGCCCCTCGGCCGCGAGGTCGGCGCGCAGGCTGCCCCGATGGCGGAAGATCCAGATCAGGCCGAGCCCCCACGCGACGTACTGCACGCAGAAGGCGGCCTTGAACTCGCCGAGCGAGGCCGACGAAGGACCGACACCGAAGCCCGACAGCACGCCACCGATGCTGGCGATCACGGCGAGCGATGCGACGAAACCGCCCATGTTGACGATGCCGCTCGCACTCCCGGCGCGCACCAGCGGGTTGTGGGTGCGCGCGAAGTCGATGCCGACCATCGACCCAGGGCCGTTGGAGCCCAGCACGACGATCAGCACGATCAGCAGCGCGAGCGGCGTCCGCCCGGGCCAGAGGAGGACCACGGTCCAGACCACGATGGTGGCGAACACGATCGCTATGACGAGATTGGTACGCCGGAACGGGTAGCCGCCGGTGAGTCGGCCGAGCACCGGTCCCACGGCCATGCCCACCGCGACGAGCAACGTGAGCAGCGCGCCGGCCGCGCCCTTCGAGAGGCCTTCGCCGGTGACCAGGAACGGGTAGCCCCACAGCAGCGCGAAGGTGTTGCCGGAGAACTGCGTCGTGAAGTGCGCCCACAAGCCGAGTTTTGTGCCGCGCTCTCGCCAGGCCTGGGCCACGTGCGCCGCGATCTGCGCGCGCGGCAGCGCGACCACGGTTGGCTCCTGACCGGGCGGATGGTCGTGAACCGCGAGGGCGACGAGCACCGCCGCCGCGCAGCCGATGATGGCGCACAGCAGGAAGGTCCCGCGCCATCCGGCGCCGCCGAGCAGCGCGACCAACGGATACGCGGCCGCGACCTGGCCGAGCTGGCCGACGATCGCGGTGAGCTGGGTGAGGACCGGGGCCTGCCGTGGCGGGAACCACACCCCGACCAGTCGCAGCACGCTGATGAACGACATCGCGTCGCCGCCGCCGACGAGCACCCGGGCGAGCACCGCCAGCCCGACGCCGTGTGCAAGCGCGAGACACGCCTGACCTGACGCCATCACTACCGCGCCTGCGGTGAGCATGCGACGGCTGCCGAACCGGTCCAACGCAGCGCCGACCGGCACCTGCATCCCGGCGTACACCGCGAGCTGCAGCACGACGAACAACGAGATCTCGGCGGCCGACGCGTGCAGGTGATGCTGCGCCTTGATCGCGGCTACCCCCAGTGACCCGCGCTGGAAGACCGCGACGGCGTAGGCGGCGACGGCAGCGCCCCAGACGACCCAGCCCCGTCCCGCGCCTGTCACACCACGACGGTAGAGGCTGACCGGGGCGGCTCGGGTCGGACGAACCCACCGCCGAACGGTGGTGTCAGCCGCCAGCCAAAGGGTCATGATCACTGCATGGCGTCACCCATACCGGCGACCACGGAAGCGCCCCGCCGGCTCGGGGTGATCCTCGGCGCGCTGATGCTCGCCATGGTCCTGGCGAGTCTCGACCAGACGATCGTGTCGACCGCACTCCCCACGATCGTCGGCGACCTCGGCGGGCTCAACCACCTGTCGTGGGTGGTGACGGCGTACCTGCTGGCTTCGACGGTGTCGACGCCGCTCTACGGCAAGCTCGGCGACCAGTACGGCCGCAAGCGGTTGTTCCTGATCGCGATCGTCGTCTTCCTGGTGGGCTCGACGCTGTGCGGCGTCGCGCAGAGCCTGATCCAGCTCATCCTGTTCCGCGCGCTGCAGGGCATCGGCGGCGGCGGTCTCATGGTCGGCGCGCAGGCCGTCATGGCCGACGTGCTGCCTCCGCGCGAACGCGGCCGCTACTCCGGCTACTTCGGCGCCGTCTTCGGCGTGACGAGCATCGCCGGCCCGTTGGTCGGCGGCTTCCTGGTCGACAACGCCAGCTGGCGCTGGGTGTTCTACGTGAACCTGCCGTTCGGCCTCGTCGCGCTCGCGGTGATCTCCGCCGTACTGAAGAGCCCTGCGCAGAAGACCGCGCACCGCATCGACTACCTCGGCGCCGCGCTGCTCACCGCCTCGGTGACGTGCATCGTCCTGCTGACCACCTGGGGCGGGACGACCTACGGGTGGGGCTCGCCGACCATCGTCGGGATGGCTGTGGCCGCGGTTCTGGCCGCGATCGTCTTCGTCTTCGTCGAGTCCCGTGCCGCCGAGCCGGTCATCCCGCTCCGGCTGTTCCGCAAGCGGGTGTTCACCGTGTCGAGCAGCGTCGGCTTCATCGTCGGCTTCGCGCTCTTCGGCGTGATCACCTACCTGCCGCAGTATCAGCAGGTGGTCCGCGGCGCGTCCGCGACGGCGAGCGGGCTGCAGCTGTTCCCGCTCATGGGCGGGCTGCTGATCGCGTCGATCGGCTCAGGACAGATCATCACTCGCACCGGCCGGTACCGGGTGTTCCCGATCCTCGGCACCGTGGTCCTTGCGCTCGGCGTCTACCTGCTCTCGCACCTCGGCGTGCACACCAGCGTGCTCACCTCCGGCACCTTCATGGTCGTGGCCGGTCTCGGGCTCGGGCTCACGATGCAGGTGCTGGTCCTCGCCGTACAGAACAGCGTCGACGCCCGCGACCTCGGTACGGCGACGAGCGCCGCTACGTTCTTCCGCTCGATCGGAGGATCGATCGGCGTCAGCGTGTTCAGCGCGATCTTCAACAACCAGATGACCGGCAACGTCGCGCATCAGCTGCCGCAGCTCGCCGCCCATCCCGCGCTCGCGACGGAGCTGCGCGCCAGTCCGGAGGCGCTCGCGAGGTTGCCGAAGGCGATCCACGACGGCTATCTGCGAGCGTTCACCGACTCCCTGCACGTTGTCTTCATCGCTGCGGTCCCGGTGGCCCTGCTCGCGTTCGCGCTGACCTGGCTGCTCGAGGAGGTTCCGCTGCGCACCAGGGTCGCGGCAGCCGACGGCGTCGGGGCTGGTTTCGGCATGCTGCGCAGCGCGGCGGTGCAGGTGGCGCAGGAAGGCCTCGCGCGGGTCGCAGCAGCGAAAGCGGCGCTTGCCCGGCTGCCCGAGCTCGGGGTGTCCGCCGCCGAGCAGGAGACGCTGCACGAGTTCTACACGGCGCGCGTGGCCTTCCTGGAACAGCTCGCCGAGGAGCGGCCCGAACCGCACGAAGCCGACCCGGAAGCCTGGAAGGTGGCCACCAAGGTGCTGCGAGTGGAGCGTGACATCCTCGCCGGCCCGACCCCCGGAGCGGGCACACCCCACCAGGAGATCGGACTGCGGCTCGAAGCGGCGAAGGCGGCGCTGGCCACCCTCGAGGCGAGCCCGGCCGCGGCGAACCCGGCGCTTGCACCGCTGCGGGAGGCCTATGTCGCTCGCATCGCGCGGATCGAAGGCGCGCCGACGCTCACCGCCGACCGCGGCCTCGCGCCGTCATTCTGGGAGGCGACGAGCCAGCTGCTCGCCGTCGAGCGAGAGACGCTCTCGGAGTGGTCGCGCGACAACCAGCTCGATGCTGCCGTCGCCGACCGAGTCGATCACGATCTCGCCGCCGAGCAGGCCGACCTGGCCCTCAGCGCCGACGACCGCTAGCCCCGCCCCCCCAGGCGTGATCTTGACGATGCGCACGCTATGAGCGCCTCATAGCGTGCGTGTCGTCAAGATCACGCGGGTCTTTCCGCGCGACGGATGCAGGAATGACGTCCGTCGGCGTCGTAACTGACCTCGGCGGCGCCTGGCACCTGGTGAAGGTCACCACGCCTGGCCCCTCGAGCCTGCTCAACAAGCTGAGCGGGCTCGCCCCCACCCCACCGTAGGCCGAGGACCCGAGATGCGACGCGCCGCCATGTCCCTCACCCTGTGCGCGGCGCTCGGATGCGGAGTCCTCCCCGCGGCCGCGAGCGGTACGGCGGCGCAGGCGGCTGCCGGCAAGCCTGCCGGAGCTCGCGTCATCGCCGAGAAGCGGCTGGGGCCGCGCGTCATCGAGCTGACGATCACGACGCCTGCGTTCAACACGCCGACGCATGTCGACGTGGATCTTCCGGTCGGCTATCGCGCGCATCCGGACAAGCGCTGGCCGGTGGCGTACTTCCTGGCCGGCATCCTCAACAACTACGCGTCGTTCAACGACGTCGTCGACGGTCTGGAGCTCACGCGCACCTTTCCCGCGATCTCGGTGTCGCCCAACGGCGACAGCGGTTGGTGGAGCGACTGGTACGAGAAGGGCAAGTACGGCGCCCCGAAGTACGAGACGTTCGTCATCGATCAGCTGATCCCGCTGATCGATCGGATGTTCCGCACCATCCCGACCCGCTCGCAGCGGGCCATCGCAGGGGTGTCCATGGGCGGGTACGGCGCCATGATGCTGGCGGCTCGCCATCCCGACCTGTTCGGCGACGCCGCCAGCATCTCCGGAGCGGTGGACACCAACTTCGTCCCGATCGCAGAGATCCTCACAGCAAGCTCGCTGATCATGGGCCGGCAGCCAGACGCGATCTATGGGCCGCAGGCCACGCAGGAGGTCCGCTGGCGCGGGCACAACCCGACGACGCTCGCGTCCAACCTCCGCGGCGTCAACCTGCAGCTCCGCACCGCCGACGGGACCCCGAACCAGCACCTCGGCGAGACGCTGCTCGGGATCGATGCCACCGCGTGCGTCGAGGAAGCCGGGGTGCACCAGGCGAGCGTCGGGATGCGGCGACGGCTCAACGCGCTCGGCATCCACTACCTGTGGCACGACTACGGCCCCGGCTGCCACGACGTACCGAACTTCGAGCGCGAGATCGGCCCGACGCTGCAGACGATCGCCCGCGAGTTCGCCCACCCGAGCCCGGCGCCGGCCACGTTCAGCTACCGGTCAATCGAGCCGGCATTCGAGGTCTACGGCTGGCGGGTGCGCGCGGACCGGCGACGCGCCTTGGAGTTCCTCGACCTCAACCATGTCTCACGCACCGGGCTGACGCTGACCGGGTCCGGCACCACGACGGTCACGACGCCGCCGCTGTTCCACGGGGTCGACCGGGTCGTCCTGCACGGCGCGACGACGAAGACCGCTGCTCCGGACAGCCGCGGCCGCATCACCTTCCAGGTAGACCTCGGCGCGCCCGACACCCGCCAGGAGTACACGGTCGGAGCGGACACCACGCGCACGACGCGCACCGTGCGGTTCGGCCGGGCAAGCCGGTGATCAGCACCGCAAAGCTCGGGTGGTTGGCATCGGCCTGCCGGTGGGAAGGGATCATCAGGGCGCAGCAAAGCGCATGATGAGACCGGAGGGGGTGGCAGTGGGCACCGGCGGCGACGGTCAGCCAGGTGAGCCCGGCCACTCCGGCTCGCTGGCCAGCGTCCTTGCAGCAAGCGGCACCCTCGGGCAGGACCTTCTCGCCGTCGACTGGAGCAGCACGCCGCTGGGCCCGATGGACACCTGGCCTCACAGCCTCCAGGCGGCGGTACGCATCGTCGTGAGCTCGCGGTTCTCCATGTGGATGGCATGGGGCCCGGACCTGACCTTCTTCTGCAACGAGGCCTACCGGCGCGACACCCTTGGCGTGAAGTACCCGTGGGCGCTCGGCCGGTCGGCGCGCGAGGTCTGGGCCGAGATCTGGCCGGACATCGGTCCGCGCATCGACACCGTGCTGCGGACCGGCCAGGCGACCTGGGACGAGTCGCTGCTGCTGTTCCTCGAGCGCAGCGGCTACCGCGAGGAGACCTACCACACGTTCTCCTACAGCCCACTGCCCGACGACGACGGCCGGATCGCCGGCATGTTGTGCGTCGTCAGCGAGGATACCGAGCGCGTGATCGCGCTGCGTCGTATGGCGACCCTCCGGGATCTCAGCGCCGAGCAGACCGCGGTCGATCGCGAGGCGCAGGTCTGGGCGGCAGCGGCCCGCCAGCTCTCGGCAGACCAGCGCTCGCTGCCCTTTACCCTCACCTACCTGTTCACCGACGACCAGCGGAACCGCGCCCGGCTGGCCTGCTCGACCGGTTGGCCGCCCCACCATCCGGCGGCACCCGAGACGTTGACCGACGACGCGATCTGGCCGATGTCGGCGGCAGCCGACGAGTCGGAGTGGCTGGTCGACGTCGCCGACCTCGAGAACCTGCCCACGGGGGCATGGGACGAGCCGCCGCTGCAGGCGTTCGCGGTCCCTCTCGAGGCCCCCGGACAGCAGGGACCCTACGGGCTGCTGATCGCCGGGCTGAACCGATACCGGATCTTCGACGACGGCTACCGAACGTTCATCCGGCTGATCGCAGGCCAGCTCGCGACCCGGCTCGCCGCCGTTCGCGCCTATGAGACCGAGCGCAGCCGCGCCGAGGCACTCGCCGAGCTCGACCGCGCGAAGACCGCGTTCTTCACCAACGTCAGCCACGAGTTCCGTACGCCGCTCACGCTGCTGCTCGGGCCTGCCGAGGACGCCCTGTCCGACCAGACCGCTCCGCTGCCCGCCGTCCAGCGCCGTCGGCTCGAGGTGATCAGCCGCAATGCGCAGCGCCTGCTGCGGTTGGTCAACACTCTCCTGGACTTCTCCCGGCTGCAGTCGGGCCGGGTGACGGCGCGGTTCGAGCCTACCGACCTCGCCCGGATGACCGCCGAGCTCGCGGCGATGTTCGAGTCGGCCGTCGAGCGAGCGGGACTGACCCTCACCGTGCAGTGCGAGCCGCTGCCCGAGCCGGTCTTCGTGGACCGCGAGATGTGGTCGAAGATCGTCCTGAACCTCATCTCCAACGCACTGAAGTTCACCTTCGACGGCGGCATCGAGGTACGCGTCGCCGCGGCGGACGGCGGCGCCCGGCTGACCGTGAGCGACACAGGCATCGGGATCGCGGCGGAGGACCAGCCGAGGCTGTTCGAGCGGTTCCACCGGGTGCTCGGCGCCCGGTCCCGCTCCCACGAGGGGTCCGGTATCGGGCTCGCCCTGGTCGCCGAGCTCACCGAGCTGCACGGCGGGAGCGTCGCCGTCGACAGCACACCCGGCAGAGGGACCACGTTCACGGTGACCGTTCCCTTCGGCGAGGGCCACCTCCCGAAGGACCAGCTCGCTGCCGGAACAGATGACGGCGCCGACAGCGAGGCAGCGCAGCGCCGAGCCGCCGACGTGGTCGCCGAGGCCATGCGCTGGCTCAGTCAGGACGACGACGGGTACGACGGCGACCGCGAGCCGGCCACCCGGTCGCGGATCCTCGTCGCTGACGACAACGCCGACATGCGCTCCTACCTCGCCGGCCTGCTGTCGTCGGACTATCGCGTCGACGCCGTCGCGGATGGCGAGGCGGCGCTCGAGCTCGCCCGGCGCGACCCTCCGGATCTCGTGCTGACCGACGTGATGATGCCGAGACTCGACGGCTTCGGGCTGCTGCGAGCGCTGCGCGAAGGTCCGACGACAGCGCACGTGCCCGTCGTGATGATCTCCGCGAGGGCCGGCGAGGAAGGGATGATCGAGGGCCTGGACGCCGGGGCGGACGACTACCTGATCAAGCCGTTCTCTGCCCGGGAGCTCCTCGCCCGTGTCCGGACCAACCTCGAGCTCGACCGGTCCCGCCGTACCCAGGAGACGCTGCAGGAGAGCCGGCGCCTGCTCGACCAGGCGCAACGGCTCGCCAAGGTCGGCAGCTGGGAGCTCAACCTCACCAACAACACCTTCGTCACCTCGGACGAGCTGCTGCGCATCATCGACAAGTCCGCCGACGAGCTGCGCGAGCTCGGTCTGGCCGGAGCCGTTGAGGCCTTGGTGCATCCCGACGACCGGGACGGGGTCATCGAATCGGTTCGCCGGGCCGCGCGTGAACGCTCGACCTTCAGCTACGACACCAAGATCCGCGTGAACGGGCGGCCCGGCACGGTGCGCGTGGTCGGGGAGCCGGTCATCGACGACGCGGGCGAGCTGGTGGGGCTTCGCGGCTCGCTGCAGGACATCACCGAGCAGCAGCTCGCCGAGCAGGCGCTCACCGTCGCGGCCGCGGAGCGCGAGGCGGCGGTCCGCGAGCACAGCATCGCCGACCAGCTGCAGACCAGCTTGCTGCCGGAGCGGGAGTTCGACCCGGAGCTCCTGCGAGTCGCGACCTTCTACCGCGCCGGCGTCGCCGGCACGCAGGTCGGCGGTGACTGGTACGACGTGATCGAGCTCGGCGCCGGCCGTACCGCGCTAGTGATCGGGGACGTCATGGGCCGGGGCGTTGCCGCCGCGGCTGTCATGGGCCAGATCCGGTCGGCGATCCGTGCCTACGCCCGCCTCGACCTGCTCCCGGTCGACGTCCTCGAGCACCTCGACGGCGTGGTTCGTGGTCTCGGCACGGACCAGATCGTCACCTGCATCTATGCCGTGTACGACCCCCACGACCGAAGCGTCCGGCTGGCCAACGCGGGACACCTCCCGCCGCTACTTGCCGTCGACGGGCACTGCGAGCCGGTCGGGCAGGCCGGGCCGCCGCTCGGCGCCGGCCCGCTCCTGCTCGACGAGACCGAGATCCGCGAGCTCACCCCGGGCTCGATGCTCGCCTTCTACACCGACGGTCTCGTCGAGCACCGGGAGCGCGACATCCAGGCCGGCATCGATGTGCTCGCCGAAGCCCTGCGCGATGCCGACCTCGAGCAGGACCTGCCGACCTTGCCCGATCGGCTGGTGGCGCGATTGCTGCCGGAAGGTCCCGACGACGACGTCGCGATGCTTCTCGCGACCCTGCCCATCGAGCATCGCCTCCTGCCCGCGGTCTCGTTGCACGTCGATCCCGCATCCCCGGGCATTGCCCACGCCCGGCAACTCGTCGCGACGACGCTGACCGACTGGGGCGTGCGGCCCGAGCGGGTCGACGACATCGTGCTGTGCGCCGACGAGCTGGTCACCAATGCGGTGCTGCACAGCAAGCCACCGATCACGCTACGTATCCGGCGCAACGTCTCCGGCGTCTCGCTTCAGATCGACGACGGGCTCAGCGGGCTGCCGCGCCGAACCCGTGCCGGCGCCGACGACGAGCACGGCCGTGGCGTCCAGATCGTGGCGATGCTCAGCGACGAGTGGGGATCGCGGCCGACGCGCTTCGGCAAGTCGGTGTGGTGCAACTTCCGGCTGTGACGCTGCGATCTGCGCGGGGCGCGCTCAGCGGTCGGACAGGGCGTCGGTGAGCAGGCTGACCAGCGTCTCGAGGCGTACGTCGATGTCCTTCACCTCGACCTGCTGCCCGTCCAACGCCCGCGCGGCGAGCCCTTCCTTCAGCCCGATCAGGTCCGCGACGCGCGCGTCCACGGTCTGCGCGGCGATGATCCGCCAGGCCGTGACCGGCTGGTCCTGACCGATCCGGTGCACTCGGTCGATCGCCTGGGTCTGCTCGGCCGCGGTCCAGGACAGCTCGGCGAGCACGACGTTGGACGACACCTGCAGGTTGATCCCCACCCCGGCCGCGGTCAGCGAGCAGACGATGACCTGCACGTCGTCATCGTTGACGAAGGCGTCGATGTTGGCCGTCCGCACCTTGGTGGACTGGTCCCCGCGAATCGAGGAGTAGCCGATGCCACGCTTCTCGAACAGCGCCTCGGCCGCGTCCATCACGTCGATGTGCTTGGCGAAGAACACGACCTTGCCGGCGCTGTGCGCCAGCTGCGCCGCGTAGTCGGCGGCGAGCTCGGCCTTGGCCTGCCCGATGCGCCGCATCATCGCGAAGACGTTCTCGCCCGACGTGTCGCTCTCGTCGGCGTTGCGGAGCTCGCGGGCGCACACCTGGCGTACGACGGAAGCGTCGATGCCGGCGAGCTGGTCGCCGTCCTTGCGCGCGGCGACCGCACTGTCGTAGCGCTTGAGCAATCGCGCCACGAGCTTCTTTTCGGCGGTGCGCACCGACGTGCCCGCAGCACCTTCCAGCTCGACCGGCACGTCCGCGACCCGGCGCGCCGGGATGTCCTTGGCGACCTCGACCTTTCGCCGCCGCACGACACCCATCTCTATGACGCTGTCGCGCGCCATCGGGTAGAACGCCGGGTCGACCGGTGTGGTGCCGTTGGCCTCCAGCGCGTGCAGCAGGTCCGGGCCGACCTCGTTCTCGGTGATCCAGCCGAGGAACTCCCAGATCGCCAGGAAGTCGTCGATGTCGTTGATCAGTGGCGTACCGGTCAGCGCCATGAGCAGCGGGCGCGGCGTCCGCTCGCGGATCTTTCGCGACAGGTCGAGCACGTTCTTCGAACGCTGTGCGGACTTGTTCTTGATGAAGTGCGCCTCGTCGACGATCATCCCGCGGAACCCGAACCGGCTCAGCCACCCGACGTGGCGGCCGAGGATGTCGTAGTTCACCACGACGATGTCGCGGAACGCGTCGACCGTCTCGCCGTCGCCGTGGACGACGGTCGCGCTGTGCTGCGGGGTCCACATCGCGGCCTCGCGCGCCCAGCTCGTCTTCACGACGTTCGGTACGACGACGAGCAGCGGGTAGGCGTCCGCGGCCTGCGCCGCGAGCAGCGCCTGGGCGGTCTTGCCCAGGCCCGGCTCGTCGGCGAGCAGGAAGGTGCGGTGGCCTTCGCGGGCCTTGGCGACGACCTGCGCCTGGTGCGGCATCAGCTCCAGGCCCGGTGGCAGGAACGTCGGGCCCGGGGGCGGCAGCGTCATGCACGAGCGAGCGTCCGCGGTCGACTGCTCGAACGAGCGCAGCAGCGGCTTGATCAGCTCCCAGTCGATCAGCAGCCGCGGCTTGGGGCGCGGCGGCGGAGCTGCCGAGAAGTCAGGGGCGAGGAACGGGTTGACCAGGCTGCGCTGCACCGCCGACAGCGGGACCACCTGGCGCTCGCGCTCGGCGGCCGGCTCGGGAGCGAAGCTCGACTCGACCTCGGCCTCGACCTCCGGCTCGACGACGAGACCTGCCTTGGCGCGCAGCGCTTGCACCGCCTCGCGGGTGCCGGGCAGCATCGGCGCGCCGTCGGCCAGCAGCTCGAACAACGAGCCGTCGCGACCGGCGACGCGGGCGAGGCTCGCGGCCAGGCCCTCGATGCGCTTCTGCGTCGCGGCTCGGGCCGCCGGGCTCATCGGCGCCGTCAGCGCCTCGGCGCGCTGCTCGCGTAGCAACAACGCGACCGCCTGGAACTGCGCGCGCATCGCGGGCGTGACCCGGCCACGACCCAGGTTCGCCGTTGCCATGGCGAGGACGGCGAGCGGGCCCTGGTCCTGCAGCCGGGCGGCCGAGCTCTGCCGCGCCGGCTGGGCACGGTGTCGGGGCTCGGCGTGCGGGTGCGAGTGGGCGCGCCCCGGCCCGTCGGTGACGTCGTCGCTCAGCGGCGACTCAACGCCCCCGCGAGTGCGGCGGCGGGAACGTGGCGGCAATCGCTCTCCCCGGCCGACCGACGACACGGTGACGTCGGCCCGATCGATGAACATGCACGAAGCCTGAATCCGACTGCAGAGCGGTCAGCCTGCTCGCGCTCCCTCATCCTAACTTGCCGGGAGGGCAAGCACGAACCGCGCGCCCCCTAGCGGCGAGTCGTCCACCCGCAGGCTTCCGCCGTGCGCCTGCGCCGTGGCGCGGGCGATCGCCAGACCGAGGCCTGATCCGCCCTCCCCGCGAGCCCTCGCGTCATCGAGGCGAACGAACCGTTCGAAGATCCGCTGCCGGTCCTCCACGGGTACGCCGGGGCCGTCGTCGTCGACGCGCACCTCGATGGTTCCCGGAGCCGGTCGCGCCAGGCTCACCTTCACCTGCGACGCGGCATGACGATGCGCGTTGGCGGTCAGGTTGTCGATCGCGCGCGAGAGCGCGCGTCGATCGCCGAGTACGACGTAGGGCTCCCGGGCCGCGGCCGCCGGCACGAGCTCAGCAAGGTCGACCGGCGCGGTGACGAGCTGGGAGTCCGACTCCATGCGGGCGAGGGTGAGCAGGTCGTCGACCAGCGCGACCAGCCGGTCGGTGTCCTGCAACGCGCCCGCCAGCAGCTCGCTGCGCTCCGTCTCGTCGGACTCGGCCTGTGCCACCTCGAGCTGGGTGCGAGCCGCCGCGAGCGGGCTGCGCAGCTCGTGCGCGACGTCGGCGACGAACTGCTGCTCCCGGGCCGAGGCCGCCGCAAGCCGGTCGAGCATTGCGTTGAGGGTCACCGCGAGCGCCCGGATCTCGTCGTGGCTGCCGGGAAGCGGCAGCCGCACACCGCCCGCCGGGTGGGTGACCTCCTCGGCGGTGCGGCTCAAGCTCGCGACGGCTCCCAGTGCGCGGCCGAGGAGCAGCCACAGCGCGCCGGCGACCAGAACGAGCAGGACCGGCGCGGCGATGACGACGTACCGAGAGAGGCTGTGCAGCGTCGCGCGCTCGTCGCGCAGCGACTCGGCGACCACGACGTAGTCCGTCGACCCGCCGCGATCGACCGCCCGCACGAGGACGCGGTTGAGGCCGGTGGAGGCCGTCTCGTTGACCATCTCACTGCGCGGGCCGCCGCCCGCCTGCGCCGCCAGCGCGGGGTCGGCGACCAGCGGAAGGGTCCGGGACGTCCCCGGCGAGACAGCGACGACGGCGCCCTGCGCGTCGATCACCTGGGCGGCCTGACCGGCCTCCACCGGCAAGGTTGGCGGCGTCGCTCCGGCGGCGACCAGCGCCGCGATGTTGTCCGCCGCGCTGCGGTTCACGAGGTCGACGGCGTGTACCCGGCTCGATGCGAAGCCGTGCAGCAGCAGCAGGCTGCCGGCTGCCAGAAACACGGCAAGCGCTGCGGTCGCGATCGCGGTGAGCCGGGCGCGCAGTCCGAGCCGGCTCCAGCCGCCCGTCAGCTGCTGCGCCCTTCCGGCACGCGGTAGCCCGCTCCCCTGACCGTCTCGATCACGTCGCGTCCCAGCTTGCGCCGCAGGTAGCCGACGTAGACCTCGACGACGTTGAGATCCCGACTGTGATCGTGCGACTCCCACACGTGTTCGTAGAGCTCGGCTTTCGAGACCACCTGACCGGCATGACGGGTGAGATAGGCCAGCAGCGCGAACTCGCGCGCCGTGATCTCGACCTCCTCACCGTTGCGGAGCACTCGTCGCGTTGCTGGGTCGACCTCGACGGTCCCGGAGCGCATGACGGCGGGACGCGGCGCGGCGCCGCGCCGCAGGAGAGCGCGGATCCGCGCGACCAGCACGACGAGCGAGAACGGCTTGGTCAGGTAGTCGTCGGCGCCTTCG
The DNA here is from genome assembly GCA_035547515.1 of Mycobacteriales bacterium. Classification (GTDB taxonomy): domain Bacteria; phylum Actinomycetota; class Actinomycetes; order JAFAQI01; family JAFAQI01; genus DASZTV01. Next base: position 120,968 of record DASZUS010000056.1, read on the forward strand.
TCCAGTGCGTCGGCCTCGTCGTACTCACCGTCCTTGGCGGTGAGCATCAGCACCGGCGTCCACACTTCAGCGGTCCGCAGTCGCCGCACGAGCTCATAGCCGGAGAGCACCGGAAGCATCAGGTCGAGCACGATGAGGTCGTAGTCACCGGCGAGCGCCGCGTCCAAGCCCGCGCCCCCGTCGTGGGCGAGATCGACGACGTAGCCTTCCCGGCTCAACCCGGTCTGCAGTGCCCGGGCAAGGCGGAGCTCGTCATCGACCACCAGCAACCGCACGTACCCAGTGTCCGGCTCTGCGCGGCCAGCCGCTATCTCGCCGCCGCACTGGTTCTCAGCGTCCTCTCAGGCTTGCCTTGGCAGCCTGTCGGCATGGCCCTGTCCCCCGCCGCGCGCCACCGGGCGCGCTACCTCGTCCCCCTCGGCGCTGCCGCGATCACCGCTGGCATCGTTCTGGTCCCGCAAGCCGCGTCCGGTGTGACCCATCCGAACCTGCCGGCTCGCACCGCGGCCCAGCTTCTCGCTTCCCTGGAGAAGGCGCAGCTCTCGCCGTTCAGCGGCACCGTGGTCGAGACGGCGAGGCTCGGGTTGCCCGACCTCGGCGAGAGCACGCTGGCCGGCGACGTGGCACCGAGCGGACAGTCCGGGCTGATGCCGATCATCACCCTGCTCAGCGGCTCGCACACCGCGCAGATCGCGTACGGCGGACCCGACAAGCAGCGCGTCGCGATCTTCCTCTCCGACCTGTCCGAGATGGACGTCGTGCACAACGGCACCGACGTCTGGACCTACTCCAGCGACACCAACTCGGTGACCCACAACACGTTGCCCGCCGACAGCGAGGACTCCCCCGAGCAGGATGTGACCACGCCGGCCAACCCGGACAAGCTGGCCGAGCAGGCACTCAAAGCCATCGACCCCTCGACCGTCGTGACGGTGGACCGTACGGCGGAGGTCGCGAGCCGGCCGGCGTACCAGCTCGATCTCGCGCCGCGCGACCCCAACAGCCTGATCGACTCGGTGCGCATCGCGCTCGACTCGGCGACATCGATGCCGCTGCGGGTTCAGATCTGGGCGCGCAACGACACGTCGTCTCCGGCCTTCGAAGTCGGGTTCACGAGCATCTCGATGTCGCCGCCCAGCGACTCGACGTTCGACTTCTCGACCCCGCCCACCGCGACGACCGAACCGCTGCCGTTCTCCCGCGAGTTCGGCGGTGCCTCCGCCGGGACCGGCGGTCACGCCACGTCAGAAGAGCCGAGCATCCTCGGGCACGACTGGACCTCAGTTCTCGTCGACCACCCGAGCGCCCGAGGCCTCGGCCAAGCGCTCGACCAGCTCGGCAGCCGGGTCGCCGCCGGTCATCTGATCACCACCAGCCTGGTCACCATCCTCGTCACCGACGACGGCCGGGTCCTTGTCGGCGCGGTGACGCCGAGCTATCTCGAGCGGCTCGCGGCCAGCCAGGCCGCCCGATGACGGCGGTCGCGGAAGAGCACCCCGCGGCTGCAGCGACCACCGACGCGACCCAGCTGGTCATCTCGACCAGCGGGCTGACGAAACGGTTTCGCAGCGGCCAGGTTGCCGTCGACCACATCGACCTCGCCGTACCCCGCGGTGCCGTGTTCGGCTTCCTCGGCCCGAACGGCTCGGGCAAGACGACCACGATCCGCATGCTGCTCGGGCTGATCCGGCCGACTGAGGGCAAGGTGACGCTGCTCGGCGAGCCCATGCCCGAGCGCCTCCCGCAGACGATGGCGCGAGTAGGCGCGCTCGTGGAGGGTCCGGCGTTCCATCCCTACCTCAGCGGCCGCGACAACCTGGCTCGGCTGGACCGGATGGACGTCACGGCGAACCCGAAGACCCACGAGGAGAGGATCGCCGCAGCGTTGGCCCGCGTCGGCCTGACGGCCGCTGCCGGCAAGCGCTTCCGGCAGTACTCGCTGGGCATGAAGCAGCGCCTGGGCATCGCAGCGGCGCTGCTGCAGCCGCGGGAGCTGCTGGTGCTCGACGAGCCGACGAACGGTCTCGATCCGCAAGGAACCCGCGAGGTCCGCCACCTGGTCCGTGACCTGTCCGCTGACGGGATGACCGTGCTGATCTCGAGCCACCTGCTGGCCGAGGTCGAGCAGGTCTGCAGTCACGTCGGCATCATGAGCGCAGGCAAGCTGGTCCGGCAGGGCACGCTCGAAGACCTCCGCGGCGCCGAGAGCACGACGGTCACGGTCACCACACCGGCGACCGCAGCCGCAGTCCAGGCGCTCCAGGCCCTCGGCCTTGCCGACGCGGGCATGTCGATGCACGACGAGGTGCGCGCGTCGCTCGGCGAGGTCTCTCCGGAGGACGTCACAGTCGCGCTGGTGAAGGCGAACGTCCCGGTCCGGGGCCTGGTCGTCAGCCGTCCCGCCCTCGAGGATCTGTTCGTCCAGCTGACCGGAGAGGGTTTCGATGTCGTCCGCTGAGGCCACCGTCGTCACCGGCCGCGTCGGCTCGAGCGCTCCCCGCCAGTACCGCGGCGCGCTCGGCCGGCAGTTGCGCTCCGAGCTGCGCCTCGCCTTCGGCCGGCGCCGCAACCTGATCCTGCTTGGCGCACTTGCGCTCATCCCGCTGGCGATCGGGATCGCGGTCAAGGCCTCCCCACCCGCCGGGTCAGCCGGAGGCGGCGGGCCGCAGTTCCTGAACCGGATCACCGACAGCGGCCTGTTCCTCGTGCTGACCGCACTGTTCATCACGTTGAACCTGTTCCTGCCGGTAGTGGTCGGGATCGTCGCTGCTGACGGGGTCGCTGGTGAGGCCCAGACCGGGACGCTGCGCTACCTCCTGACCGTCCCGGTACGCCGTGGCCGCCTGCTGGCCGTCAAGGGCTTCGGCATCGTGATGTACGCCCTCGCTGCCGTGGGCACGATCGCGGTGGTCGCGGCGATCGCGGGCATCGCGCTGTTCGGCACCGGCTCGTTCACCCTGCTCGGCGGTCAGACGGTTTCGGTGGGCGAAGGGCTCCTGCGCATCCTCGCGGTCACGATCTACGTGTGGCTGTCGCTGTTCGGGCTGATCGCCGTGGGGCTGCTCATCTCGGTACTGACCGAGGTGCCAATCGCGGCGATGGCGGCAACGCTCGGGTTCGCGGTCCTGTCGATCGTGCTCGACCAGATCCCCGAGCTCCACGCAATCCATCCGGGCCTGATCAGCAACTACTGGCAGAGCTTCGGGACCCTGATCAGGGTCGGCCCGGACTTCGGCCAGCTCGGCCGCTACCTGCTGCTCCAGCTGGTCTATGTCGCCATCGCCGGCAGCTTGGCGTGGGCCCGGTTCGGCGACGCCGACGTCACCTCGTAGTCGCGCGGGCTGGACGGTCGTACGCTCATCTCAGGTGAGGTGAGTGGCATGAGCGTCCACGTCCCCGAAGGCGGGTTCTGGCCCGCGCCGTCGATCCCGCAGCCCAACATCTACCCGATGGAGTGGCGGGTCGACACCGACAAGCTCGCCACCATCTACGAGAAGTCCAAGCTCGCGCTCTGGAACCCGGCGGACCTGCCATGGGACTCGCTCGACCCCGGCGCGTACACGACCGAGCAGCGGCTCGCGGTCATGTACTGGTGGGCCCTGCTGGCGAACTTCGACGCAAGCGGTCCAGCTGTCTTCGCGCGAGCCACGATCCATGCCTTCGAGGTCCACGAGGAGGACCCGGTCCGCAAGTGCTTCTTCTCGATCACTCGCGACGAGATGAACCACGAGGAGTGCTGCCAGCGCGCGATCAGCACGCTGTGGCCAGGCGGCCCGCTCGACTGGACGCCGCGGACCGAGCTCGAGCAGGCTGCGCACAACAACATCAGCTGGCTCTACTACAACGGCGGCCGGTACTGGTCGGGCTACTCCTCGAGCCTCGGCAAGCACCCGATGGCGGTGCTGTTCACGTCGTTCATGATGGGTGAGGTCGCGTCCTCGACGCTGTTCCGAATGATGGCGACCGGCGCGCAGCACCCGTTGTTCCAGGAGGTCTTCCAGCGGATCGGCCGCGACGAGTCACGGCACCTGCAGATCTGCATGACCATCCTGGAGAAGGAGTACCCAGGGCTGTCCGAGGTCGACCGCAGCCAGATCACGCGGCAGCTGCGCGCGGGCTTCGTGTTCCTGTCGATGATCCTGTGGGAGCCCCCGGCACAGTTCTGGGATCTCCCGCCGTACTTCCTGGACAACCACCGCGTCCTGATCGACCTCGCCCGGGATGCCGGCCTCGGCATCCTCAGCTACGAGCAGCAGGCCGAGAACTGGCGGATCGCGATGGCCAGGGTGCGGGCGATCATCACGCGCTGGGGCATCGAGTTCCCCGCCATCCCCGAGCTCGACATCGACGGTGTCGACGTCAGCGAGATCAGCCCCGAGGACATCATCCCGGTCTTCTAGGTGCTGCTCATCGCGTCCCATTTGGCAACCCGCCGGTCCTTGGCGCCCGCGACCCGCGCCATCCACGTCCGAACCTCGCCGGCGTCTACCTCGCCGTACGCCAGCATCTCACCGATCTCGACCCAGTCCTTCGGTCGATCGAACAACGCCTTGAGAACCGACAGATCCGTTGCCGACACGATCGGAATGGTCCGGCCGCCGAAGGCGTGCTCGATCCGGGCCTCTGCGAGTGCCCGGCCAACCTCGAGGATCTTGTCGACGAACGAGGTCACGACGACCGGATCTCACGGAATGGCGGCGGCGGTTCCTGGTGCCGCGCCGACGGCGGCATCGCGTCAACCATCGACAACACGTCGGCGAGCTCATCGGCCTGGCGGTAGCGCTCGGCCAGCGGATTCGCCACGGCCAGGTGGCGCATCCGTCGAGGCACCCGCCAGGCGATCCGATAGAAACGTGGTCACATCCCTGAGCCGGAGGCTGTCGTGACCGCACCCGTCATCCACCCAGATCGCTTCTTCATCGACGGCGACTGGGTCGCGCCCTCGTCGTCCGCGACGATCGACGTGATCGACTCCTCCAACGAGGAGGTCTACTTCACCGTCGCGGAGGCGCAGGCCGCGGACATGGAGCGGGCGATCTCGGCCGCCCGCGCCGCGTTCGACGACGGGCCCTGGCCGTTCATGACCCACGCCGAGCGCGCGGAGTACCTGCGGCGGTTTAGCAAGGAGCTCGCATCGCGAGCCGACGCACTCGGGGACATCTGGCCCCGCGAGTCCGGAATCCTCGCGATCATGGCGAAGTACGCCGCGCCGGCGTTCGCCACCACCTTCGACTACTACGCCGGCCTGGCCGACACTTTCGCCTTCGAGGAGCGTGCCCAGCCGACCGGTGGCGGCTCCTTCGGCCTGATCGTGCGCGAGCCGGTTGGCGTGGTCGGCGCGATCATCCCGTGGAACGCGCCGATCCAGCTTGCGATCTACAAGATGGCGCCCGCGTTGCTCGCCGGCTGCACGATGATCCTCAAGGCCTCACCGGAGGCACCGGGTGCGGCGTACCTGCTCGCCGAGTGCGCCGAGGCAGCCGGACTGCCGGCCGGCGTCTTCAACGTCCTGACCGCCGACCGCGAGGTCTCCGAGATGCTGGTCCGCGACCCGCGGGTCGACAAGATCGCGTTCACCGGGTCCACTGCAGCCGGGCGCCGCATCGCGTCGCTGTGCGGCGAGCGGATCGCCCGATACACCCTCGAGCTTGGCGGCAAGTCCGCCGCAGTGATCCTCGACGACGCCGACCTCGAAGCGGCGGCCGCCACCATCGCAGGCGCCGAGTGCATGATCTCGGGCCAGGTCTGCTCGTCGCTGACCCGCCTGATCGTGCCGCGCAAGCGCCATGACGAGTTCGTCGACGCCCTCGCCGGCACGTTCTCCAAGGTCGTCGTCGGCGACCCCTTCGATCCCGCGACGCAGATGGGTCCGCTGGCGATGGAGCGGCAGCGCGACAAGGTGCTCGACCTGATCGCACAGGGCAAGAGCGAGGCCAAGCTCGTGACCGGCGGGGGCAGGCCGGCTCACCTCCAGCGGGGCTACTACGTCGAGCCGACGGTGTTCGCCGAGGTCGACAACTCGATGACGATCGCACAGGAGGAGATCTTCGGTCCGGTGCTGTCCGTCATCCCCGCCGCTGACGAGAACGACGCCGTGCGGATCGCAAACGACTCGATCTACGGTCTCAACGCCTCGGTGTTCACCAACGACGCCGACAAAGCCCGCGCGGTCGCCGCGCGGCTGCGGTCGGGCACGGTCGGGCACAACGGCTTCCGCACCGACTTCGGCATCGCCTTCGGCGGCTTCAAGCAGTCCGGCATCGGCCGTGAGGGCGGGACCGAAGGGCTGCTCCCCTATCTCGAGACGAAGACGGTCATCCTCGACGCGACGCCGACGGGGTACGACGGCTAACGAGGCACGGCGAGCTTCACGACCCGATCGGCGTCGAAACCGGCGGCGGGCCTAGCGGCCGGCCGCCGTAGATGACCCGGCCATCGGCCCGCTGGTAGGTCTGCCACGGGATCGTCGGCTGCTGCTCGACGCCGGGCTTCGCGAAGTTGCAGACACCTGTGGGAAAGGCTCGCCTCAGCTCGGCCCACTCGCTCTTGGTGAAGCTCACGGGGGTGGTGATCCCGGCGACCGTCACGGTGTAGGAGGAGCGGTCGAGCGGCTCGAGCTGGCACTTGTTGTTGTCCGTGGTGATCGGGTCACCGGCCACCATCCGCGCCGTGCCGTAGACGGGTACGACGTCCGGCCCGCACAACGAGTGCCACAGCAAGGTGCCGGCACCGTCCCAGCACTCGTCGGTGAGGTCGGCCGGCTTGTCCGCGATGATCTTCGCCGGGAGTGAGCGGTTGCCGTGGTCCGCCGCGACTGCCGACAGCCAGCGGTCCATGCCGATGAACGCGTTGCGCTCACAGGCCGCGTCGCCGAAGATCGGCTCGGCGCCTTCCCAGATCAGCTGGTTCGCGTGCGTCCCGTGCTCTCGGTCGAGCCGCGCCCGGATCGCGAATGCCCGGTAGGCATCGTGCGCCGCCCCGGGGTCCGGCCCGCGGCAGTCGATGATCGCCGTCTGGTTGAGGTTGTTCGTCTCGTTGATCAGACCTGTGCGGTACGCGTTGGCCAGCGACGTACGCGTCGCCCTGAGCCGTTGCGGCACCCAGCTGAGATCGATGTTGACCCCGCCGATGTGAGCGTTGAGATCGGCGAACTGCGCCGCGCTGATCTCGCCGTGCTGCAACGCGCCGAGGCCGTACTGCACGCCGACGTTGTCCAGCGGCATGTTCGCAAACCCGCGGCCGATCTTCCTCTCGGCTGCGCTCCACAGCCTTCTGGGTCGCAGGCCGAGCAGGTTCTTGTCGAGCTGGAAGAGCGAGCAGCGGGCGCCACCCGGGTTCGTCGTGGCGTTGTAGCGCGTCGCGTCGGTCGTCCCGGCGCACGGGAAGTACGGCACCGCGCCCGACAGGTAGCCGGTCGGGCACTTGCCCGGCGTGTACGGCGCGGCGACGGACAGGCACCCCACGCTGGTCAGCGCATCGACCGGGAGCAGGTTGCCCTCGACCGCCCCGAACTGGGTGGGCGACCAGACGACGCCGCGGATCGCGCTGTTGCCGGTGAGAGTCAGCCAGTAACGCTCCAGCAGCGCGTAGTCGGCCACCTGCGTGGCCGAGGTCATCGCGTCCGGGAAGGAGCAGGTCGGCAGGATCCCCTGGTAGACGCCGGGATAGGCGTTGGCGACCCACTGCACCGCGAGTGAGCCGCCGGAGCAACCGGTGCCGATGGTGTAGCGGATCAGCCCGAAGTGCGTCGCGATGTACTGCTTCGCCATCACGAGCGACTCGGCCTGGATCGCGACGTTGCAGTCGTGGCCGGAGTTGTCCAGCGCCGTCGACATCGTCATGTAGCCCCTGCCGAGCGCAAGCTGGCCGACCGCGCTGGTGGGATTCGAGCTCCCAGTCACGTCGGGCGCGGTCGACGGCTCGTACTGCGCGGCGCAGCTCGCGCCGTGGAAGATCAGCAGCTTGTGGTCCCAGCCGGCCTGCGGCCGGAACGGGGTCCATGGCTTCCCGAACTGGTAGAGCGACGCGATCTGGAACTGGTCGCGGTCCATGTATCCGGTCTCGATCCGGACGACGAACGGCACCTTCGCGCCCTGGTCCGTGGTCGTCATCGCCACGTCGGCGGGCGGCTTCCCCACGTTGTAGGGCTGGAAGCCGATCTTTGCCGGGTTCGTCGACACGTACTTGTAGTGGACGCGCGTCGGCGCATCGCACTTTCGGTCGCGCGCGCCGGGCTGGCAGGTCCACGGCTGCGGCTGTGGGCCCGCGAACAGCGGGCCGCCGTTCGGGTGGTCAGTCAGAAGCAGCCGCGCACCAGAACCGTCGGGCAGCGTCGCGCGCACCACGTTCCCCCCCACGTGCAGGCCCCGCACCAGCCCGGCGTACCGGCCGGCGAGGAGCCCGCCGCGGCGTACCGCGAAGCTGCCCGTCACGTCGCGCCCATCCACGGTGACCGTGAGTCGCTTCGCGTCCGCCGCTGGCGAGACCGCCACGAGCGCCTGGCCGCCGCTGACCAGGTCCGCTCGACCCGAGAGGACCGTGATGACTACCTGCTGCGACCGCGCCGTCGCGTGCGGTCTAGCCGCTCCGAACGCCGTGGACCCGACCGCGAGCAGGGCCGGAACCAGCGCGATCGCCATGAGACGTACCGGGGACGCTGCCATCTGGGAGAGTTCGGCGGGCGACGATCAAATCCCTGTCCCGCGGCGTCTGACCGTCACCGATAGGGTCACACCACATCCGTCGAACAGGGGGCTCCCGGTGAAAGCTGACCACACGACCGCTCGCGCACTGCGCGTCAGCGCGGTTCTCATCGCTGCTGGGATCTCGCTGGCCGCGTGCGGCAGCAGCAGCTCGGGTGGGACGAGCGCAACTGGGGTCACGACGACTACCCCGTCCGCCGCTGCCACCAGCACCGCAAGCACCCCGACGACGGGCTCGTCGGGCGGCGGCTCCAGCTCGTTCTGCGGGCTCGCCACGAAGGCCCAGGCCCAGGAGAACCAGGACGCGCAGGCAATCGAGTCGGACACCCCCGCGCAGCTGGAGGCCTACGTCAACAAGGCCAAGGGCGAGCTCGCGGCCTTCTCCGCCGCCGCGCCGTCGGCGATCAAGCCGGACGTGGTCACCGTGGTCGCCGGCGCCGACAAGCTGTTCGCAGCGCTGAAGAAGGCCGGCTACGACTTCAAGAAGATCGACCCCACGTCCCTGCAGTCGATCGATACGCCCGCCTTCAGCAAGGCCAACGACGCAATCTCGAGCTACCTCAAGGACAAGTGCGGGATCGACGAGGGCACCGGCTGAGCACGGGCGCGCTCGCTCCTTGCGGCGCGCCTCGTTAGATGTCGGGCCTGGTCGAGCGGCACCGGCAGCTGGATCAGCTGTCGGTCGCGCTTGACGGCGTACGCGCCGGCCGCGGTGCCGTCTGCCTGGTGTCCGGGGAGGCCGGCGCCGGCAAGTCGGCCTTGGTGCGCGCCTTCGCCGAACGGGCGTCGGCGCGCGTCGAGACGCTGGTCGGGTTCTGTGACAGCTTGCGGGCCGCGAGGACGCTCGGACCGGTCGCCGACTGGAACGCCGCCGCCGACCCGGCACTAGGCCCGCTCATCGGTGAAGGATGGGAGCCCCGCCGCATCTTCGAGGCGGTCCTGTCGCGCGTCAGCGAGCGGCCGACCCTCGCCATCATCGAGGACCTTCACTGGGCCGACGACGCGACGCTGGACCTGGTGCTGTTCCTCTCCCGCCGCACCGCTCGGATGCGCTCGCTGTTGCTCGTCACCTACCGCGACGACGAGGCAACGCCCGGGTCACCGCTTGGGCTGCTGCTCGGCGACCTCGCCACGACAAGTCCCGTGCGAGTAGCCGTCCCCCGGCTGACCAAGGAGGGAGTCAGCGAGCTAGCAGCCGATCGCGTCGATGACGTCGACGAGCTGTGGCGGCGTACCGAGGGCAACCCGTTCTTCGTCACCGAGTGCCTGTCGAGCAACGAGGAGCTGCCGGCCACGGTCCGTGACGCGGTAATCGCCCGGGCGGCGCGCTTGGGCGAGCCGGCACTCGAGATGCTGCAGACGCTGTCGGTAATCCCCGGCTTCGTCGAGCTCTGGCTGGCGGATGCCCTCGGTGTGGACCGCTCAGTCCTCGACGACTGCGTGGCGGCCGGCGTGCTTCGCGACGCCGGCGATGGCGTGGCCTTTCGCCACGAGCTCGCCCGCAGTGCGATGTACGACACGCTGCCGCCAGCGCGGCGGCGGACCTTGCACGCAGTAGTGCTCGACAGCCTCGAGCAGCGCGGTCAGGCCGACGCCGCCCGGCTCGCTCACCACGCTGCCGCCGCCGGCGACGTCGGCGCGGTGCTCCGCCACGCACCGCGCGCCGCCGACGAGGCTGCCCGAGCAGGCTCGCTTCGCGAGGCGGTCTCCCACCTGCAGCTCGCGCTGACCTACCGCGACGCGATGCGCACTGAAACCCACCGCGAGCTGCTCGTCCGGCTCGGTGACCACTGCGAGGCACTCGGCCGCCATGCGACGTCGGCCGAGGCCTACCGCGAGGCGATCCAGCTCGTCACCGACGGCACTGCGCGCGCGGGGTTGCTGCTCAAGCTGTGGAACCCGCTGAGCTTCGCCGGCCATCTCGACGCCGCGGCAGCGGTCCTCGACGAGGCGCTGGCAGTCATCGGGCGAGCAGCGCCCAGCCACGAGCTTGCGCTGGCCTGCGCACAACGGTCGTCGCACCTGATGCTGTCGCGGCGCCTTCGCGATGCCGAGCCGTGGGGGCAGGACGCGATGTCGCACGCCCGCGCGGTAGGCGACATCGAGACCCTCGGTTATGCCTGCATTCAAAGCGGCGTGGCGCGCTGGATGTCCGGCGAGGAGGACGGCCTGGCACGGATCCGCGAGGGCATCGCTCTCGCCCGCGCCAACAACCTCCCGCGCCTGGTCGCCCTCGGGCTCAGCCAGATCGGCTCCGGCGGCGGAGAGAACCGGCGCTACGACGAGGCGATGGCCGCACTCGAGGAGTGCGTCGCGTACGCCGAGGAGTTCGACCTCGGTAGTCGCGGGCTCTACAGCCTGGCGTGGCTCGGTCGCTGCCAGGTCGAGCGCGGCCAGTGGGCGGAGGCAACGGTGACGCTCGACCGGGTCGTCCGCTCGCAGCGCGCCGAAGGGGTCACCGTCATCACGGCGCTGACCGCCCTGGGCCGGCTTCGTACCCGCCGGGGCGATCCGGACCCGACCCGCCCGCTGGACGAGGCGCTCGAGCTCGCGCGCCACACCGGCCATCTGCAGCGGCTCTGGCCGGTCGTCGCGGCGCGCGCCGAGGCCGCCTGGCTGCAGGGGCGGCTCCCCGACGAGCTCGACGCGGTCGCGGAGGTCCACGCCCAGGCCCGCTCGCTCGACCAACCATGGGCCACGGAGGAGCTCGCGTTCTGGCTGGTGCGCGGCGGGGCCGCCGTTCCGGACCTGTCGTCGCACACCCCGTTCGGCCTGCATGCCATGGGGCGGCCCGATCTGGCCGCCGAGAGATGGCAGCGGCATGGCTGCCCGTATGAGCAGGCCGATGCGCTCGCCGACTGCGATGACGAGCAGGCTCAGCTCGAGGCGGTCGCCCGCTTCCGTTCTCTCGCCGCCCATCCGGCACTGCGCCGGCTTCGCGACCGGCGTCGAAGCGAGGGGCGTTCGACGCCTCGGGGCCCGAACCCCACCACCCGAGGCAACCTCGCCGGGCTCACCGATCGCGAGTCGGAGGTGCTCGCTCTCCTCGCGCAGGGACACACCAACGCCGAGATCGCCGGGCTGCTGCACCTGAGCTCGAAGACGGTCGAGCACCACGTCTCGCACGTGCTCGCCAAGCTCGGCGTGCGTTCTCGCACCGAGGCGGCGACCCTCGCTGTCGCGGCCGGTGCCGACCGGCAGATATAGGGGCTTTCCCCGATGCGACGGGTGGGCGGCCTCGGCTTCGCTGAGAGCCGGCGCCACAGCGCCAAACCATCCAGTCGAGGAGGAACAAATGCCCCGCTACCTGATCGAGCGCGAGCTGCCGGGCGCCGGCGCGCTGACCGACGCGCAGATCCGCGACATCGCCGCAAAGTCCAACGGCGTCCTCGCCACCATGGCCGGCCGAGCCCAGTGGGTCGAAAGCTACGTGACCGACGACGCGATCACCTGCGTGTACCTCGCCGAAAGCCCGGAAGCGGTCCGCGAGCACGCCGCCGCCGGCGGCTTTCCCTGCACGAACATCCGCGAAGTCACCCGGGTCATCGACCCCTCGTCCGCCTGACCTCACTTTCGAAGATCGCCTGAGTTCCGTACCTTGGACTCGAGTGTCCGGGTGAGTCACCGGGTCGACGTGAGGACGGGGTCGAAGTGAAGCGGGTCGAGGTCGAGCGCGACGGTCAGTGGTTCACGGGCACGATGGGCCTGTGGCGGGAGGACCCGCGCAAGGGATGGATCGCAACCGTCCGGTACTCAACCGGCTCCCGGGTGCTGACGGAGACGATTCCCGCGGACCGCATCCGCGAGCTCGGCGACGACGAGTAGCCGCTGACTGCGATCCTCAGCGGGTGAGGATCGCAAGCTGCTGCGTCGCGCGGGTCATTGCGACGTAGCGATCCAAGGCGGCCTCGACGCCGTCACCCCACTCCTGCGGGTCGACCAGGATCACCAGGTCGAACTCGAGCCC
>DASZUS010000057.1:0-20219 GCA_035547515.1 Mycobacteriales bacterium
AGCCGTCCAAGGCCAACCTCACCAACCATCAGGCGCACGATCTAGCCGTAGAGCTCAACGCCCAGCTGTCAGCAGTGCTGACCCGATGGTGGCTCGGAGACATCATCGCCAGCAGCGATGAGATCCGCTGCCATTAGCTGCCAGTACGCGACGAAGTAGCCGACGCCGTACGGCGCGGTCTCCACCGACAGCTCGGCAGCACGGACCGGGTCGGTGCCGACCACTGACGACAGCCAGCGCCAGGTCGGAGCTCCCGCGCACATGAGCTCGTCGGCGAGCGCGAGGTCGATGCGGCCGAGCGCGGCGGCATCACCGTGCCCCAGAGCCGCGGCGATCGCCGCGTCGAAGCTCTCAGCACGGCTGTCGAGATGGCCTGGCGCCTTCTCGGTTCGTCGCGCGGAGCCGTCTCCCACCACCAGCACCGCGGCGCGCTCGAAGGCGATCGCGGCATGCGTGTCGGCGTCGGGCCCGACCGTGAGATAGCCGCGGGGCCCATCCCAGCCGGCCTCGTCCAGCAGCCACGCGCCGATGCCGAGCGGCCAGGGCAGCTGACCGCCCTCGCCGGCCGGCCGCGCTGCCACCCCGAAGCCGTCGAAGCTCCACGTCGCGTCCTGCGGCCAGCTCGCTCCCGCGGACCACCCGGCGACCACGACGACCCCGTCGGCCGCGCTCGCGGTCAGCCGCCGTACCGCGGCCCGGCTCGCCTCGCGCAGATCCTCGTCGAGGCCGGCGGAGCCCCCAGCCACCTCAGGCACGAGCAGGGGCGCTGACGGCACGAAGGCGAGCGCGGAGATCGTGGTCACGCGAGCGCTCGGCGGCCGAGCGCGAGATCGCGGTCGCCGCGGATCGCCGCCACTGTCGCGAGGACCCGCTTGGTGGCCATCACGTCGTGGGCGCGGAAGATCTGCGCGCCGAGCCACGCGGCCACCGCAGTCGCCGCGAGCGTCCCCTCGAGCCGGTCGTCCGGCGGCAGGTCGAGCACCTCGCCCACGAAGTCCTTACGCGACATCGACATCAGCACCGGCCAGCCGGTGCCGGCCAGCACGTCGGTCGCTCGCGTCAGCTGCAGCGAGTGGCGGCTGTTCTTGCCGAAGTCGTGCGCCGGGTCGATCACGATGCCGTCGCGCCGCACACCGGCGGCGACCGCGGACTCCGCCAGCTCGACCAGGTACGCCGTGGTCTCGCCGACGACGTCGTCGTACCAGACCCGGTGGGGCCTGGTACGCGGCGTCTGACGGCCGGCATGGGTGCAGACCAGACCTGCGCCGTGGCGCGCGGCGGTGGCGGCGAGGTCGGGGTCGACGCCGCCCCACGCGTCGTTGATGACGTCGGCTCCGGCACGGCAGACCACGTCGGCGACGTCGGCCCGCCAGGTGTCGACGCTGATCACGGCATCCGGGTGGCGCGACCGGGCGCCCTCGACGACGGGCAGCACCCGCTCGAGCTCCTCGGCCGCGTCGACGCTGCCGCCGGGCGCTGCCTTGATGCCGCCGATGTCGACGATGTCGGCGCCCTCGTCGAGCACCTCGGCGACCCGGTCGAGGGCCTTGTCGGTGCCGAAGGTGCGCCCGCGGTCGTAGAAGGAGTCCGGCGTCGCGTTGACGATCGCCATGACGGCGAGCTCGCCTGGCTGGAACTCGCGGCTGCCCCAGCGCAGGCGAGCGCGGTCGGTGGCGGACGGCACGTCCGCATGGTAGAGACGCCTCACGCACCATCGCGGCGCGACCGGTTGGGCGCGACACGGAGGGGGTCAGTCATGGGTGACCGCGATTCGCCGCTCGACCTGCTCAGCCGCATCCCCCTGTTTCGCGGGTGCACCAAGGACGAGCTGCGCCACATCGATCGGGCGGCCACGCGGGTGGACTACGCGCCCGGGCAGCTGATCTGCCGCGAGGGCGAGGTCGGCCGGGAGCTGATCATGATCATCGACGGCGAGGCCTCGATCGACCGAGGCGGCGTGGAGATCGCCCGGGTAGGGCCCGGTGCGTTCATCGGGGAGATGTCGCTGCTGGACGGCGGCCCACGCAGCGCCACGATCACTGCGACCAGCGAGGTTCGCGCGCTGGCGCTGGCCACTCGTGAGTTCTGGCAGGTCATCGACGAGGTGCCGGCAATCGCGCACCGGCTCCTCACCACGCTCGCCGAGCGGCTGCGCGCCGCCGACGAAGCCGCCTTCTGACGGCCGACGGTCGGCGGTCGATGAGACCATCGGGTCGTGGGCGTGATTCTTGCGGTGGCCGTCGGCGTCGCGGTGCTGATCGGGATTGCGCTGCTGCTCGCGGTGACCGACCAGCCGATGTCCGACGAGCCGGTCGACCGGCTCGACTCCGGGCTGCCGGACTCGGCGGCCGACGGCCTGCTGCGCGCGGCTGACATCCCGCGGCTTCGGTTCCGGGTGGGGCTGCGCGGTTACCGGATGGATGACGTCGATGCCGCGCTTGCGCGCATCCAGGCCGCACTTGCCCGCGCGGAGGGCGGACAGCCTGGCGGCGAAGCGGTCGGCCCCGGAGCGGTCGAGCCTGCTGCCGAGGCGGACTGACCCTGGTGGTCGCGCGCGGCCTGGTCATGGGCGAGGACGGACGCCGCCGCTGTCCCTGGGCGATCTCGGCTCCTGACTACGTCGCCTACCACGACGAGGAGTGGGGCCGCCCGCTCGCCAGCGACGACGCGATGTTCGAGCGGATGTCGCTGGAAGGCTTCCAGTCAGGCCTGTCCTGGCTGGTCATCCTGCGCAAACGCCCCGCGTTTCGCGCCGCGTTCGCCGGCTTCTCGATCCCGGCGGTCGCGGCGTACGACGAATCCGACGTCCAACGGCTGCTCGGTGATGCCGGCATCGTCCGCAACCGCCAGAAGATCGAGGCGACGATCGCCAACGCCGCCGCGGTCGCGCACCTGCCGGGCGGGCTGCTGGCGTTCGTCAGCGAGTTCGCCCCGACCGGGCGCCGCAAGGCGCCGAGGACCCTCGACGACGTGCCGTCGGTCTCACCGGAGTCGACCGCGCTCGCGAAGGCCCTCAAGGCTCGCGGGGTCCGGTTCGTCGGCCCGACCACCGCCTATGCGCTGATGCAGGCGACCGGACTGGTCAACGACCACCTGGTCGGCTGCGTCGCGCGCTGAGCCCGCGTTCAGCGGCCCACGAAGGTCGCCGGCTCCTTCGCCAGGAAGGCCTGGACGGCGGTGAGGTGGTCTTCGGTGTGCCCGCAGCGTGCCTGAGTTTCGGCCTCCTTGGCCAAACTCTCCACTAGAGAGTGAGACGCGGCGTACGCCTGTGACTCCTTGATCGCGGCGTAGGCCACCGTCGGGCCGGCCGCGAGCCGGCCGGCGAGCTCGCCCGCGGTCGCAAGGAGGTCCTCGGGCGGCACAACGACGCTGACCAGCCCCATCTCCAGCGCCTGGTGCGCCCCGACCGGCTCGGCGAGCATCAGCATGGCGGTCGCCCGGCCGCTGCCGACGAGGCGCTGCAGGGTCCACGACGCGCCGCTGTCGGGGCCGAGGCCCACGCGGGCGAAGGCCATCAGGAACGACGCGTCCGCGGCGGCCACTCGCAGATCGCAGGCGAAGGCAAGCGCGGCGCCCGCCCCTGCCGCTGTCCCATTTACTGCCGCGATGACCGGTTTGGGCAGGGTCACGATCGCCTCGACGATGGGGTTGTAGTGCTCGGTCACCGTCGGCAGGTCGAGCTCACCGGCTTCGAGCCCGTCGACGTGCTCGCGCAGGTCCTGCCCGACGCAGAACGCCCGCCCAGCGCCGGTGAGCACTACCGCCCGGACCGCCGGATCGGCGCCCGCGCGCTCCAGTGCGGCGAGCAAGTCGAGCTTGACCGCCACTGTCAGGGCGTTGAGAGCGGCGGTTCGGTCCAGCGTGATCGTGGCGACCGCGCCCGCGATCTCATAGCGAACTTCCGTGGTCATCGAGCTCTCCGGTTGGTGAGGACGCACTGACGTGCGGGGCCATCATTCCGCGCCGACGTTTCGACATCCCGAGCGAAGGCCACAATCGGCCTGCCCGCTGCGTCATAGGAGAGAGGTACTCCGAGGGACGCCGCGGCGACGTTGTCCGGATTTGTCACGAAATCGGAAGTTCATCCCAAATTTTCGGAGTCACCGACGACCGCAGCCGCGGATCGTCGTTTGAAGTAGGTACGACGGTTAGGCTGGCGCGGGCGCGCGCACAGGACCGTGCGGGACGGATCGAGAGGGCGACGTCGGTGGCTGCGGGGCGCGTGGATGGCGACGGGGGCTTTGAGCACCCCGAGCTCGCCGCCACGGCGGCGCCGCCGGCACCGGGGGTCCCGCAGACCCGCGAGGCGCCCGACGGGGCTCTTGCCGCGGCGGTCGACGAGGCGGTCCTCGGCGACGTCCTGGCAGACCTGCCCGAGGCGCAGCCGGACCGCCCGCTCACTTCGGCCACCGACGTCTCGAGCCTCTACGTCCGTCATCGTCACGGACTGGCTGCTCATGCTCGCCGCTTCCTGCGGGACCAGCGCGACATCGACGAGGTCGTTCAGGAGACCTTTCTTCGGCTGTTCCTCGCGATCGGCGAGATCGAGACGGAGCTGCAGGCGATCGCCTTCGCCCGCCGTACCCTGACCAACCTCTGCATCGACCGCTATCGCGCCGACCGGCGCCGCCCGACGATGGTCAACCTCGAGACCGCGCCCGTTGGCGAGCTTGCCGGGGATGACGACGAGGACCCGGTGCTTCGCGCCGAGGACGCGGCGATCGTGCGGCATGCCCTCGCGCAGCTCTCGCCACTGCACCGCGCGGCGCTGGTCAAGCGCGAGATCGAGGAGAAGCCGCTTCCGCAGATCGCCGCCGAGCTGGAGATCCCCGAGGAGAGCGTCAAGCACCTGCTGTTCCGGGCGCGTCGCGCGCTGCGCCGCCTCTTGGTCGGTACGTCGGTCCAGCCCGGCGTCGACCTGACTGCAGGCGAGATCGCCTCGATCGCGAACCGCCGGGCCGGCGAGGCGCTGCTGCGCGGCGGCAACGTCTTCATCGTGATCGTGGTCGGCGCGATCGTGGCGGCGTTCGGCATGCGGTCCCTCGAGGGCCGTACGCCGACGGCGCCGGCTTCGACCGGCACAGTCGGGCAGGCGGTGCCGAACCCGGCCAGCACCCCGACAACCCCGAAGACCCACCATCGCCGCCCGGTCAGCCTTCACCAGCTGCCGCCGCCCGCGGCGTCGCACTCCCCGGCAGCTGAAACCGCGCCGCCGACGATCGCGCCGGTCGAGCAGCCTCCGATCAAGAGCAGCGCGCCGACCAAGTCGACGGCCGGCACGTTCGGCGCCGCGCGCAGCCGCCTCAAGCTCAGCGGCCCTCTGCGGGTCACGGGCGCGCCGCAGGTGACGACCGACGGCGTCACGGCGAGTGACGGTGGTGCGACCGTCACCTCGGCGTCGAGCTTCACCGCCGAGACGAGCGCGGGGACCTTCGATCTCTCGCAGTCCGTGTCGACGTCTCCGGTGACCGGTGACACGGTTTCGGTTGCTCCGGCGTTTGTCGTTGGGAATGCCGTCGAGGCGCCGGCTTTGACAGACCCGACGTCGTCGGTGTCCGTCGCGCCGGACGGCACTGTTCAGGTGCTCGTGGTGTCGGGGGCGACCCCCGATCCGTCGACGAACGCCTTTCCGATGACGTCCATCTCGGTGAACCTGGTGCTTTCCGCGGACCTTGCGAGTGTGGTCGCCGAGACGGTCGTACTCAGCACGGCGCCGCCGAAGACGACCACCGTCACCGCGACGCCGCCGGGATCAGGTCCCACCGGCCCCCCGGCTACCTCGACTCCGCCGCCGGGATCGGGCACGTCCGCCTCCGGGACCGGCGCCGTCACGGCCAGCGGTGGGACAACCGCCGGGCCCGACACGATCTCCGGGCCCGCGCCCGGTAGCCAGGCGGCAACGCCCGGCGTGTTAGAAATATCCGACAAATCTGGGGACGACCAGGTGACTGGCCGTTCGTTCACTACCTCTGAAGGGGTCTCTTCGTAGGCCCCGACGAGCTGGGAGCAATGCGCAAGGAAGTGGGAGCGTCGAGTTCCCGCTCAGTCCACACGGCGGGCCGGACTCCGCTGAACGAGGTCACGAAAGGACCCCGATGAATCGAACGACCAAGGCGATGGCTCGCCTGGGGACCCTGGCGGTAATCGCCGGGACTGTCCTCAGCACGCCATTTGCCCTCGGCGTCGCGAATGCCGCGACGCTCAACCCCACCGTCTCGAGCACTATCGGTGTTGGGGACGGCGCGAACACGGTGACGGCCGCGCAGGCTGCCGCACTCGCCGACCCGGGTGGCAACTTCGCGGAGACCGTCTCGGTCAACGCTGGCATGACCGCCCCGATCACCCTGCAGGTGAACGGCTCGGCCTACATCCCGACCGGCGCCTACACCGGCTCCGGCAAGACGATCACCTGCGCCACCGTTGCGCAGTGCACCGGGGTCCACGTCTACGACAACGTGGCTGAGTCCGCAGGCGTCGGCGTCTCCGACTCCGCCGGCAACACCGGCACCGCGACGGTGAACTACAACAACATCACCTTCCCGGGTTGCCCGCAGAACGACTACGACACGGCGGCGAACTGCCTCACGCAGGGCCAGGTCGGCACGCAGATCCCGATCACCGTCCACTACGGCACGGGCAACATTCTGACCACTGACCAGTCTGGCCGCGTCATCGTGCTGACGGTCAACAGCCCGAGCGGCGACGCGTTCTTCGTCGGTGGCACGGCTCCGTTCCCCGGGACGTCCTCCATCAACTGCACCACCGATGCCTCGGGCAACTGCACCGTCAACTTCGTTGACAACAACCCGCTGGACACCAGCAACCCCTCGGTCGCCGGCCACCTCGGCCCCGCCACGATCACTGCCGCGATGACCGCCGCTCAGGCCTTCCCGTACCCGGGCATCGGCACTGTGGTGACGATCCTCGGCGTGCAGTTGGCGACCGCCGGTCGTGTTGAAACCGTGGACATCACCGAGGGCTCGGTTGCTCCGGCCCGTCTCGACCTGATCAGCTCCACGCTGATCAAGCCGGACGCGCAGGACTCGACGGCCACCGCTCCGGAGCCGGGTGACGTGATCCAGAACGTCTACAAGGTGACGGGTAGCTGCACGCCGACCGCTGGCAACGCCACCTGCACCGGTGAGACCCTCACCGGCGTCTCGGTGCCGCTGACGGTCGACCACGGCTTCTTCACGCCGAACTGCTCGACGACGCAGACCTTCGACCCGACCAAGCTGACCTTCAACCTGTACGGCAGCTGCTCGTTCAGCACCGCTCCGGCTGCGGGTGGCCAGGTCGGCAACCTGACGAACTCGGGCCAGACGATCACCGCGACGTCAAACCTCGCGGGCGAGTTCGTGGTGTCTCTCGGCATTGCCCGCGACACCGCGTTCGACAGCAACGGGGTCGTGGTCGCGCACGTCAAGACCGGCTCCATCCCCTCCACGACGCCGAACACTCTGACGCCTCCGACCCCTGCGGGTGAGCGGACCACGGCCCAGACCTGCACAGCGTCGAAGGATGTGTACTTCCTGAACGCGAGCGCTGGCAGCGACTTCAGTGGTTGCCCGCTGGACTTCCAGTGGACCACGCGTGAGCAGCCGCTCAACGGTGGTACCGCGAAGTACCTGCTGATCGACGGCCTGGCGGCACCGAACACGGACTCCATCAACACGGAGAACAACTTCGGTCCGACCCAGAAGGTCAGCGACACCGGGACCAGCAACGTGCCGGACACCGACCGCGTGGTCTTCTCGCCGCAGGTCACCGACCAGTTCGGCAACCTGGTGAGCTTCACCACCGGCTCGGCCACGGTCACGCTGACCAAGACCGGTGTCGGTTCGCTCGGCCAGTGCACCGGCTCCAGCGCGACGGACCCGTGCACGGGCGCCACGGCGACGCCGGGCGCTCCGGGCAACGACGCGTTCGCATGCACTGCGCAGTCGGACGGCACCTACAAGGATGTCGACCCTGCCGTCGAGGGCTCCTACCTCAACCTTCCGGTTGGTGTGGCGCTCGGCTCGCAGACGCGTTACCAGGCCGATGACACCACGCAGAACTGTGGCGTGTACAACGACGGCTACAACACCGGGTTCCCGGGTGTGAACGACGGTACCCAGACGGACGTGCTGTCCTGGGCTCCGCCGGTCACGACGTTCAAGCAGAACGTCGCCGGCGTCTGGACCTACTCGGCGACCACCGGGGCGGCTCAGACCGACACCCTCACGCTGAACTTCTACAACCAGCTCGCACAGCCGGTTGTGACGTTCACGGTGACGCCGGGCAACACGGTCCCGACCTCCACCGCGGTGACGGTGACCGCGAAGGTCGTCGACCAGTTCGGCAACCCGATCGTGGGTCGCAACGGCACCGGCACGAACTCCGGTACGACCGGTGGTGTCGGCCAGATCACGGTGGTCCGCAGCGGGTCGAACGAGGCCAGCTGTGTACCGGCGGCGAGCACCGGTAACGGTGGTGCGCCGGTCGCGCTCAGCACGAACACGTCCGGCGTTGCCGGCTACACGTTCAGCTGCAACGCGCCGGGCGTCTCCACCGTCTCCATGGTTGTCACCGGTCCTGGTGGCACCCAGCTCGCCAGTGGCAAGGAGGCGATCACCTTCACCGGTCCCGCCGTCCACACCACGGTGGAGCGGCCGACGGTCCACCTGACGTCGGTCCACAAGCACCACCTCACGGTGGTCGTGCACACCAGCCCGGCTCTGGGCGCCGCTCGCACGGTGAACATCTACCGTGTCCGCAACGGCCTCCGGCACCTGGTTGGCCAGACCCACACCGGTCCGCGTGGCAACGCCTCGCTGTCCTTCTCGGGTCTGCGTTCCGGCGCCACCTGGTCGGTCTCTGCCAAGGTGATCAACCTCGGCACGCAGTACCGGTCGGAGTACTCGGTGGCGGTCTCGCACCGCATCAAGTAACAAGCACCATCTGATTCACCCCACTGGGGGCGGCCCGAAAGGGTCGCCCCCAGTGGCGTTTCAGCAGCAAAAGGCGACGCCGAGCCCTACGCAGGTTGCGTAACACGCCGCGCGGTGCGCGACCTACGTAGGGCTCGAGGTGCCTTAGCGCCGCGGCGCCGACGCGCTCTAAGAGGTCAGGCCGGTGACGTAGCGGTAGACAGCGTCGCGCTGGTCGCTGGTGGCATCGGACTTGAAGTAGACCTGGAACTGCTTGAACTGCGGGTAGTACGCCGCGTGGGCCACACCGGGCATGGCGAGAACTTTGTCGACGATCTTGCGATCCAGCGTCCGGTCGACATGCGGGAACACGACCGATCCGCCCGGCACACCGCTGCTGGGCGGGTTGTAGACCGGCGTCGAGATGATCCCGTTCGGCCCTCCCGCGTGGTGCCCGTGCAGGCTGGTGGGGGGAGGGCCGGTCGGGGTAGGGATGCCGCCGAGGCCGCTGCTCGAGCTACCGCCCGAGCTCGAGCTGGAACACGCCACCGCACCGGCGAGCAGGCAGACGCCTGCGGCGGTCCGGAGGGTCTGCCGGCGAGTCGGCGTACGACGAGCTCCCATGGCCCGAGCGTAGTCGCGGTGCGGTCGCCCGCTGTGGACAGCACCCGCCGCTGCCCGGCATCCGTGGCTAGGTTCGCCGGTTCGTGCCGCCGTCGGAGGAGTCGCTGTGCCTCATCGCCTCGCGTCCACTACCCGGAGCATCCCGCTGAGCGCTGCCGTGCCCGCCGCCCTTGGCGCCGTGGTGAGCATCTGCCTCGTTGCTACCGCGCCAGCGGTCCGCGCCGCCTCGGTGACCACCCCCGGCCTGTCGGTCACGCCGCAGGCGTCGTCGGTGATGAAGGGCGGGGCGGTCTCGCTGACGGTTTCCGCCGGGGGCGGCTCGGCGGGTCAGCAGGTGTCCTACGTCGTCGTCGGCCGCAACGAAGGGGTGCACGGCAGCGTGACGACCGGCGCCGACGGCAGCGCAACCATCAGCTACCGCGACCACGGCGGAGCCGGCAGCTCCACCACCGACACCATCGCCCTGATCGACGCCGCAACGGACGAGTCCGCGACGGCGACCGTCGACTACCTCGACGGACCCGATCTCGCGCGTACCGTCGCCCTCGACCCGAGCGGCCAGGGCGTCGACGACGCCTCCTGCGGCGAGGCCGACACCTCGCCCTCGCAGGTGCCGCTCGCCGCGGTCACTGTGGTCTGCGCCGCGGTCACGAACTCACTCGGCGAGCCGCTCGCCGGAAAGGCGGTGACCTTCTCGGCATCCGACGGCTCGGTCGGACCGGTCGACGGTCCCGATGCCACGGCCGCTACGACGTACCAGGCCCTCACCGACCGCGCGGGCGTCGCCTTCGCCGCGGTCACGTCGACCACTCCCGGCGCGCACCAGGTAGTTGCTACCGCCGACCAGCTGTCGAGCCAGGCGAGCATCGGATACGCCCCGCCGGGCCCGGCCGACGCCGCAACGGTCTCACTGCGCCCGGCGAGTACCTCGATCGTCGCGGGACACCGCCGCCAGATCATTGCCACCGTCCGCGACCGCTACGCGAACCCGGTGGCGGGGGTCGCGGTCGACGTGCACGTCAGCGGGCCGGGCTCGCTTCTCCTGCCGTCGGGCGGCAGGGCGACCACCCGCGCAGATGGGACGCTCGCCGCGATTGTCGGGACCGTTGGCGGGCGCACCGGCCGTGGCGCAGTGACCGTGACGATCACCGCCTCCCCGGCGCTCTGCGCGACCGGTGGCTCGTGCTCCGCCACAGCGCCGTACGACGTGACCAAGCCGGTGGTCCCGGCAACGCTGACGCTCGTCGCCGCGCCCGGTGCACAGGTCGGCGCGGTCGAGCTGGTCGCAGGCATCGCCAAGGGCAAGGACGGTACGCCGGCTCCCGGCCAGCTGGTTCGCTACCGGATCTCCGGGGCCGACCCGGGAACCGGAACCGCGAAGACCAACGCCAAAGGGGTGGCGCTGTTCGGGTACTCCGCCGCGCACGCAGGATCCGACTTGGTCCGCGCCTGGGTCGACGTACGCCGGGACGGCCGCCGAGAAGCTGACGAGCCGGCGGCCGTGCTGCGGATCCCGGTCGCCGCCGCGAGCTCGAGACCGTCCGGCTAGGCCGGCTCGCGCGGCGGGCGCCGCGCAGAAAAATAGTGCGAAACGGACACCCGACCTACCGGGCGGCGGGCGAGACCCGCCCCTATGATGTCCACGTTGACCGGGATTGCTCCGCTGTGGGGCGACTACCGGGCCGTGCCTTCGGCGTTCAACGTAGCGGGGACACTGTTGTGGGCAGTCCGGGAGGAGCACGACACATGCACACCAGGCACTCCGTGCGTTGGTTGAGTTCGGTGGCGGCGCTGTCCGCCGGGCTGATCGGACTCGCCGTACCACTGGCCACGCCCGCATCCGCCGCGACGGGCGAGCAGATCTCCGTCACCGCCGAGCAGCCGCGCTACACGGCGCTCACGACCGGTTACGTCGATGCGACGCTGACCAACCCGCCAGTGGGTGCCGCGCCGCAGGTGACGGTGACCAGCGGTCCCGACGTCGGGCTCACCGCGGCGTGCACCGTGCTCACCGGCTCCGAGTGGCGCTGCCCGATCCAGAACGCCGGTGGTCCCGGGACCGACGTCGCCTCCGTGAGCGATGCCGCCGTCGCGCCGACCGCGACGTCGTCCTCGGTGAGCGTGGGCTTCGAGACGATCCAAGCCCAGCCGCTGCAGACGATCTACGGCACCGGCGAGACGGCGACCATCAGCGTCCTCGTGACCGGGTCCAACTCCGCCGCCATCACCGGAACGATCGCGCAGGGCGGTGCCGACACCCCCGGGCTGCAGAGTGAGCCGATTGCTTGCAACGCGTCCAACGGCACCGGCAACTACGTCTGCTCCTTCACCAACAACGGGACCGCAGGCGCCGACCAGATCACGATCTTCGACGACGACGACCCCACCGGCACGACGCAGGTGTGGGACGCAGGCCATGAGCCCGCGGCATCGAGCTTCACGGTGAACTTCGAGAAGATCACCGCCACCCCGGACTTGACGCGAAGCACCACCAACACGGACGCCATCGACGTCAACGTCACGGGCATCCCGACCGGCCACACGGTCGCGCTGAAGGAGACGCTGGTCAGCGGCGCCAACGACAGCGTTCCGCCGACGAATGCCTGCACCGCCAACGGCCCGGTGGCCAATGGCGCCCAGGCCTGGACCTGCACCATCCAGAGCAACGGCCGCACGGACAACCCGGTCGTGAAGATCTTCGACGACCTCAATGGCGACGGGACCGCGGCCGCCACCGAGCCGCAGGCCACGACGACGTTCACGTTCGAGACCATCACCGCGACGGAGTCGTCCTCCGACACTCACGCGCCGGGCTCCACGGCGACGATCAACGTCACCCTCAGCGGCGTCCCGGCGGGCGAGACGCCCAGCGTCGACTACCTCGTCGACGCCGGCAGCGTCGACCCCCAGCCGAACCCGAACTTCACGCTGTGCTCGGGCTCCGGTACGACGTGGACCTGCCAGATCACGAACACCCGTGGTGCCGGCACTGACACCCTGACGATCTTCGACGACTCGAACAACAACCACGCGATCGACGCCGGTGAGCCGTCGACCAACATCAACGTCACCTTCGGTGGCGCGATCACCGCGACGCCGGCCAGCGTCAGCCAGGCGACGGGGACCACCGCGGTCTTCACCGCCCACGTCACCCCGGCCGCGGGTGAGACGCCGCAGGTCACCTGGCAGGTGCCGGCGAACTCGGGTCCGGACAGCGGCGCCAGCGGCAACTGCACCCCGCTCAACGGCGGGACCACCGACTGGACCTGCAGCGTGCCGAACACTCACGGTGCGGGCACGGACACCGTCGTCATCACCGACACCCACGGCCAGACCGCACAGGCCGGCGTTTCGCCGAGCGTGACGGTTCACGCCACCTTCGCCTCCGCGACGGCGATCACGCTGACCCCGCAGTTCGTGCCGGGCCAGCACAACGCCGAGATCGCCGTCGGCGGGTGCCAGGCCTACGCCGTGGACATCAGCCCGGCCAACGCCGGCTTCCCGGTCACCATCACGGCGACCCAGGACCTCGGCCAGGCGACCGGTGGCCTGCTCGGCATCGGTGCCACACCGCCGGGTGAGGCGCTCTCGCTGTGCAACCCGGCCGGCGCCTCGACGGTCAACGTGGTCTCCCACTCCGAGACCGCTTCCGGTGGCGACCCGATCCTGGGTCTGCTCGACCCGCCGGACTACACCGAAAGCCTCGTGCTCTCCAGCACCACCGGGCAGAACGCCAGCACGCCGGGGCGGGTGATCTTCGGGATCAGCTCGACGAAGACCGGCTCGGTCTCGGTCGTCGCGACCACTGGCACGCTCAGCAGCGGCGCACAGGCGCTCACCGTGATCGCCGGCGGCCAAGGCGCGGTCAAGACGCTGACCGCCACCCCGGCGACGCAGGGCGTCGTGACCGGTGGTACGGCGAGCTTCTCGGTGCTGGCGCAGACCGCCGACGGGACCCCGCTTCCGGGCATCGACGTGCGCTACGTCGTCGCCGCGGGCGGCCCGGACGCGACGACGAACGCCGTCAAGTGCCCGGCGACGAACCAGTTCGGCTCGACGACCTGCACGCTGACGGCGGGCGCGACCACCGGGACGGACACGGTGACCTTCTTCGCGCCGCAGAGCGCGACGGAGACCGCGCCCGCGACGACTGACCCGCAGACCACCGCGAAGGTCAGCGTCGGGGTCGCTCCGCCGGCGGGCAGCACGCTCACGCTGGACTGCCCCGACGAGCTGGTCACCGACTACAACGCGCTGGTGCCCAACTGCACCGTCACGACCGGTACCGGCGGGCAGCAGTCGGTCATCTTCGCCGCCCACGTGGCCGGTCCGAACGGCGCCGCGCTGGCGAACGTGCCGGTGCAGTTCGCGATCACCGGCGGTCCCGCCACCCTCACCTCGACCCCGGGCAACGTGAGCACCAACGCCAACGGCAACGCGGTGTTCGTGGTCGCGGAGAACAACCCGGCGGCCGGCGACAAGATCACGGTGAGCGCGACGGTTGGTACGCCGGGCTCCGGTGGTCTCGGTCCGGCGGTCGCGACGGCGACCTTCCAGGCGCCGCGGCCGACGTACGTGACCGCGACGCCGGCGACGCAGAACGTCGCTAAGGGCGCCACGGTCAACATCACAGGCAAGGTGCTCGACCAGTTCGGCGCCGGCGTCGCGGGCCAGGTCCTCGACTACTCGACGAGCGGCCGTAACATCGCCTCGGGCGCGGTGACGACCGGCTCGGCGGGCTCCGCGCTGATCGCCTACCCGGACAACGGGTCGAGCGGCAGTGACACCGTCACGATCACCGACGTCAGCGCCAACGCGCCGACGACGAACAACCCGGCCCACGCGACCGTGACGTTCGGCTCCGGCACCTGCACGGTCAACTGCGGTGGCGGCAACGGCGGAGGCTGCCAGGCGAACTGCAGCGGCACCGAGCACCCGACGCTTCGGGTGACCCAGCGGGTGCTCGCCAGCGGCAAGGTGCGGCTGTCGCTGACGGTGATCAGCCACCCGAGCCTGGCCCACGCCGGGGTGACCTTCTACCAGTGGCGCAACGGCAGCCGGCACAAGATCGGCACCGGGCGTACCGGCGGGCACGGCAACGTCACCGGGACGCTTCGCGCCAACCCGGGCCAGCACCTGAAGTTCCAGGTGCGGGTTGCCGGCCGCGGTGGGGTCCGGGCGGGCTTCTCCCGGGTCGTGAAGGTCAACGTCCGGTAGTCCAGCAAGCAACGAATCGGCCGGGCCCCGTCGTCGGGGCCCGGCCGATTCGCGTTCTGCGGGCTCAAATCAGCGGCCGTACGGCGAGCACCCACGAATGTCCGCGATAATGGAGTTCTGCCGCTCGTTGCGCGGTGGGACGAGCTGACAAGTGAAGGAGCACGCGCATGGCTGCCATGAAGCCGCGGACGGGCGATGGTCCGCTCGAGGTGACCAAGGAGGGGCGCGACATCCTGATGCGTGTGCCTCTCGAGGGTGGCGGCCGCCTGGTCGTGGCGATGACGCCCGACGAGGCTGCGGCGCTGGGTGACGCGCTGAAGACCGCCGTCGGCTAGTGACGGCTGCTCCGTCGATCGCGGCCTCACGCGGGCCGCTGATCGGCGCTGGGTCGGTTCTCGCCGTACCGACCGTTCCCGCGCGTCGCCGCCTCCCGGACGTCGGCGCGGGCGGGGACGAGCTCGCCTCGCTCGGCATCGACGTCTCAGCTTTTCTCAAGGCGGAGAAGGCCACCGGCAAGCCCGGCGAGATCGTGGCGATCCCGCTGCACCGCGACGGCATCGAGACCGTTCTGCTCGCCGGCTGTGGCGACGGGACTCCCGGCGATCTGCGCCGTGCCGGCGCCGCGATCGCTCGCCGGGCGGCAGGCTCCAAGTCGCTGGCCACCACCCTGGCCGAGGGACGCGACGGCGACGCTGTCCGGGCCCTCGCGGAGGGAATCGGGCTCGCGGCGTACAAGTTCCGCTACGCCGAGGACGCCAAGCCGCCCACGCTGCGGCGGGTCAAGCTGGTGGTCGACGCGCCTGGCGAGTGCAAGCCGGCGCTGGCGCAGGCAGCCGCGGTGATCAACGCGGTGCATCTCGCGCGGGACCTGGCGAACCAGCCTTCCTTGGAGAAGAGCCCGGCGTGGCTGGCGGAGCGCGCTGCCGAGCTGTGTGAAGCCGCGGGCCTGCGCGTGCGGGTGCGTACCGAGAGCGAGCTCGCGGACGAGGGGTTCGGCGGCGTGCTGGCCGTCGGTCGCGGATCGTCACGGCCGCCTCGGCTGCTCGAGGCGAGCTGGGAGCCGGCCGGCGCCACGCGGCACGTCGTCCTGGTCGGCAAGGGCATCACCTTCGACAGTGGCGGCCTGTCGATCAAGCCGCCCGACGGGATGCCGTCGATGAAGACCGACATGGCGGGCGGCGCCGCGGTCATCGCGACCATGACCGCGCTGGCTGCGCTCGGCGTGACGGTGAAGGTCACCGCGCTGGTCCCGATGGCCGAGAACATGCCGGGTTCCGACGCGATGCGCCCGGGTGACGTGATCCGCCACTACGGCGGTACGACGAGCGAGGTGCTCAACACCGACGCGGAAGGCCGGCTCGTGCTCGCCGACGCGCTCGCGTACGCGCGCGCTCAGCTGCGGCCGGACGCGATCGTGGACATCGCGACCCTGACCGGCGCGGCGTACCTCGGTCTGGGCAAGCGGCACGCCGCCTGTTACGCGACCTCGGACGGGCTGCGTGACGAGCTCGAGGACGCGGCTGGCGCCGCAGGGGAGCGGGTGTGGTGGATGCCGCTGGTCGAGGACTACCGCGACAGCCTGGACTCGCCGATCGCCGACCTGCGCAACATCGGCGAGCCCGGCAAGCACTACAGCGGCGGGTCGATCACCGCGGCGCTGTTCCTGCGGGAGTTCGTCCGCGCGGGCACGCAGCGGGACCAGGTGCCGTGGGCGCACTTCGACGTCGCGGGCCCCGCGCGCTCGGACGGCGACGAGCACGAGGTCACCAAGGGGGCGACCGGGTTCGGCGTACGGACCTTCCTGCGATGGCTCGAGGGCCTGTCGCGGGCGGCCTAAGCGTTTCCGGCCTGCCCATGCTGGGAGAATGATGTTGTGGCTGCCCGCGGCGTGCTCGGCATGGTTCTCGCGGGAGGCGAGGGCAAGCGGCTGTGGCCGCTGACGGCTGACCGGGCCAAGCCCGCGGTCCCGTTCGGCGGGATCTACCGGCTGATCGACATGGTGCTGTCGAACCTGGTGAACTCCGACCTGCTGCGAATCGTCGTACTCACCCAGTACAAGTCCCACTCGCTCAACCGCCACATCTCGATGAACTGGCGGATGTCGTCGCTGCTCGGGACCTACGTGACGCCGGTGCCGGCGCAGCAGCGGCTCGGGCCGCGCTGGTTCGCCGGCTCCGCTGACGCGATCTACCAGTCCCTGAACCTGATCTACGACGAGCAGCCGAGCTACGTCGTCGTCTTCGGTGCCGACCACGTGTACCGGATGGACGCGCGCCAGATGGTCGAGGCGCACATCGCGTCGGGGGCCGGCGTGACCGTGGCGGGACTCCGGGTGCCCCGCGACCAGGCGAAGGCATTCGGCATCATCCAGACCGCGGACGGCCGGAAGGTCGACGCGTTCCTGGAGAAGCCGACCGATCCGCCGGGCCTGCCCGACGACCCGGACGTCACGCTGGCCTCGATGGGCAACTACGTCTTCGACACCCGTGTCCTGGTCGACGCGGTGAAGCGGGACGCGTTCGACGAGCGGTCCAACCACGACCTCGGCGGCGACGTGATCCCCGCGCTGGTGGACTCCGGTGAGGTCGGCGTCTACGACTTCGCCTCCAACGTGATCCCGGGTGCGACCGAGCGCGACGCGGGCTACTGGCGCGATGTGGGAAGCATCGAGACCTACCACGACGCCCACATGGACCTGGTCTCCGCGCGCCCGGCGTTCAACCTGTGGAACTACCAGTGGCCGATCCTCACCGCGACGCCGCCGCTGCCGCCGGCGAAGTTCGTCTACGACGAGCCAGGCCGGATCGGCAGCGCCATCGAGTCGCTGGTCTCGCCGGGGTGCGTGGTCTCAGGCGCTCGCGTGCGCCGCTCGGTGCTCTCGCCGCGGGTCGACATCCACACCGGTTCCGAGGTCGACGAGTGCGTGCTGCTCGACGGGGTGGACGTCGGACGCGGCGCCGTCCTGCGGCGGGCGATCATCGACAAGGGCGTCGTCGTACCGCCCGGGGTGTCGATCGGGGTCGACCACGCCGCCGACCGGGCGAGGGGCTTCTTCGTCAGCGACAGCGGCATCGTCGTGATCGGCAAAGGCCAGACCGTCCCACCCCAGTAGGGGCAAAGTGGCTTTACCCCCCAGAATCGCGTGTCCGTCACGGGTCTTCGGTGGGTAAAGCCACTTTGCCCGCAATGAGCAGGCCGTCGCCGCTGGGCACGAGCGCCGGGATCAGCCGCTCGTCGTCGCGTACCCGGCGCAGCAGCTCGCGCACCGCCACGGTCCCGGCATCGCGGTTGCTCTCGTCGGCCACCCGGCCGTGCCACAGCGCGTTGTCGAAGGCCAGGATCCCGCCGGGCCGCAGGAGCCGGATCGCCTCGTCGAGGTACGCCGTGTACTCCTCCTTCGCCGCATCCGCGAAGACCATGTCGTAGGCGCCGTCGGACAGCCGCGGCAGCACCTCCAGTGCGTTGCCGGCGATCAGCCGGAACCGGGACAGCGGGAACCCCGCCGCCAGGAAGGTCTGCTTCGCGACCCGCTGGTGCTCGGCCTCGGCGTCGATCGAGGTCAGCAGCCCGTCGGGCGCCATCCCGCGCAGCAGCCAAGTCCCGGACACTCCCGCGCCGGTCCCGATCTCCACGATCGCGCGGGCGTTGATCGACGCGGCCAGGAAGCGCAGCAGCGCGCCGCCCCCCGCGCCGATGGGTACGGCGCCCATCCCTTGGCCTTGGGGGCGCGCCGCCGCGACCGGATCGTCCTCGACCAGCCACGCCTCGCAGTGGCGCCAGTTGTCCAGCGCGATGTCGGCCTCGCTGCGTTCGGGCACGCCGTCAGCGTAGCCAGGAGGGGCCCGTCGCCGCGTGCCCGACAATGGATGGCATGACTGAGCACGACGGCTGGTCGCCGCCCCAGCCGCCAACAGGGCCAGCTCCCGACGAGCCCACCCAGTGGTGGTCGCCACCGCCGCCGCTGTCGCCCCGGGGCTTGCGCGCCGCCGCGCCTGGGGTGAGTGTCGGCGTCGCCGCGCTGATCGCCGTTGTGGCGGCGGTGCTCGGCGGTGCCGTCGGCGGCCTGCTGGTCCACGGTCACAACGGCGGTAACGGCTCGGTACGAACCGTGACGCTTGGCGCGACCTCGGCGCCTGACATCAGCAGCACCGGCGGCCAGTCCATCGCGACGGTGGCCCGCCGGATCCTGCCGAGCGTGGTCTCGATCCAGGTGAAGTCCGGCAACGGCGGCGACACCGGCTCCGGCATCGTGCTCAGCAAGGCCGGCTACATCATGACCAACAACCACGTCATTGCCGCCGCGTCCTCTGGCGGGACGCTGTCGGTGATCCTGCCTGACAAGGCTCGGGTGCCGGCGACGGTGGTGGGCCACCCCGACACGGTCGACGACATCGCGATCGTGAAGGTCAAGGGTGTCAGCGATCTGACCCCGGTGGCTCTCGGCAACTCCAACGAGCTCGCGGTCGGGGATCCGGTCGTCGCGGTCGGGTCGCCGCTCGGGCTCGCCGGGACGGTGACCAGCGGCATCATCAGCGCGCTCAACCGCCCGGTGGAAGCTGGCGGCGAGCAAGGGATCCCCGACGACGTGATCGACGCGATCCAGACCGACGCCGCGATCAACCCGGGCAACTCCGGCGGCCCCCTGGTCGACCTGGACGGACGGGTCATCGGGGTCAACTCCGCGATCGCGTCGCTGTCGACCGACGGCTTGGCGGGCCAGCAATCAGGCAGCATCGGCCTTGGCTTCGCGATCCCGATCAACGAGGCGAAGCGGATCGCCGAGCAGATCATCACCCGCGGCTACTCGACGCACGCGATCATCGGCGTACAGCTCAATGCCGCGTACGCCGGGCAGGGCGCCGAGATCGGCACCGGGTCGAGCGCCAATGCGGTGACGCCAGGAGGCCCTGCCTCCAAAGCGGGCCTCGAGCCGGGCGACATCATCGTCGGCGTGGACAACGAGCGCATCACGACCGCGGACGAGCTGATCGTGGCGATTCGCAGCCGGGTCCCGGGCCAGCGCATCACGGTGACCTATCTGCGCGATGGCCAGCGGCACAAGGTCTCGATCGTCCTCGGGTCCAGCCGGAGCACCTAGTCGGAGCCGGGCGCGCCTACTCTTGAGGCGTGCTCGCGAACCTCGGCTGGGAAGAGGTGCTGGTCCTTGCCATTCTCGGGCTGATCATCTTCGGCCCGGACCGGCTGCCGAAAGCCGCCTCGGACGCGGCGCGGATGCTGCGCGAGCTTCGTGCGATGGCGCGCGGCGCGGCCAGCGACCTGAAGGCCGAGCTCGGGCCCGAGCTTGCCGACCTCGACCTGCGCGGCATGCACCCGCGCCGCTTCGTCGAGGACATTTTCAGCGATGACGAGCCCGCGGCGCCGCGGCAGCGACGCGCGACAGTCGCACTTCAGGCCGGCGAACGCCCGCCGTACGACGACGACGCGACCTGACCCCTCGGCGTGGGC
>DASZUS010000058.1:0-1689 GCA_035547515.1 Mycobacteriales bacterium
CCGGATCCTGCCGTTCGCCGGCGACTCGCAGGTCCTGGTGTACGGAACGCGGCCGTTCTACAAGACGCTGCACAACTACTTCCAAGTCGCGAACAAGCACATCGAGCTCTGGGCGCTCACCGCTTCCGGGAAGCGCATCGACCTGCTCAACACCGGCGTCGCGGAGTCTGTGCACGTGACAGTCGTGGGATCTGTCGTAGCGATGAACGACTCGACCAGCGGGTCCGGGTTCCAGGTATGGGACGTCGACAGCGGCAAGACCATCACCCAGACCCTGGCTGCCGACGCCTACCTCGTCGGCGCCGCCCCGCACGGCTTCGTCTACGACCAGACGGCGGGCGGGAAGGATCACCTCTTCGAGGAGAGCTTCGCCGGCAAGGTGACGGATCTCGGCGTGCCACCGACGCCCAATCCCAACTACCGCTTCACCGTTGGTCCCGACGGCATCATCGCGGGGGACGACTCGGGCAACGGACCTCCGACCGAGGTACCGCTGTACATGACGTGGGCGCACCCCGGGAAGTGGCGCCTGCTTCACCGGGCGCACGCAACCTGGTGCAGTGATCTCGGCAAGAGCTACGCCGCGTGTGGCCGGATCGTGCCGCTCGACGGCGCCAAGCCGATCACTCCCCAGCACTACCACTGCACCGGCGTGCAGATGATCTTCCACAGCGCGATGGTGCGCATCTGCTCCAGCGGCAAGCTGCACCGCAACAGCATCACCGGCAAGGCATCGATCTCGCGTCGCGCGTATGCCAACCAAGGCGTCATTCACGCTTTCAACAAGCTGATCGTCGGCTCGCCGAGCCAGTCGAAGCTGGAGACCCTGACGTCGATCAATGCCAAACCGAAGACCCTGCTGACCGCCGCTGCGTCGGCATCCGGCGCCGACCTCGGCGTCGGCGCTGTCGCACATCGGGTCGGTTAGGAGGCGGAGGAGGTTCCTGGTCATGGTCGCGGCGTCTTGATCGGCCTGGTCGCCGGTGACCGCCTGACGACCGGCGCGACGAACCGGCGCTGCATCGCGACGTCCGCGCCATCGACCCGACGGCCTTCTGGACGGCCGAAGGGCTCCGGACCACCACGCAACCGCCTACGCTCAGGACGCAGGTACGACGCGGCGCACATCGGGAGGGAACGTGTCGGACAACACCGCCCCTGGTAGCTCCACCCCCAGCATTACAGCCCCCAGCTGGCAGGCAACGGTTGTCGCTCTCGGGTTCCTCGCGCTGATCGGTGTGATGTTCTGGCGGGCCACCGACGGCGACTTCGCGACCATCTGGGCCGGCGTCGGCACCGTGGTCGGGGTGGCAACCGGGGCGATCCCGAGCTACTTCTTCGCCCGGAGCGCGACGAGGGCCAACGACCAGGTCAAGGCGCTTCTGGGAGTGACTGACGCTGAGGCGTACGACCGGCTGACAAGCACTCACCCGCACCTGTTCTAGCCGGGGCCCACTGCCGCGCCGGATCAGTCTTGACCCGCTCGTGGAAGCGGTTCCCTCACGGGCGGCAACTAACCACGCGATCGCGAGGTCTTGACGGCCGATCGCTGGGTACGTCGCCAGCTAGTGAAAATCATCCCGGCCAAGCAGGCTCCCGCGCGTCCGGTCGTCGAAGACGTACGACCGCGGGTCGACGACGGCCGCTACGACGCGAAGGCGACGGTCGGCGACGCGATCGACGTCTCCG
>DASZUS010000059.1:0-1667 GCA_035547515.1 Mycobacteriales bacterium
TGGGCGGGACGAACCGTGTCCCGCCCAGTCGGTCGTCCCGCGGACCCTGGACGCATCCCCTCCCGCTCGCGGTGCAGGGGCGTTTGTGCTGCACGGGTAAGGGGATTTCGATGGCTCTGCACGGCCTGTTGAGCGTGGCCGCGGACGATCCGGCGCTCGCCGCCGTCGTCGAGGCGGCCGGGTCGGCGACGCTGACGATCAGCGGTCCGGCGGCCGTCCAGCCGCTCGCGGTCGGCGCCCTGGCCGGACGGACGGGCGCGCCGGTACTCGCCGTGACCAGCACCGGGCGCGAGGCCGAGGACCTCGTGGCCGCGCTGCGCTGCCTGGTGCCCGCGGACGAGGTCGTGCTCTACCCCGGTTGGGAGACGCTGCCGCACGAGCGCCTGTCGCCGCGCGCCGACACGGTGGGGCAGCGGCTGGCGGTGCTGCGCCGGCTCGCCCACCCGTCGGACACCGACCCCACGGCCGGTCCGGTGTCGGTCGTCGTCGCGCCGGTGCGCGCCCTGCTGCAGCCGCAGGTGCCGGGCCTTGGCGAGCTGCAGCCGGTGCAGCTGCGCGCCGGGGACAGCGGGCTGGAGCTCATCGACCTCGTCGCCGACCTGGTTGCCGCCGGCTACTCGCGCACCGAACTGGTCGAGAAGCGTGGCGAGTTCGCGGTGCGCGGCGGCATCCTGGACGTCTTCCCGCCGACCGAGGAACACCCGCTGCGCGTGGAGTTCTGGGGCGACGAGGTCGAGGAGGTCCGCTACTTCAAGGTCGTCGACCAGCGCTCGCTGGAGGTCGCCGAGCACGGCCTGTGGGCGCCGCCGTGCCGCGAGCTGCTGCTGACCGACGACGTCCGCGCGCGGGCCGCGGAGCTGCTGACCGGGCACCCCGAGCTGGCCGAGCTGCTCGACCCGATCAGTCGCGGCGAGGCCGTCGAGGGCATGGAGGCGCTCGCGCCGGTGCTCGTCGACCGCCTGGAGACCGTGCTGCACGAGCTGCCCACGGGTAGCCACGTCGTGCTGTGCGACCCCGAGCGGGTACGCACCCGCGCGCACGACCTGGTGCGCACCTCGCTGGAGTTCCTGGAGGCG
This sequence comes from Mycobacteriales bacterium, assembly GCA_035547515.1. Lineage (GTDB taxonomy): Bacteria > Actinomycetota > Actinomycetes > JAFAQI01 > JAFAQI01 > DASZTV01. Next base: position 1,077 of record DASZUS010000059.1, read on the forward strand.
TCCTGGGCCGCGGCGGCCGGTGGCGGCACCGCGCCGGTCGACCTGGGCGCCGCGTCGCTGCGCGAGCTGGACGATGTCGCGGCCGAGGCGGGCGAGCTCGGCGTCCCGTGGTGGGGGATCACGGCCCTGACCGCCGACACCGAACTGGGTGCGGGGACGGTGGCGAGCGGCTTCGAGCCGGCGCCGACGTACCGCGGCGACATCGAGGCCGCGATCGGCGACCTGCGGAACTGGGCCCGCGACGGCTGGCACGTCGTGCTCGTCTTCGACGGCCACGGCTCCGCGCAGCGCGCCGTCGAGCGGTTCACGGACGCCGAGGTTCCCGCTCGCTTCGTGAGCGAGGTCGGCGACGAGGCCGGGATCGTCCAGGTGCTCACCGGCCGGCTCGGCGGCGGGCTGGTCTCGTCCGACCTGAAGCTGGCGGTGCTCACCGAGGCCGACCTGACCGGGCAGCGCGGCTCGCTGACCAAGGACACCAGCCGCATGCCGTCGCGGCGGCGCAACGCGATCGACCCGATCCAGCTCAAGGCGGGCGACTACGTCGTCCACGAGCAGCACGGCGTCGGCCGGTACGTCGAGATGGTCCGCCGC
>DASZUS010000060.1:0-1640 GCA_035547515.1 Mycobacteriales bacterium
GTCGTCAACACGATCCTGTCGGGCATGTTCGACCGCCACCCGGACCTCAAGCTGGTGTCGGTGGAGAGCGGCATCGGGTGGATCCCGTTCATCCTCGAGACGCTCGACTACGAGATGTCCGAGAACGCACCGCGCGAGCTCGCGAAGATGAACAAGCCGCCATCGGAGTACTTCAAGTCCAACATCTACGCGACGTTCTGGTTCGAGAACAACCGCAACAAGCTGCCGGACCTGATCGAGGCGGTCGGCGAGGACAACATCTTGTTCGAGACCGACTTCCCGCACCCGACGTGCATGTACCCGAACCCGCTCGAAACGGTCGAGCAGAAGATGCTCACGCTGTCGGAGGCCGCGCGCAACAAGATCCTCGGCGAGAACGCCCGAGCCCTCTACCGCCTCTGACGGAGACGGCTATCCACGGCATCCCGGCTGAACGAGTCTGTCCACCGGCTGGCTAGTCCGTAGGCGGGTCCGGTCAGAGCCGGAAGCAAGCGTCGTGTCATGCGCAACGACGAAGTCATGGTCGCAACGTGTCTCGGTATGTCCGAGGCCGAACTGCGAGAACTCGCTCCCTACTCGTGGCGTGAACTTCCGTTCTTTCTCGATCCCGAGACGGAGGGCGAGGCCTGCGAGGGTCTCGGTCAATGGTTCATCGTCGGCGAGCCGATGGTCGCGGTCCTGCTGATCAATGCGGTTGCCGTAGTCGTTTTGCCACCGCCACCTTGCACGCAGTCGAATCTCGGCCACAGGACGTTCCTGATCGACTTCAACGACGGCCGGTACGTCGTTCGGCGTGACGACTCCCGTTTCAAGAATCGCAGGTCTGCCGCACTGCGAATGATGTCCAACCGGGCGACCGACGTTAATTGCCAAGGATTGGCAAAATGACGATATTGGGCGTCGTGGACGAAGACCTGACCCTCATCGAGGTCGATCAACGAGGCCGCACCAGCCTTGGTCGCATGCACGTCGCGCCGGGCCGCTACCTCGGCGAGGTGCAGCCCGACGGGACGGTGGTGCTGTACCCGGCAGAGGTGATGACGCGAGGCCAGGCGCGTCTGTTTGCCCGCCCTGACGTCATGGCGGCTATCGACGAAGCGGCCACGGATCCGTCGCTTCTTGTGCGCCGCGGTCGTCCCCGCCGCAAGTCTGCGCCGTGAGGCGCGAGCCCGCCTACTCGCCACAAGCCGCTGCCGCTCTCGACGCCCTGGACGAATCGAACGACCTCGAGCTCTACAACGCGGTGTGCGACGCGATCGACCTGATCTGCGATCACGGCGATACGGCGGAGGCGCGGCGCCAGCAGTACCGGACCGCGATCGGCACGCCGGTGTGGAAGGTCGCGGTACGTACGCAGCATGACGACTGGGTCGTGCTTTGGTGGCCGGAAGGTCGCGATGCGCGGATCCTCTACATCGGCGAGCTATAGCGGAGCGGATGTGCCATGCGCCTCCTACAAGGAGAGCAATCGAACATCCGGCTACTGAGGAGCGCCTTCGCCGAAGGTGACTGCGTTCCATGCCGAGCTGGCCAGGTCGGCGAGGTGCGGCGGGCTGAGCGCCCGTAGTCGCGGGTCGTAGTTGTAGTCCTTGGCGTACCCCGTCACGACCGAGCCGCCGTTGGTCGATGTCGCGACCGGA
>DASZUS010000061.1:0-3041 GCA_035547515.1 Mycobacteriales bacterium
ATGGCCGGCTCCTCGATGCTGGTCGGCACGATCGCGACGGCCTACGGCGCGCCCACCCGCTACGACATCACCATCTATCGCGTCACGGTGACCGATCACGGCAGCAAGCGCGGCTGGACCGTCGAGTCGCTGTGCAACGACGCGCTCGGCTACGCCGGCCTGACGCTGGACACCTGCTCGCGTGCCGAGCTCAAGGACCCGCCGCCGCGCGACCCGTTCCACTAGGCCCGCGCGAAACCGTCCGGCACCCTCCTGCGTCTGAGTTGCAACCACTGCACTGTTGGAGGGGAAATGTCCTCGCACCGCATGACCAAGGTCGCCGCCGCCACCGCACTCGCCGCGGGAGGTCTCATCCTGTCCACCGCGCCGCCGGCCGGCGCGGCGCCGGCACCCGCTGACACCGTCAGCGTCTCCGGGCACGGCAGCGTGAAGGGCACCCCGGACACCCTCATCGCGGACATGGACGCGCATGCGCGAGCGGCGAACGCCTCCGATGCCCTGTCCGCCGCCAGCCAGGTCGCGACGAACGTCGTCGACGCGCTCGAGGCAAACGGCGTCGACGCCAGTGACATTCAGACCTCGGGAGTCTCGGTCGGTGCGACGTACGGCAAGGCCGGGACGGTCACGGGCTACCGCGCCGACGAGTCGATCACTGCCCGGATGCATCCGCTGAGTACGGCGCAGACCGCTCTCGGGGCAGCGTCGCAGGCCGGCGGCAACGGACTGGACATCAACAGCACCGACCTCACCATCTCCAACCGCGCCCACTACCTGGCCGAGGCGCGGGCCCACGCGTTCGCCAACGCCAAGGCCGCGGCAGAGCAGTACGCCGAGCTCGCCGGCCGCCAGCTGGGACGGGTCATCAGCATCACCGCGACGTCGAGCAGCGGCGGGGTCGTCCGCTACCCGGTGCCGGTCGAGGCGACGGGTTCCGCGGCCGGCGGCGCGGGATCAGCGGTGCCGATCAACCCGGGTACCCAGACGATCGGTGCCTCGGTGCGAGTGGTCTGGGCGCTGAAGTAGTCAACGGGCTCCTCGCCCGGGGCAACGCTCGCTAGGTTGCCTGCATGCGCGACTCAGTGACGGTCCACTTCAACGCTCCGCCCGCCCGCGTCTGGGAGCTGGTCAGCGATGTCACGCGGATCGGCGAGTTCAGCCCGGAGACCTTCGAAGCGAAGTGGGTCGGCGGCGCGAGCAGCCCTGCAGTGGGCGCGAGGTTCCGCGGTCACGTGAAGCGCAACGGTCGCGGGCCGGTCTACTGGACCACCTGCCGTGCCACCGAGTGCGTCGCCGGCGAGCGGTTCACCTTCGACGTCCTCGGGCCCGGTGACCGCGTGCTCAACACCTGGAGCTACCGGCTCGCGACCGCCGGTAACGGGACCGACGTCACGGAGTCGTTCGCACTCGCCGACAACCTGGGCTTGAGGCTCTGCTGGGCGCTCGCCGGCTGGGCGCGCGGGAGGACCAACCGCGCCGGCATGCGCCGAACACTGGAGTCGATGAAGGCGATCGTCGAAGCCGGCTGACGAGCGTCGCGGACGGGCCGGACCCGCCGTACGCTGCCTGAGTGCCACAGGCAGACGGGGCCGGGAAGCCCTACGTCATCGTCTCGGCGGACGCGCACGCGGCTCCTGACGACCTCGACCACTTCCTGTCCTACGTCGATCCGGCGCACCGGGACGCGGTGGCCGCGTTCGGCGACCTCTCATCGACCGCGATGAGCATGCTCGGCGGTCACGACCCGGGCCCGATCGATGACCCCGACCCGGTGCGCGCCACCGCGGCTCGCCGGCTCGCGGGCATGGGCGTGGACGTCGCCGCCGCCGCGGAGTGGGTCGAGCGCTACAGCACCGACTGGGTGTTCGCCGGCGACGGCGATGGCAAGCGGCTCGCCGTGCTCGAGGAGCAGGGCATCCAGGCGGAGGTCTCCTATCCAGGGCCAGTCCTGACGGGCGGCATCTCGCCGGCGATGTATCTCGGGTCGGCGACCGCCGACGGGCTCGACGTGGTGTGGCCGGCGCTGCGCGGTTACAACCGCTGGCTCGCCGACTTCTGCAGTGCCGCGAAGGGCCGCCGAGCGGGGGTGCTGCCGATCGACCTGCACGACATCGACCGGGCTATCGAGGAGCTCTCCTGGGCACGCGACGCCGGCATCTTCGGCGGCGTCATGATGCCGGCGATGTCGGTGCGCTCGAAGCTGCCCGGCTACGCCTCGTCGTACTACGACCGGTTCTGGTCGGCGTGCGAGGACCTCGGCATCGTCTTGAACTTCCACACCGGCGCCTCCGGCACGGCCACCGACGCGAAGTACCTCTACGACGAGGACCACAGCGGGATGCTGGGCCTGTTCGAGGTCTTCGTATTCACTCGCCGACCGCTGTGGTTCATGATCTTCGGCGGCGTGTTCGACCGGCACCCGAAGCTCCAGGTCGTGATGGCGGAGAACGGCGTGCAGTGGCTGCCGTCACTGGTCCGCGACATGGAGTCGTTCTTCGACACACACGGCGGGGCGCCGGTCCGGTCGTACCTGAAGCTGCGACCGGCCGAGTACGTCGAGCAGCACGTCCACCTCGCCGGCTCGCTGATGAAGCGGTACGAGGCCGAGATGCGTCACGAGGTCGGAGTCGACAAGCTCATGTGGGGCGCGGACTACCCGCATCTCGAGGGCGCCGTGCCCGTGCACCGCGAGGTCGTGCGGCACGTGTTCAGCGATATGCCTGAGGCCGAGGTGCGCGCGATTCTCGGCGGCAACGCCATGGACCTGTGGGAGTTCGACCGCGCGGCGCTGCGCTCTGCGGCCGACATCAACGGCATGACCCCTGCCGAGGTGGCCACACCGATCGAGCTCGGCGACTTCCCCGAGACCTTCAGCTGGAGCCTTGCCCGGCCGGTGCCGCTGAGCAGCTAATGGCAGCGGATCTCATCGCTGCTGGCGATGATGTCTCCGAGCCACCATCGGGTCAGCACTGCTGACAGCTGGGCGTTGAGCTCTACGGCTAGATCGTGCGCCTGATGGTTGGTGAGGTTGGCCTTGGACGGCT
>DASZUS010000062.1:0-2190 GCA_035547515.1 Mycobacteriales bacterium
CAGGACTTCACGGTGTTTGGCGGCTCGCTGTCGGAGGTGTTTGCGGAGAAGGTCTGCAAGGTGATGGATCTGGCGGCGAGGTACGGCTGCCCGGTGATCGGGATCAACGACTCGGGCGGCGCCAGGATCCAGGAGGGTGTCGTCTCGCTCGCCGGCTATGCGGAGATCTTCTGGCGCAACGTCCAGGCCTCGGGGGTGATCCCGCAGATCTCGCTGGTGATGGGGCCGTGTGCGGGCGGTGCGGTGTATTCGCCGGCGATGACCGATTTCGTGTTGATGGTCGAGGGGTCGTCGTACATGTTCATCACCGGGCCTGATGTGGTGAAGACGGTGACCGGGGAGGAGGTGAGCTTCGAGGAGCTCGGCGGTGCGCACACGCATGCGACGAGGTCGGGGGTCGCGCATCTCGTCTCGCCGGATGAGGAGGCGGCATTGGAGGATGCCCGATACCTGTTGAGCTTTTTGCCGCAGAACAACACCGAGCAGGCGCCGTACGACCCGCCCGCCGATCCGGTCGATCGGGAGGCACCGGAGCTGGACACGCTGATCCCGGATGAGGCGAGCAGGCCGTACGACATGAAGACGGTGATCCGGGCGGTCGTCGACGACGGCGAGTTCCTCGAGATCCAGCCGCTCTATGCCGACAACATCGTCTGCGGCTTCGCCCGGCTCGGCGGCTACTCGGTCGGGGTGGTCGGTAACCAGCCGCACTCGCTGGCCGGTGTGCTCGACATCAACTCGTCGGAGAAGGCGGCCCGGTTTGTCCGCACCTGCGACGCGTTCAACATCCCGCTGGTCACCTTCGTCGACGTGCCGGGGTTCCTGCCCGGGACGGCGCAGGAGTGGGGCGGGATCATCCGCCACGGCGCCAAGCTGCTCTATGCCTACTGCGAGGCGACGGTGCCGAAGCTGACGGTGATCACCCGCAAGGCCTACGGCGGCGCCTACGACGTCATGTCATCCAAGCACGTCCGTGCCGACTTCAACTTCGCCTGGCCGACGGCCGAGGTCGCCGTCATGGGCCCCGAGGGCGCCGTCAACATCGTCTTCCGCAACGAGCTCGCCGCCGCCACCGACCCCGACCAGCGCCGCGCCGAGCTGATCGCCGACTACAAAGAACGCTTCGCCAACCCCTACACCGCCGCCGAACGCGGCTACCTCGACGAAGTGATCGAACCCCGCCGCACCCGGCCCGTACTAATCGACGCCCTCACCACCTCGATCACCAAACGCGAACGACGCCCCCCACGCAAACACGGAAACATCCCGCTTTAGCTAGATGGTTGATGCCGCGATTGCGTGTGCGCGGTTGCGCGGCCTGGACGCACCGGGACGCGTGCAGTCCGTGCACACCGGCGGAGCCGGTGCACCCGGTCTGCGCGCTTCGGGCCGTCGCACCGGCAGCGATGGCGCTGCCATCCCTGCCGGCACGCCGACCCGCCCCGCCACGCCCAGTCCGCGCCCCGCGACAGACGCCCTCGCGGCATCAACCATCTAGGAGACGCCGACCGGCTCGTGCGCGCCGACGGCGGCGAGGAACGCGCGCACGATGTCGGGATCGAACTGCTGGCCGGCGCACCGCTCGATCTCGGTGAACGCCGCCTCGCGCGTGATCTGGGCGGAGCGGTACACGCGGTCGGAGGTCATCGCGTCGAACGCGTCGGCGACGAAGATGATGCGCGCGCCGAGGGGGATCGCCTCGCCGGCGAGGCCGTCGGGGTAGCCGCTGCCGTCCCACCGCTCGTGGTGGTGGAGCACCCAGTCGGCGATCGGGTCGACGCCGAGGCTCTCGAGCATCCGGTAGCCGATCTGCGGGTGCCGCTGGATGACGAGCCACTCCGGGCTCGAGAGCGAGGCCTCCTTCTGGAGGATCTCCTCGGGGATCGCGAGCTTGCCGAGGTCGTGCAGGCTGCCGGCGAGGCGCACGAGCTCGACCTCCTCGGCGGGCAGGCCGAGCTCCTCCGCGATCGCCGCCGAGAGCGCTGCCACCCGCTCGGAGTGGCTGCCGGTGTACGCGTCGCGCGAGTCGACCGCGCGGGCGAGCGACGCCGCGGCCCGGAACCGCGCGATGCGGTCGACGCCGCTCGCGACGCGCCGGAACTCCGACAGCTCCTTCATGTCGGCGCGCGCGAGGCGCACCTGGTTCTTGCCGTGCTCCTTGGCCCAGTAGAGCGCGCCGTCGGCGAGGCG
>DASZUS010000063.1:0-1581 GCA_035547515.1 Mycobacteriales bacterium
GGTCAATGCGGGAAGAGGACGTCGCAGCCAGCCGGGCGGCCGGCTGAGTGCTTGCTACCGACTTGTCAGGCTCTCAGCGCGCCCTGGCGGCGGGAGCCCCTGACAAGTCGCAGATTGGTGGGCGAGGGGGGAGTTGAACCCCCACGTCCTTACGGACACACGGACCTGAACCGTGCGCGTCTGCCATTCCGCCACTCGCCCGCGGGGACGCTCACGCTAGCACGCAGGTTTTCACCAGCCTCCCCCGTTACGATCACCTCACAGGGCACATGACGGCAGGCCTGGCGAACCTGCCGACCGTCGCCAGGAGTGCGCTCCGGGCAGTTCGGGAAAGGACGCGTCGTGGGAGTCCTGCAGACCTTTGAGCGCCGCCTCGGCGGCCTGGTCGAGGGCGCGTTCGCTCGGGTCTTCAAGTCCGAGGTGCAGCCCGCGGAGATCGCGAGCGCCCTGCAACGCGAGTCCGACGACCGCAAGGAAGTGGTCGGCCGCGGTCGGATCCTCGCGCCCAACGCCTACGTCGTCGAGCTCGGAGAGCGCGACTACCGCCGGATCGAGGAGTGGGCGGAGCCGCTCGGCGAAGAGCTCTCCGCGATGGTGAAGGAGCACGCCGCGGAGAACGGCTACTCCTTCGTGGGTCCGGTCGAGGTGGCCTTCGCCCAGCGGCCCGACATCGGCACCGGCGTGTTCCGGATCCGCAGCAGCGTCGCCGCGAGCGAGGCGCCGCCGCCACCTCCGGCGCCGACGCCGGGCAAGAAGGCCGCGGCGGCACCGGCACCGGCACCGGCAGGCGCGTTCCCGCTGCGGCCGCGGGTGATCGTGTCGGTCGGTGACGAGGAGTCGGCGTACTTCCTCACCCATGCCGTGACGGTCATCGGCCGGGCCAGCGAGTGTGACGTGCGACTCGAAGATCCCGGCGTCTCTCGCAAGCACGCCGAGATCCGGTACAGCGATGGGAGGGTCGGCATCGTCGACCTCGGTTCGACCAACGGGATCACGGTCAACGGCCAGCCGGCCGAACGCAAGGAGCTGAAGGACGGGGACCGCATAGACATCGGCCACTCGACGCTGATCTTCCGTCGCGACGAAGGCTGAGCGTCCTTGCCGGTCGCCGTCGTATTCCTGCTCCGCACGGTCGTGCTCATCCTGCTGTGGGGGTTCGTCATCGCCACCGTCGTTGCGGTACGCCATGACGTCTTCGGGGTCCGTCCGGCGAAACAACGCCCCTCGAAGGTGCGCCCGCCACGGCCCGAGAAGCCGGCGAAGGCCGTCAAGGCGCCACGTCGCCCACCAACCAAGACAGCAGTGCCGCCGACCCGAGTTGCGGTGGTCGACGGGCCACTCGCCGGGACCTCTGTGGCGCTGTCGTCGTTGCCGATCACGATCGGGCGGGCGGAGGATTCGACGATCGTGATCAACGACGACTACGTCTCGCACCGCCATGCGCGGCTCGTCCCCCGAGGCACCACGTGGCTCATCGAGGACCTCGGCTCGACCAACGGCACGCTGCTGGACGGCAAGAAGCTGACCACTCCGACCGAGGTGCGGTCCGGCTCGCAGATCCGGATCGGCAAAGCCGTCCTG
>DASZUS010000064.1:0-1742 GCA_035547515.1 Mycobacteriales bacterium
TGATCTCGTCGGCCACAGCCTTCGGGACCTCCGCGTAGCTCTCGAACGACATGGAGTACACGGCGCGGCCGGAGGTCTTCGAACGAAGGTCACCGATGTAGCCGAACATCTCCGAAAGCGGCACGTGAGCGCGCACGACCTTGACGCCCTGCGCATCCTCCATGGCCTGGATCTGGCCACGGCGGGAGTTCAGGTCGCCGATCACGTCACCCATGTACTCCTCGGGGGTACGCACCTCGACGGCCATCAACGGCTCGAGCAGCACGGGGTTGGCCTTGCGGGCCGCTTCCTTGTATGCCATCGAACCGGCGATCTTGAACGCCATCTCGGAGGAGTCCACCTCGTGGTAAGCACCGTCGAGCAGCGTCGCCTGGACACCGACCGTCGGGTAGCCGGCGAGCACGCCGACCTGCATCGCATCCTGGATGCCGGCATCCACCGAGGGGATGTACTCGCGCGGGACGCGGCCACCCGTGACCTTGTTCTGGAACTCGTACGTGGTCTCTGCGGTGATCTCCAGCGGCGCCAGCGAGATCTGCACCTTCGCGAACTGACCGGAACCACCGGTCTGCTTCTTGTGGGTGTAGTCGAGCTTCTCCACGGTCTTGCGGATCGTCTCGCGGTACGCCACCTGCGGCTTGCCGACGTTCGCCTCGACCTTGAACTCGCGCTTCATGCGGTCGACCAGGATGTCGAGGTGAAGCTCGCCCATGCCGCCGATGACGGTCTGGCCGGTCTCCTGATCCTGCTCGACGCGGAACGTCGGGTCTTCCTCGGCCAGCTTCTGGATGGCTGTTCCCAGCTTCTCCTGGTCGGCCTTCGTCTTCGGCTCGATCGCGACCTTCAGCACGGGCTCCGGGAACGTCATGGACTCGAGCACGATCTGGTGTGTCGGGTCGCACAGCGTGTCACCGGTGGTGGTGTCCTTGAGGCCGATCACGGCGTAGATGTGACCAGCGGTCACCGAGTCAACCGGGATCTCCTTGTTGGCGTGCATCTGGAAGATCTTTCCGATGCGCTCCTTCTTCTGCTTGGTCGAGTTGATGACCTGCGCGCCCGAGTCGAGGTGACCCGAGTAGACGCGGATGTAGGTCAGACGACCGAAGAAGGGGTGCACGGCGATCTTCGACACGAGCGCGGAGAACGGCTCGGTGGCATCCGCGTGACGCTCGAGAATCTTCTCGGGGTCGCGCACGTCGTGGCCCTGAACGGCGGGAACGTCGAGCGGGCTGGGCAGGAAGTCCACGACCGCGTCGAGCATGGGCTGCACACCGCGGTTCTTGAACGCGGAACCGCACAGCACCGGGTAGATCTCGTTGTTCACCGTGAGCTTGCGGATGGCCGCCTTGATCTCGGGGACCGTGATCTCCTCGCCGCCGAAGAACTTCTCCAGCAGCTCGTCGCTCGTCTCGGCGACGGTCTCGAGCAGGGCCGCGCGGTACTCCTCGGCCTTCTCCTTGAGGTCGGCCGGGATCTCCTCGATCTCGTAGTGCGCACCCATGGTGACGTCACCCTTTGAGTCGCCCGGCCACACCAGCGCGCGCATCTCGATCAGGTCGACGACACCGACGAAGTCGTTCTCACTGCCGATCGGGAGCTGCAGCACCAGCGGCTTGGCACCGAGGCGGTTCACGATGGTGTCGACCGTGAAGTAGAAGTCGGCGCCCAGCTTGTCCATCTTGTTGACGAAGCAGATGCGCGGAACGTTGTACTTGTCGGCCTGGCGCCACACGGTCTCGGAC
>DASZUS010000065.1:0-80207 GCA_035547515.1 Mycobacteriales bacterium
CCGGGCCCGCCCGGGCCCGTGGGGCGCATCGGCCGAGGCGGCATCATGCCCGGACCGGGGCGCATCCCTCCGGGGCCACCCGGCCGCGGCGGCATGGCGCCGGGGCTGGCCGGACGAGGTCCGGGTGCCGCGGGACGGTCGCGGGTCGTGAAGGGGTTGTTGCCCGCCGGGCGCGGGGTGAAGGGGTTGTTGCCGGCCGGGCGCGGGGCAGCCGGTCGCGGCGCCATCGGCTGCGGCGCGCTCGGCGGAGCGTCGGCGGGAGGCGCTGCTGGTGCGGCAGAGGCCGCGGGGGCGAGCGGCGCAGGGGGCTCCGCCGGCGTCTCGACGACCGGGGCGGAGATCTGCGGCTCAGCAGCGGGCTGCTCGACCGGGGCCTCGGCCGCCGCCTTCTTGGCCGGCTTCGGCGCGGGCTTCTCTGCCTCGGCGACCGGCGGGAAGGCAGCGAACACCTTCGCGACGACCGGCGCCTCGACGGTCGATGACGGCGTCTTGACGTACTCGCCGTTGTTGTTCAGCCACTCGATCAGCTGCTTGGACGGCATGCCGATCTGCTTGGCGAGCGCGGATACTCGCTCCTTGGCCACAGACTCTCCTTCGTGGCCTACGGAGCGCTCCGCAAGCCGTTGTCAGTGCAGGGTGGTTCTCATCGGTGGTGGCTCATCGAGCGCTCATCGAACGGTTCCGTCCCTTTACAAGCGTTGAGGTACTCGTCGAGGCCGGCGGTGTCGAGCGGTCCGCTGACCCGGAGGGCCCGTGGAAACGCCCGGCGCCGTTGCGCGAGCGCGAGGCATGCTGCGTCGGGATGCAGGTGAGCCCCGCGGCCCGGCAACGTGCCTCGCGGGTCCGGGGTCAGGGTCCCCGCGACCACGACGACGCGTAACAGCTGTGACTTCTCGGCTGTGGCCCGGCACCCGACACACGTTCGGACCGGCCCTCGCGTGGAAGCCGCCGACAAGTCTAGCCCTGAACGTCTGCGCGGATGTCGATTCGCCAGCCGGTCAGCCGGTTGGCGAGGCGGGCGTTCTGCCCTTCCTTGCCGATAGCCAGGGACAGCTGGAAGTCCGGGACGATCACCCGAGCGGCCTTCATGACGGGGTCCACGACGGTCACGCTGAGCACCTGCGCGGGCGAGAGGGCGTTGCCGACGAATGTGGCCGGGTCTTCGGCCCAGTCGATGATGTCGATTTTCTCGCCGTGCAGCTCGGTCACCACCGCTCGCACCCGCGCTCCCATCGGGCCGATGCAGGCGCCGCGGGCGCGCACCGAAGGCGACTTGGAGCGCACCGCGACCTTGGTCCGGTGCCCGGCCTCCCGCGCTACCGCCGCGATCTCCACCGTGCCGTCCGCGATCTCGGGCACCTCCATCGCGAAGAGCTTGCGGACCAGGTTCGGGTGGCTGCGCGAGAGCGTGACCTGCGCGCCGCGCGCGCCCCGGTTGACGCTCACCACGAGGCAGCGCAGCCGCTCGCCGTGGACGTAGCGCTCCCCCGGGACCTGCTCGGCGGGCGGCAGGACACCCTCGAGGTCGCCGAGGTCGACCAGCACCGGGCCGTCGGCCCGCATCCCTGCGTGGTGCTGGATCACGCCGCTGACGAGGTCGCCCTCCTTGCCGACGTACTCCCCGTAGGTCGTCTCCTGGGCGTGGTCGCGAAGCCGCGACATGATCACGTGCTTCGCGGTCATCGCCGCGATGCGGCCGAAGTCGCTCGGGGTGTCGTCGTACTCGCGCACGACCTCGCCCGCCTCGTCGACCTCCTGCGCCAGCACCGTCACCTCGCCGGACTTGCGGTCCAGCACGACGCGCGCCCGAGGCTGGGCGCCCTCTGTGCGTTCGTAGGCGGCGAGCAACGCGGACTCGAGCGCCTCGACCACCGTGTCGAGCGACACGTCCTTCTCGCGCACCAGGCCCTTGAGGGCCGCCATGTCGATGTTCATCGCGAGAACTCGATCTCGACTCGTCCCGGGCCGAGCTCGTCGAAGCTGATGACCTGCTGCGCGCCGTTGACCTCGAAGGTCACGCCCGCGTCTGTCACCTCGACGACGCGACCGGTGAGCGCGCCGGTGCGGACCAGCCGGCCGACATTGCGCCGCCAGTGCCGAGGCTCGGTCAGCGGCCGCTCGACTCCGGGTGAGGTGACCTCGAGGACGTACGCCGACTCGCCGAACGCGTCGGCCGCGTCCAACGCGTCGGAGACCGGGCGCGACACCTCGGCGACCGCGTCGAGATCGACACCCCCGTCGCGGTCGACGACGACTCGCACGACGCTGCGGCGACCAGCGGTGCTGACCTCGACGTCTTCGAGGTCGTAGCCGGCGGCGGTCACGACAGGGGCCAGCAGCTCGCGCAGCTGCGCCGGAGTGGTCCGCGCCATCCGCCGACGATAGTGCCGTCCGTCACAACTGGCACACTCGAAACGGTGCAGCCAGCCGTCACGCTGACCCGGCGCGCGCTGCTCGGCGCGGGGCTGCTGTTCGTTGCGGCGTGCAAGCACCCGAGCACGGCCCCAGGGCGGGCGGCCGCGCCGGACGCGGCGGCGCTGAGCAGGGCTAGCGCCGCCGAAGCGGATCTGCTGCGAGCCACCACCGACCCCGCGCAGTTCGCCGAGCACGTCCAGCACTACGTGGCCCTCGGCGGCTCCGCCGCGGACTACCCGGCGCCGCCCGCACTGCCGGCAGGCGCTGCTCGGCATCTGCTGCGGCGGAGCGTCTCGACGCTGCGGGCAGCGGCGATCAGCGCTGCCGACGGGGCGGATGCGGCGACATTCGCCAGCATCGCGGCAGCGCACCGGGTGATGCTCGGTGGCTGAGCTCGGCGCACTCCGGGAGGCGCTGGCTGCCGAGCAGGCCGTGGTGTACGGCTATGGCGTCGTCGGGGCTCACCTCACGGGCCGATCCGAGCGGTATGCGGCGGGGCGGCTGCTCGCCCACCAGACGCTGCGTGACCAGCTCGCCGCGGCGATCGAGCAGGTCGGGGCGGTGCCGGGCGCGGCGCTGCCGGCGTACCAGCTGCCGTTCCCGGTGACCGGCGCCGCCGATGCCCGCCGGCTTGCCGGCGCCTTGGAGAACGGGTCCGCCGGGGCCGCATGGGACCTCATATCCGCCAGCTCGGCGATGTCGAGCGTTCGTGAGCTTGCCGTCGGATGGCTGATGGACGCCGCCGCTTCCGCGGCGCTCTGGGGCGCGCCGTCGGCCCTGCCCGGCGCCCCGCCGAGGTAGCCGCACATGACGGAATAGCGCCGCCATACCGCGATCTACGTGGACTTCGACGACGAGCTGTGGATCTCCCCCGGCGTCGAGTGCTCTCGTCGCTGCAGCATCCTTCGATGCGGACGCCGACAGTTCCCGACGCACTGCGCCACCACCCGTTCACGACCAGCACGGCGCGGGAGCACGGGGTCAGCTCATCAGCACTGCAAGGTTCGGCCTGGCGGCATGTGTTTCGCGAGGTCTGGTGCCATGCAAATCTTCCCGACACCCGCGAGAACCGGCTAGCCGCGGTGCGGTTGGTCCTCGCCGAGCACGCATTCGTTTGCGGTCCCACGGCAGCGTGGCTTTATGGCATCGATATCCAGGATCGCCGCAGCGACCTCGTCTGGGTTGGCTTCCCAAATGGCAGACGGCGACGTCAGCGGTCCGGCTGCTTCGTCCGGGAGCTCACTGTCCTGGAGACAGACCTGGCGGAGGTCAACGGCGTACGGCTCACCACCCCGGTACGCACTGTGTTCGACTGCGCGCGCTGGCTCGCCCTTGTGGAGGCTGTCGTTGTCGCCGATGCCTTGGCCCACGCCGGTTTGATAACCCGCGAGGAACTGGCGGCGTACTCCTCCGAGCATCGGCGGATTCGAAACGTCCGCCAGGTCGACCGGGTGCTCGAGCTGATCGAGCCTGCGTCCGAGTCTCCAATGGAGACCAGAGTGCGGCTGCTCCTGGTGCGCGCAGGCCTGCCTGCGCCGGTCGCGCAACACAGGGTGCGCGGTGCGGACGGTCACTTTGTTGCCCGACTGGATCTCGCCTACCCAGATGCGCTCGTCGCCGTCGAGTACGACGGTTCGTTTCACTGGCAGCAGCGGCGAGCAGACGACCGGCGTCGCGAGGAGCTCCGGGCCCTCGGGTGGACGGTGCTCGTGGTCAGCGCAGAGGACTACTTCCAGGCGCCCGACGCCCTCGTGGCCCGCGTTCGCCGCGCGCTGACCTCGGCGAGGTCGACGTACATGAGGGTTTGACGGCCGCAGAAGGCGATGTGCGTCGACCTCGGCGGGTTAGGTGAGCTCGGCCACCGCCTCGGCGAGGGGCACTGTGCGCCGCTCGCCACTGGCCCGGTCCTTGACCTCGATGTTGCCTTCTGCGAGCGCCTTCCCGACGACGATGATCGTCGGCATGCCGAGCAGGTCGGCGTCGGCGAACTTCATGCCGGCGGAGCCGTCGCGGTCGTCGAGGAGCACGCTGCGCCCGGCGGCCTGGAGGTCCTCGGCGAGCTTCGTGGCCGCGGCCAGCGGCGCCTCGTCCTTGCCAACCGGGACGATGTGGAACTCGTACGGCGCGATTGACGCCGGCCAGCACAGGCCGGAATCGTCGAGCCGCTGCTCGGCAATCGCGGCGACCGCCCGCGACACCCCGATGCCGTACGACCCCATCGTGATCCGGATCGGCTCGCCGTCGGGTCCCTGCGCGTCGAGCGAGAAGGCATCGGCGTACTTCTTGCCCAGCTGGAACACGTGCCCGATCTCGATGCCTCGCGCAATCGACAGCTCGCCGCCGCACCTGCCGCAGCGGTCTCCGTCTCGGATCTCCACCGCGCCCAGCTCGCCGGCCGGCTCGAAGTCCCGCCCGCGCACGACGTGAGCCGCGTGCCGACCTGACTCGTTCGCACCGGTGACCCACGACGTGCCTGGCGCGACGGTGGGGTCGACGAGGTAGCGCACCCCCCACTCGGCGAGCCGCTGGGGGCCGATGTAGCCCGGAACGAGCCCGGGAACGGTCTTGATCAGCTCGGCGTCGGCGACCTCTACCTCGGTCGGCTCGAGCTGACCGCCGATGCGCTTGAGATCAACCTCCCGGTCACCGGGTACGCCGACGACGAGCAGCTCCCAGTCCTTGCCGGGCTCGCGCGTCTTCAGGACGACGTTCTTCAACGTGTCGGCGGCGCTTTGTGCGACGCCGCGCTCCTTGAGCAAGGCGACGAGGCTCTCGATCGTCGGTGTGTTCGGGGTATCGAGGACCTCACTCGCCGGAACCCCGGACGCCTCCTGGGGCGTGGGCGTCTGGATCTCCACCGCTTCGGTGTTTGCCGTGTAGTCACAGTTGGCGCACTGGACGAACGTGTCCTCGCCGTACTCCGCCGGCGCGAGAAACTCCTCGCTTGCCGAGCCGCCCATCGCACCGGAGACCGCGAACGCGATTCGGTAGTCCAGCCCCAGCCGGCTGAAGATCCGCTGGTAGGCGCCGCGGTGGGCGTCGTAGGACGCCTGCAGCCCGGCGTCGTCGAGATCGAAGGAGTAGGAATCCTTCATCACGAACTCCCGCCCGCGCAGCAGCCCGGCACGCGGCCTCGCTTCGTCCCGGTACTTCGTCTGGATCTGGTAGAGCGAGACCGGGTAGTCGCGGTAGGAGGCGTACTCGCTCTTCACGAGCAACGTGAACAGCTCTTCGTGGGTCGGCGCCAGCAGGTAGTCGTTGTCCTTGCGGTCGTGAAGGCGAAAGATGCCGTCGCCGTAGCTCTCATAGCGACCGCTCGCATCGAAGACCTCGCGCGGGATCATCGCCGGGAACAGCACCTCTTGCGCGCCGATCCGGTTCATCTCCTCGCGGACGATGTTGGCGACGTTGTCGAGGATGCGCTTGCCGAGCGGAAGCCAGGAGTAGATGCCCGGGGCGAGTCGCCGGATATACCCGGCACGCACCAACAGCCGGTGGCTCGGCAACTCGGCGTCCGCCGGATCGTCGCGCAAGGTACGAAGGAACAGCTGCGACATCCGCGTGACCATGTCGGCGAGACTATTCGGCAGACCGGATCAGCCCAGCGGCGCCTAGAACAGCACCGAAGCGAAGCTGCCGACCTCCGTGAAGCCCACCCGCTCGTAAGCGCGCCTGGCGGGCAGGTTGAAGTCATTGACGTAGAGCGAAACGGCGGGCGCGATGTCGCGCAGGCAAGCCGCAACGACCGCTGCCATGCCGGCTTCCGAGATGCCCCGGCCGCGCAGAGCCGGCTCGACCCACACCCCCTGCAGCTGGCAGACCCCCTTCGTGGCGGCCCCGACCTCTGCCTTGAACACGACGCGATCACCGTCGAAGCGCGCGAAGGCCCGGCCTGCCGCGATCAGTTCGCGGACGCGCGCGCGGTAGAGCGCTCCCCCGTCGCCCGCGACCGGCGAGACGCCGACCTCCTCTGTGAACATCGCGATGCTGGCAGGCAGGAGCAGGTCCAGCTCGTCAGGCCGAACCCGGCGTACCGCTGTGTCCACCTCGATCGGCGAGTACGACGTGGTCAGCATCAACGGCTGGGACATGCGCAGCTCACGAGCCGGTCCCCAGACCGGCTCCAGCCCATCCCACAGGCTTGCCACCATCTCCGCCGGCCCGACGATCGAGGAGCACCGCCGCCCCTGGCGGGCGGCATGCTCACTGAACGCGCGCAGCGCAGGCTCGTCGGCACCAACCGGCACGAGGTTGGCGCCGGCGTAACACAGCGCCGTCGGCTTGCTGCCCTTGCCGTAGCCCCAGACCTGGGCGCCGAGGCGCTGGGGTGACAGACCCGCTGCGGCAATCCGTGAGGCCACGAACACATTGCTGACCGGATCGGCCTCGAGCAGCTCGAGCACGGCGGGCATGTCCCTGTCGTCGAGGACCCGGATCACCTCTGGCGCCTCGCTAGCCCACGGAGACGCTTGGTTCGCCTTCGGCGCTGCCGTCTGCCGACATCTGGTCGGCGAGGCGCAGTGCCTCCTCGATCAGGGTCTCGACGATCTGGGCTTCCGGCACCGTCTTGATGACCTCGCCCTTGACGAAAATCTGGCCCTTGCCGTTCCCCGACGCCACGCCGAGGTCCGCTTCACGCGCCTCTCCCGGGCCGTTCACGACGCAGCCCATGACGGCAACGCGCAGCGGCACCGTCATGCCCTCGAGGCCTGCCTGCACCTTCTCGGCGAGGGTGTAGACGTCCACCTGCGCGCGCCCGCACGACGGGCACGACACGATCTCGAGACGGCGCGGGCGAAGCCCGAGCGAGGACAGGATCGCGATACCGACCTTGACCTCTTCGACCGGCGGCGCCGACAGCGAGACCCGAATGGTGTCCCCGATGCCTTCGGCGAGCAGCGCGCCGAAAGCCACCGCCGACTTGATCGTTCCCTGGAAGGCAGGCCCGGCCTCGGTCACCCCGAGGTGGAGCGGGTAGTCACAGCGCTGCGCGAGCAGCCGGTACGCCGAAACCATCACCACAGGGTCGTGGTGCTTCACCGAGATCTTGATGTCGGTGAAGTCGTGCTCCTCGAACAGCGAGCACTCCCACAAGGCACTCTCGACGAGCGCCTCAGGCGTAGGGCCGCCGTGCTTTTCGAGGAAGCGCTTGTCGAGTGAGCCGGCGTTGACCCCGATCCGGATCGGGATGCCGGCGTCCTTGGCGGCAAGCGCGACGTCGCGCACCCGCCCGTCGAACTCCTTGATGTTGCCCGGGTTGACGCGTACGGCGGCGCAGCCGGCATCGATCGCGGAAAAGATGTAGCGCGGCTGGAAGTGGATGTCTGCGATGACCGGGATCTGGGAGTGCTTGGCGATCTCCGGCAGTGCGTCGGCATCGTCCTGACTCGGCACCGCAACCCTGACGATCTCGCAGCCGGCCGCGGTGAGCTCGGCGATCTGCTGGAGCGTCGCGTCGACGTCAACGGTCTTGGTCGTGGTCATCGACTGCACGCTGACCGGAGCGTCGCCGCCCACGGCGACCCCGCCGACGTTGATCTGCCGGCTGTGGCGGCGAGGCGCCAGAGCGCGCGTGACGGGCGGCTGGCCGAGCGTCAGATCTGTCTTGATGACAGGACCTTCCTGCTACTGGATGCGGATGGGATTGGTGATGCCGGCGTACAGCAAGATGACCGACAGACCGACGAAGAGCGCGACAACCGCGTAGGTCACCGGCAGCACCTTCATGATGTCGACGCGCCCAGGATCGCGGCGACCGATGCGGCGGTACAGCCGAGAGCGCGCCTGCTCGAACCCGATGATCGCGATGTGCCCACCGTCGAGCGGCAGCAGCGGCAACAGGTTGAACAGCCCAACGAACAGGTTGAGCTCGGCAAGGATCATCAGCAGCGACGCCGCGATGCTGCCGACGCTCGCGCCGGACGACGTGACCTGCCCGCTCACTCGGGCGACGTCGACGATGCTCGCTGCCTCGTCGCCCGAGCGCTGCTGGCCGGTGAAGACCTGGTCGACCTCGTGCGGGATGTGGCTGATCGCCGTCCCGGTCGAGGAGATGAAGCTGCCCATCAAGGTGAACGTCCGGCCGAACGCGCCGCTCACGCTGACCGGGGCAGCCCGCAGCTCGGTCGAGATGCCGACGCGGCCGATGGTCTTGTTGCCGACCCGCACCGCGGCCGGCGTCAGGGTGGCGGTGCGCGTTGTGCCGTCCCGCTGGTAGACGATCGTCTGGGGCTGGCCGGGGTGCGCGCGCAGCGTATCGACGAAGTTCATCCCCGACGAGCTGACCTTGTGGCCGTCGATCGACAGCAGGACGTCTCCGGGACGCAGGACCCCGTACGCCGGGGCGGCGGGCGCGCCCGCGCAGCTGCCAGTGCCGGACGGCGTGACGCACTTGCTGACAGCGGCGACCTGCAATCCGGAGGTGCGGATCGGGTCCTCACCGGTCGCGGCAAGGACCGAGAACACCAGAAGGATCGCGATCACGAAGTGCATGAACGAACCCGCGACGAGGACGACGGTACGCCGGCCCGCTGGCTGCCGGTAGAAGGCACGGGGCTCGTCTTCGGGCGCGATCTGCTCGAGCGCCGTCATCCCGTCGATCTTCACGAAGCCGCCGAACGGCAACGCCTTCACGCCGTACTCGGTCTCGCCGCGACGGAAGGACCACAGTGTCGGGCCGAACCCGACGAAGAACCGGGACGCCTTCATCCCGTACGCCTTGGCAGTCGTGAAGTGACCCGCCTCGTGCAGCATGACGGAGAGCAGCAGACCAACCACGAACGCGATGACACCGATTGCGTAGCTCATCGCCCACCACCGGCAAGCTCCTGCGCGCGCGACCGCGCCCAGCGTTCGGCCTCTGCCACGTCCTCCAGGGTAAGGCTGCTACCTGAAGACGCGGCGTGCTCGCCGAGCACCGAGGCGACGGTGTCGACGATGTCCAGGAAGCCGATGCGACCGCCGATGAAAGCGGCTACCGCCTCTTCGTTGGCCGCGTTGAAGACCGCCGGTGCGGTGCCGCCCGCACGACCCGCCTCCCGAGCAAGGTCGACCGCGGTGAAGGTCGCCGTGTCGAGGGGCTCGAAGGTCCAGCTCGCGGCCTGTGTCCAGTCGATCGGCGGTGCAGCGCCCGCAACCCGTTCCGGCCAGCCAAGGGCGAGGGCGATCGGCAGCTTCATGTCGGGCGGGCTCGCCGCCGCGATGGTGGTTCCGTCGACGTACTCCACCATCGAGTGGACGATCGACTGCGGATGTACGACGACGTCGATCGCGTCGTAGCCGATGTCGAAGAGCCAGTGCGCCTCGATCAGCTCGAGTCCTTTGTTGACCAGCGTCGCGGAGTTGAGCGTGATCACCGGGCCCATGTCCCAGGTCGGGTGTGCCATCGCATCGGCCGTGGTGACCCCGCCGAGCTGTGAGCGGGTCCGGCCGCGGAACGGACCGCCGCTTGCCGTAAGAACCAGCTTGCGCACGTCTCCGTGCGCTCCGGCGCGAAGGCACTGGGCAAGTGCCGAGTGCTCTGAGTCAACCGGGACGATCTGGCCGGGCCTTGCGCGTTGTGCGACCAGCGGACCGCCGGCGATCAGCGACTCCTTGTTGGCCAGCGCAAGCAAGCGACCGGCGTCCAACGCCGCCAGCGTCGGCGCAAGGCCCACCGAACCGGTCATCCCGTTGAGGACCACCTCGCACGGCCACCCCGCAACCTCTGCGGCGGCGTCGGGCCCGCCCAGCAGCTTGGGCAGCTCGAACTCACCGCGGTGGTAGCCGCGGCGCTGCGCCTCGGCGTACAGCGCGAGCTGGACGTCTTCGAGCGCCGACGCTCGTGCGACGGCGACGACCTCGACGCCGAGATCGAGGGCCTGCGATGCGAGCAGCCCCGCCCGATCTCCACCTGCTGCGAGTCCGACGACACGGAAGCTCTCGCGGTTGTCACGGATCAGCTCGATCGCCTGGGTCCCGATGGACCCCGTCGAACCGAGGATGACCACGTCGCGGCTCACCCGGCCATTGTCCTACTCTCGGCGCCGCCCACGTCCCCCGCAAGGACCCGCCGCAACGCGCGATCCGGGACAATGGCGTCTGGCACAAATCCACGGTCGTGAGGCGAAAGCGGGGAAATGACGACAGCGACCGAGACCCACGCGCCCGGCACGAAGGGCCTCAAGTCCGGAGCGCTAGGCCTTTGGTCGACCGTCGTGGTCGGGGTGGCCTCAACCGCCCCCGCCTACAGCCTCGCCGCCACGCTCGGGTTCATCGTCCTGCATGCGACGGTCCACACGCCGATCATCGTGGTCCTGGCGTTCATCCCGATGTGGATGATCTCGGTGGGCTACAGCGAGCTGAACAAGGCCGACCCGGACTGCGGGACTACGTTCACCTGGGCGACGCGCGCGTTCGGACCGAAGACCGGGTGGTACGCGGGCGGCTGGGGCATCGTCGCCTCGGACGTGCTGATCATGGCAAGCCTCGCGCAGATCGCCGGCCAGTACGTCTTCCTGCTCTTCGGCGCGGACCGGGTCGGCAGCAACCCCGCCAGTGGCTGGGTTCTGCTCGTCGGGCTGGGCTGGCTCGCGCTCATGACCTACATCTGCTACCGCGGCATCGAGGTGTCGGCGAGCATCCAGAAGGTCCTGCTCGCCATCGAGTCGGGGATGCTCGTCGTGTTCGCGGCCGCGGCACTCATTCGCGTCGCGGCGGGCCAAGCGCCCGCCGGCCACCTGACCCCGGCGTGGGGCTGGCTGAACCCGTTCGGCATCTCGTCGGTATCGGCCTTCGTGGCCGGCTTCATCTTGATGATCTTCATCTACTGGGGCTGGGACACCGCGGTATCGGTCAACGAAGAGACCTCGGATCCCCGGCGCACGCCCGGCCGGGCCGCGGTGATCTCGACCGTCGTGCTGCTCGCCATCTACTTCGTGGTGACCTTCGCCGCCCAGAGCTACGCGGGCCTGGGCACCCATGGCATCGGCCTGGAGAACCCTGACAACGCCAGCGACGTCCTCTCCGTGCTCGGCCATGCGGTGTTCGGCCACAACTGGGTCGGCACCGTGTTCCTCAAGCTGTTGCTGTTGATGGTGCTGAGCTCCGCTGCTGCCTCGACTCTGACGACGATCATGCCGACGGCGCGCACCACCTTGTCGATGGCGGTGTATCGAGCCCTCCCGGCGGCGTTCGGGAGGGTGCACAAGGAGTACATGACGCCAACCGTGTCGACGGTCGCGATGGGCGGGGTCTCGGCTGCTCTCTATGTGATCTTCAACTACCTGTCGCACGGCAACGTGATCGCCGACTCGGTGACTTCTTGCGGCGTGTTCATCGCGCTGTACTACGGCACGACCGGGATCGCGTGCACGTGGTACTACCGCAGGACGCTCACCAGGAACGCCCGTGACTTCTTCATGCAGGGTGTCGTGCCGACGCTGGGCGCCGCGATCCTGTTCTTCGTCGGCGGCTGGAGCATGTATCTCAACTGGCTCAGCCCGACCTCGTCGAACCCAGCGGTGCTGAACATCGAGGCGAGCTACACGTCGTGGCAGATGCCCTTCCCGCCGCACTGGGACATCGGCGGCGTCGCGCTTCTGGTGATCCTCGCCGCCGTCGTCGGCGTGATCGCGATGGTCGCGTACAACGTCGCGCGACCGGCGTTCTTCCGCCGCGAGGTGCTCAACGCGGCAACGCCGACGCTGGTCCCCGACTCAATGGGCCTCCCGATCGACTCGCTGCACTCACTGCGCACCGAGGACGTGCCCGACGAGACGGCGCTCGTGACGCAGCTCAGTCGCTGGATCGGAAGGTGAGCGCGAAGTCCTCGCCGCGGCTCAGCGGGCCCGCGCTGACGAGGGTGTGACCCTTCCGCACCCACTGGAAGCGGAACGCGTGTTGCGTACCGAGCGGGCGGGAGTTGACCTGGACATCGGAGACGTCGGTCGACGTGAACGGGTCGAGGCCGGCGCTCTGTCCGTCGACCACCACGCTGTTGTCGCCGATGAAGCTCTGCACGCCGGTCCTGCCCTGACCGGCCCGGGTCTTGGACGCACCTGAGGTGAGATCGTCCAGCGTCACCCGCGTGGTGCGCGGAACCACCCGCACCGTCACCTGGACGGTGTCGCCGGCCTTCAGCTCCACGTCGTTGAACGCCCGGCCGTTGACGATCAGAACCGACTCGTAGAACGGCCCACCGTCCTCGCACGCGACACCGATGCCCGCACCCGAGGTGACGTGCGAACCGGTGCGGGCGTTGACGTCGGAGTACACGAGGACCGAAGGACCGACGCCACTGAAGCTGTCCACGCAGGTGATGGTGGGTACGACGAAGGTCGCGCTGACCTGGCGCACCGGATGACCCGGGTCGGAGACGGCGTAGCCCGCGAACGACGGGCTCCGCTTCTGGGTGACCGACGCCGAGGCGAGCGACGAACTCGCGCCGACCGCGGCGGTCAGACCAACCGCGAGCACAGCGGCGGCCCGCCGCCGAGAGTGGCGCCTCATCGCTGCTCCTGTCGGGTCGGTCACGGCGCCTCTGCCGCGGCCAGCTGGCCGCAGGCGCCGTCGATCTCACGCCCCCTCGTGTCTCTCACCGTAGTCGGGATCCCGTAGGACCTCAGGATGCGGACCATCTCCCGCTCGCGCTCGCGAGTGGTGGCGGTCCACTCGGAGCCCGGTGTCGGGTTGAGCGGGATGAGGTTCACGTGCGCGAGCTTGCCGGCGAGCAGCGAGCCGAGCAGGTGGGCTCGCTCCGGCTGGTCGTTGACGTCGCGGATCATGGCGTACTCCAGCGAGACGCGTCGCTTCGTGGCCGCGGCGTACCGCCAGGCTGCCTCGAGCACCTCCGCGACCTTCCAGCGCAGGTTGATCGGTACGAGGGTGTCGCGCAGCTCGTCGTCGGGCGCGTGCAGCGAGACCGCCAGATTGACCTGGAGGCCTTCTCCAGCAAGCCGGTCGATTGCGGGGACGAGCCCGACGGTCGACACCGTGATGTGGCGCTGGCCGATTCCCAGGCCGCGCGGGACCGGATCGATCAGCCGGTGCAAGGCACCTGACAGCGCCGCATAGTTCGCGAGGGGCTCGCCCATCCCCATGAAGACGATGTTGTCGACCTCACCCCGGCCGCCCATCACGACCTGGCCGACGATCTCGGCGGTCGACAGGTTGCGGGTCAGGCCGGCTTGGCCGGTCGCGCAGAACGGGCAGCCCATCCCGCAACCGGCCTGTGAGGAGACGCACATCGTGACCCGGTCGGGATAGCGCATCAGGACGCTTTCGACGAGTGATCCGTCGAAGAGCCGCCACAGCGTCTTGCGGGTCTGCCCGCCGTCGCATTCGATGTCGCGAACCCGCTCGAGCAGCTGTGGCAGGAACTGCTCGGCGAGCCGCTCGCGGTCACGCGCCGGTACGTCGGTCATCGCCGCGAGCTCGCCGTGGTGGGCGAAGTAGTTGCGAGCCAGCTGCTCGGCACGAAACGCCGGCTCACCGGCCGCTACGAGCGCGGCCCGCCGTTCCTCGACATCCAGGTCAGCGAGATGGCGCGGCGGCTTCCCGGGTCTCACGAGTGCGGCGTCACGAAGGCCGACAGCAGCGCCCAGGCGACCGGTGCGGATGGCAGCAGCGAATCGAGCCGGTCCAGTAGCCCGCCGTGGCCCGGGAGCAGGCTGCCCATGTCCTTGATCCCGAGGTCGCGCTTCACCATCGACTCCCCGAGATCGCCGAGCGTCGCCGAGGTGACGAGACTCAGCCCGAGCAGGATCCCCTGCCACCAGTAGGTGTGGAGCAGGGTCGTGCACAGGAGCCAGCCCACGAAGGCGCACAGCACGACTGATCCGCAGAGCCCCTCGACGGACTTCTTCGGGCTGATCTTCGGCGCCAGCATGTGCCTGCCGAGCATCGCGCCGACGGCGTAGCCGCCGACGTCGCTTGCGACGACGGTCGCGACGAAGCAGGTCACCCTACGAGCGCCGTCGTCGGGTGCCAGCAACAACCCGCAGAAGCCCGCCAGGAACCCGACGTACAGCAGCGCCAGGAGGGACGACGACAGGTCGCCCACGATGCCGTCGACGCCGCGTGGCACCCGGAAGATCAGCACCGCGGGGATGGTCAGCAACATCGCGGTCGTCATCCAGTCGCGGCCCAGCGCGTAGGAGGTGCACAGGATCGCCACCGCGCCGAGCACCAGCGGAACCATCGGCGGGTGCAGATCCTTCGCCTGGACGGCACGCGTCAGCTCGTACATCCCCATCCCGATGGCGAGCACGACGACGGCCAGGAAGGCGGGCTTGTACAGATACAGCGTGACGAGCACCAGCGCGCCGAGGCCGACTCCGACGGCGATCGCAACCGGAACGTTGCGGCCGGCCCGGCCTTGGTCCACCTCGGCGGTCATGTGCCCGCCGACCAGGGGCGGACAGCGACTGCTCCGCAGTCGCTCATACCTCGAGCAGCTCGGCTTCCTTGACGCGCAGAGCCTCGTCGATCTGCTCGACGTAGGTGTGCGTGGTCTTCTCGAGCTCCTTCTCGGCGCGCGCGACGTCGTCCTCGCCCGCCTCGCCATCCTTGCTGAGCTTGTCGAGGGTTTCCTTGGCATGGCGACGGATGTTGCGGATCGACACCCGGCTGTCCTCCGCCTTGGCGCGCGCGACCTTGATCAGGTCACGACGTCGCTCCTCGGTGAGCTGCGGAAACACCACCCGGATGATCGAGCCGTCGCTGGTCGGGTTCACGCCGAGATCGCTGTCTCGGATCGCCTTCTCGATCGCGGACAGCGACCCCTTGTCGTACGGCGAGATCACCGCCATGCGGGGCTCGGGCACGTTGAACGACGCGAGCTGGTTCACGGGAGTCGGCGTGCCGTAGTAGTCCACGACGATCTTGGAGAACATCTGCGGCGTCGCACGGCCGGTACGCACCGTCGCGAGGTCGTCGTGGAAGACCGCGACGGCCTTCTCCATCTTCTCCTCGGCCTCGAACATCGTCTCGTCGATCACGGGGCTATCCCTCCGCCTTGCCGTCCACCAGGGTGCCGATCGTCTCACCACGGACGGCGCGGCCGATGTTGCCGTCGACGAGCAGGTTGAACACGACAATCGGGAGCTGGTTGTCCATGCAGAGGGTGAAGGCCGTGAGGTCGGCCACCTTGAGCTCGCGGGCGAGCACGTCGGCGTAGGTGACGTGCTCGAAGCGCGCGGCGGCCGGGTTGATCCGCGGGTCGTCGTCGTACACGCCGTCGACGGCCTTGGCCATCAGAAGCACCTCGGCACCGATCTCGAGGGCGCGCTGCGCAGCAGTCGTGTCGGTGGAGAAAAACGGCGCCCCGAGTCCCGCGCCGAAGATGACGACCCGGCCCTTCTCGAGGTGGCGCATCGCCCGGCGTGGCACGTAGGGCTCGGCGACCTGTCCCATCGTGATCGCGGTCTGCACCCGCGTCTCGACACCCTGCTTTTCGAGAAAGTCCTGCAGCGCGAGGCAGTTGAGAACCGTGCCGAGCATGCCCATGTAGTCCGCCCGACCGCGGTCCATGCCGCGCTCGGACAGCTCCTGCCCCCGGAAGAAGTTGCCGCCGCCGATGACGACGGCGACCTGCACGCCGCTGACCACGACGTCGCGGATCTGGCGCGCGACGTCCTGCACCACGTCGGGGTCGACGCCGACCGAACCGCCACCGAACATCTCCCCGCCCAGCTTGAGCAGGACGCGGCTCCACTTCGCCGGCGGCTCAGCCATGCGTCAGGCGCCCACCGCGAACCGGGCGAACTTGGTGATCTTCACGCCGGCCTCGTCGAGCACGGCCTGCACCGACTTCTTGTTGTCGCGGACGTAGGCCTGGTCGAGCAGGACATTGTCCTTGTAGAAGCCGGTGAGGCGGCCCTCCACGATCTTGGGCAGTGCCTGCTCGGGCTTGCCCTCCTCGCGCGCCGTGGCCTCGGCGATCCTGCGCTCCTTCTCGACGGTCTCGGCCGGAACCTCGTCACGCGACAGGTACGGCGGGTTGTACGTCGCGATCTGCATCGCCACGCCGCGCGCCGTCTCTGCGTCGTCGCCCTCGAAGGCCACGAGCACGCCGATCTGCGGCGGCAGGTCAGTCGCCCGCTTGTGCAGGTACGTCGTCGTCTTCCCCTCGAAGACCGCGACGTCGCCCAGCGCCAGCTTCTCGCCGATGACCGCCGAGGTCTGCTCGATGGCCTGCTCGACGGTGCGGCCGTCGGCAAGGGTCGCCTGAGCGAGGGCGGCCGCGTCGGCTGGGTGAGTGCTGGCAGCCAGCGCGACGATGTCTGAGGCGAGACTCTGAAACTCCTCGTTCTTCGCCACGAAGTCCGTCTCACTGGCGAGCGCGATCATCGCGCCGTCAGCCGCGGCGACGAGGCCGTTGGTGGCCTCGCGCTCGCCGCTTCGCTTCGCCGCCTTGGCCGCGCCCTTGACCCGCAGGATCTCGACGGCCTTATCGAAGTCGCCGTCGGCCTCTTCGAGCGCCTTCTTGCAGTCCATCATCCCCGCGCCGGTCGCGTCGCGGAGCTTCTTCACGTCAGCAGCGCTGACAGCCATCTCGTCTCGTTCCTATTCGGTCTCGGTGGTGGGAGCGGCCTCGGGGGTTTCGGCGGGCGCCTCGGCAGCGGCCTCCGCAGCCGGAGCCGCACCAGCGTCCTTCGCGCCCTCGAGCAGCTCGCGCTCCCAGTCGGCCAGCGGCTCGTCGGCGCCGAGCGCACCGGGCTCCGGGGTCTCGTCCGCCTCCGCCGCACCGGCGCGGGCGATCAGGCCCTCTGCGACGGCATCGGCGATCACCCGGGTGAGCGTTGCGACGGATCGGATCGCGTCGTCATTGCCCGGGATCGGGTAGTCCACGACGTCCGGGTCGCAGTTGCTGTCGAGCACGGCGACGACCGGGATGCCCAGCTTGCGGGCCTCCGCGACGGCGATGTGCTCCTTGTTGGTGTCGACGACCCAGATCGCGCTCGGCACCTTGGACATGTCGCGGATGCCACCAAGGGTGCGGGCGAGCTTCTCGCGCTCGCGCGAGAGCATGAGCGCTTCCTTCTTGCTCGTGACGTTCGAGCCGCCCGTGGCCTCGATGACTTCGAGCTCCTTGAGGCGCTGCAGCCGGCGGTGGACCGTCGAGAAGTTGGTGAGCATGCCGCCCAGCCAGCGCTGGTTGACATAGGGCATGCCGACGCGGGTCGCCTGCTCGGCGATCGCGTCCTGGCCCTGCTTCTTCGTTCCGACGAACATCACGGTCCCGCCGTGGGCGACAGTCTGCTTGACGAAGTCGTAGGCGCGGTCGATGTAGGACAGCGACTGCTGCAGGTCGATGATGTAGATGCCGTTGCGCTCGGTGAAGATGAATCGCTTCATCTTCGGGTTCCAGCGACGGGTCTGGTGCCCGAAGTGAACGCCGCTCTCGAGCAGCTGGCGCATCGTGACGACGGCCATGGGTGGTTCTCCTCTCGCGCTGGCTCGCGCCCGCGCTCGGTTTCTCGCGACAGACCCTGTGACCGCCGCGCCTGATGCCCTCGTCGCGCCGAACCCCGAAGGGACCGTACGACGCGACCCGCCCGGCACAGCGACGGTTGACGGCATGCGAAGTCGGCTCGCTCGCGCGAACCGCTGCCGAAAGTCTACGTCGATCCCGCCGCCGCTGTCGTCCACAGCTTCGCCGCACCCGGCTCGCTGGCCCGCCAGCGCGATTTGGATCGCGGAATGACCCGACTCGGCCTCACCGTCGTCCCGTTCGCCCTCGGCGGGCTGATCTCGCTCGGCTCAGCGGCCCCGAACGCGACCGCGCCTGCTCCCGGCGCCGGCCGTCCGGCCGCCGACTGGCCGCTGCAACCCGGTCCGGACGCCGTCACCGCCGGCTTCGACCCCCCGGCGGAGCCCTGGCTGGCGGGCAACCGCGGTGTGGATCTCGCAGGGCGGCCCGGCGAGCCAGTTCACGCCGCGACGTCGGGCGTGATCACCTTCGCCGGGTCGATCGCCGGGGTCGGCGTCGTGACGGTGACCGACGGCGCGCTGCGCACCACCTATGAACCGCTCCAAGTCCGCGTCCGGCGCGGACAGCGGGTGGAGGTCGGGACGGTGCTCGGTCGCCTCACCGCGGCGGGCTCGCACTGCGCGCCGCAGACCTGCCTGCACTGGGGACTACTGCGGGGCAGCGACTACCTCGACCCGCTCGCGCTGCTCGGCCTCGAGCAGGTCCGGCTGCTGCCGATCCCGCAGGACTAGTCCTTGGGCTCGGCGAGCTTCCCGCGCAGCTGCAGGACCGCCTTGGTGTGCATCTGGCAGATCCGGCTCTCGGTCACGCCGAGCACCTGACCGATCTCGGCGAGCGTCAAGCCCTCGTAGTAGTAGAGGGTGACGACGATCTTCTCGCGTTCGGGAAGGGTGTTGATCGCGCGGGCGAGCAGGTACTTGGTCTCTTCGGTCTCGAAGACCGCGACCGGGTCTTCGGCCTTGGTGTCTTCAAGCGTGTCGACCAGCGAGAGCTTGTCGCCACGCTCGCCACCGACGTTGAGCAGCTCGTCGAGCGCGATCACGTTGACGAACGACACCTGCGAGAAGATCGCGTGGAGGTCCTCGAGCGCGATGCCGAGCTCGCCCGCTACCTCTGCCTCGGTGGGCGTGCGGTGCAGCCGGGACTCGAGCGCGGCGTAGGCCTTCTCGACCTCGCGTGCCTTGTAGCGGACCGAGCGCGGAATCCAGTCGATCGCCCGCAGCTCGTCGATGATCGCGCCCTTGATGCGGCTGATCGCGTAGGTCTCGAACTTGATCGCACGGCTGATGTCGAACTTCTCGATCGCATCGATCAAGCCGAAGTTCCCGTACGAGACCAGGTCGGCCTGCTCGATGTTGGGCGGCAGCCCCACCCCGACCCGACCCGCGACGTATTTGACCAGGGGCGAGTAGTGCAGGATCAGCCGCTCGCGCAGCGACTGGTCGCCGGAGTCCTTGAAGTCGCGCCACAGCTCGGCCAGCGCTGCGTCGACGGCTGGCGCGTCCTGCTTCGCCTCGCCGTCCTCGAGCGCGACCTTGTCACGCTCTGGGGTGCGCGGACTCATACGTTTTTCTCAGCCGTTCAATCGACACGTGGGTATAGATCTGAGTCGTTGCGAGCGTAGCGTGACCGAGCAGCTCCTGAACGCTGCGCAGATCCGCGCCGCCTTCCAGCAAATGGGTCGCCGCGGAGTGCCGTAGGGCGTGAGGGCCGAGATCGCTCACACCGGCGACCGCGCGCAGCCTCCGGTGGACGGCCTCGCGCGCGGCACGCGGATCGAGCCGGCCCCCGCGGGCGCCGAGCAGCAGTGCGGGCGGGCTGGCTGGCCCGGCGATCACGGGGCGACCCGAGTTCAGCCATGCCTCTGCGGCGCGCAGCGCGGGTAGGCCGAGCGGGACCACGCGTTCCTTCGCGCCCTTGCCGAACAGCCGTAACGCCCGCCGCTCGCGGTCGAGGTCGCCAATGTTCGCGGCGCACAGCTCGCCGACCCGGGCGCCGGTCGCATAGAGCAGCTCGACGATCGCAGCGTCGCGCAGCCCGATCGGCGACCCGTCCTGCGCGGCGGCCTTCATCACCTCCGCGGCCTGGTCGACGCGCAGCACCTCCGGAAGCTTGCGTTGCACGCGCGGGGTCGCCAGCCGCGCGCCCGCGTCGACGTCCGCCAGCCCGTCGCGGCACGCCCAGCCGATGAACATCCGCGCTGCCGAGGCCCGCCGAGCGAGCGTGGCCCGGCTCAGACCTCTCGAGTGCAGCTGCGCGAGCCAGGACCGGAGCACGCCGATGTCGATCGCCGCGACCGTCGCGCGCCCCATGCGGACGGCATGGCCGAGCAGGCTGTCGAGATCGACCGCGTAGGCCCTGACGGTGTGCTGCGCCAGACCGCGTTCGAAGGTCAGGTGCTCGAGGTAGCGCGTCCTCGCGTCGAGCAGCTCGGCGGACAGCTCTGCCCCGTCGCTCGCAACATCAGCACGCGGCACGGGCTCACGCTCGGCCCAGCGCCTCCGCTCGTCAAGTCGCCACGCTCACCACCAGCCGAGTGGCAGCTCGGCAGCTGCCCCGCCGGGGCCCGCGAAGCGCTCGTCCCGGCCGAGCGCCGTCATGGTCCAGCCGCCGCCGCGCTCGACGGCGAGGCCGGCCGCGGCAAGCGCGGCGAGCGCCGGGGCCACCGCTTCCAGCCGCAGCCCCGCGGTCGTTGCAATCCGGTCGAGCGGTACGGGCCGGTTGACCGGCACCGCTTCGAAGACCCGACTGACCACCGGCCCGAGCAGGTCGCGGCGACGCACCGGCCCGCTGACCCGCTCGGCGAACTGGCCGATCGGCCCGACCTGCTCGAGGACCTCGTCGGCCTTGGTCACGAGGACGGTGTCGGGCCGGTCGCGCAGCAGCTGGTGACAGCCGGCCGAGGTGATCGAGCTCACCGGCCCGGGCACCGCCATCACATGCCGGAACAGCTCGCCGGCGTGCCGCGCTGTCGAGCGCGCTCCGCTGCGGGGCGCCGCCTCGACGACGACCGTCCCCGCCGACAGCGCCGCGATCAGCCGATTGCGCACAAGGAAGCGCGCGCGATGCGGCGCTGATCCCAGTGGGTGCTCGCTGACGACCGCGCCCGACTCGGCGCAAGCGACCGCGAGATCGCGGTGCGCCTTGGGGTACGGGCGGTCGACACCGCAAGCCATCACCCCGACGGTCGGGCCTCCGGCAGCCAGTGCGCCGCGGTGCGCCGCCGCGTCGATCCCGAGGGCGAGACCGGACACCACGGTCCAGCCGCGCTCGGCCAGCCCGATGGCGAGCGTGCGCGCCACGCCCACGCCGTAGTCGGTAGCCGCGCGAGTGCCGACGATCGCCACCGCGCGGTCGCACAGGTCGGCAAGCGACGCACCGCCGCGCACCCACAGCGCAAGGCAGTCGCCGCCGACCCCGCTGAGATCGTCGAGACCGACCGGCCACTCCTCGTCGCCGGGACAGACCAGCCGCGCGCCCACCCCGGCGGCTGCTTCGAGCTCCCTCATCCCGTCGGCATCGACGATGCGTGATGCGTAGGCGGCAACGTCTCCTTCGCCGAAGCGTGCGCCGCGCCTGATGTCAGCCACGGCCTCCTCGGCACCGACGGCGCGGACGTGGCGGATCAACGAGACGTTGCACGGCTCGACAGCTCGCAGCAGAAGCGCCCTTGCAGCACGCTCCGAGTCGCTGATCATGCCGACCGCGCAAGGGTGCTGGCCTCGCCGATGACCCGCAGCGCGAACGCCCGGTCCACGTCGTCCCGGGTCGGGCGATCCCGTCCGGCGAGGTCGGCGAGGGTCCAGGCGACCTTCATGACCCGGTCGACACCACGCGTCGACAGCTCACCGCGATCGAGCTCGGCCGAAAGGGACGCGAGCGCATCCTGGGGTATCGGCCACGATCGGCGCAGATCCGGCCCCGGCACCTCCGCATTGGTCGTCCACGGCGTACCCGCAAGCCGGTGTGCCGCGCGGTCACGAGCCGCCAAGACCCGCTCCCGGACCGCTGCCGTCGACTCCCCGCACGCTCCTGCCGACAACACAGCGCGGCTCACTGGCGCCAACCGGGCACGCAGGTCGATCCGATCGAGCAGCGGGCCGGACAGCCGGTTGCCGTAGGCGCGAAGCTGGGTCGAGCTGCACCGGCACGACGCGGCATCCGTCGAGCGCCCGCCTCGCGCGCAGGGACAGGGATTCGCGGCCAGCACCAGCTGGAAGCGGGCCGGATAGGTCGCCGCACCTCCGGCCCGGTGGATGCTCACCGCGCCCGACTCGAGAGGTTGCCGCAGTGCATCGAGTGCGCGTCGCTCGAACTCCGGCGCCTCGTCGAGGAACAGCACCCCACGGTGGGCGAGTGAGATCGTGCCGGGAGTCGGTACGCCGGATCCGCCGCCGATCAAGGCTGCGACGGTCGTCGAGTGGTGCGGCGCGCAGAACGGCGGGCGGACCAGCAGCGGGCGGCCAGGAGCGAGCCGGCCGAGCAGCGAGTGGATCGAGGTGACCTCGAGCGCCTCGTCGCCTTCCAGATCGGGCAGCAGGCCTGGCAGCCGCTCGGCGAGCATCGTCTTGCCGACCCCGGGTGGGCCGGTCAGCATCAGATGGTGGCCGCCGGCAGCCGCGATCTCCACGGCGTGCCGCGCCTCGTCCTGGCCGACGACATCGGCAAGGTCGAGCTCGGGTTCCGGCTCCTGGACGATCGGCATCACCGCGTCGTCCAGCTCCACCAGCTCGCCGCGCAGCCACGAGCACAGCTCGGCGAGCGAGCCGACGGAGATCGCCTCGACACCGGGCACCAGCGAGGCCTCGCGGGCGTTGCTGCGCGGCACGACGACGCGCTGGTAACCGTGCCGGACCGCACCGATGACCGCGGGCAGCACGCCGTTGACCGCGTGCACGCGCCCGTCGAGCCCGAGCTCTCCCAACACGATGAGGTCCCGGACGGCGGTCGGATCGATCATGCGTTGCGCGGCGAGAACCGCCAGCGCGACCGCCAGGTCGAACTGGCTTCCGCTCTTTCTCACCGACGCCGGAAACAACCCGATCGTCAGCCGCTGGTCGGGCCAGGTCTCGCCGCTGCTCGACAGCGCGGACTTGATGCGGTTCTCCGACTCGCGGATGACGGGATCCGGCAGGCCCGTCCAGGCGGTCTTCGAGAAGCCGCCACCCGCGTCGGCTTCGACGGTGACGACCTGGGCCTTCAGTCCGGTGAGCACGATCGAGCGAGTGCAACCGAGTGTCATCAGAACGCCGCTCGGATGTGCTGAAGCGTGGGGACGACGTCCTTCGGCATGACGATGCTGATGACGTCGAAACGGACCGGCCCTGGCCATGGATGCTCGCGCAGCCATTGCGCGGCCAGCCGGCGCAGCCTCGCGGACTTGCGCCAGTTGACTGCCTCGTAAGGCTGGCCGAAGGCGTCGGTGGCCCGCGTCTTCACCTCGATGACGGCGAGGGTGGGGCCATCGGCGGCAAGGATGTCGATCTCACCGTCAGGACAGCGCCAGTTGCGCGTCACGATCGTGAATCCGGCGCCGATGAGGTAGCGGACGGCGTAGTTCTCACCGTTGATCCCGAGCTGGTCTTTGGTGTGCATCGGGCCAGGCTCGGTAGCCCCGCCGACACGACCCGGCCGGGCCGCGACGACCTGTGGAGACCAGCGCGTGGACGGTGCGCTGTGGGAGCGGCTAGCGCTCCTCGGGGATCTCGAGGTCGGCCGGCGGCAGCTCCTCGATGTTGACGTCCTTGAACGTCAGCACCCGGACGTTCTTGACGAATCGAGCCGGCCGGTACATGTCCCACACCCATGCGTCCTGCATCACGGCCTCGAAATAGGTCTCGCCGGCGTCAGTGTGCTGGGTCACCTGGACCTCGTTGGTGAGGTAGAAGCGCCGCTCGGTCTCGACGACGTAGCGGAACAGCCGGACGACGTCGCGGTACTCCCGGTAGAGCTGCAGCTCCATCTCGGTCTCGTACTTCTCGAGATCCTCCGCGCTCACAGCGCCATTCTTACCGACGGCACCAAGTCGTCCGGGTCGCCGGGTGGCCGGCCGCCGACGATCTCGGCGTTGCGCACGTTGATGTACGAGCGACGATGCTCCGGGCAAGGACCGTGCTCGGACAGTGCGCTCTGATGCTCGGGTGTCACGTAGCCCTTGTGGCTTGCGAAGTCGTACTGCGGCCACTGCTCGTGCAGGTTCACCATCATCCGGTCGCGGGTGACCTTGGCGAGCACCGATGCGGCAGCGATGCAGGCGGCGACGCGGTCGCCCTTCCACACCGCCAACCCCGGTACGTCCAGGCCGGGGACCGGGAAGCCGTCGGTCAGGACGTACCCGGGCCGCACCGAGAGCGAGGCGAGGGCGCGGCGCATCCCCATGACATTGCTGACGTGCAGTCCGACCCGGTCGACCTCAGCCGCAGGGATCACCACGACGGAGTACGCCGCGGCCCGCCGGAGCACCTGGGCATAGACCCGCTCACGCGCCAGCGGTGTCAGCAGCTTGGAGTCGGCCAGGCCGGGGATCTCACCGGACTTGCCGGGCTTGAGCACCGCCGCCGCGACGACGAGCGGTCCGGCGCAGGCACCCCTGCCCGCTTCGTCGGCACCGGCCACCGGTGTCAGCCCGCGACGGGCGAGCGCCCGCTCGTAGCCGTAGATCCCGGCGTCGCGCCGTACCGTCTGCCCTGCCTCGGCCATCAGGGGCGAGGGTACGCGGCGCTCCTGAGGCGGCGGCGACGCCGCCGGTAGAGCGCAAGCGGGCTGACCAGCGCGACACCGCCGAGCAGCGGCGCTGCGGATGACGCCGCCGCAAGCCCGGGCTGCTTGAACGTCGACGGGATCGGCAGGGTCTTCCAGTCCGAGATCGGCCAGATCACCACGAACGCCCGGCCGATCACGTCCTTGTCCGGGACGAAGCCGTTGACGCGGGAGTCGTCGGAGTCGTCGCGGTGGTCGCCCATCACGAACAGCTCGCCCTTCGGAACCACCTTCGTGGTGTTGTCGAAGTTGCCAGCCGAGCACGGGTGCGAGCCCGGGTACAGGTAGCTCTCGTGCAGGACGTGTCCGTTGACCGAGAGCACGTCGTTCTGGCAGGAGATCGTGTCTCCGCCGACGCCGATCACGCGCTTGATGAAGTCGCTGCCGCCTGAGGGCGCGATGCCGATCGCCGAGCCGATGTCGTGGAAGAAGCGCAGCACCGGGTTGCTGGGCGTCGTGAAGTCCGACTCGTTCGGCCAGCCTGGCGGCTTCTTGAACACGATGATCTCGCCACGCTTGGGCGATCGGAAGTCGTAGACCAGCTTGTTGACGAGGACCCGGTCGTAGGGGTGCTTGCCGGTCGCCGCCGAGTTGGCGAAGTCCCCGCCGCCTTGCAGGGTGTTCTCCATCGAGGCCGACGGGATGTAGAACGCCTGGACCAGGAAGGTCTTGATCAGCAGCGCGAGAACCAGCGCGATCAAGACGAGAAACGGCAGCTCCCGCCAGAACGAACCGTGGTCGGATCCAGTCTTGTCCGCCGGTCCGTCGTCAGGCCCGGGGTCAGGATGCGATTCGACCTCGGCTTCGGACGCGCTCACGAATCGGCGGGCAGGTCAGCTCGCCGTCGTGGCGTCGCGGCGCTCCGTGATCTTGGCCTTCTTGCCGCGCAGGTCGCGCAGGTAGTACAGCTTCGCGCGGCGGACGTCACCGCGGGTGACGACCTCGAGGTGGTCGACGATCGGCGAGTGCACCGGGAACGTGCGCTCCACGCCCACGCCGAAGCTCACCTTCCGGACGGTGAACGTCTCGCGCACCCCGCCACCGTGGCGGCGGATCACGACGCCCTGGAAGACCTGAACGCGAGTCCGGTTGCCCTCGACGACCCGGACGTGAACCTTGACGGTGTCACCGGGGCGGAAGGCCGGAATGTCGCTGCGCAGCGAGGCGGCGTCGATCGCGTCGAGCGTCTGCATGATGGTGGATTCCTCGTTCGAAAGACACGCGCAGAGCGGCGCGGTCGGGTCAGGCGGTCCATCCACTCTGCCACAGCGACGCCCCGACCGGAAAATCGCGTCAGCCGAGCAGGTCGGGCCGCCGCTGCTCGGTGAGCCGGTGCGACTGCTCCGCCCGCCACCGCGCAATCGCAGCGTGGTCGCCGGACCGGAGGATCTCCGGCACCTCGAGACCTCGCCACATGGCGGGCCGGGTGTACGACGGGGCCTCGAGGCCGACGCCTTCGGAGAACGAGTCGTCTCGTGGGGACTCGGGATTTCCCATGAAGCCGGGAAGCAGCCGCACCACCGCCTCGACGATGACGAGCGCGGCAGCCTCGCCCCCGGCCAGGACGTAGTCACCGATCGAGACTTCCGCGACGTCCATGCGCCGTGCAGCGTCGATTGGCACTCGAGCGTCGATTCCCTCGTAACGCCCGCATCCGATGACCAGCCAGCTGCGCGTCGTCCAGGTCCGCGCGTGAGCCTGCGTGAACGGCTCGCCCGCCGGCGTCGGCAGGACCAGCAGCGGCCGGCCTCCGCTCTCGGGAGGGTCCTGGAGCAGCGCATCCAGCGCCCGCCCCCACGGCTCCGGGCGCATCAGCATCCCCGGCCCACCGCCGTACGGGGAGTCGTCGACCGTCCGGTGCACGTCGTCGGTGTGGTCGCGCAGGTCGTGTACCCGCAGCTCGACGTCGCCGCGTTCGTGAGCCTTGCCCAGCAAGGACACCGACAGCGGCGCGAAGTACGCCGGGAAGATCGTGATCAGGTCGATCCGCATCAGAGCTCGAGAAGACCTTCCGGAGGATCGAGCACGACGCGACCGGCCGGCCGGTCCACGCTGGGCACGATCTCGCGTACGAACGGCACGAGCGCATCGTCCTGTCCCGGCCGCGCGATCACCAGGACGTCCGGGCCCGGCGGGTGGAGGACGTCGCTGACGGTCCCGACTACCGCACCGTCGACCAGCACCGCGGTCAAGCCGATCAGGTCGTGATCCCAGAAGTCGTCGTCATCTCCCGCCGACTGGCTGCTTGCCGAGTCCGCGACCAGCATCGTTCCCCGGAGGAGCTCGGCGGCAGTGCGGTCGGCAACCCCGACGAAACTGACCAGGAGCCGGCCGGAGTGCCATCGCGAGCGGCTGACGACCAGTGGCCCGCGGTCAGCGGGATCGGTGTCCAGCGACGAGCCCACTGCGAAGCGGTGCTCCGGGTCGTCCGTACGCACGTCGACCGCCACCTCGCCGGCGATGCCGTGAGCCTTCGCGATCCGTCCGACTACGAGCTGCATCGGCGCCCAACCGTGCGGGTGTCGCGGCGACTAGTCGACCAGGTCGACGCGTACGCCCTTGCCGCCCAGCCCCGTCATCACCGAACGCAGAGCTTTCGCGGTGCGCCCGGCCCGTCCGATCACCTTGCCGAGATCGTCAGGGTGGACCCGCACCTCGAGGACCTTGCCACCCCGGCGCTCGCGGAGATCGACCTGGACGTCGTCCGGATGGTCGACGATGCCCCGGACGAGGTGGTCGAGCGCCTCAGTGAGCATTACTCCGCAGCCGCTGGTTCGTCGGCGGGGGCAGCGTCCTCAGCGGGCGCCTCGGCCTCTGCGGCGGGTGCCTCGGCCGCGGTCTCCTCGGCGGGAGACTCTGCCGTCGCTGCCTCCTCAGCCGGAGGCTCTGCGGTCGCTGCGTCGTCAGCCGGAGGCTCCGCTGCCGCGGTGTCCCCAGCGGGAGCGGCCTTCTTGGCGGCCGCCTTCTTCGCCGGTGCCTTCTTGGCGGGCGCCTCGTCGTGGGTCTCCTTCGCCGCGGCCTCGAAGGCAGCCTTGCGGTCCTCCTTCGGCGACGCCGTGCGAACCCCCTCGGTCGGGGCAGGAAGGCCCTTGTATGCCTGCCAGTCCCCCGTCAACTTCAGGATCGCCGCAACCGGCTCTGTCGGCTGAGCGCCCACCGACAGCCAGTACCGCGCCCGGTCGGAGTCGACCTCGATGAGCGACGGCTCAGCCTTGGGGTGGTACTTGCCGATCGTCTCGATGACCCGACCGTCCCGCTTGGTGCGGGAGTCGGCGACGACGATGCGGTAGTACGGCGCGCGGATCTTGCCGAGCCGCATGAGCCTGATCTTGGTTGCCACGGGGCGATGCTCTCCAAAAGCTGATTTAAATCCGGATGGATCCGGGCGCGAACGTCCATGCGCCGCGCCGAAGGAGTCTACCCGGCCGGGAGCTGGCCTGCTTTCCAGATGTCCCGCAGCGCCCACGGCATGATGACCAGGATCCAGATCCCCGCGCCCACGATCTCCAAGCCACCACTGACCACCACGCCGACGACGAGCAGCGGCACCGGGACGATGAGCAGGAAGGTGCACACCAGCCGGCCAACCGGACCGAACGTCGTGGGTGTCTTGCGCCAACGGGTCTTAACCATGGGCGTCGGCGGGCGGGCTGCGGCCTGCTGCCGGTCCCCGGACATGATCGAGTAGCCGGCGTCGCCAGCAGCCCGCGCGGGCGCGACGGCACCCGGGAGCACGGTCGGTGCCGGCGCCGAGGCGGTGGGCCCGATCACCGCGAAGCACTGCGTGCACCAGGTCGCGGCAGGCGGCAATGTCGCGCCGCAGCCCGTGCACTGATCCATGGGCTATCTATCGGCGTCGATCGCCCGCAGGTTCACTCGGAACCGGGAAGCTTCAGGTTCGACAGGTCGGGCGAGAGGCCTGGCGGGAGCTTCAGGCCCGGGGGCAGCTGCAAGTTGGGAGGCATCGCGCCGCC
This sequence comes from Mycobacteriales bacterium, assembly GCA_035547515.1. Lineage (GTDB taxonomy): Bacteria > Actinomycetota > Actinomycetes > JAFAQI01 > JAFAQI01 > DASZTV01. The sequence continues at coordinate 28,621 of DASZUS010000065.1, forward strand.
ACGCATCGGAGCGCGCCCGCGCTTGGACCCGCTTTTCTTGTTCTTGCCCCCCTTGCGGTTCGACGCCCTGCGCATGCCGGGCATCCCGCCGGCCATCTGCTTCATCATCTTGCGGGCCTCGAAGAACCGCTCGACCAGCCGGTTGACCTCGGTCACCGTCGTACCCGAGCCGCGCGCGATCCGTAACCGCCGCGACCCATTGAGGATCTTCGGGTCCTGACGTTCGGCAGGTGTCATCGATCGGATGATTGCGGTGATCCGGTCCAGGTCGCGGTCGTCGATCTGGGCGATCGCGTCCTTCATCTGGCCCATGCCGGGCAGCATGCCGAGCAGGTTCCCGATCGGGCCCATGCGCCGAACCATCTGCATCTGCTCGAGGAAGTCCTCGAGCGTGAGCTCGCCGCCGCCGAGCATCTTCTCGGCCATGCGCTCGGCCTCGTCGGCCTCGAAAGTCCGCTCCGCCTGCTCGATGAGCGTGAGGACGTCGCCCATCCCGAGGATCCGCGAGGCCATCCGCTCGGGATGGAAGACGTCGAAGTCCTCGAGCTTCTCCCCCGTCGAGGCGAACATGATGGGGCGGCCGGTGACGTTCGCAACGGAGAGCGCTGCGCCGCCGCGTGCATCGCCGTCGAGCTTGGTCAGCACGACTCCGGTGAAGCCGACCCCGTCGCGGAACGCCTCCGCGGTGGTCACCGCGTCCTGACCGATCATCGCGTCGACGACGAACAGCGTCTCGTCGGGCTGCACGGCATCGCAGATCGCGGCCGCCTGCGCCATCATCTCGACGTCGATGCCGAGCCGCCCGGCGGTGTCCACGACGACTACGTCGTGACCCATGCGCCGGGCGTGCTCGATCGCCGCCCTCGCGACCGCGACCGGATCACCGGTGCCGTTGCCCGGCTCGGGGGCGAATACGTCGACGCCGGCTTGACCGCCGACGACCTTCAGCTGGTCGACGGCGTTCGGACGCTGGAGGTCGGCGGCGACCAGAAGCGGAGCGTGACGCTGCTGCTTGAGCCAGCGGCCGAGCTTTCCGGCGAGCGTGGTCTTGCCGGCGCCCTGCAGGCCGGCGAGCATGACGACGGTAGGGGGCGCCTTCGCCAACGTAATCGTGCGGGTCTCGCCGCCGAGGATGGCGACGAGCTCCTCGTTGACGATCTTGATGACCTGCTGTGCCGGGTTGAGGGCCTGGCTGACCGCAGCGCCCCGAGACCGCTCCTTGATCGCGGCGATGAACTCCTTGACGACCGGCAGCGCCACGTCGGCCTCGAGCAGGGCGATCCGGATCTCGCGCGCGGTCGCATCGATGTCGGCGTCGGAGAGTCGTCCCTTGCCCCGCAGCGAGGTGAAGACCGACTCGAGCCGGTCGGAGAGAGTGTCGAACATCGCGCTGCCAGGCTACGGGCTAGACAGTTGCCGCCTCGGGCGCGGCGCTGATCTCGATGCCGGCGCCGGCGTACAGCGCCTCCACCAGCTCGCCGTACCGATCCATCAGGCCGCGCCGCTTCAGCTTCATCGTGGGAGTGAGCACGTCGGAGTCCGGCAGCCACTCCTCGCCGAGCACCGCCATCCGGCGCGGTTGTTCGACGCGCGAGAGTCGTTGGTTCGCGATCGCCACGCCGTCCGCGATCTCCCGCGCAACGTCAGGGTCGCTCGAGACGTCCGCAAGCGAGCGACCGGGAAAGCGTGCCGCGACCGAGTCGGGGTCGAGCGTGAGGAGCGCGACAAGGTACGGGCGGCCGTCGCCGATCGCCATCGCCTGGGCCACGAGCGGAACGGTCTTGAGCACGGCCTCGACGTTGGCCGGTGAGACGTTCTTGCCGCCCGCGGTGATGATCAGCTCCTTCTTGCGGTCGACGATCTTGAGGTAGCCGTCCTCGTCGAACTCGCCGATGTCGCCGGTGTGGAGCCAGCCGTCTTGGTCGAGCGTCTCGGCGGTGCGCTGCGGGTCGTCGAGATAGCCACTGAAGACGATCGGACCACGGCAGAGGATCTCGCCGTCGTCTGCCGTGACGACCTCGATGCCCGGGTATGCCCTGCCGACCTTGCCGGGCTTGACCAGAAACGGCTCCCAGGTCATCCCGCCGCAGTTCTCGCTCATGCCGTAGACCTCGCTCATCGGCAAGCCGATGTCGCGCAGGAAGTCGATGACTTCGGCGGGCACCGGGGCGGCGCCAGAGAAGACGAACTCGCACTTGTCGAGGCCGACGGCCTGCCGGATCGGCGCGAACGCCATCGCATCGACGAACTCCCAGGTCGCCGCCAGCTCGGCGGGAAGCTCCTCGCCGCGACCGCGCAGCTGCTGGACCTCCCGGCCGACCTTCAACGCGTCCGCGAATCGGGCGCGAGTCTGCTCGTCGCGAGCCGCGACCTGGCCCTTGATGCCGGCCACGATCTTTTCCCACACCCGCGGCGGGCCGAACAGCGCGTCGGGATGCACCTCCGCGAGATAGGCGGGCAGCTGGTTGAGGTCGGCCAGCGGCACCGCGGTTCCGCCGCGCCTCAGCGGATGGTAGTGGGACACCATTCGCTCCGCGACGTGCGCCATCGGGAGGTAGGAGATCAGGCACCGGCCCGTGTCGGTGGCTCGACCAGTGAAGTGCTCCAGGTACGACGACGCCGCCACGACGTTGGCATGGCTGAGCATCACCCCCTTGGGAGGGCCGGTGGTGCCCGAGGTGTAGATCACGGTGATCAGATCCTCCGGGCCGATCGCATCAGCCCTGCGGCTCAGGTCGACCGGATCAGCGGCCGCGACCTCGTCCCACCGGACGGACCCGGCCGGCGCGTCGCCGAGTACGACGACGTTGCTCAGCATCGGGCAGTCGGCAGCGGCCTCGAGCACTCGCTGGACGAAGTCCCCGTCCTCGACCACGGCGACCGATGCCTTGCAGTGGTTGACGAGGTAGGCGATCTGCTCCGGGGACGAGGAGTTGTAGATCGAGATCGGAGTGGCACCGGCCGCGAGCACGGCCACGTCGGCGATGTGGAACTCCGCGCGGTTGCGCAACATCAGCACGACGCGGTCCCCCGGCCGGACACCGAGCGCGACCAGACCGCCTGCGAAGCGTGCCGCCCGCTCGGCGTACTGCGACCAGGTGATCTGCTCACCGCGCAGCTCCCGGATCGCGATCTCGTCGGCGTCCCGGCCGACGGTGCGGATGAAGGCGTCGAGCATGTTCGTGGGAGCCTCAGCGGTCATGGGCCGCACGCTACGACGCACAATGCCGATGTGACGAGTGAGGTCGGGCGGCCCGCCTGGCAGGCGCGCTACCCGGATCTGGCCGGGAAGGTGGCGGTGATCGCCGGCACGGCATCAGTGCTGAAGCGGGTCGGCACCGTCTTGTCGGACAACGGCGTGCTGTGCGCGGTCGTCGTGGACGACCGCGGGGTTGTGGACGAAGTGGTGCAGCACGCGGACGCCATGCAGCTGAAGTCGATGGGGATCGTGGCCGACCCGACGCAGCTCGACACCTGGGAACGGGTCAGGCCGCACATCGAGCAACGGCTCGGCCCGATCGACATCGGCGTGGTGATCGCCCCGCCGGCCGCACGCGCGCTGATGCTGTCGGCGCTGCTGCCGGACATGGCCGCACGCCGGCGCGGGGTCCTCGTCGAAGCCGGCTCTGTGGTCGAGCGCCTCGACATGCCAGACGGCGTGCGGCATCGCGGGATCTCCGGTGGCAGCGGCTTCCTGCCCACGGACCTCGCGGCCGTCGTCGCGCTGTGTGCCAGCGACGTCCTGATGGCACCGACCGTCATGACGCGACTCGACGGCTAGCAGACCGCGATCAGCGCCGCGTCGATAGCCGCCCGCCGGCTCGGGTCGTCGATGCTGCGGCCCGCGGAGTCGACCACGTAGAAGGCATCGACGACCTCGGCGCCGAGGGTCTGGATGCGCGCCGACCGGACGTCGAGACCCTCTGCCGCGAGAACCTTCGTCAGGCGGTGCAGCAGACCCTCGGAGTCGTGGGTGCGCACCTCGACGATCGTCGAGTGATGCGACTCGTCGTCGAACCACAGGATCATCGGCGGGGCGGCCGCGACGGCAGCAGTCTCATAGGTCTGCTCGCGCTGTTGCAGTCGGGCCTCGAGCTGCAGGGTGTCGTCGTACGCCCGGCGGACGTCCGCCGCGAGTGCATCGACATCGGGCATCGAGCCGAACTTCGGCGCGACCTCCAGCGTCGTGATCGCCATGCGGCCGGCCGGGGTCGCCGAGAAGGTCGCGGTCGCGGAGCGGACGGTGAGCCGGTTCAGCGCAACGACACCAGCCCAACGCGCCATCAGACCTGGCCGGTCGGGCGCAACGATCGTCAGCTGGGTGCCGTTGAGCGCCACGGCCAGCTCTCCGGCATCGGCTAGCGCGCGCTGCTCGTCGGTGACCGCCTCGAACTCCGCGACGTGCTCGCCCGCCAACGACGCCGTAGCCCGGCGGACCAGCTCGGCCACGAGACCGGCCTTCCAGTCGCTCCAGGCGGCCGGACCGGTTGCCGCGGCGTCGGCGATCGTCAGCGCGTGGAGCAGCTCCAGCGTTGCGACATCGCCGACCGCGCGGGTGACGATCTCGATCGTGGCGGGGTCGGCGAGGTCGCGCCGGGTGGCGGTGTCAGGAAGCAGGAGATGGTGATGCACCAAGGAGGTGACGACAGCGGTCTCCTCCTCCGACAGCCCCATCCGACGGGCGATTACCGGGACTCGTTCGACACCCGCTTGGGTGTGGTCGCCGGGAAAGCCCTTCCCGATGTCGTGGAGCAAGGCTCCGAGCAGCAGCAGGTCAGGTCGTGCCACGCGGCGCGTGAGCGCCGATGCCTCGACCGCCGCCTCGATCAGGTGGCGGTCGACGGTGAAGCGGTGCACCGCGTTGTGCTGCGGCTTGCAGCGCACCGCGTCCCACTCCGGAATCAGCCGGACCAGCATCCCCGCCTGGTCGAGTGCTTCGAACACCGCGACCGCCGGCCGGCCGGCGCCGAGGACCGCGACGAAGGCGTCGCGGGCTTCGGCAGGCCAGGGCACGGGCAACGCCGACGACGCGGTGGCCAGACGCGCGGTGACGCTCGCCGCTATCGGCAGGTTTGCCTGAGCCGCAGCAGCCGCAACGCGCAGCGCCAGGACCGGGTCGCCGCCGGGGTCGGCATCCCTGGCGAGGTGGACCTCGCCGTCCTGCTCCACTACGCCGTCGGCGAGCGGCCTGCGGACTGGAGCTGCCCGCCTTCCCCATCGGCGCACCGGACGGGAGGCGACCGTTGCGCGCCGGCAGGCCTCGTCGACCGCGAACGCGATCGTGCGCCCGGCTTCGAACACCCGCCGCATCAGCTGGTCCGGGTCGTCGACGCCGAGCGCCTTCCCCACAGGGATCCGCTCCTGGGCCACCAGCCGGTCGCTACCTCGCGACGAACGGCGATGCAGCTCGCACCGGACGTCCTGCAGCCATTCGTACGCCTCGCGGACCGCAGCGCTCGGAGCATCCGCGACCCAAGCTGCCGCGATGGCGGTGATGGCATGCACGTCGCGGATGCCGCCGCGAGCCTCCTTGAGGTCGGGCTCGAGCAGGAAGGCGAGCTCGCCCATCCGCTGCGCGCGCTCGGCGACCGCCTCGACCAGCTCGGGCAAGCGGCGGCGGGAGTCCTTGCGCCAGGCCGCGTAGACCTGCTCCCGGAGCGCACCGGTCAGCTCGGAGTCACCGGCGACGTGCCTCACGTCGAGCAGGCCGAGCGCCGCCTTGAGGTCCTCACGGGCAACCGATAGCGCCTCATCGACCGTGCGTACCGAGTGGTCCAGCCCGACGCCCGCGTCCCAGATCGGGTACCACAGCGAGTTCGCAAGCTCCGAGACGTCCGCGCCCGGCGCGTGCAGCAGTACGACGTCGAGATCACTGCCAGGGGCGAGCTCTCGCCGCCCGTAGCCGCCGACGGCGGCGAGCGCCACCCCCGGCACGTCCGCGAGCCGTGTCGACATCCACTCGTCGGCGGCAACGGTCAACGCCTCGCGAAGCTGCGCGCCAGACAGGCCGCCAGTAGCAAGAACCGCGGAACGCGCTTCGCGGAGCTCGCCGGACGGGTCGTCGGACATGAGGTCAGCTAGTGGCCGAGGCGCACGGCGCGGGAGTTGCCGAACTCGTACGCCGACTCCGCATGGATCGTCGTGTCCAGACCCTCGAGCTCGTCAGACTCGCTGACCCGCAGACCGATGGTGCGCTGCACAACGGTCGCGACGACGCCGGTGATGGTGAATGCCCAAGCGATCGTGACCACGACCGCAAGCGCCTGGACCGCAAGCAGGTGGGCGCTGCCACCGTCGACGAGCCCGTCGTATCGGATCGCCGGGTTCACCACCTTGCTGGCGAACACCCCGACGAGGAGGGTGCCCACTACGCCGGCGGCGCCGTGCACGCCGACAACGTCGAGCGCGTCGTCGTACCCGCCGCGATGCTTCAGGTTGACCGCGAACAGCGCGACCACGCCGCCGGCGGCACCGATCAGGATCGCGGCCATGCTGTTGACGTATCCGGCCGCCGGCGTGATCGCGACCAGGCCGGCGACCGCACCCGAGGCGGCACCGAGGGTCGTGGCGTGGCCGGTCCTGGCCTTCTCCAGGCCGCACCAGGCAAGCAGGCCGGCGCAGGCGGCCAGCTGGGTGCCGACCAGCGCCTGGGACGCGAGGGCGCCCGAGGACAGCGCCGATCCTGCGTTGAAGCCGAACCACCCGAACCACAGGATGCCGGCGCCGAGCATCGTGAACGGCAGCGAGTGCGGGGCGACGATCTCTCGGGGCCAGCCGTGCCGTCGGCCGATGACGAGTGCCAGCGCGAGCGCCGAGGCACCCGAGTCGATCTCGACGACGTTGCCGCCGGCGAAGTCGAGCACACCCCTATGAGCGAGCCAGCCGTGCGGTGAGAAGACCCAGTGAGCGATCGGTGCGTAGACCACCACCACCCAGAGCGCGGCGAACACGAGGAACCCGCCGAACTTCGCGCGCTCGGCGACGGTCCCGGTGAGCAGCGCGGCGGTGATGACCGCGAACATCATCTGGAACGCCGCGAAGGCCAGCGGCGGGACGGTGAGGTGCAGGCCCGGCACCGGCTGGTCGGCATGGGCCAGGCCGGCGAGGTGGAGCGTGCCGAGGAACCCACCTCCGGTGCTCGGTCCGAACGCCAATGAGTACGCCGCCACGGCCCAGACGATGCTCACCACGGCGATCGTCGCGAAGTTCGCGACCAGCATGGCGAGGACGTTCTTCGAACGGATCATGCCGCCGTAGAACAAGGCCAGCCCCGGCGTCATGAACAGGACGAGTCCGGTGCTTCCGAGCACCCAGGCGGTGTCTCCCCCATCGATGTGCACGGCGGCGAGCCTAGAGCCCGCCGCCGTGCACATCGGTCGAACTTCGGGCTAGAGCGCGTCCGCGCCCTTCTCGCCGGTCCGGACCCGCACGATCTGCTCGACCGGCGTCACCCAGACCTTGCCGTCGCCGATCTCGCCGGTAGCGGCGGCCTTCACGACCACCCCCACCACCCCCTCGGCATCCGCGTCATCGACGACGACCTCGATGCGGATCTTCGGGACGAAGTCCACCCGGTACTCCGCACCGCGGTACACCTCGGTGTGGCCCTTCTGGCGACCGAATCCCTGGACCTCGCTGACGGTCAGCCCGGCGATGCCGAACGCTTCGAGCGCGCTCTTCACGTCCTCGAGCTTGAACGGCTTGATGATCGCGGTGACGAGCTTCACGCCTGCACCTCCGTGCGGTGACCGAACGACGGGGACGGGATCGGGCTGCCGAGCGGCGCGGACGGAGCCGCGGCGCCGGCGCCCCAGTCGTACGCCGACTCCCCGTGCTCATTCACGTCGATGCCTTCCACTTCTGCCGCGGAGGTGACCCGCCAGCCGATCGTGTGCTTGATCAGCAGGGCGATGATCAACGTCACCACTCCGCACCAGACGATAGTGAACAGCACGCCGAGGAACTGGTGCCACAGCAGCGTCGCGTTGCCGCCGTAGAACAGACCGCCACCGCCGCTGGGGAACAGGCCGTCGATGCCCTGCGGCGACTTCACGGTGCCGAAGAACCCGATCAGCAGTGCGCCGATGATGCCTCCGGTGAGGTGGACGCCGACAACGTCGAGCGAGTCGTCCAGGCCGATCTTGTACTTCAAGTTGATCGCCACGGCGCAGACGGCGCCGGCGATCGCACCCACGCAGAGCGCGCCGAGGGTGTTGACCGACCCGCAGGAAGGCGTGATCGCGACCAGCCCGGCGACCACACCGGAGGCCGCGCCAAGCGACGTCGCCTTGCCGCGGTGAATCCGCTCGACCAGTAGCCAGGCGAGCATCGCGGCCATCGTCGCGACCGTCGTGTTCATGAAGGTCACGCCGGTCTCGTGCGTGAACTGGGTGATGAACTGGCACGTGGTGTCGCCCTTGCAGCTGCCGATCTTGTCCCACGGGTTGCCGCTGCCGCCCGCGTTGAAGACGATCGACCCGACGTTGAAGCCGTACCAGCCGAACCACAGCAGGCCGGCGCCGAGCATCGTGAGGGTCACGTTGTGCGGCTTGCCCGGGTTCTTCGGCCAGCCGACGCGCTTGCCCATCACGAGCGCGAGAACGCCGCCCGCCACACCGGCGTTGATGTGTACGACGGTCCCACCGGCGTAGTCGAGGTTCGGGAAGTGCGAGTAGAACCAGCCCCCGCCCCAGACGTTGTGGGCGACGACGACATAGACGCAGGTGACCCACAGCAGCGAGAAGATGATCCAGGAGGACATCTTCACGCGGTCGGCGATCGAACCGGAGATCAGCGCCACGGTGATCACCGCGAACGTGAGCTGGAAGAGCACGAACACGAAGTTCGAGCTCGACACATGCAGCAACCCGAACGTGTCCGCCGGGCTCGCGATCAGCTTCCCGTTGCCGTTCCCGACGCCGTCGCCGCCCCAGCCCATCGACCAGCCCCAGAGCACGAAGGCGATGCCGACGACACCCATCGCGGTGAACGACATCATCATCATGTTGAGCGTCGACTTGCTGCGCGTCATCCCTCCGTAGAAGAACGCGAGCGCCGGAGTCGTCATCATGAGAACGAGCGCGGTGGCTACGATCATCCAGGCGTAGTAGCCGTCTTCCATCAACCCTCCATCGTGTGGCGACAGGCAGCCGGAGAACGCGGCAGGATGACCCGACGCCCGACCCTTCGTCGCTCAGCAGTCTGTGAGGGGCAGGTTTCAGCAAACGACGCGGACGATTTCGCGGATGTTACGAAGCGTCCGCCGAGCGGCTCTGGCAGGCAGCGGCCTGGTCAGGCCGGTCGCAGGACGATCCAGATCCGTTCGATTCGGTCGACTGGCAGGTCGTAGCCCACTCGTTCCACGAGGTAGGGCACGCCCGCGATGCGCACGTTCTCACCGGCCCGCGGTAGCGGCGAGGTCTCCCAGCAAGTCGCGATCTCGTTGTTGTCGGGGTCGATGTAGGTCACCGCGACCTGCTCGCGGAACAGACCGGCCACGGCTGGCGCTACTCGCCGAGCAATGCGTCGACGAAGACCTCCGGATCGAAAGGCGCGAGGTCGTCCGGTCCCTCGCCGAGGCCGACCAGCTTGACCGGCACGCCCAGCTCGCGCTGTACGGCGATCACGATCCCGCCCTTGGCGGTGCCGTCGAGCTTGGTGAGCACGATGCCCGTGACGTCGACGACCTCGGCGAACACGCGGGCCTGGACCAGCCCGTTCTGGCCGGTTGTGGCGTCGAGCACCAGCAGTACCTCGTCGACGGCGCACTGCCGCTCGACGACTCGCTTGACCTTCCCGAGCTCGTCCATGAGCCCGGTCTTCGTGTGCAGCCGACCCGCGGTGTCGATGACGACGGTGTCCACGCCCCGCTCGGTGCCGTCGTGGACGGCGTCGAACGCGACGCTGGCCGGATCGGCACCTTCGGGAGCCCTCACGACAGACGCGCCCACGCGCTCGCCCCATGTGGTGAGCTGGTCGGCCGCGGCCGCCCGAAACGTGTCGGCGGCGCCGAGGAGGACCGTCCCGCCGTCACCGACGATGACGCGCGCGAGCTTCCCGCACGTCGTGGTCTTGCCGGTGCCGTTGACGCCGACCACCAGCACCACGCCGGGATGACCGTCGTGTGCGGCGGTGTGCAAGGCGCGGTCGGTGTCGCGACCGATCACGGTGAGGAGCGCGTCGCGCAGCATCGCGCGCACGTCCTCACCCGAGCGGGTCCCCATCACGCGAACCTGCTCACGCAGCGAACCGACGATCTCGTTGGTGGCCGCCAGGCCGACATCGGAAGTGAGAAGGGTGTCCTCGACCTCTTCCCACACCTCTTCGTCGATCGAGTCCCGGGACAGCAGGGCCAGCAGCCCGCGCCCCAGGGCGGTCTGGGAGCCGGACAGGCGCCCGCGAAGCCGCACCAGCCTGCCGGCTGACGGTTCGGGGACCTCGATCTGCGGCGCGGGGGGCGCAACCTCGGCTGGCGGCGCTTCGGTAGCCGGTGCAGTGGGCGGCGCCGGTGCCGGCGGCGCTTCAGCCGCGGGCGCCGGTGCGGGCGGGGCTTGCGCCGGTGGCGGCGGTGCGGGTGGCGCGACCACCGGCGGTGCAGGGGGCGCGACCGGAGCCTCGAGCGTGCAGGAACGCCGTCGCGACGGCGCGAGGACAAGGCCGAGTCCGGCACCGACGATCAGAACTGCAACGACGATGCCGACTATCAGGAAGACCATCAGACAGGCTCCGGTTCGGGTTCACGCAGCCGCTGACTGATCACCTCGGTGATCCCGTCGCCGCGCATCGAGACGCCATACAGGCAGTTGGCAACCTCCATCGTGCGCTTCTGGTGCGTCACGACGATGAGCTGCGAGGTCGACTTCAGCTCCGTGAGCAGCCCGACCAGACGCAGCAGGTTGCGGTCGTCGAGGGCTGCCTCGACCTCGTCAAGGACGTAGAACGGCGACGGCCGAGCCCGGAAGATGGCCACGAGCAAGGCGATCGCGGTCAGCGACCGCTCCCCGCCGGACAGCAGCGAGAGCCGCTTCACCTTCTTGCCGGGAGGCCGGGCTTCGACCTCTACCCCGGTGAGCAACCAGTCGTTGGGATCAGTACGCACCAGACGCCCGGAGCCGCCGGGGAACAGCGTCGAGAACACCGTCTCGAACTCTCGGGCGACGTCTTCGTAGGCCTCGCGGAAGACCTGCTCGACCCGGTCGTCGACCTCCTTGACCACCAGCAGCAGGTCACGGCGGGAGGCCTTGAGGTCCTCGAGCTGGTCGGAAAGGAACTTGTGCCGCTCCTCAAGGGCCGCGAACTCCTCCAGCGCGAGCGGGTTGACCTTGCCGAGCAGCGCGAGGGCGCGTTCGGCGGCCTTCCAGCGCTTCTCCTGAACCGCGCGGTCGTAGGGCGTAGCGACCGCGCCTTCGGGCGCGTCGGCGGACGGCGGTACGGCGACGTCCGGTCCGTACTCCGCGAGCAGCGTCTCCGCCTCGACCCCGAACTCCTCGGCGACCTTCGCCTCGAGCGCCTCGATCCGAAGCCGCTGCTCGGCTCGCGCCACCTCGTCGCGATGGACGGCTCCGGTCAGCGTCTCCAGCTCGGCGGAGAGGTCACGCACCGACGCGCGGACCGCGAGCAGCTCGCCTTCGGTCACCGTGCGCTGCTGCTCGATCGCGCCACGCTGCGCCGCGGCCGCGTCGAGCGAGCGCTCCAGCGCCTCGAGGGCCTCCTTGGCAACCGTCGACACCGCCGCCGCGACCACCGCTTCGCGGGCGCGACGTCGCACGAGCTCTGCGGCGCGCTCGCGCGCAGCGCGCTCGGCTTCGGCTGCCGACTCGAGCGCTACGACTCGCGCAGCCAGCGCCGAGCGCCGCTCCTCGTCGGTTCGCACGGCCAGACGGGCTTCGAGCTCGCGGGCCCGTGTTGCCACGACCAGCTCGGCGATGCGGTCACGCTCGCCCTCGTCGGGGATCGCCTCCTCAGGGGTCGCCTCGGCGGCGGCGAGCCGCTCCTCGAGCGCGCTCAGGCCTGCGAGGTCGCGGTCACGCGCCTGAGATGCCTCCTCGACGGCCCGGACCAGGCGCTCGCTCTCGCCCGCCGTGGCCCGGGCAGCCGCGCCGAGCTGGCCGAGGCGCTCGGCCACGGCTGCGAGGCGGGCGTCGGACTCGTGAAGGGCGCTGACCGCGGCCTCGAGGTCGTCGCGGCGAGCCGCGACCTCCTCGATCGCGCCGGAGAGCGCGAAGCGCAGCTGGTCGGCGCGGCGCGAGAGATCACCGAGCAGCTCCTCGGCCTCGCTGTGCGCCGCGCGGATCTCCAGCAACGAAGGCGTCGAGCTCGAGCCTCCCGCAGACCACCCGATGCCGAACACGTCGCCGTCCCGGGTGACTGCCCGAAGCGCCGGATTTGCCGCCACCACACGTTGCGCCGCCTCCGCGTCGTCGACGACGACTGTGGCGTCGAGCAGCCGGGACAGCGCTCCGAGCAGCGTCGTGTCAGCTGCCACGACGCTCAACGCCGTGCGGGCGCCGGCCGCGACGTCGATCGCAGAACCCGGCGGAGCTTCTGCGCCGCCGACGAGCAGGCCGGCGCGACCACCGTCCTCGCTCTTCAGCAACGCGATCGCCTCCGCGGCGTCCGCGAGGCTTCGTACCGCAACCGCATCGGCAGCCACGCCGAGCGCGGCAGCGACCGCGGCTTCGTACCCGGCCTCGACGCGCACCAGCTCGGCGACCGTGCCGAGCACGCCGGCCAGGCGTGCGCCGGCGGCGAGCAAGGTGCCCGCGCCGTCCTTGCGGTCGAGTCCCAGCGCGAGCGCGTCTCGCCGCGCCGCCGCGGCACTGCGCTGGCGCTCGACCTCGTGCTCTTCCTCTTGCAGTGCGGCGAGGGTCTCCTCGGCGCGTGCCAGCGCAGCGGCGGCGGTCTCGTGCGCCGCGTCCAAGTCGATCTCGCCGGCGTCGAGGCCGGCAACCTCGCCTTCCAGCGCCGCGAACTCGGCGGCGGCCTTCGCCGCGCGCTCCTGGGCTGCTTCCAGCGCGACCGACAGCCGCCCGATCTCGTCCTCTGCCGCCTGCGCCCGAGTGCGCAGGGCCGCGACCTCGCCCTGCAGCCGCACCCGGCCTTCACGCCGGTCGGCGAACGACTGCCGAGCCGCGGCGAGCGCCTGCTCCTGGGCAGTAAGCGAAGCCTCGAGCTGCATCCGCTCGGCCTCGATCGCGGCAAGGCGTTCCCGGTCGGCCGCGAGGACCTCCTCGACCTCCTTGCCTTCGGACTTCAGCTGGTCGATCTCGGCCTGCCAGGCCATCGGGTCCCGCCCGCCCGTACCGAGGTCGACCGCCATCGTGCTGTTGCGCTGCCGCTCGGCGGCGAGGGACGCCGTGCCGCGCATCCGCTCTCGCAGGCTCGACAGCCGGTACCACGTCTCCTGTGCCCGCGCCAGCAGCGGCGTCTGCTCGCCGAGTGTCGCGTCGAGCGCGAGCTCGCGGCCGGAGGCCTCGGCCAGCGCTGCCTCGGCAGCCGCCCGGCGGGCCAGCAGCGCGCTCTCGTCCGCGATCTCCGCGTCGAGGGCCCCCCGGAGCACCGTCAGGTCGTCCGCGAGGATCCGCAACCGGGCGTCACGCAGGTCCGCCTGGATCACCGAGGCGCGGCGGGCGACCTCTGCCTGCTGCCCCAGCGGCTTGAGCTGACGGCGGAGCTCCGCGGTCAGGTCCGTCAGCCGGTTGAGGTTGACCTGCATGGCGTCGAGCTTGCGGAGCGCCTTCTCCTTGCGCTTGCGGTGCTTGAGGACGCCGGCTGCCTCCTCGATGAACCCGCGACGCTCCTCGGGAGTCGCCGACAGGATCGCGTCGAGCTGGCCCTGCCCGACGATCACGTGCATCTCGCGGCCGATCCCGGAGTCCGACAGCAGCTCCTGGATGTCCAGCAGGCGGCACGGAGAGCCGTTGATGGCGTACTCCGAACCGCCGTTGCGGAACATGATCCGCGACAGCGTGACCTCGGTGAAGTCGATGGGCAGCGCCCCATCGCTGTTGTCGATCGTCAGCACGACCTCGGCGCGACCCAGCGCCGGCCGGCCCGCCGTACCGGCGAAGATGACGTCTTCCATCTTCCCGCCGCGAAGCGACTTCGCGCCCTGCTCGCCGAGCACCCAGGCGATCGCGTCGACGACGTTGGACTTGCCGGAGCCGTTCGGCCCGACGATGGCCGTCACGCCGGGTTCGAACCGCAGCGTGGTCGACGACGCGAAGGACTTGAACCCCCGGAGGGTCAAGCTCGCAAGATGCACCCGTGAAGCTCCCGGGGAGAGGCGGTCAGGCGGGGAAGACCGCAGGCAACGCTAGCCCAACAGCTGGGCAAATCAGGTGAGCGGCGGCTAGGTGAGCGCCGGCTCGTGGTCGCGGGACTGCTCGCCGACCGAAAGGCTCTGCTCAACCGAAAGGCTCTGCTCAACCGAGAGTCTGAGCATCTCCTCGTCCACGCGGGCGAGGGTCGTCAGCTCAGCGTTCTCGGCGCGCAGCCGGATGATCTCGTTCTCGAGATCGCGGACCCGGTCGCGCAGGCGCTTCAACTCGGCCGCCATCCGTACGTCGAGAGCAGTCCCGACGTGACCCATCAGGGCTTTCGCCATCCTTGCCGATCCTCCACGGTGAGGACATGTCGGATGCACCCGCTGAGCACGTTACGGCCCGGGTCGGGTCCCCCGACGATTTGAACTGACGTCGCTGTCCATATCTCGGCGCGACATATCCAGTGTGACGCGCCGCGATCACCCGGTCAAGCACGCGTTCGCCCGCTCCCGGCACGGAGCACCGGGGGGCGCTGACAACGCGGGCACAGGTACGACGAGCGGTTCGTGAACTGCACCCGCACAATCGGGGTGCCGCACCTCGAGCAGGGCCGGCCTTCCCGCCCGTAGACCTCCAGCGAGCGTTCGAACCACCCGCTTTCGCCGTTGACCGCGACGTAGAGCGCGTCGAAGGACGTGCCGCCCGCCGTGATCGCCTCGCGCAGCACCGCGTCGACCGCGTCCAGCAGCCGGCTCACGTCGGCGGGGCGAAGCCGGTCCGTCGGCCGCTCGAAATGCATCCGGGCGCGCCACAACGACTCGTCGGCGTAGATGTTGCCGATGCCCGAGATCAGGGTCTGGTCCAGGATCGCCCGCTTGACCCCCGTGTGCCGGCGCCGGAGCGCGACGCTGAACCGCTGCGGGTCGAAGGCAGGCTCGAGCGGATCGGGCGCGACGTGAGCGAGCACCGTCGGGACGCCGTCGTCGGTCAGGCTCTCATCGGCCAGGGCCAGCCCGCCGAAGGTTCGCTGGTCACAGAAGCGCAGCTCCGGCCCTCCGTCGTCGAACCGCCAACGCGCGCGCAGATGACGGTTCGGCGGGTCGTGCGGGTCGACCGCCAGAAACTGGCCGGACATCCCGAGGTGAGCCAGCAGGTTCGACCCGTCGTCCAGCGGCAGCCAGAGGTACTTCCCGCGCCGCTTCGCGGCCACGACCTGGCGCCCTGCCATCCGGGCGACGAAGTCGTCCGCACCGCCGGCGTGGCGGCGCAGCGTCCGGGGCCCGAAGACCTCGACCTCGGCGATCCGCCGGCCGACCACCCGCTTCTCGAGACCGGCCCGAACCGTCTCGACCTCTGGCAGCTCAGGCACTACTGGCCGGGGCCGGGTCGGCGTGCGCGCGGCCCGGTGGCGTGGCGCTCAGCGCCGTCCATGCCTGCTCGGCGGCGTTCTGCTCGGCTTCCTTCTTGCTGTTGCCGACGCCCTCACCGACCGGCGCTCCGCCGAGCAGCACAGTGGCGCGGAACGTCTTCGCGTGGTCCGGGCCGCTCTCCTCGACGGCGTACTCCGGCGCACCGATCCCCCGCTCGGCGCCGAGCTCTTGCAGCGAGGTCTTCCAGTCCAAGCCGGCGCCGAGCCCCGCGGCACCCTCGAGCGCGGCGGCGAAAAGCCGCAGGACGAGCGCCCGGGTCGGCTCGAGGCCACGATCGAGGTAGTAGGCGCCGATCACCGCTTCCAGCGCATCCGCGAGGATCGAAGACTTGTCACGGCCCCCGGTCGTCTCCTCGCCGCGGCCGAGCTTGAGATAGGCACCGAGGCCGATCTCGCGGCCGACTCCGGCCAGCGCGCGGGAGTTGACGACCGCGGCGCGCAGCTTCGCCAGCTGCCCCTCCGGCAGGTCGGGAAAGCGGCGGTAGAGCTCCTCGGTCACGATGATGCCGAGGACCGAGTCGCCGAGAAACTCCAGGCGCTCGTTCGTCGGCACGCCGCCGTTCTCGTAGGCGAACGACCGATGCGTGACAGACAGCTCGACCAGCGTCTGGTCGACGTCTCCGCCGAGCGTCGCGATCAGTCCCGCGACCGCTTCACCCTCAGGCACTGCGCTGACTGGCCAGGTAGGCGTCGATCTCGCCGAGCGTTCTCACCCGGCCGAGTGTTGCGTCGTCGATGTGTACGACGATGCCGTCGCGGGCGAGCTCGGCCTCGACCACGTCGGCGATCCCGACCCGCACGAGCGAGTCCGCGTCGAGCAGGTCCAGGGTCGTGTCCGCAGCCAGCGTCGCCGGATCGACGCTGCAGACCAGCGCGACCGCGGAGCGCACCGTGCTGGACAACCGAGGTGGTGTCAGCTCGGTCAGACGGCTACGACCTGACGGTCGTTGTAGGTGCCGCAGACCGAGCAGGCGGTGTGCGGCAGCTTCGGCTGACGACAACGCGGGCAGCTCACGAGGGACGGCGCGCTGGCCTTCCACTGCGAGCGACGCGAGCGCGTGTTGCTGCGCGACATACGGCGCTTGGGAACGGCCACGATCAGTTCTCCTCATTGTTGCTCGTCAGTCCGGACTCCTCGTCCGGCTCCTTCAAGAGTGCAAGGGCTGCCCATCTTGGGTCAACTTCGTCGTGGCCGTGATCAGGCTCCACGTCAGCCATCCGGACCCCACATGTGGGGCACAGACCCTCGCAATCAGGATCGCACAGCGGGTTCAGCGGCAGGCCGAGCACGACCGCGTCGCGCACCGCCGGCTCCAGATCGAGGATGTCGCCTTCGAGGGTGAGCGCCTCGTCGTCCTCGGGGTCGGGCTGGTAGCCGTAGAGCTCCTGAACCGGCACCCGAAGCTGGAGCTCGACCGGGTCCAGGCAGCGGCCGCACTCGGTCGACACCGCCAGCTCGACCGTCGCGGTCACGAGCACGCCGTCCATCACGGCTTCGAACCGGGCGTCGATGACCACCGGCGTACCGGCGGGGACGCTGACCAGGTCCAGGCCCCAGCCCTCCGGCGCGGCGACGTCGATCCGCTCCTCGCGCATCGAGCCGGCCCGGCGGCCCAGCTGGCGCGTGTCGTATCGAAAGGCGGACTTCACGTCGGACAAGGCTACCGAGCGCTGGGCGCCGGCTGCCGGGCTAAGCGCCCGGCTCTGCCCTCTGCTGCCGGGCTAAGCGCCCGGCAGTGGCTCCAGCTCCTCGTCCTCGTCCACGTCCGCGAGGTCTTCGAGCTCATGACGGCCGTTGATCTTGTTCCGCCCGTGCTCGACGGCGTGCAACGTGCGGGTGAGCACGATCTCGAAGTTGGCGAGCTTGCCGTCGACGTAGTCGTCGACCTCGCGCCGCATCCGATCGGACTCCGCGTTGGCGGCGGCGACCAGCCGCTCGGCCTCCCGCGTCGCTTCCTTGACCACCTCGGTCCGCGAGACCAGCCGAGCCCGCTCAGCTTCCGCCTCGGCGATGATCACGCCTGCCTCGGCGCGTCCCTCTTCGATCACCGAAGCACGGTCGCGCAGCAGGGCGCGGGACTTGCGCAGCTCCTCGGGAAGCGCTTTGCGCAGCTCCTCGATGGCCTCGAGCATCTCGTTGCGGTTGACGATGCAGGACGCCGACATCGGCATGGCACGGGCGTTCTCGATCATCGCGACGAACTCGTCGAGCTTCTCGGAGATCCCCACGCTTGTTCTGCCTCGCTCTCAGTTTTCCGCGAGCCGCTGCTTCAAGCGACGAAGGACGGGCTCGGGTACGAGCTTCGACACGTCCCCGCCGTATGTCGCGACCTCTTTCACGAGGCTCGACGAAAGAAAACTGTAATGCGGGTCCGCCGGCATGAACAACGTGTCGACCTTCGCGAGCGAGTGGTTCATCTGGCCCATCTGCAGCTCGTAGTCGAAGTCGCTGACCGCCCGCAACCCCTTGACGATGACCTTCACGTCGTGGGCGACGCAGAAGTCGACGAGCAGGCCGCGGAAGGTGTCCACCGACACGTTCGGCAGGTGGGCGGTCGCCTCACGGATCAGCTCGAGGCGCTCGGCGGGCTCGAACAACCGGTTCTTCGACACGTTGACACCCACGACGACGATGATCTCGTCGAAGAGCTCACTGGCCCGGGCGATCACATCGAGATGGCCGTTGGTAATGGGATCGAACGAGCCCGGACACACCGCCCGCCTCATGAGGCGCGACCGTACCAGAGGGTGGTATCGCCGTACTTCCGCGACCGCAACCCCACGAGTCCCTCTGGCCACACGATCGCGCCGTCGCGGGTGGCCCGCTCGACGCAGACGACCGCGTCCCGGGCAAGCCACCCGCTGACCGCCAGCACCGCCAGGACCCGGTCGACCGGCTCGGCGTACGGCGGGTCGAGGAACACCGTCTGGTACGGCGCGGGCGTCCCGGCAAGAAACCGCTCGACCGTGCTCGCGACGACCTCTACCCGGGTGGAGGCCGGCACTGCGGCGAGGTTTCGCCGGATCACCTTGACCGCGCTCGGGTCGCGCTCGACGAGGGTGACCGCGCCCGCTCCCCGGCTCGCGGCCTCGAGTCCCACAGCCCCGGAGCCGGCGTACAGGTCGAGGAACGCCACTCCCTGCAGGCCGCCGGGCAAGGACTCGAGCGAGGAGAACAGCGCCTCACGGACCCGGTCCGAGGTGGGCCGGGTGCCGCGACCGGGTGGGGTGGCAAGCCGACGCCCACCCGCGGCCCCGCCGATGACGCGACTCATGCCTTGCCGAGGTAGTCGGCGCGCTCGTCGGCCTCCAGCGCCTCGACCTCGGCGCGCAGCGCCGGATGCCGCTCGAGGGTCGGGTCGTGCGCGACGAGCTCCCCCGCATCGAGACGTGCCGTGTCGATGATCCCCTCGTCGCGCAGCAGGCGCAGCAGCTTGAGCTTCGAGCGCCGGCCCGACTGCGACTGCCCGAGGACGTCTCCCTCACGCCGCTGCTCGAGGTCGAGCCGGGCCAGCTCGAACCCGTCGGTGGTCGCCGCGACGCCGTCGAGGCGTTCCCGGGCGGGTGTCCCCGCCGCCGCGCCGGTCACCAGGAGGCAGACGCCGGGGTGCCCACCCCGGCCGATCCGGCCGCGGAGCTGGTGGAGCTGGGAGATCCCGAACCGGTCGGCATCCAGGACGATCATCATCGTGGCGTTCGGCACGTCGACGCCGACCTCGATCACCGTGGTCGCGATCAGGACGTCGACGCGGCCCGCGGCGAACCGGCGCATCACCTCGTCCTTGGCATCCGCCGGCAGGCGCCCGTGCAGCATCTCGATGGTCAGCCCGGCCAGCGGCCCGGAGGCGAGGCTCTCGGCGACCTCGGCGACCGTGGCAGTCGCGCCCCAGCCCTCCTCGGTCACCGCGTCGGAGCTCGCGGCGTCGTCGGCATCGATGCGAGGGCAGACGACGTAGACCTGGCGGCCGGCGGCGACCTCCTCGCGCGCGCGTTCCCAGACCCGGTCGAGCCAGCCGGGCTTGTCGGCGGTCGGGACGACCGTGGTGGAGATCGGCTGACGACCGGCGGGGAGCTCGCTCAGGGTCGAGGTGTCCAGGTCGCCGTAGACCGTCATCGCCACGGTGCGCGGGATCGGCGTCGCCGTCATCACCAGCACGTGCGGCGGGGTGTCGGCCTTGCTCCGCAACGCGTCGCGTTGCTCGACTCCGAACCGATGCTGCTCGTCCACGACCACCAGACCGAGGTCGAAGAACTGCACCGTGTTCTCGAGCAGAGCGTGCGTCCCGATGACGATCCCAGCATCTCCGACCCCGATGTCGAGCAACGTCGCACGGCGCGCCGCTGCGCTCATCGATCCGGTCACCAGCGCGACCTTGGTCGCTCCCTCCGCGGCGTCGAGCTGGCCGCCCCGGCCGAGCGGCCCGAGCAGGGCATCGATCGAGCGGGCGTGCTGCTGGGCCAGCACCTCCGTCGGGGCGAGCAACGCCGCCTGCCCGCCGGAGTCGACGACCGCGAGCATCGCACGCAGCGCGACCACCGTCTTGCCGGATCCGACCTCGCCCTGAAGAAGGCGATGCATCGGCACCTGGCTGGACAGGTCGGCGAGCAGCTGCTCGCCGACCTCGCGCTGGCCGGCAGTCAGCTCGAAGGGCAGCGTCGCGTCGAAGGCCTCCAGGAGCCCGCCGGGGCGGGGAGCGCGCGGCTTCGCCGGCTCGAGCGCTGCCAGCATGCGCCGCTGGGCGAGGACGACCTGCATGACGAACGCCTCGTCGTAGCGCAGGCGGTCCTTGGCTCGCCCGAGCTCCTGGTAGTCCGCCGGCGCGTGGATCGTCCGGAACGCATCCGCTCGGCCCATCAGCCCGCGCTGCGCCCGCAGGACGTCGGGCAGCGTCTCCGGGATGTCGATCAGCTCCAGGGCATGGCGGATCGTCCGGCGCAGGAACCAGGTCTGCAGGCCCTTGGTCGCGGGATAGATCGCGAGCAGCTTGCCGGCGGACTCGACCATCCCGTCGGCGTCCGGGTTCATGTCGGGCTGCTTGAGCTGCAGCCTGCCCCGGAAGGTCTCGACCTCGCCCGCGACGACGATCTCGTCGCCCTCGGCGAGGGTTTTCTTCAGGTACGGCCGGTTGAAGAACGTGACCACCAGCCGGCCGGTCCCGTCGGTGACGGTGATGTCGGTCTTGTACAGCTTGGGCCGCAGCTGGTAACCCTCGACCTTGACGACCCGCACCTTCAGCGTCGCCTGCTCTCCCGGGCGCAGCTTCGACAGGTCGGTGAGCTCGCCCTGCTCGAAGTAACGACGGGGGTAGTGGCGGATCAGGTCGCCGACAGTGCGGATCTCGAAGGCCTTCTCGAGCAGCGCAGCAGGCTTCTCCCCCGAGACGACGCGCACATGCGACGACTCGTCGATCACACCGGCACCTTAGGCGCGGAAACCGACGCTTTGAGTCCGGATCACGAGTCGGGCTAACCTGTTCCCGTGGCTTCCGTCTGTGATGTGTGCGGCAAGGGTCCCGGGTTCGGCATGAACGTGTCGCACTCGCACCGGCGTACCCGCCGTCGTTTCAACCCCAACATCCAGCCGGTGCGGGCCATGGTGAGCGGCGCCCGCAAGCGCATGAACGTCTGCACCTCCTGCCTCAAGGCCGGGAAGGTCGCCCGCTAGAGCTTCTTCGCGAAGCTGTAGGACCCGGGCCGGCACGCGTAGTGGCCGAAGCTGCCGGACCGCTCGTAGCCCGATGACTCGTAGAGGCTGATCGCCTCCGGCTGCTTGTCCCCGGTCTCGAGCACCACCTGCGACGCGCCCGCGGCGCGTGCTCGCTCCTCGAGAGCCGCGAGCATCAGCCTCGACAAGCCCCTACCCCGCATCTCGGGCACGACGTACATCCGCTTGATCTCGACGTCGGCCTGGCCGTGCCTGCGGAACGCGCCGGTGGCTACCGGGACGCCGTCGACATAGCCGACCAGGAACACCCCGGCCGGCGGCGCGAACTCCGAGGGGTCCACCGGGCTCTCGTCCGGACCGCCGTAACGCACGACGTACTCGGCCTGCACCGCCGCGACCAGCCGTTGCGCGGTGGCGCCGTCGTAAGGCTCTACCCGCAGCTCGAGCTCGCTCATCGCTGACGCCAGCCGTGGTCGACCGGCCCGATCCCCGCCCCTAGCGGGAACCCGGCGGCGATGGCCCCGGTCACGTAGTCCTTCGCGCCCGAGACCGCCTCCGGCACGTCGCGGCCGAGGGCGAGGTACGACGCGATCGCTGACGCCAGCGTGCAGCCGGTGCCGTGGGTGTGGACGGTGTCGAGCCGCTCGGTGGCGAGCTCCACCGTCGTGGTGCCGTCGGTGAGCAGGTCGACCGCGTCGCCGCGTGGCAGGTGCCCGCCCTTGACGAGCACCCATGCCGGACCCAGGTCGAGCAAGGCGCGAGCGGCGCGGTGCTGTCCATCGCGGTCGGTGACGGCCAGCCCGGTCAGCCGCTCGACCTCGGGGAGGTTCGGCGTGACCACGGTTGCCAGCGGCAGCAGCTGCTCGACGATCGCGGTGACGGCGGGCTCCACCAGCAACGCGTCGCCGTGCTTGGACACGCACACCGGGTCGACGACCAGTGGGGCCGGCACCGACCCGAGCTTGTCCGCGGCGACGGCAACGAGCTCGGGAGAGGCGAGCATGCCGGTCTTGACCGCGTCGACGCCGATGTCGTCGATGACCGCGTCGAGCTGCGCCCGGACCGCCTCGGGCGAGAGCTCCCAGTAGCCGTGGACGCCCGTGGAGTCCTGAGCTGTGACAGCGGTGATCGCGGACATCCCGTGCACGCCCAGCGCAAGCATCGTCTTGAGATCCGCCTGGATGCCCGCACCGCCGCCGGAGTCGGAGCCGGCGATCGTCAGAACCCGCGGCGGGGCAGCGTGAGGCGGTGCGGCGGTCATCTCCGCGAGGTTAGGAGAAGTGCTCGTGCCCGCCGTGCGCGGGCGTCGGCCGGTCGCTCAACACGACGGTGGGCGGGCCCCCTGTGACGGTGCCGACAAGCAGGGCTCCGTTTGCGACCGCGGCGACCACGTCGGGCGGCGCGACGGTGCCGGCAAAGGCATGGTCGTCGCCGCCGGTCGTCACCCACTCGAGCGGGTCGATGCCGAATGACCTCGCAGCAGCGGCGAGCTCCGCCGGCACGGGCAGCGCGGCCGAGTCGAGCTCGATGCGGACCGCCGAGGCCTCCGCCACGTGGCCGAGGTCGGCGACCAGCCCGTCGGAGACGTCGATCAGCGAGGTCAGCAGACCGGCTCGCGCCGCGGCCAAGGCCGCGTCGTAGTCGACGAGCGGACGACGATGGGCGTCCGCCAACGGGTGTTCGGCCTCGCCGCGCTCGAGCAACGCCAGCCCCGCCGCGGCCCAGCCGAGCCGGCCGATCACGACCACCCGGTCACCCGGTGCGGCCCCGGCACGGGTCAGCGGAGGGCGGCCTTCCAGGTCCCCGATCGCGGTCACCGAGACCGTCACCGACTCCGCACCACTGACGTCGCCGCCGGCGATCGATGCGCCCACGGTGCCCGCCTCGTCTGCCAGCCCGTCCGTCAGGGCCTCTGCCCAGGCGAGCTCGAGATCGCCGGGCGCGGCGAGCGCCACGACGAGGGCGGTCGGGCGGGCACCCATCGCGACGACGTCGGCCAGGCTCGCCGCGGCCGCACGCCGGCCCACGTCGTACCCGCTCGACCAGTCCCGGCGGAAGTGGCGGCCCTCGACCAGCACGTCGACCGTCATGACCACCCGGCCATCCGCAGCGGCGACGACGGCAGCGTCGTCTCCTGGCCCGACGAGCACCTCCGGCCCTTGGCGCAACCGCGCGACCACGCGAGCGATCAAGCCGAACTCTCCCGTGGCGCCGAGCGAGCCGCCTGCGGTCCCAGAAACCGAGATGACCGGTCTCCCTTCACGTCGGGTACGGTCGTGCCGTGACCGTCCAGGCGTACATCCTCATCCAGACTGAGGTCGGCAAGGCCGCCGCAGTGGCTGCCGAGATCGCCAAGATCAAAGGCGTCACCCAGGCCGAGGACGTCACGGGCCCCTACGACGTCATCGTGCGCGGCGAGGCCGGCGACATGGACGAGCTCGGCAAGCTGGTGGTCGCGAGAGTGCAGGGAGTGCCTGGCATCACCCGCACGCTGACCTGCCCCGTCGTCCATCTCTGAGGCTCGCCGCTGACGCTGGTCCGGTCCGCGGTGGCCGTCGCGATCGTCGCGGCCACGGCGGCAGCGTGCTCGTGGTCCTCGGTCTCGGTCACCCCTCCGCATCCGAATGTGCTCGTCGCCAGCCGCTGCGAAGGGCTGGCGGCCGTGCTCCCGGACACGCTGGCCGGCCTGAAGCGGCGGCCCACGACGCCGAAGTCACCGCTCATCCACGCTTGGGGGTCACCCGCCGTGACGCTGGCGTGCGGCGTGCCGGCGCCTGCGGGATACCACGCCGCCTCGACGCCGACGCTGTCCGTCGACAACGTGCAGTGGTACGAGCAGGTCGGAAAGGCCGCCGTCACCTGGACCGCGATCCGCCCGACGCCCCTGTCGGCTCATCGGATCTACGTCGCGCTGGCGGTCCCGAAGAGCTACCAGCAGGGTGCGAGCTTCCTGACCGCGCTCACCACCCCGTTGAAGGCCGCACTGCGCTAGCCCTCGCTGCAGACCCGCTCAGCGCAGGCCGGTGCCGCGGCGCAACGCGTCGTCGACCAGCCGGTTGACCAGCTCCGGATAGCTCACCCCGCTGGCCGCCCACATCTGCGGGAACATCGAGGCCGGCGTGAAGCCGGGCATCGTGTTGACCTCGTTGACCATCAGCTGGTCGCCGTCGACGAGGAAGAAGTCCACGCGAGCAAGGCCTTCGCAGTCAAGCGCCTCGAACGCCGCGACGGCGCATGCCTGGACGTCGGCAACGACCTCCGCGGAAAGGTCCGGCGGGATGTCGAACGTCGTACCGGAGTCGGGCATGTACTTCGCGTCGAAATCGTAGAAGTCCACCCCGTCAGCGAGGCGGATCTCCGCGGGCTGCGACGCCTCCGGCGCGCAGCCGTCGCGGCCTGCGAGGACACCGCACTCGATCTCGCGGCCGATGACCCCCGACTCGATCAGCACCTTGGGGTCGTGACGGAAGGCCTCGGCGAGTGCGGCCTCCAGCCCAACCAGCTCGCTGACCCGCGAGATGCCGATGCTGGAGCCGCCGCGAGCTGGCTTGACGAAGACCGGCCAGTCGAGGTCCGCGACCTCGGCCGGGACCGGGCGCCCTTCGTGGGCGATGACGTATCCGGGAACCGGCAGGCCCCCCGCAATCAGGAAGCGCTTCATGTGCGCCTTGTCCATGGCCGCCGCGGAGGCGAACACGCCTGACCCGACATAGGGGATGCCTGCCAGCTCCAGCAGACCCTGCAGCGTGCCGTCCTCGCCGTACGGTCCATGCAGCAGCGGGAATGCGACGTCGATCGGCCCGCCGAGCGCGTCGGGCAGCGCGGTCGGGTCGCCCGGGATTGCGACGGGCTCGCCGTCGCCGGCCACCGACGGCAGCTCACGCCCGCGCATGCGCAGCGAGGACGTGTCAGCAAGCACCCAGCGGCCCGCGGCTGTGATGCCGACCGGTACGACCTCGTAGCGGTCGGGATCGAGGGCCGCGAGGACGCTGCCAGCAGTCACGCAGGACACGGCGTGCTCGCTGCTACGCCCCCCGAAGATGACCGCGACGCGAAGCTTCCGGCTCGGCGAGCTCACCGCTGGTAGGGGCGCACGGCGCCGATGAAGTCCGGACGCGAGTCGCTGCTGATCCGGACGTCAGCGCCCGTGTAGGGCGCCTCGACCATCTGCCCGTTGCCGATGTACATGCCCACATGATGGATCGTGTCGGGATCCGAGGTGTCGTAGGCGAAGAACAGCAAGTCGCCGGGCCGCAGGTCGGACACGGCGACGTGAGCGCCTTCTTCCCACTGGAAGCCGGTCCAGTGGTCGAGATGGACGCCGACCTGGGCGTAGGCCCACATGACCAGTCCGGAGCAGTCGAAGGTGTCGGGCCCGGCGCCGCCCCACTGGTACGGCTTGCCGATCTGCGCCTCGGCCTCCTGCACCGCGGCGGCGCCGGTGGCGGCGGAGATGGTGTCGCTGAGGTCACCGGTCTGGTCGGCGTACGGGCTGGACCCGTCGGAGGGCGCGGAGGCAGTCACGACCGGAGGCGCAGCGAGCGCGGCGAGCCGTTCCTTCTCCAGCTTCGAGGCGTTCGCCTGCGCGTCGGCGAGCAGGGCAGCCAGGTGGGCCTTGCGCCGGTGAAGCGAGGCGAGCAGGCTCTGCTGCTCGGTCACCGCCCGCTCGGCGGCGGACTTCGCCGTCGCGGCGGCGGCGGCGGCCCGGTGCGCCTTGGCAACGACGCTCTCCGCCCGTTGCGCAACCGCTGCCTGGTAGATCGCGGCGGCGTCGAGGCGGCTCAAGGTCTGGTGCTGCGTCACCGAGATCGCGTCGAGTGCGCCGACCCTCCGCACGAGGGCCCTGGTGCCGCCGGGTGAGAGCACGGCGTCGACCGTGGACAGCCCGCCGGACTCGTACGCCGCTCGGGCGAAGTGCGCGACCGAGCGCTGGGTCTTCGCCACCTGCGCATTGGCGACGGCAAGCACGCTCTTGGCGGTCTCGGCGGCGCGCTGGGCGGATGCCAGCTTCACCTCGGCCTCGTCGTAGGCCTCGACGATGCCTTCGGCGGCGTCGCTGAGCCGCTGGAACTTCGCCTGTGCCCGCTTGAGGGCGGCGGCCGCGTGCGCGACCTCCCGCTCGCGCTCGGCGACCGTCGCCTTGCTCGCGGCAACCTGCCCGGCCGACGGCCCTCCCCCGTGCGAGGCGTACGCCGGCGACGCGATGCCGGTCGCGCACAGCACGCCCGCCAGTGCGGCAGCGACCGGCAGCGCCCGTAAGCGGCCCCGCGGCGAATGGCGAGTCACATGAGTGACTCTAGATCCGCAAGTGTCAGAAGTCCGTTTCTGACACGGAGCGGCAGTGCTAGCTGACGACCCGGTCCAGCGCCTGGCGGACGTCGGCAACCAGGTCGTCGGGGTCTTCCAGCCCGATTGAGAACCTGACGGCACCCGGCAGGATCCCGGCGGCGGCAAGCGCCGCGTCGTCGAGCTGGCGATGGGTGGTGGACGCGACGTGGCTCACCAGCGAGTGGACGCCGCCGAGGCTCGTGGCGACCTGGGCCACTCGCAACGCGTCGGCGAACGCGAATCCCGCCCGGCGGCCACCGCGCGGCGTGATGGTGACGATCGCCCCGTAGCGCGTGCCCTCGGGGCCGGTCTCGAACAGCTTGCCGGCAAGCGCGTGCTGCGGGTGGCCCGCCAGACCGGGGTAGTCCACTCGCTCGACCCGGGGATCGTCCGCGATCGCCTCTGCGACCGCGGCGGCGGTTGCGCAGTGACGGGCGACCCGCAGCGGCAGCGTGGCGAGCCCGCGATGGAGCAGGAACGCCTCGTCCGGCGCGAGGCTGCCGCCGAGGTCGATCCGCGCCTTGCGCACTGCGGCCACCAGGTCGACATCGCCCACGACCACGCCGCCCGTGACGTCGGAGTGCCCACCGATGTATTTCGTCGCCGAGTGCACGACCAGATCGGCGCCCCATGCCAGAGGCCGGCACACCGGGGGCGGCGCGAACGTGGAGTCGACGCAGAGCGGGACACCGGCGTCGCGGCAGATCTCCGCGAGAGCCGGCAGGTCGGCGACCGCCGTCGTCGGGTTGGCAATGGTCTCGGTCCACACCAGCGCGGTGCTGTCGCGGATCGCCCCCTGTACCGCGGCCGGATCCGTCGTGTCGACGAAGCTGGCCTCGACTCCGAAACGTCGCAGCACGTGGTCGATAACGCCGTAGGTCCCGCCGTACACAGCTGCCGGCGCGACGACGTGCGAGCCGGCGCGGCACAGCGCGAGCAGGACCGTCGAGATCGCCGCCATGCCCGAGGCGAAAGGCTGCGCCGCAACCGCCCGGGCGAGCCCGTGCGCTTCGAGCGCGGCGAAGCCCAAGGCGAACGCGTCCGCGGTCGGGTTGTCGATCCGGCTGTAGGTGTAGCCGGGCTCGCGGTCGCCGAGGACGTCGGCGTAGTCCTGTGATGTCTGGAACTGGAAGGTGCTCGTCCGGTACGTCGGAAGGCCGACGGCGCGCACGCCACTGAAGTCGGGCCGCGGAGCATGCACCGCCCGGGTGCCCTCGCTGCCGCCGTCGCCGCGGGGCGGCACGACCGGAAGGTTGCGATGCGCCTCAGACATCCGCGTCCTGCTCGTGCTTGGGGTCGCTGGACAGCAGGGACGTCAGCATGTCGCGCACCGTCATGCCTTCGTCGACCACCTTGACCACGTGCTCGGTGATCGGCGCCGCGACGTCGTGCTTGCGCGCGAGGTCGAGGATCGACCGGCACGACTTCACGCCCTCAGCGGTCTGCTTGGTCTTCGCCGCGACCTGCTCGACGGTGAAGCCGCGACCCAGGTCCTCGCCGAAGGTGCGGTTGCGAGACAGCGGTGAGGAGCACGTCGCGACCAGGTCGCCCATCCCCGCCAAGCCGGCGAAGGTGAGGGGCTCCGCGCCGAGCGCGACCCCGATGCGGGCGGTCTCGGCAAGGCCGCGGGTGATCACCGAGGCGCGGGCGTTGTCGCCCAGCCCGAGGCCCACCGCCATGCCGACGGCGAGCGCGATCACGTTCTTCACGGCCCCGCCGAGCTCGCAGCCGATGACGTCGTGGTTGCGGTAGGGCCGGAAGTAGCCGGCATTGCAGGCGATCTGTACCAAGCCCGCGACGTCGAGGTCGGTGCATGCCACGACGGCGGCCGCCGGCTCGCGGCGCGCGATCTCCTTCGCCAGATTCGGCCCGGTGACCGCCACGACCCGCTGCTCGGGAACTCCCGCCACCTCCTGGATGACCTCCGTCATCCGCTTGTCGGTGCCGAGCTCCACACCCTTCATCAAGCTGACGAGGGTCGCATCGCGCGGCAACCGGTCGACCAGCTCCACGAGGTTCGCGCGTAACGTCTGCGACGGGACCGCGAGTACGACGATGTCGGCTCCGCGCAGCGCCTCGTCCGGGCTCGCGGTCGCCCGCAGGCCGGGTGAGAGCGCGATCCCCGGCAGGTAGTCCGGGTTCTCGTGCCGGTCATTGATCGCCTCGGCGAGCTCTGGCCGGCGGGCGCAGATGATCGTGTCGGTGCCGGCGTCGACCAGCACCTGCGCGAAAGCGGTCCCCCACGACCCGGCGCCGATGACCGCAGCACACGTCATGCCGCAGCCTCCGGATCGGTGCTCTCCCGCGGGTCGTAGGTCTCGGCGGGGGGCGTTCCGCCGCGCAGCTCGACGAGCAGCTCGGTGATCTTCGACATCACGAGCTCGGTCACCTGGTGCAGCAGATCGGCGTCGATCGGCTTGCCCAGGTAGTCGGAGAGGTCGATGGGCTCGCCTGCAAGGATCTGGATCCGCTTGCGCGGCGGGAGCGGGTGCGGCCACTTGGCCTTGTAGCGCCAGAGGTTCTGCGGCCCCCATTGGGCGATCGGGATGACCGGGGCACCGGTCTCGAGCGCCAGCCGGGCGACGCCGGTGCGTGCCTTCATCGGCCAGCAGTCGGGGTCTCGGGTGGCACTGCCCTCGGGATAGATGAGAAGGCACTCGCCGTCCTCGAGCGCCTCGACCGCGGCCGCGAGCGCGTTGGCGGCGTCCGCCGTACCTCGGTACACCGGGATCTGGTTGGCGCCGACCAGGATCGGCTTGGTCAGCGGATGTTCGAACAGCGAGGACTTGGCCAGGAACTTCGGCGTGCGTCCCGATTCGAACACGAACAGCCCGAGGGTCAGCGGATCGACGTAGCTGAGGTGGTTCGCGGCGAGGATGACGGGACCCGACCGTGGCACGCGATCGGAGCCTTGCCACGCTCTGACGGTGGTCAGCCGGAGCAGTGGCCGCGCCAGGACGACGACGAGGCGGTACCAGAACCCCAGACGGCCATACCGCATCCTGCGAGGATGCCAGACATGAGCCAGCCGACGGACCGCTGGTCGATGATCGTCCCAGTCAAGCGCGTGGAGATCGCGAAGAGCCGGCTGGCCCTGGAGATCGAGGCACGCTCGACACTTGCCCTGGCGATGGCGGTCGACACGGTGTCGGCCGCGCTGGCAAGCGACTGGGTGGCTGCGGTCATCGTGGTCACCGACGATCGGCGCGCCCGATCCGCGCTTGCCGAGCTCGCCGTGACGGTGGTGCCCGACGTCCCCGACGCCGGTTTGAACGCCGCGCTCGCCCATGGCGCACTGAGCGCGCCGACCGCGCGAGTCGCCGCGCTGTCATCCGACCTGCCGGCGCTGCGGGGTGAGGACCTGTCGGTGGTGCTGGAGCGGGCAAGCCGCCACCCCGCGTCGGTGGTCGCGGATCTTCAGGGCACTGGCACGACGCTGCTCTGCGCGATGTCGGCCGCGCGATTCGTACCGAGGTTCGGAGTGTCGTCGCTGGCCGCGCACGTCTCGGCCGGCGCGCACGACCTCACCGCCTCCGCTCCTGAGTCGCTGCGCCGGGACGTCGACACGGTCAATGATCTGCGAGCAGCGGTGGCACTCGGCGTGGGACCGCGTACCCGCGCGGCGCTGGACTCCCTCGACGTGGCTCTCGAGCGATGAGAGTGCAGGCGACGGTACGCCGATACGACGAGGTCTCGCGCGGCGGAGACGTGCTCCTCGACGACGGCACGGTCGTCGAGTTCGGCCCAGATGCGTTCGACCTCTCAGGCTTGCGGCTGCTGCGCCTCGGGCAGCGGGTGCGGCTGGAGATGGACGACGCGGGCCGGGTCAGGTCGCTGACGATCGCGACCTTTCCCGACCCGGCGTGACGGATCTCCCGGCTGGCTAGCGCTTCTTCGCAGGGGCTTTCTTCGCCGGCGCCTTCTTGGCGGGAGCAGACGCCTTGCGGGCCGCGGTCTTGGCGGCCGCTGCTGCCTTGCGCGGCCCCGAGGAAGCGGTCCTCGCAGCGCTGCGCGCGGTCGAGGCGCTCGACTTCGCCGCCGCCTTGGTCGCAGCGTCGGTGACCTTGCCGAGCTTCACGGCACCGCTGACAACGCCCTTGAAGTGGGTGCCGGGGCGGAACTTCGGAACCGCCGTCGCCTTGACCTTGACAGTCGCGCCGGTGCGCGGGTTGCGACCGGTCCGGGCCGCGCGCTCGACCTTCTCGAACACCCCGAAGCCGGTGATCGCTACCCGCTCCCCCGCGGCGACCGCTCGCTGGATGGTGTCGAGCACGGCGTCGACCGCGTCCTCGGCCGTCCGCTTGTCCGCGCCCAGCCGGTCGCGAATCGCGTCGATCAGTTCGGCCCTGTTCAATGCACCCTCCGCAGTTGACGTCGAGGGCTGACTGCCCTCGCACTGACGCGGACGCTAGGGCTTAATCGCTGCCCACACAACGATCACGCCATGCATTTCTTGTTGTGTCGCAGCGGATTCGCGGCAGGCCGGGGCGCGACTAGGCCGTGTGGGTTACCCGCGGAGCTACGCCGTCACCGGCAGCCACGAAGGGCGCGTGGACTCGAAGGCGTCGATGTCGGCGGTGTGGCGCAGGGTCAAGCCGATGTCGTCGAGACCCTCCATGAGCCGCCACCGGGTGTAGTCGTCGATGTCGAAGGAAGCGACGACGTCGCCGGCACGCACCTCGCGGGAGCCGAGGTCGACCGTCACGGGTGCCTGCGGGTCGGACTCGACGAGATCCTGCAGGGCCCCCACCACGTCCTCCGGCAGCTGGACCGTGAGCAGGCCGCCCTTGAACGAGTTGCCGCGGAAGATGTCCGCGAAGCGTGAGGAGATCACGGCGCGGAAGCCGTAGTCCTGCAGCGCCCACACCGCGTGCTCTCGTGAGGATCCGGTGCCGAAGTCGGGGCCGGCGACGAGGATCGTCGCGCCGTCGTACCGGCTGTCGTTGAGGACGAACGACGGGTCCTGCCGCCACGCGCCGAACAGCCCGTCTTCGAACCCGCTGCGCGTCACGCGCTTGAGGTACTCGGCCGGGATGATCTGGTCGGTGTCGACGTTGCTGCGTCGCAGCGGCACCGCGCGGCCAGTGTGGGTGGTGAACTTCTCCATGACGATCGGTCCCTTCGCTCTACAGGTCCGCGGGCGCGGCGAGATGGCCGGCGACTGCGGTCGCCGCGGCGACCGCAGGAGACACCAGGTGGGTGCGGCCGCCGGGTCCCTGCCGGCCCTCGAAGTTGCGGTTCGAGGTGGAGGCGCTTCGCTCGCCGGGCGCGAGCTTGTCCGGGTTCATCGCGAGGCACATCGAGCACCCGGCGCCACGCCATTGCGCGCCCGCCGCCTCGAACACCTCGTGGAGTCCCTCCGACTCGGCCGCTTCCTTGACCACCACGGATCCCGGCACGACGAGCATGCGTACGCCGTCGGCGACCTTGCGGCCGCGCAGCACCTCTGCGACTGCGCGGAGGTCCTCGAGTCGGCCGTTGGTGCACGAGCCGACGAAGACGGTGTCGACCTTGACCTCGCGCAGCGGCGTACCGGCGGTCAGTCCCATGTACTCGAGAGCCCGCTCGTCGGCGGCGTCACGCGGCTGCGGGATGTCCGAAGACAGCGCCGCGCCCTGGCCGGGGTTGGTGCCCCAGGTCACCCACGGCGAGAGCTTTGTCGCGTCGATCGTCACGGTCTTGTCGAAGATGGCGCCGTCGTCGGTGGCGAGCTCGCGCCAAGCGGCGACGGCGGCGTCCCAGTCGGCGCCGGTGGGCGCGTTCGGGCGGCCCTGGAGGTAGGCGAACGTGGTGTCGTCCGGGGCGATCATCCCGGCGCGCGCGCCGGCCTCGATCGACATGTTGCAGACCGTCATGCGGCCTTCCATCGAAAGTCCCCGGATCGCCTCACCGCGGAACTCGATGACGTGGCCCTGCCCGCCGCCGGTGCCGATCTGGCTGATGATGCCGAGCACCAGGTCCTTGGCGGTGACCCCGGGCGGGAGAGCTCCCTCGACCTCGACCGCCATCGTCTCGGGGCGCTGCAGTGGCAGCGTCTGCGTGGCAAGGACGTGCTCGACCTCGCTGGTGCCGATGCCGAACGCGAGGGCGCCGAAGGCGCCGTGCGTGCTCGTGTGGCTGTCGCCGCACACCACCGTCATGCCGGGCTGCGTCAGGCCGAGCTGCGGCCCGATGACGTGGACGATGCCCTGGCCGGCATCGCCCATCGGGTGCAGCCGGACGCCGAACTCCTCGCAGTTGCGGCGCAGCGCCTCGACCTGCGCGAGGCTCACCGGGTCGACGATCGGCCCGGGTGTCGTCGGGACGTTGTGGTCCTCGGTCGCGATCGTGAGGTCCGGGCGGCGCACGGTGCGGCCGGCGGCGCGCAGGCCGTCGAATGCCTGCGGGCTGGTGACCTCGTGGACGAGGTGGAGGTCGATGTAGATCAGGTCCGGTTCGCCCTCGGTGCGGCGTACGACGTGGTTGTCCCACACCTTCTCGACCAGCGTGCGTGGCATCGGCTCGCTCCTTCTCGTCCTGTCTACTTGCGTCTCACTATCTGATACGCAAGTATTGAGATATGACACACCTTAGCACTAGACCGCAGAACGTCGTCCGGCAGAGCAGCGTCGGCGTTCTCGACAAGGCGGTCCACGTCCTGGAGTGTCTGCGCGGGGGGCCCGCGTCGCTGGCCGAGCTGGTCGGGCGCACCGGGCTGTCCCGTGCCACCGCCTACCGGCTCGCAGTGGCACTCGAGGTGCACGGCCTGGTCGAGCGTGACGAGGCGGGACGCTTCGAGCTCGGGCCGGCGCTGCTCGACCTCGCTGTGGCAGGGCGGCCGGACCCGCTGCTTCGCATCGCCGACTCCGTCCTGCAGCGCCTGTCGGCAAAGACCCACGAGAGCGCGCAGCTGTACCGGCGGGTCGGCGACGTGCGCCGCTGCGTAGCTGCGGCGGAGCGTTCCAGTGGCCTGCGCGACACCGTGCCGGTGGGCGCCGACCTGCCGATGACCGCGGGTTCGGCGGCGCAGGTCTTGCTCGCCTGGGCGCCTGCGGGCGAGCCGCCCCCGGCGGGGGCGAAGTTCTCGCCCTCCACCCTGGCCGCCGTGCGCAGGCGCGGGTGGGCCGCCAGCGTCGGCGAACGCGAGCCGGGAGTGGCATCGGTCTCGGCCCCGGTGTTCGACGCGACGGGAGCTGTGGTGGCCGCCGTGTCGGTGTCGGGCCCGATCGACCGGCTGACGCGCAGCCCGGGCAAGCTCCACGCTGCCGCAGTCGTCGCCGCCGCCCAGGAGCTCACAGCAGCGGTGGCTCGCTAGCCCCTCCACCGCCGTCCGCAGCCCGCACCGGATGCTGTCCGGGCCGGCCAACACCATCACGACATGGTCAAGAAGTGCGCAGTCGACGGCTGCAAGCGCGATTCCAAAGAGCGCGGCTGGTGTCACGGGCACTACCAGCGCTGGAAGCGCCTCGGACATGTGCAAGCTGAGCGCCCGCTCGGTCGAAAGACCGAGGGGAACTGCAAGATCGATGGATGTGAGCGGACGATCTACGCCCGCGGGCTCTGCGCCCCGCACTACCGGCGCCAGCTAACGGGCGGCAACGTGCGTGCTGAGCAGCCCATCCGTCCGCCCGCTGGCGACCGGCACGTCAGCCACGGTTACTACGTCGTAGCCGTTCCGCCCGAGATGCGGCATCTCACGGGTGGCGAGAGCCAGGCGCTCGAGCATCGATATGTGATGGCGCAGATGCTTGGCAGACCGTTGTGGCCGGATGAGAGCGTCCACCACCGTTCCGGGGACCGGCTCGACAACAGCCCGGACAACCTCGAGCTCTGGAGCAGGTGGCAGCCGCGAGGGCAACGCGTCGAGGACAAGGTTCGCTTCGCCAGAGAGATCCTCGAGCGCTACGCGCCGGACTTGCTGCGCTAAGCGAAAGCCCGGCCAGCAGGCCGGGTCTCTCAACTTTGTACGACGTACCCTCGAGCGGATTCGAACCGCCGTTACCGCCTTGAGAGGGCGGCGTCCTAGGCCCCTAGACGACGAGGGCGAGATGAGCCAGAAAGCAGCAATCCCGGTGTTTCGCTGGGGTACCAGGACTCGAACCTAGACTAGCTGAACCAGAATCAGCCGGGCTGCCAATTACCCCATACCCCAAGGGCCCGCTCGCGCGGGCCGCCGACCACTCTAACCCAGCCGCACCTGGTTCAACGCGGCGTCGAGCCGCACCAGGCTTCGGTCCTTGCCGAGCAACTCGATCGACTCGAACAGCGGCGGCGAGACGGTCTTGCCGGTCACCGCGACCCGAACCGGGCCGAACGCGTTCCTCGGCTTCAGCCCAAGCCGATCGACGAGCGCCCCACGCAGTGCCGTCTCGATGTTGGGCGTCGTGAACGGCGACACCGTCTCGAGCGCCGAATGGGCAGCCTCGAGGGCGGCCAGCGCATCAGGCCCGAGCTGCTTGGCCGCCGCCTCCGGATCCACGGAGAACCTCTCGTCGAGCAGGAAGCCGACCATCTCCGCCGCCTCGAGCAACGTGGCCACCCGCTCCTGCACCAGCGGAGTCGCCTTGGTGACCACGCCGGCGGCAGCTCCCTCGACTCCCATGAACCGCACGAGCCGCGACGCCACGTCCTCGACGGGCAGCTCGCGCATGTAATGCCCGGACAGCCAGCGAAGCTTCTCCACGTCGAACACCGGACCGACCGGGTTGACCCGTCCCCAGTCGAAGCTCTCGACCATCTCCTCGAAGGAGAACACCTCGCGGTCCTCGCCCAGCGAGTAGCCCATCAGCCCGAGAAAGTTCCGGAGTGCCTCCGGCAGGAAACCCTGCTCGACGAACCAGGTGAGCCGCGCGGCGGGGTTCTTGCGCTTGGAGATCTTCGACTTGTCGGTGTTGCGCAGCAGAGGCATGTGCGCGAACGCCGGCCGCTGCCAGCCCATCCAGTCGTAGATCAGGATGTGCTTCGGCGTGGAGGCGATCCACTCCTCGCCGCGCACCACGTGGGTGATCTCCATCTCGTGGTCGTCGACCACGTTGGCGAGGTGGTACGTCGGGTAGCCGTCGGTCTTCATCAGCACCTGGTCGTCTGGCCGAGGAGCGGTGAGCTCGCCGCGGATCAGGTCGATGAAGGTGAGCGGCGCGTCGTCGGGGATCAGCATCCGGACCACCGGCTGCTCGGCGAAGCCGGGCATCGCCGCGCGCTCCTCGCGAGTCTTTCCGACGCACATCCGGTCATAGCCCGTGGGCTGCTTCGCCTTCTGCTGCGCCTCCCGCATCTGCGCGAGCCGCTCCGGTGAGCACCAGCAGTGGTAGGCGTGACCGCTGGCGAGCAACGCCTCGACCACCGGCTGATAGGACGCGAGCCGCTCGGACTGCCGGTACGGCGCGAACGGCCCGCCGATGTCCGGACCCTCGTCCCACCCGAGCCCCAGCCAGTGCAACGTGTCGTAGACCTGCTGTTCGCTGGTCGCGTCGAAACGCGCCCGGTCGGTGTCCTCGATCCGGAGGATGAACGAGCCGCCCTGCTGGCGCGCGAACGCCAGGTTGAACAACGACATGTAGGCCGTGCCGACGTGCGGGTCGCCCGTCGGCGAAGGCGCGACCCGCAGCCGCACCGTCATCGAGCGGCCACGGGGTTGGTCAGCGTGCCGATCCCTTCGATCTCGACTTCCACCGTGTCGCCGATCTGCATCGGGCCGATCCCGTCCGGCGTCCCGGTGAGGATCACGTCACCGGGCAGCAACGTCATGCATGAGGTGATGTAGGCGATCAGCTGCGGGAGCTTGTGCACGATCATCGACGTCCGCGCGTCCTGCTTCACCTCGCCGTTGAGCCGCGTGGTGATCCGCAGGTCCGATGGGTCGACTTCGGTCTCGATCCACGGCCCCAACGGGCAGAACGTGTCGTAGCCCTTTGCCCGCGACCACTGGCCGTCGCTCTTCTGCTGGTCGCGAGCAGTGACGTCGTTGGCGCAGGTGTAGCCGAGAACGACCTCCATGGCCCGCTCGACCGGTACGTCGCGGCACAGCCGCCCGATCACCACGGCGAGCTCCCCCTCGTAGTCGACCCGCTGCGAGGAGGGCGGCGATGCGATCTCGTCACCAGTGGCGATCACCGCCGTCGACGGCTTCAGGAAGATCAGCGGTTGGTCCGGGACCTCGCCACCCATCTCAGCCGCATGCGACGCGTAGTTCTTGCCGATTGCCACAACCTTGCTCGGCAACACCGGCGCGAGAAGCTTGACGGCCGACAGCGGTGCCCGGCCGCCGGTGAACTCGATCTCCGCGAACGGGTGGGCGGTGATCTGGGCGACAGCGTCGCCCTCGATCACACCGAACGAGACAGCACCGTCATGGGAGAACCGGGCGATCTGCACTCACCGCAGTTTATTCGGCGCCATGCGTCGCCGACTCAGCGCAGCTTGTTGAGCACCGCCAGGTCGTCCTCGCTCGGGATCCACGCTCCCGCTGCCACATTGGACCGGATCTGCTCCGGCTTCGTCGCGCCCGCGATCACGGACGCGACCGCGGGCTGCGCAGCCAGTCCGCCGATCGCCACCTCCAGCAGGGTGATGCCCCGCTCCTCGGCGTAGGACATCAACGGCTCCACCTCGTCGAAACGGGCGTCGCTGAGCCACTCGGCGCGGCCGGACAACCGGCTGCCCTCAGGTGCCTGTTCTCCGCGGCGGTACTTCCCCGACAGCAGCCCGTTCGCGAGCGGGTAGAACGGCAACACCCCCACGCCGTACTCGAGGCAGGCCGGCACCAGCTCGGCTTCGACGCCGCGCTCGATCAGGCTGTAGTGGTTCTGTGCGCTGATGAAGCGCTCGAAGCCCTTGGTGCGCGCTGTCCACTCCGCGTCGGCAAGCTGCCAGCCACTGAAGTTCGAGCAGCCGACGTAGCGGACCTTGCCCTCGTCGACCAGCTCGTCGAGTGCTGCCAGCGTCTCCTCGATCGGCGTCTCGGGGTCCGGCTGGTGCATCTGGTAGAGGTCGATCCAGTCGGTCCGCAGCCGGCGCAGCGATGACTCGACCGCCTTGCGGATGTAGCGGCGCGAGCCGCGCGCACCCCAGTCCGGCCCGAGCTTGCCGCCCATGTCCATCCCGAACTTGGTGGCAAGGACGATGTCCGCG
This sequence comes from Mycobacteriales bacterium, assembly GCA_035547515.1. GTDB lineage: Bacteria > Actinomycetota > Actinomycetes > JAFAQI01 > JAFAQI01 > DASZTV01. The sequence continues at coordinate 66,416 of DASZUS010000065.1, forward strand.
CGCGACGACCCGAGCACCTCGCCGAGGAACTCCTCCGACTCGCCGTAGATGTCGGCGGTGTCGAACAGCGTGACACCGGCATCCAGTGCGGCATGCACCACCTCACGGGTGGCCTCGAGGTCGATGCGGCGCCCGAAGTTGTTGCAGCCGATGCCAACCACCGACACCGTCAGACCCGAGTTCCCCAGTCGCCGAAAGCGCATATCAGCCATGCGGCTCACCCTACGAGCACGCGACCAGCCGCCCGAAGCCGCATGACAACCAGATACGGCAAGCGCGCGTCTGATCGGCGGAAAGGATCTTCGATGACCACACGTCGACCAACCCGACTCGCTCCCCGCTACGCAGCGGTCGCGGCCACCGCCGCTGCCCTAGTCCTCCCGCTGGCGACGCCCGCCGCAGCGAGCGGACCCGCCGCCTTCCCCGCCACCATCCACGCATCCCGGATCAACGTGAAGCTCGCGAACGAGGGCAACAAGCTGCACCGCGGAGACGCGGTCCCGGCCAAGGGGGTGACGCAGCGGGTCAGCCTCGGCGGCGACGTGCTCGCGGGCCTGGCCGCAGGCCCGGCGACCGACGAGGCGGTCTACCCGGTGCTGTCGGCGGACAGCGGCGCGCACTGGCACATCGACGGCCCGATGTTCTACCGCCCGGCCGCCGACGCGCCCGACGTCACCAGCCGGCTGGCCGCGCTGGGCGACGACACCCTCATGGCGTGGGGGCCTGGAGGCAACTTCGTCAAGACGACAACCGACCGCGGAGCGAAGTGGTACAGCTCGGACTTCCCGGTCGGCGTGCACAGCGCAGCCGTGACGCACGGCGAGCTCACGGTCCGTGCGCTCGGCAACCCGACCCGGTCGGGCCGGTTCCCGACCCGCCGCTACGTCTCAACCGACGGCGGGCTGGTCTGGCACCGCGGGCCCGCGCTCGGCGAGGTCGGCGACTAGCCGCCGCGCTCAGCCCTTGTCGAGCAGGCCGTAGGCGTAGGCGTCGTCGAGCGCCTGCCACGAGGCGGCGATGACGTTCTCGTCGACGCCCACCGTGTCCCAGGAACGCTCCCCGTCGGAGGTGCGCACGAGCACCCGGGTCACCGCTCCGGTGCCGTGCGCACCTTCGAGGATGCGCACCTTGTAGTCGACGAGCTCGAGCTTTCCGAGCTGCGGGTAGAAGCGCTCCAGCGCCTTGCGAAGGGCCATGTCAAGCGCGTTGACCGGTCCGTTGCCTTCGCCGATCGCGACCACCCGCTCCTCGCCGACGTACAGCTTCACCGTCGCCTCGGAGGACTCGTGGCCCTGCCCGCGGCCGTCGCTGATCACCCGGTACGACTCCAGCTTGAACGGCCGCGAGCGGGAGCCCTCGACCTCTTCGCGGAGCATGAGCTCGAACGACGCCTCGGCCGCCTCGAACGAGTAGCCCTCGGCCTCCATCGACTTCACCCGGTCGACCACCCGGCCGACGACTTCGCGGTCGACCTCGATGTCGAGCTCACGCGCCTTGAGCTCCACGCTGGCCCGCCCGGCGAGCTCGGACACCAGGATCCGCATGTCATTGCCGACCGCCGCCGGGTCGATGTGCTGGTACAGGTCCGGGTCAACCTTGAGCGCCGACGCGTGCAGTCCCGCCTTGTGGGCGAATGCACTCGCGCCGACCCACGGTTGGTGGTCGTCCGGCGCGATGTTGGCAAGCTCCGCGATTGCGTGGCTGACCCGGACCAGCTCGGTGATCGCCCCTTCGGGCAGGACCGGGAGATCCAGCTTGAGCTCGAGCCCGGCAACGATGGAGAACAGGTCGGCGTTGCCGGCACGCTCGCCGTACCCGTTGGCTGTCCCCTGCACGTGGGTGGCACCTGCCTGTACGGCGGCAAGCGAGTTCGCCACCGCGCACGAGGTGTCGTCGTGGGCGTGGATGCCGATGCGGGTCTGCGGGTGGCCCAGCCACCCGACGACCTCGTGCACGACCTCGGCCAGCCGCGTCGGCAGCATCCCGCCGTTGGTGTCGCAGAGGGCGACGACCTCGGCGCCGGCCTCGGCAGCGGTCGCCAGGACCTGCAGCGCGTAGTCACGGTCGAGGTGGTAGCCGTCGAAGAAGTGCTCGGCGTCGAGGAACACCCGCCGGCCCTCACCGCGCAGGAAGGTGACCGTGTCGCGGATCATCTCGAGGTTCTCCTGCAGCGTCGTCCGCAGCGCGCGCTCGACGTGCCCGGTGTGGGACTTCGCTACCAGCGTCACGACCGGCGTCTGCGCGTCGACGAGCGCGCGCACCTGCGGGTCGTCGGCTGCCACCAGTCCCGCCTTGCGGGTCGCGCCGAAGGCCGCAAGCGTCGCGTTGCGCAGGGTGAGCTCCCCTGCCGCCGCACGCCGGAAGAACGCCTCGTCCTTCGGGTTCGCGCCCGGCCAGCCGCCCTCGATGTAGCCGACGCCGAGTGAGTCCAGGTGCGCCGCGACGGCGAGCTTGTCGTCGACGGACAGCGAGAGGCTCTCGCGCTGCGAGCCGTCACGCAGCGTCGTGTCGTACACGTGCAGGTCGGTGAGTGCCACCGTGCGGTCCCTTCGAAGACAGCTCTGGTCCAACAAAAAACCCTCCGACCCGTGAGGGCAGCGGAGGGTTGCGCGTCGGCTGGTAGGGCTAGCCGACGCGCTCCGAAATAATCGAGGCGAACTGCGTCACAACCTCAGTCTTCGGCACGACGAGCCGAAAGGTCAAGCGCGGGAGGTTCTAGACGACCCGGTGCATCCAGCCGTGCGGGTCCGGCGCCTGGCCGTACTGCAGGTCCACCAGCGCCTTGCGCAGCGCTGTGGCAACCGGCGTCTCGGTGGGAAGCGTGACCTCGCCGCCGTGCCACTTCAGCGTGCCGACTGACGCGATCACCGCCGCCGTGCCGCAGGCGAAGACCTCGGTGATCCGCCCGGTGTCGACTCCCTTGCGCCACTCGTCGATGTCGACCCGGCGCTCCTCAGCCTCGTGACCGAGCTCCTTCGCGAGCATCTTCAGCGCGTCGCGCGTCCCCCCCTCGAGGATCGTGCCGGTGAGCTCAGGGGTGACCATCGTGCCGTCGTCCTGGACGAACCACAGGTTCATCCCACCGAGCTCTTCGACCCAGCGCCGCTCGACTGCGTCGAGGAACAGCACCTGCTCGCAGCCGTGAGCGATGCCTTCCTGCTGCGCCACCAGGCTCGCGGCGTAGTTGCCGCCGCACTTCGCAGCGCCCGTGCCGCCGGGTGCGGCTCGGGTGTAGTCCTCGGACAGCCAGATCGTGACCTGCTTCGCGCCCGAGGCGAAATACGGGCCTGCGGGAGACGCGATCACGAGGAACGTGACGTGCGAGGACGGCTTGACCCCGAGGCCGACCTCGGTCGCCATCATGAACGGCCGCAGATACAGGCTGGCGTCGTCGCTGCGCGGCACCCACTCGGCGTCCTGCTCGACCAGCAGGTCCGAGGCGGCGACGAAGTCCTCGACCGGGAGCTCGGGTAGCGCTAGCCGCTGAGCCGAGCGGTTGAACCGCTCGCCGTTGAACGCCGGACGGAACGTCGCGATCCCACCATCGGGCTGCCGATAGGCCTTGAAGCCTTCGAAGATCGCCTGGCCGTAGTGGAAGACGTGGCTGGCGGGGTCCATGCTGAGGGGGCCGTAGGGCCGTACCCGCGCGTCGTGCCAGCCGTCCGCCGCCGACCACTCGACCGTGACCATGTGGTCGGTGAACACCTTGCCGAACCCGGGTGCGGACATGATCTCCGCAAGCCGTTCGGCACTGGTCGGATGCTGCGTCGGCTCGACGCTGAACTCAAGACCCATGACCCGAGGTTAGGTCAGCCGCGCAGCGATCGCATCCCCGATTTCGGCGGTACGACGCGACGTCTCGCCACGCTCGGCGAGGTCGGCGGCTACGGCTGCCTCGACACGGCGGGCCGCCGCACCGAGGTCGAGCGAATCGAGCAGCATGGCGACCGACAGAACCGTCGCCGTCGGATCGGCGATGCCTTGGCCTGCGATGTCGGGGGCGCTGCCGTGCACCGGCTCGAACATGCTCGGCGCCGTACCGTCGACGTTGAGGTTGCCGCTCGCGGCCAGCCCGATGCCTCCCGCGATCGCGGCGCCGAGGTCGGTGACGATGTCGCCGAAGAGGTTGTCGGTGACGACCACGTCGAAGCGCTCCGGCTGCGTGACCATGTACAGGCACGCCGCATCTACGTGCGCGTAGTCGACCGCAACGTCCGGGAACTCCGGCGCCACGGCCTCCACGGTGCGCTGCCACAGGTTGCCCGCGTGCACGAGGACATTGGTCTTGTGCACGAGGGTCAGCTTCTTGCGAGGCCGCGAGGCGGCCCGCCGGAACGCGTCGCGGACGACGCGCTCCACGCCGTAGCGGGTGTTGACGCTCTCCTCGGTGGCGACCTCGTTGGCGGTGCCCTGGCGCATCGACCCGCCGACCCCGACGTAGGGGCCCTCGGTGCCCTCACGCACGACGACCATGTCGATCTCCGCCGGCCCCGAGCTCGCCAGCGGCGTGCTGACGCCGGGGTAGAGCTTCACCGGCCGCAGGTTGACCGCGTGCTCGAAGGCGAACCGGATCTTGAGCAGCAGCCCACGCTCGAGCACCCCCGGCGGGACGGTCGGGTCGCCGACCGCGCCCAGCAGGATCGCGTCGTACTGCCGTAGCTCTTCGAGCACGCTGTCCGGCAGCGTCTCGCCGGTGCGGTGATAGCGCGCCGCGCCGAGGTCGTAGTCGGTGGTCTCGATCTTGACACCCTCGGGCGCGACGGCTGCGTGCAGCACCTTGAGCCCTTCGGCGACGACCTCCGTGCCGATCCCGTCACCCGGAACCACTGCGATCTTTGCGGTCTTCGTCACGGGCGCGAGGCTAGTGCAACGTCCGAAACCCGCCGGAGGCTGTCGCCGCCGCGCCGTACTGTTCACACCGTGACGCGACGTGGCGGCGTGCTGTTCGCTGCAATGTGCGTGATCTGGGGACTGCCCTACCTGCTGATCCGGATCGCCGTCCGCGACCTCAGCCCGGCGGATCTGGTCTTCGCACGGACCGGCATCGGCGCGTTGCTCCTGGTGCCGATCGCGGCGTGGCGGGGCGTCCTCGGCCAGTTGCGGGGCCATTGGCGGTGGGTCCTGCTCTACACCGCCTCCGAGCTCACCATCCCGTGGCTGCTGCTCAGCAGCGCCGAGGAGCACCTGACGAGCTCGCTGTCCGGTCTGCTCGTGGCGGCCGTCCCGCTGGTCGGCATCGCGATCACCAAAGTGCTGGGGCTGGCCGAAGACATGACGCCCCGGAGATGGGCCGGGCTCCTCGTCGGGATCGCGGGCGTCGCGTCACTCGTCGGCTTGCAGGTGGGCAAGGTGGACATGGCGGCAGTGGCCGAGATCGGCGTCGTTGCCGTCGGCTACGCCTTCGGGCCGCTGGTCCTCACCTACCGGCTCAGCGACGTACCCGGCCTCGCGGTGGTTGCCGCGTCGCTCGGCGTGACGGCGGTCGTCTATGCGCCGTACGCCGTCATCCGCCCGCCGCAGCACCTCGGCGGCGAGGTGATCTGGTCCGTGATCGGTCTCGCGCTGGTGTGCACCGCGCTTGCCTTCGTCGTGTTCTTCTGGCTGATCGCCGAGATCGGGCCGACCAGGGCAACCGTCATCACCTACGTCAACCCCGCCGTGGCGATCCTGCTCGGCGTGCTCGTCCTCAACGAGCACATCTCGACCGGGATGATCGTCGGGTTCCCGCTCGTCCTGGCCGGCTCCTACTTCGCAACTGCCCGGCGCGTCGCCGGCGAGCAGACGCCGCTCGAGCCGGTGACCGACGAGCCGCTGGTTACCCCTGGATAGCCAGCCGGTCTTCGTAGCATGGATGGGTGCGGACGAGGCGGCAGGTGCACGTCCTCGTCGTGGACGACGACGCTCCCACTCGTGACCTCGTCGAGACCCTGCTCGTCGACGAAGGCTTCGTCGTCGAGTGCGTCGCCGACGCCCGCTCGGCGCTGACCGCGATCAGCGAACGCCGTCCGGATGTGGTCCTGCTCGACATCATGATGCCCGAGGTCAGCGGCTTCGACCTGATGACCGAGATCCGCCGCCGCGACAACATGCCGATCATCTTCCTGTCGGCCCGCGGCGGTGAGACTGATCGGGTCCTCGGCCTGCGGATGGGCGCAGACGACTACGTCGTCAAGCCGTTCAGCGGTGCCGAGCTGGTCGCCCGGATCTACGCCCTGATGCGCCGCCACGACGGCGCGGCGCCCGCCCCGAGCAAGCGACTGCGCTATGGCGCGCTGACCATCGACGTCGCAGCCCGGGAGGTCGCGGTCGGCGGCGAGGTGGTCGACACGACCGCGAAGGAGTTCGACCTGCTGGTCCTGCTCGCAGAGTCGCCGCGCCGGGTCTTCACCCGTGAGCAGATGCTCGCCCAGGTGTGGGGATCCTCGACCAGATGGCAGGATCCCTCGACGGTCACCGAGCACATTCGCCGGCTGCGCACCAAGATCGAGGCCGACCCGCGCAAGCCTCGCTACCTGCAGACCGTGCGGGGCGTCGGCTACCGCTTCGAGGGCTGACCCCGCCCCGGCACGAACCGGGACAAAGCCGGTCCACCCCTGCGGAACCGGTTAATTGTCCGAATGTTGTGAATCCGTCGCGTACCCGTTGCGCCGAGGACGTCACCTTTGACGTCGGTGCCCCGCTTTGGGGGGCTCACAAACAGAGCGGAGCAGACAATGCGCAAGATCAACAACAAGAAGAAGGCAGCCGCCATCTTGGGTGGCGGAGCGCTGGTCCTGACGAGCGGCGGCGTCGCCCTCGCCTACTGGACCTCGACCGGCAGCGGGTCCGGAACCGCCGCGACCGGCAGCGTCCAGAACGTCTCGGTCGTGCAGACCAGCACCTCCTCGGGCCTGTACCCGGGTGGCAGCGTCCAGCTGTCCGGCAACTTCAACAACACCAACACCGGCAAGGTGTACGTCGGCACCGTCACGGCCACCATCGGCACCCTGCCGCAGGGTTGCGTCGCCGGTGACTTCTCGATCAGCGGCACGGGCGCGGTCAACGCCGAGATCCCGTCCGGCACCGGCGTCGGCTCGTGGTCGGGCATCACGCTGACGATGAACGACACCGCGGCCAACCAGGACGCCTGCAAGTCCCAGACCATCCCGGTCACCTACAGCGTCAGCTGATCACTTTTTCCTGCCGGCCGAGGAGGACGGCGATGACGGACCACCCGATCCCTCGCAGCGACACTGATGACGCCACGCGTCGTCGCGGGCTGCTGTGGCTCTGGCTGGCCGTCGTCGCCGTCCTTCTTGCCGGACTGGTCGCGGCCATCGTGCGGCTCAACGGCTGCGGCCAGACGACCTGCGGCGCGGGGGCCGCGAACGCTGACCGCACCGGCCGCACGTCCAACAGCACGACCGGCGCTGCGTCGGTGCCAGTCACCGTCAGCGTCACCGGCACCGAGCGGGGAGATCTCGCCCCTGGGACCACGCGACCGGTGGTGGTGTCGGTTGCGAACACCGGCCGCCGGCCGGCACGCATCATCTCTGCGGGCGTCACCGTCGGGAACGCCTCGAGGGCCTGCCGCGCGGCGGCGGTCATCCGGGTCACCGGCTACAACGCCTCGGCGCCTGGAGCAGCACGCTACGTGCTCGCGCCCGGCGCTGTGGCGCGGATCCCGCTCCGGATCGCCATGCTCGACCTCCCCACCAACCAGAACGCGTGCGAGAACGCGTCGTTCCCCCTCACCTTCCACGCGACCGCACGGCAAGGCTGACCGGATCCATGTCGCGGTCGCGGCTCTCACCCCAGGCGAAGCGCACAAGTGCTGTCGCGCTCGGGCTCGCCCTGATTGCCGTGGCAGGCACCGGTACGGCCACGGCGTACTGGTCAGGCCGCGCCGCCGGCACCGGCCACTCGTCGACCGGCACGGTCGCGATCGCTGTCACGACCTCGCCGGTCGCGGGGCTCTACCCGGGCGGCAGCGTCGCGGTCAGCGTGACCCTGAAGAACAGCACCGCTGGGAGCCTCACCGTGACGGCGCTCACCCAGTCGGGCACGGCGACGATCCAGTCGGCCGGCAAGGGGACCTGCAACCCCGCGGTGGTCACGTTCGCGCCCGGCACGCTGCCGTCGGGCCCGCTGAGCGCAGGCCAGTCGGGCACCGCAACCGGCACGGTCTCGATGACCACGGCTGCAGCTGACGGCTGCCAGGGCACGGCCTTCGTCGTCCCGCTGACCGCAACGGCGCAGATGTGATGCGGCGCCGCTTCTACTCCGTCCTCGCGTTCACTGCGGCCCTCGCCGTCGCAGGCGCCGCGTCGGCGCTCGCGTTCTTCACGGCGACGGGTACGGCGAGCCAGCTCGCCACGTCCACCAGCCTCGGCGCGCCCATCGCCGCCTCCGCGGTCGCGGCCAGCCCGACCAGCATCACCGTCTCCGTCACCAGCGGGCCGTCGGCTCCTGCCGCCACCGGATACGTCGCCTACCCGCACGGCACCACGTCCACGCCGGCATGCACCATCAGCGGCGCTACCGGAAGCTGCACCGTCACCGGCGTCACCGCCGGCACCACGACGTCGTACGACGTCTACAGCACGCTGTCGAGCTGGATCTCCGCCGCGACCGCGATCGTCAGCGCGACCACACCCCCCGCGGCGCCCTCGGCCATCACAGTGGTCGGCGGCGGAAGCGGGCAGGCCTACGTCGACTCCGCCAATGCGTCGAACGTCGAGATCGACGTCACGCTGCCGGTAACGTCGACCAGCTCCGACACAGTCCACCTGACGGTGAGCGACGGCACGACGACCGTCACGCCGGCCGCCAAGGCGGCGCCGAGCGGCGCCGGCAAGACCGCCTTCACCGGCCTGAACCTGTCTGCCCTGAACGACGGCCATCTGACGGTGAGCGCCTGGTCGACCAACTCGGGCGGCACCTCGACCACGCTGACGGCGGCGCCGGTGAAGGACACCGCGGCCCCCACGCCGACCCTCACCGCTCCGAGCAGCGGCGCCTACCTCGCGTCGACCACGCCGACTATCTCCGGCGCTGCAGGGACGCAGGTCGCCGACTCCGGCCACAGCGCGGATGCAACGTCGGTGACCGTGACCATCTACGCGGGCGCGACCGCGACGGGCACGCCGGTACAGACCATCACGGGCAACGTGACGTCTGGCAGCTGGTCGGTGAGCCCTTCCCCTGCACTCGCCGGCAACGCGCAGTACACGGCGCAGGTGAGCCAGAGCGACGCCGCAGGGAACTCCGCGACCGCGACCAAGACCTTCGTCATCGACAGCCAGGCCCCGTCGGTCGCGATCACCGCGCCGGCCGCCGGCTCGACGACGACCTCGCTGACGCCGACGTTCACCGGCACCGCCGGCAACGCGACCGCCGGCACGACGCAGAGCGCCGACTCGACGACCGTGACCGTCAAGGTCTACGCCGGGACCACGGCGACCGGTACTGCCCTCCAGACCCTGACCACGACAGAGACCGCAGGCTCCTGGTCCGTCGCTGCAAGCAGCGCGCTGACCGCGGGCAGCCAGTACACGGTGCAAGCCGTGCAGGCCGATGCCGTAGGCAACACCGGCACCAGCCCTGCGGTCACCTTCACCGCCGGCCCGCTGCCGCCGGTCGCCCTCGCGTTCGTCAACCTCTCGGGGCTGCCTCCGGTCGTGTCCACCGGCAACGTCGAGATGGTCAACGCCCTCGGCCAACCGGTCGCGAACAACACCGGCGCGGCAATCAGCGTGAGCGTCTCAGGCGGCTTGCTGGGCCCGGTCAACGTCACGATCGCCAACGGTCAGACGGTGTCCTCGGGGTTCAGCGCACTGCTGACGCTGACCTACTTCTCCGCCACCGCGACCGTCAACGGGCAGACACTGACCGGGCACAGCTAACCAGGCTTACGCCCGGTTCACCGCACTCACCAGCGCGTACAGGGAGGCGGTCGTGATGCTCGAGTGCACGCCGCAGCCCCAGTACACCTGGCCGTCCACCGCGACCTCGAGGTAGGCCGCCGCCTGGGCCTCTTCGCCGGCGCTGCGCGCGTGCTCGTGGTAGTCGAGCACCCGGGCGTCGATGCCGACCCCGCCCAGGGCATGGACCAGCGCTGCGATCGGCCCGTTGCCCTCACCTGAGATCTCGCGCTCGACGCCGTCGTACACGATCTTCGCGTGCAGCCGGTCGACGTCGCCGGACTCGATGGAGTAGCTGACCAGCCGCAGCGGCTCGGTCCGCTCGAGGTAGGTCTCGCGGTACATCTGCCAGATCTTGTCGGGTGAGACCTCGCCGCCCTCGTTGTCGCACACCGTCTGCACGATCCGGGAGAACTCGATCTGCATCCGGCGCGGCACGTCGAAGTGGTGGTCGAACTTCATGACGTAGGCGACGCCGCCCTTGCCGGACTGCGAGTTGACCCGGATGACCGCCTCGTAGCTGCGGCCGACGTCCTTGGGGTCGATCGGCAGGTACGGGACGCCCCAGGTGTAGTCGTCGATCGGTACGCCGGCCGCCGCCGCGTCGCGCTCCAGCGCTTCGAAGCCCTTCTTGATGGCGTCCTGGTGAGATCCGCTGAAGGCTGTGTAGACCAGGTCACCGCCGTACGGGTGGCGGGGGTGAACCGGCAGCTGGTTGCAGTACTCCACCGTGCGACGGATCTCGTCGATGTCGGAGAAGTCGATGCCCGGGTCCATGCCCTGGCTGAAGATGTTCAGGCCGAGGGTCACCAGGCAGACGTTGCCGGTGCGCTCGCCATTGCCGAACAGGCATCCTTCGACGCGGTCCGCGCCGGCCTGCACGCCTAGCTCGGCAGCCGCAACCGCAGTGCCGCGGTCGTTGTGCGGGTGCAGGCTCAGCACGATCGAGTCGCGTCGGGTGACGTTGCGCCCGAACCACTCGATCGAGTCGGCGTAGACGTTCGGGGTCGCCATCTCGACCGTCGCCGGGAGGTTCAGCACCACCTTGCGATCCGGGCTCGGCTCCCACACGTCCATCACGGCCTCGCAGACCTCGACCGCGTAGTCGAGCTCGGTGCCCGTGAAGGACTCCGGCGAGTACTGCCAGCGCACGTTCGTGCCGGCCAGCAGCGACTCGGCGTACTTCTGGCACCACTGCGCACCGCGGACCGCGATGTCCTTGATGCCGTCCTTGTCCATGCCGAACACCACTCGACGCTGCAGGGTCGACGTCGAGTTGTAGAGGTGGATCAGCGCCGTCCCCTTGAACCCGACCAGCGACTCGCAGGTTCGCTCGATCAGCTCCTCACGGGCCTGCGTCAGCACCTGGATCGTGACGTTGTCGGGGACGACGTCGTCCTCGACGAGGCTGCGGATGAAGTCGAAGTCGGTCTGGCTGGCCGCCGGGAAGCCGACCTCGATCTCGTCGTACCCGATCTCGACCAGCAGGTCGAACATCCGGCGCTTGCGCTCGGAGTCCATCGGGTCGATCAGGGCCTGGTTGCCGTCGCGGAGGTCGACGCTGCACCACTGGGGCGGTGCGCTGATGACCTTGTTCGGCCAGGTGCGGTCCGGCAGGTCGATCGGGGGGAAGGGGGTGTAGCGGTGATGCTGAGGCATTCCGGTCATTGGGGTTTGCTCCTCGGACATGACGCGCACAGCGCGGCTCGAGTGGATCGGTGGCAAACCGGCGCGTCTTGTTGGACCGCAGCCCGACTCCCGCAGCGGGGGGCCGGTGGTCGACCCCGCTACGGGCGGGTAAGGAGCAGGAGCGCGCGCATCTCGCTGGTCACGGTATCAAACTCGGCCGGATTCGGCGCATCCCGAAGTAGACGAGCGCGAGCAGCAGCAGCGCACCGACGCCGTCGAGCCAGTAGTGGTTGGCGGTCACGACGATCACGTACGCCGTGACGGCGGGGTAGAGCAACGCGATCCAGCGCCACCTCGTGCGCAGCACGCCGATCACCATGCCGGCGACGAGAACCGCCCAGCCGACATGCACGGAGGGCATCGCCGAGAGCTGGTCGGTGATGCCTTTGCCGAGCCCGTCGTACACCGACTGGTGGTAGCGCGCGGCAAGGTCGACCATCCCGAAGCTCGGGATCAGCCGTGGCGGCGCGACCGGCAGGAAGCCGATCACCAGTGCGACTCCGGTGAAGGCGAAGACGAGGTTGCGCCACTTCGGGTACACGTCGCGGTGCCGGATCATCAGCCAGAGCAATGCAGCGGCGAACACCGCGATGTGCGCCCATGCGTAGTAGCCGTTGAGGATCCGGTCCCAGGTCGCGTGACCCAGCACCGGCCGCTGCACCGACGCCTCGTCGGGAAGGCGCAGCACCCGCTCAGCGTGCCAGAGCCAGCGGCCGCGGCTGAACGCGCCGGCGCGGTGAAACAGCGAGACATGCCCGACGATGCGCCACAGGACGAACAGCACGTTAAGCAGCAGGAACTCGCGTAGCAACCAGGCCCACTGCGCGAATCGGCGAGCGTGCTCCGCCGTACCCGGCTCGCCGGGCGACGCGCCCAGCCCCGCACCGATCGACCAGCCGCACGAAGGGCAGCTGTCGAGCGCCATCGGCACCCGGGTTCGGCAGCTCACGCAGACCCAGGTCGGATCGGCGTCCGTGGTCGCTTCGGGCACCCGTCAGGTGTACCTGAGCAAGCGCGCGGCCGTGAGCAACTCGCCGGGCTAGCCGGCGACGAAGCTCAGGCGCACCGTTCGATCCGGGTTGTCGGCGTTGGGGTCGACGAGGACGACGCTCTGCCAGGTGCCGAGCGCCAGCCGTCCGTCGATCACCGGGATGGTCAACGACGGCGAGACGAGGGCGGGCATCACGTGGTCGCGACCGTGCCCGGTCGATCCGTGGCGATGCCGGTAGATGTCCTCCCGGGGCATCAGCCGATCGAGCACCATCGCAAGGTCCGGCTCGGTGCCGGACCCGGTCTCGATCAGCGCGACGCCCGCCGTCGCGTGGGGAACGAACACGTTGAGGAGCCCGTCGCCCTGCCGTGCGGCGAAGTCGGCGACGTCGTCGGTGAGGTCGGTGACCAATGCGTCGGCGGTGCGTACCTGGAAGGTCTGCGTGTGCATGCCCCGTAGGGTGCCCGACATGGCAGCGTCGATCACCCACTTGCCGGTTGATGCCCATCTGGTCGCGCCGGTGGGCGAAGAGGACGTGGCTGCACGGCGGCTCGCTGACCTCGGCTTCGACGGCGCCTTCACGTTCGAAGGTGCGCACGATGCGTTCTTCCCGCTGGTGACCGCCGCGCGGTCGGGCGCGGACCTCGACCTGATGACGAACGTCGCGATCGCGTTCCCTCGCTCACCGCTCGCACTGGCTTACGGCGCCTGGGACCTGCAGACGCTGTCGCGCGGGAGGTTCCGGCTCGGGCTGGGCAGCCAGATCAAGACCCACGTCGAGCGCCGGTACGGGTCGCGGTGGGGCTCGCCGGTCGCGCAGATGCGCGAGTGGGTGGAAGCGATCCACGCGATCTTCGCCGCATGGCAGAGCGGAGAGAAGCTCGACTTCCGCGGCGAGTACACGTCACACACGCTGATGACGCCGACCTTCGACCCCGGGCCGAACGAGTTCGGTCCGCCGCCGGTCCTGCTCGGCGCGCTCGGGCCGAAGATGACACAGGTGACCGCGGAGGTGGCCGACGGCCTGCTGACGCACCCGTTCAACAGCCGCCGCCATCTCCTCGAGCGCACGTTGCCCGCGGTGGACACGGGCCTCGCGGCCGCCGGGCGGCCGCCGCGCGCCAGCGCCGCCGACACCTTCCATCTGGTCACCGAAGCCTTGGTCTGCTGCGGGCGTTCCGAGGAGGAGCTTGCCTCGGCGGAGGCGGCG
>DASZUS010000066.1:0-9427 GCA_035547515.1 Mycobacteriales bacterium
CGGTCTCCTCCCACCGGGCGTGGGCGCCGGGCATCATCGTCAGCACGGGGGTGACGATCGCGAGGCCGAGGTGGCGGCTCACGTCCACGCCTCCCAGCTGATCATCGTGCGCAGCGGGGCGGCGTACGCCGGGGTGACGTCGCCGCTGGCCCAGCGCAGCTCGAGGAGTGGCCGCAACGCTGCGGTGGTCTGCAGCGGGTCGTCGTCGAGATAGATCACCGTTACGAGCTGCGGATCGCCCTCGCAGCTCGCTGTCACCGTCCAGCTGTGAAAGCTGTCGAAGCTCCAGCAGCCGGCGACGCCGTCCGCCGCCATCAGCAGCGGGAGGTGGTCAGCGGCTTCCCAGCCCCGCCAGCGTTCCAGGTCGCCGGTCGGCTGCTCGACGAGCAGCACGATGCCGCGGTTGGGCCGGAACGCAACGACGTCGGCCGACACCGCGACCCGCGGCGCGGCCTGGACACCGCGAAGCGCGAGCAGCCGGGTTGACAGCGACGGCCGTCGTTCGGGGAACCGGCCGACCTCGGCGAGGTGCGCGCCGAGTGCCATGAAGTCGTCGTAGGTCTGCTGCACCGGGTCGGCGAACAGGTAGCTGACGACGCCGCCGACGCTGCGTAACGGCTCGGTCGCGGCGATGACGTGGTCGGCGTACTCGCCGTCGGCGATCCACCGGGCGCCGAGCGCCACGCCCGGCAGCGAGTACTGCTCGGGCATGTGGTCGAGCAGATGCCAGCGCAGGTAGCTGCCGTCGTCGCCGGCCGGCGCCGGCGGGGTGATGCTGAAGAATCCGGCGCGGACGCGGCTCATGGGTAGATCATGGCCGAGCCGGCCCGGCCGGCCCCGGTAGCCTCGCTGTTCGTGTCAGCCGAACCGAGTGAGGAGCTCAAGGAGCTCGCGGCGACGCTCTCCTCGATCGAGGTGGTGCTCGGACCGGATGAGATGCGTGGCGAGCTCGCCGCGCTGGAGACCGAGGCCGCCGACCCCGATCTGTGGGGGGACCAGGAACGCGCGCAGCGGGTGACCCGCCGCATGGCGACGTTGCGCGCCGATCTGGCCCGGCTCGACGGGCTGCACAGTCGCCTCGACGACCTCGCCGCGGCGATCGAGCTGGGCGACGAGGACCTGCTCGGGGAAGCCGTCGCGGATCTGCCGTCGCTGCGCTCGGACATCGAAGGGCTCGAGATCCGCACCCTGCTCTCGGGCCAGTACGACGAGCGTGACGCGGTCGTCACGATCAACTCCGGTACCGGCGGAACGGACGCCGCCGACTGGGCCGAGATGCTGATGCGGATGTACCTGCGGTGGGCGGAGCGCCACGACTACGCCACCGAGGTCTTCGACACCTCCTACGCCGAGGAGGCCGGCATCAAGTCGGCGACCTTCGTCGTACGCACGCCGTTCGCGTACGGCACGCTCGCGGGCGAGCACGGCGTCCACCGGCTGGTCCGGATCTCGCCGTTCGACAACCAGGCGCGCCGCCAGACCTCCTTTGCCGGCGTCGACATCACGCCCGTGGTCGAGGAGGCCGACCACGTCGACATCCCCGAAGACGAGATCCGGGTCGACGTCTACCGCTCCTCGGGGCCCGGCGGTCAGGGCGTCAACACCACGGACTCGGCGGTCCGCATCACCCACATCCCGACGGGCATCGTCGTCACCTGCCAGAACGAGCGCAGCCAGATCCAGAACCGCGCCCGCGCGATGGAGGTCCTGGCGGCCAAGCTCCTCGAGGAGCGCCGCAAGGCCGAAGCGGCCGAGATCGACCGTCTCAAGGGCTCCCGCAACACGGTCGGCTTCGGCAGCGACGACAAGGTGCGCGACTATGTCCTGCACCCCTACCAGCTGGTCAAGGACGCCCGGACCGGGCTCGAGGTGGGCAACACCGGGGCGGTGCTGGACGGGGACATCGACGCCTTCATCGAGGCCGAGGTCCGGTGGCGTCGTAGCCAGGCCGACGGGTCCCCGGCCAACTAGACTGACCGGGTGATTCGCTTCGAGTCGGTGACGAAGGTCTACCCGACGAGCACCCGTCCCGCGCTGGACAACGTGAGCGTCGACATCGACAAGGGCGAGTTCGTCTTCCTGGTCGGCCAGTCGGGCTCCGGCAAGTCCACCTTCCTGCGGCTGGCGCTGAAGGCCGAGACCCCCACAAAGGGGGAGATCTGGGTCGCCGGCAAGCAGCTGTCGCGGCTGTCCCACTGGCGGGTGCCCGCGCTGCGCCGCCAGATCGGCACGGTGTTCCAGGACTTCCGGCTGCTGCCGAACAAGACGGTCGCGGAGAACGTCGCCTTCGCCCTCGACGTCATCGGCAAGCCGCGCCACGTTGTCGCCAAGGTGGTCCCCGAGGTACTGAGCCTGGTCGGCCTGGACGGCAAGGAGAACCGCAAGCCCGACGAGCTCTCCGGTGGTGAGCAGCAGCGCGTGGCCATCGCGCGCGCGTTCGTCAACCGCCCGCGCGTCCTGCTCGCCGACGAGCCGACCGGCAACCTGGACCCCGCGACGAGTGTCGGGATCATGAAGCTGCTCGACCGGATCAACCGCACCGGTACGACGGTCGTCATGGCGACCCACGACTCCAACATCGTCGACTCGATGCGCCGTCGCGTCGTCGAGCTCGAGGGCGGCCACGTCACCCGCGACCAGAGTCGCGGCGTCTACGGCTACGCCCAGTAGAGGTTCACGAGATGCGTACCGAGTTTGTGCTGTCCGAAGTCGGCATGGGCCTTCGCCGCAACGTCACGATGACGGTCGCCGCGATCATGACTGTCGCGATCTCGCTGACCCTGCTCGGCATCGCGCTGATCATCCGGATCGGGGCCGACCAGCTCGAGCACGAGCTGCTCAGCCAGATCGAGGTCTCGGTCTACCTGAACCCCGAGTGCGGTACGCCGAACGCCGGCGCCAACTGCCTGACTCCCGCGGATCGCACCAGCATCGAGAACACGCTGCAGCAGCTGCCGCAGGTCGAGAAGATCACCTATATCTCCCAGGCCGACGCGTATGCGCGGTTCAAGGAGGAGTTCAAGGGCGATCAGGATCTGGTTCGCCTGACGACCCAGAACCAGCTACCGGAGTCTTTTGCGGTCAAGCTCAAAGACCCCCACGATTACGCGGTCGTGAACAGCGCGGTGGGCAATGCCCCCGGCGTTCAGATTGTTAACAACGCGTCGTCGAGCCTCAAGCGGCTGTTCTCGTTCTTCCACCACGTCACCCTCGGTGCGCTGCTGCTCACCGTTCTGCTGCTGATCTCGACCTGCCTGCTGATCTACAACTCGATGCGGGTCGCGGCGTTCAGCCGGCGCCGCGAGACCGGCATCATGCGCCTGGTCGGTGCCTCCGACTTCTACATCCAGGCACCGTTCGTGCTTGAGGGAACGGCTGCAGGCGTCGCGGGTTCCGGCCTCGCCGTACTGCTGCTGATCGCGGTCAAGTGGTACGTCTCCAGCACGCTTGCCACGCGGGTGCTGACGCCGTTCGGCGAGTGGTCGACGCTCGGTGAGGCGCTGCCGATCGTCATCGTCATCGGGATCCTGCTGCCGGCGATCGCGTCCTTCCTCACACTGCAGCGCCACCTGCGGGTCTAGTGGCCTGGCCACGAGTGCTGCGAGGCCGCGCTCGCTCCGCCGTAGCGGTGGGTGCGGCGGTTGCCGTTGCCTTCGTGGCCGGCGGCTTCGTCGGCGCCGCCGTACATCCTCGACATGACCGCGCCGCCGACAGCGTGCTGGACCAGGCGCAGCAGGCGATCGAGGCGCACGCGGTGAACCCGGTGCCGATCTCGGTGCTGCAGCATGCGGCCGTCGACGGGATGTTGCGGGCGCTTGGCGACCCGTGGTCGGCGTACTACGAGCCGACCCAGTACACGAGCTTCCAGCAGACGCTCAGCGGGTCCTACAGCGGGGTCGGTGTGTGGGTTCGGCGTACGCCGAGCGGCGTGGTGCGGATCGAGAGTGTCGAGGCCGGCTCGCCGGCGGCGGCAGCCGGGTTGCATCCCGGCGACGTGCTGACGGAGGTCGCCGGGCTGCCGGTCGCCGGGATGACAGTCGCGGATCTCGTGTCCCGTCTGCGCGGCGAACCGGGCACCGATGTGTCGGTTCAGGTCACTCGCGACGGAAGGTCGGTCACCGAGGTGCTGGCGCGCACGACGATCGCCCACGACGACGTCGTCGCCACCCGGGTGGCACCCGGAATCGAGCAGCTACGGATCGCGGCGTTCACCAGCGGCGTGGGGCGCTGGGTCTACGAGGAGGTCGCGAAGGCTGCCGCCGAGCACCTGCGCGGCATCATCCTCGACCTGCGCGACGATCCCGGCGGGCTGCTCACCGAGGCGGTCTCCACTGCTTCGGCGTTCCTCGCTCGCGGCCCGGTCGTCTCCTACGTCCAGCGGGGCAGCGCTCCGGATGTGCTCGATGCACTCGGCGGCGGCAACACCGGGATCCCGCTCGTCGTACTCGTCAACGGAGGCACCGCCAGCGCCGCTGAGATCGTCGCCGGGGCGCTGCAGGACCGAGGCCGCGCCGTCGTGGTCGGCTCCCAGACCTTTGGCAAGGGCAGCGTGCAGGCACCCGACCAGCTCTCCGATGGATCGGACATCGAGCTGACCGTCGGCCACTACCTGACGCCGGACGGCCGTTCCCTCGACGGCGTGGGCATCACCCCCGATGTGATCGTCGGGCCCGACGCCCCGAGGGCCGTGGTCTACGAGCGGGCGCTCGAGGTGCTTTCCGGCCTGACCGCGGACGCCGGCAGCGCGGGGTAGTGGTCAGGCCGGGTCATGGTGAAGGAATCGGGCCGCAAGCTGATCGCGCAGAACCGCAAGGCCCGTCACGACTACGCGATCGAAGACGTCCTCGAGGCGGGCATGGTGCTCGTCGGGACCGAGGTGAAGTCGTTGCGCGCCGGGCGGGCGTCGCTGGTCGATGCGTACGCCACGGTTCGTGACGGCGAGGTGTGGCTAGAGAACCTGCACATCCCGGAGTACGCCGAGGGCACCTGGACCAACCACGAGCCGCGCCGGCGTCGCAAGCTCCTGCTGCATCGCTCGGAGATCGACAAGCTGGTGCGCACCACGAAGGAGTCCGGCTTCACGCTGGTCCCACTCTCGTTGTACTTCAAGGACGGCAGAGTCAAGGTGGAGCTTGCGGTCGGCCGGGGCAAGAAGGCCTACGACAAGCGGCAGTCGCTGGCCGCGCGTGACGCGCAGCGCGAGATCGAGCGGACCTCGGGACGTCGCCACAAGGGCCACGTGTGATCGCGCCGCCGGTCTCCGACGACGACGTCGTGCGTCGTGCGGTACTGGCAGGAGCTCGGGCTTCCGGGGCTGGTCGACTCGCACGTGCACTTTATGCCGGATTCCGTGATGCGCAAGGTCTGGGCGTACTTCGACGGCAAGGGTCCGCTGACCGGCCGGGAGTGGCCGATCGTCTACAAGTGGTCCGAGCAGGAGCGGCTCGATCATCTGCGAGCGATGGGCGTGCGGGCATTTCCCTCGCTGGTGTATGCCCACAAGCCAGGCATGTCCGAGTGGTTGAACGGGTGGGCGGCTGAGTTCGCGGCGGCCAACCCCGACGTCATCTCGACGGCGACGATGTTTCCCGAGCCCGGCGTCGAGCGGTACGTCGACGAGGCGCTGCGGTCCGGTGCTCGGCTGTTTAAGGTGCACGTGCAGGTGGGCCGTTTCGACCCCCGCGATCCGCTGCTCGACGACGGCTGGGGAATGCTTGCGGATGCCGGCGTACCGGTGGTGGTGCACGCTGGGAGCGGTCCGACCAAGGGCGAGTACACCGGCCCTGGGCCGATCGGCGCGGTGCTCGAGAGGCATCCCACGCTTGCGATGATCTCGGCGCACATGGGCATGCCGGAGCACGATGACTTTCTCGGCTTCGCCGAGCGATACGCCAACGTCATGCTCGACGTGACGATGTGCTTCACCGACTTTGCCGGCTTCGGTGCCTCGCTGGCGAAGGCGCTCGCACCGCGGCTCGCGGCCCTGCGGGACAAGGTGCTGCTCGGAACCGACTTTCCGAACATCCCGCATTCGTATGCCCACCAGCTGGAGGTCTTGCACCGGCTGGAGCTCGACGAGGACTGGCTGCGAGCGGTGCTCTGGGGCAACGGCGCACGACTGTTCGGGGTCTCAGGCGGCGGCTGATTCCGGCGGGTCAGGGTCGCCGGTGAGGGGATCTTGCTTCCTCGACGTGTAGGTGAAGCCGAGGAAGCTGGTCCAGGTCAGTGAGCCGTCGGCGTTGACGCCGACCTTCCACTGCTTCTTGGTCTTGAGCTGGTGGTGCAGCTTGCACAGCGGCTGGAGGTTGTCCTGGTTGGTGTCGCCGCCGCGATTGTGTTCGAGCCGGTGGTCGATCTCGCACTGGTAGGCCGGCCGCGAACAGCCGACCATCGCGCATCGCGGCTGGGTCACACGCACCAGGTCCCGGAGCAGCTTCGAGGGCCGGTACTTGCGACCGAGGTCGACGACGGAGCCGGTCAGTGGATCGGTCACCAGCCTGCGCAACGTCGCGTCTGCGGCGATCCGGCGCGCGGTCTCAGCCGTGATCGGACCGTAGCCGCAGAGCTCTGCCGGGTTGTCGTTGAGGCCGAGAAGGGTCGTGAGGTCGACCTTCACCAGCACCAGGGCTCGCAGCGTGCCGGGTACCGAGCCGTCGCCTGCGCCGGTTACCGCCGCGAACAGGGCAGCGAAGCGCCGTACGCCGATGGGCCGGTCGTCGCCTGCGCGCCCCATCGCGGCGGCTCGCTCATCGAGCAGATCCATCATGTGACGGACCTGCTCGGCGTCCCCGTGTGCGGCGATCGTGGCGGTGTCGTTCTCGCCGGGCAGGAACTCGACGTCCGCCTTGGCTTTGGCTTTCTCGGCGCGATCGGCGGCGCCCTCTGGGTCGATCGCGATGATCTCCTTGCGCACTGCCCGGGCGAGCTCGCTAGGGGTCCAGCCGCGCGCCACCGCGATCGGGATCAGCTTCGTTTCGACGCGCTGCACCACCGCGGGGGAGCAGTCTCGCGTGACGCGGTGCATCGTCCTGAGGTGGCCGAGGCTGATCTCGCCACGGTCGAGCGCCTCCCAGCTGGCCGGCATGCATTCGTCGATGCGCTCGACGAGCTCGATGTGGGCGATCGCCGTACCGAAGGGGATGGCGGTTGCCGCCGCGATCTCATTCGCCGCGAGGATGTGCTCTTCACCGATGACGTCGGGATAGCACTCGCGGACGCCGTAGATGCAGCTGTTGGTGGCGATCATCTGCTGGGCCGTCGCCCAGGCGATCACCTTTCCCCACAGCGCATGCACCCGCACCGACGACCGCGCATCGACAGGAGCCGCGCGAAGCGCCACGAGGCCCGCGGCCAGCGAACCGCCGACCGGCATCTCCTCGAGGACGGCGATGCGGGCATCCGACCGGGCGAATGCCGCTGCCAGATCCGCGCCGTACATGTCTTCGAACATACGTTCGAATAAGACTACCGTCAAGCGGAAGTTTTCGTTGTGGATAAAGGGGTTCGGCGGCCTGCCTGTGGATGGATCCGTGCGGCTCCGCTCAGGACCGGACGAGGCGCGCGATCGCCTCGGAAGCCTCCCGCAGCTTCGCGTCGGCGTCGTTGCCGCCTCCGGTCACCGCCGAGCGGACGCAGTGGCCCAGATGGTCCTCGAGCAGGCCGAGGGCGACCGCCTGCAGGGCTTTTGTCGCGGCGGACACCTGCGTGAGGACGTCGATGCAGTAGGCGTCCTCGTCGACCATCCGCGCGATGCCGCGTACCTGACCCTCGATCCGGCGCAGCCTGCGCTGGTAGCCGGCCTTGTCCGCCGAGTAGCCGCGTTGCTCGTTCATCGGACGCTCTCCTTGTCTCGTCGGCTGAGGTAGCGGTCGCGGCAGCCTTCGCTGCAGAAGTAGATCGGCCCCTCGTCGCCCGCGAGGGTTGCCGGGGCGTGACGGCGCTCGACCTGCATGCCGCACACCGGGTCGATCGCATAGGCCGATGTGCCGGCGGAGCGGTCGGGCTTGCGAGCCTCACGGATCACCAGCCCGAGCACGATGATCGCGACGATGTTGAGCACGGTGGTGGCATCCCATGCGAAGTGCTCGGGCGCGATCAGGTGGCGTGGCCGGTGCGGGATACCGCCGACGGCATGCATGAGTACGTCGGTGGCAAGTCCGGCGAGACTCATCGCCAGCCACAGCGTTGCGACCAGGCGCACGGTGAGCTTGCCGCCGTACAGCTTGCGGTAGATCAGGATCAGCGGCAGCGACAGCAGATCGGCGAAGACGAAGGCGATCACGCCGCCGAAGCTCACGCCGCGCTGCCAGAGCGCGGCCGCGAGCGGAACGTTGCCGATCGAGCACACGAAGCTGACGGCCGCGCCCACGGGGCCGACGACGGCGTTCTCGATCGCGGTCCACGCGCCGTGGCCGGTGACGAACACCGAGGCCCACACCCGGGCAGGTACGCCGACTGCGAGGAAGCCGGCGAAGACGAAACCGATGACGATCTCGCGTCGCAGCATCGTCAGGTCGGCGATCGTGTACCGCGCTGCCGCACGGCGGCGCTCTGCGTCGCGCAGCCCGTCGCGCAGCCCGTCTGTGTCGTCTGCGTCTGTGTCGTCGGCGTGCTCGGGTTCGGTCGTACGCCGTACCGCAGATCGGGTAGTCCTCGGGAGGATCGCCGACAGCAGGACGATCATGACGGCGCCGCCGACCAGCTCCGCGGCCGCGAACTGCCAGCCGATCAGTCGCCACATCACCAGCCCGAGCTCGACGACGAGGTTCGTCGAGGCGACCATGAACACGATCGCGGTGGTGAAGTCGGCGCCCTTCCCGAACAGGGACCGGGCGAGCGAGGCGGCGGCGTAGGAGCACGACGAGCTCGCCGCCCCCCAGAGCGAGGCCCGCGCGATCGAGGCTGGGCGGTGATCGCCCATCGTGCGGGCCATGGTGCGGCGCGAGACGTAGGCCTGGACTAACCCCGAGAGGGTGAACCCGAGGACCAGCGTCCACAGCGTCTGCGAGAGCATGAAGAAGGCCTCGTTCAGGCTGTCGCCGATGCTGCTCCACACGCCCATGACAGTGTCGAGCGTACCCCTAGGGGGTATCGGGTCGGAGTCGCGTTGAGGTTGGGCGGGGGCCTCGAAGGGGTACCGTAGAAGGCGTCGGAAGCAACATTCCTTCGAGAGGGGACGAACGGTTTCGACTTCGGACGTCGATTCAAGTGAAGCGGGCTGAGAACGTCACGTGATCTCATAAAACTCTCGTGGCAACTTCAATAAATGCCGATAACAACCGGCTCGCTCTCGCTGCCTGACAGGTAGCGAAGCTGTCAGCCTAGGGGCGCCTCCGCTCTAGGACCTGGCATCGATAGGAGGCTCTACCGCGGATCCCGGTCACGGGGGTCCAAGGGAAACCAAACAGTGACTGAGCTCGCAGCGGGG
>DASZUS010000067.1:0-3408 GCA_035547515.1 Mycobacteriales bacterium
TGCGGACAGCCCGCCGGCGTTGCTGCTCGGCGCACGCGGCGGCCGGCTGGATCCGCGTGCGGCCCGGCGGGTCGTCCACGCGCGGATCGCGGCCGTGCCGGGAGCGGCGGATCTGAGCCCGCATGGGCTCCGTCACACAGCAGCGACGCATTTATTGGAGGGCGGCGCGGACCTGAGAAGCGTTCAGGAACTGCTCGGCCACGCTACGCTCGCAACCACTCAGATCTACACCCACGTGTCTATCGACAGGCTGAGAAGGACGTATGAGTCCGCGCACCCCAGAGCGTGACAAGGTCGCGCTCGAGGACGACGAGGCGAGGCCTGACGCTGCCGCCGTCGATGCGGCGCTCGCGGACCTGTGGCGAAGCTTCAAGGACTCGGGTGACCAGGCGCTGCGGGAGCGGCTGATCCTGCACTACTCACCGTTGGTGAAGTACGTCGCCGGGCGGGTCGGAGTGGGCCTACCGCCGAACATCGAGCAGTCCGACCTCGTCTCGTACGGCATCTTCGGCCTGATCGACGCGATCGAGAAGTTCGACATCAGTCGCGCGATCAAGTTCGAGACCTACGCGATCAGTCGGATCAAGGGCGCGATCATCGACGAGCTGCGGGCGATCGACTGGATCCCGCGCTCGGTCCGTTACAAGGCGCGCGAGGTGGAGAAGGCCTACGCCGCGCTCGAGTCGCGGCTGCACCGCACTCCCACCGAGGCCGAGGTCGCCGCCGAGCTCGGAATCGCGCTCGAGGAGCTCCACGCGATCTTCTCGCAGGTCTCCTTCGTCAATGTGATCGCGCTGGACGAGCTGCTCAACGTCGGTGGTGAGCGCGGCGACAAGCTGTCGCTGGTCGACACCCTCGAGGACACCAAGGCCGAGGATCCTGTCGCGGTGTTCGAGACCGAGGAGACCAAGTACCTCCTCGCCCGGGCCATCAACACGCTCCCCGAGCGCGAGAAGATCGTCGTCACCCTCTACTACTACGAGGGCCTCACGCTCGCCGAGATCGGCCAGGTGCTGGGCGTCACCGAGAGCCGGATCTGCCAGATGCACACCAAGGCGGTGCTGCAGCTGCGCGGCAAGCTCGCCGAGCCCAAGGACTGACCTCCGCAGCCGGCTACGCCGGAGCGCTCGGCAGCAGCCTGACCTGCTCCAGGCCGAGCAGGGCGAGCGGGTCGAGGTAGTCCGTCCCGCGCAGCAGACCCCAGTGCAGGTCGTTGCCCTGCAGCCGCCCGATCACGTCGCCGACCTCGACCCGATCACCCTGGCGGACCGCAGGCGTGACCGGCTCGTAGGTGGTGCGGAGCGCTCCGAACGTCACCGAGACCGCACCGACGCCGCCGACCTGGCCGGCGAAGCTCACGATGCCCGAGTTCGCGGCGCGCACCTCCTGGCCGGCGGTTCCCGCGAGGTCGAGGCCTCGGTTGCCGGCGAGCCAGGGGTGCAGCGGGGGATCGAAGTCCCGGATGATGCGATCGGGCCCGGGGCGCAGCGGCCAGCCGTAGCCGGCGGACGAGCCGTTCGCGGCGGCGGCGGAGGTGGTTCGAGCGGCCGAGCCGCTGAGCGCGAGCAGGGACGCGGCGAGGCCGGCGAGCAGTCGGATCACGCCCGCATGTTCGGCGCGACGGCCCGACGGCCGAGCCGGCGATCTCGGCGCTGTGGACGCATCACCGGCATCCACACGTAGACTTGCCGCAGCGGCTCGCGCGAGCGGGCCGACTTCGCACGTCACCAGACCGCCCTGAACCGCAATGGGCGGGGCGCGTCGTACGGTCCTCTGGGCAACCCAGGGGTTCGGCACGCCGGCGGCGTCAGGCACGACGGCCAACCGGCCAGCGTGAGAGAACCGGGCGCATGCTTCCGCATGCGCGAGAGGAGCACTACCCAAGGCCGTCGTCACGATGCGCCAGCTGCTCGAGAGCGGCGTCCACTTCGGGCATCAGACCCGTCGCTGGAACCCGAAGATGAAGCGGTTCATCTTCACCGAGCGCAACGGCATCTACATCATCGATCTGCAGCAGTCGCTGTCCTATATCGACCGCGCGTACGACTTCATCAAGCAGACCGTCGCCCACGGCGGCACCGTCATGTTCGTCGGCACCAAGAAGCAGGGCCAGGACGCGATCGCCGAGCAGGCGACCCGCGTCGGGATGCCCTACGTCAACCAGCGCTGGCTCGGCGGCATGCTCACCAACTTCTCGACCGTGCACAAGCGGCTGCAGCGGCTCAAGGAGCTCGAGGTCATCGAGGCCACGGGCGGTGCCAACGTGACCTCCAAGAAGGAAGCCCTCATGCTGTCGCGTGAGCGCGAGAAGCTGGCCCGCACCCTGGGCGGCATCCGCGACATGGCCAAGGTGCCGAGCGCGGTCTGGGTGGTCGACACCAACAAGGAGCACATCGCCGTCGCCGAGGCCCGCAAGCTGGGCATCCCGGTCGTCGCGATCCTTGACAGCAACTGTGACCCCGACGTCGTCGACTACCCGATCCCGGGCAACGACGACGCCATCCGCTCCGTGGCGACCCTGACCCGGGTCATCGCCGACGCGGTGGCCGAGGGCCTGATCGCCCGCGCCGGCGCCGCCGAGGGTGACGAGAGCCCCGAGCCGGGTGCCCTCGGCGTCGACGAGCCGCTGGCCGACTGGGAGCGCGAGCTCCTCGAGGGCGCGCAGGCGGCAGAGCCGCCCGCCGAGCCCGCCGCAGCTGTCGCCGCTGAGCCCGCCCCGACCGAGAATCCGGAAGCGAGTGAGTCCTGATGGCTGTCAGCGCTGCTGACGTGAAGCGGCTCCGGGACGCCACCGGCGCCGGAATGATGGATTGCAAGAAGGCGCTGGAGGAGGCCGACGGCGACTTCGACAAGGCCGTCGAGATCCTGCGCGTGAAGGGCGCGGCGAAGGCCGCGAAGCGAAGCGGCGAGCGAGAGGCCACCAACGGTCTCGTCGCGGCCGCCGAGGGCGCGATGATCGAGCTCGCCAGCGAGTCCGACTTCGTCGCGAAGAACGAAGAGTTCCAGACCCTCGCGGCCGACATCGTCGCGCTTGCGGCCAGTGCCAAGACGGCGGACGCCGAGACTCTCGCGGCCGCGACGCTCACCGACGGGCGCACGGTTGCCGCGGCCATCGAGGCCAGCGCGGCGGTGATCGGGGAGAAGATCGCGCTCGGTCAGGTCGCCTACTTCGACGGCAAGACCACTACCTACCTCCACAAGCGCGCCACCGACCTGCCGCCGCAGATCGGTGTGCTCGTGCAGTTCGAGGGTGACGATGCCGAGACCGCGCGCGGTGTCGCGATGCAGATCGCGACGTACAACCCGCCGTACCTGTCTCGCGACGACGTGCCGGAGGACACGGTGGCCAACGAGCGCCGGATCGCCGAGGCGACGGCCCGCGAGGAGGGCAAGCCCGAGCAGGCGCTT
>DASZUS010000068.1:0-6155 GCA_035547515.1 Mycobacteriales bacterium
GGCCGTCAGCTGCGCCTGGGCCTGCGCCTGCGCGGCGAGCTGGTCCGGCGTCGGAGTGGCAGCCTGCACGGCCTGCTGGGCGTCCGCGAGGTTCGCCGCCGCCGTGGTCTGCGCCTGCTGCGCCGCGAGGATCGCCGCCGCATCCCCACCCGCCAGCGCCTGCGTCAGTTGGGCGTGCGCCGCCGCCTGGGCAGCGGTCGCCTGCGCCTGAGCGGCCTGCGCCGCGGCCAACTTCGACGTGTCCGGGGTTGCCTGCTCCAGCGCCGACTGGGCCGCATCAAGGGCCTGCTTGGTCGAGTCGACATTCGACGTCAGGTTTCCGAACACGGTCGCTAGGTCCGACCCGCCCGTCAGGCCCGACACGATCCCGGACTGGAAGCCCTGAATGTTCCGCTGCAACGTCTCGAACGACGCCTGCACCGCGGCCACCAGCGACTGGGCATCCTGCTTGGCCTTCGCGGTCGCCGACTGAGACGCCGACTTGATCGTGTTGTAGGCCTTCTGCGCACGGCTGGCCATCTGGTCCGCGGCGTCGGCCACCTTCTTGGCCGCCTTGGCCCGGTCCTCAGCGGCGTCCTTCAACGCCCTCTCGGCCTTGGTGCTCGACTTCATGTTGGCCGCCTGGTCGGCCAGCTTCGCCGCGTCCTCCCCCAGGGCATGTGCGCGCTGCTTGTACGCCTGCAGGCTCGCCTTCGCCGCGTCGTACTGCGCCCGCTCCGCGACGGCGGCCTTCTCGGCCACCGCCAGCCACGCCCGCCAGCCGCCGACCGTGGACGGGCTGGGTGCGACCGCACCGGCGAGCGCCTGCGATACCAGGAAGCCGGGCGCGTACTGGTGCGACGCGCGGCCGAGGGAGATGTGACCGACGGGGCCCCCGGGCGCGAATCCCTGCGCACCGCTGTTGATCGCATCGAGCAGGGCACGGTTCCTGCTCGTCGATCGAGCGTTCACAACGAACTCGCCGTTCGACAGACGTGCCGGGATCGAGTCGGACGTACCGGAGCCGGGACCGCTGATATAGCCGCCGTCCGCCTTAGCCCGAATCCCGTTGCCGACGTTCGCGATGCCGCCATGAAGTGTCGCGAACATGTTGATCTGCCAGTCAATCGCGGTCAGGTCGTGGAGCCGCTGGCGGATGGTGGCAACCTCGTCGATCACCGTCCGGGCGTTCGTTTTGAACGTCGAACGGATGTCCTTGGGCATTAGATGCATCTGCGCGACGAGCTTCTGCACTGCGTCTTTGGAAAGCCCGGCATGGACTGCGGTCTGCTCGAGCTGCTTGACGTTCGCGATCAGATCGTTGGTGACCTTCGGGATCGCGACGTGGTTCTTCTGCTGCGACTGCGCGACTGCGTTCGCCTGCTGCAGCAGCTGGATGAGCATGTCCCGGTTGGCGAGGCCTTTCTTGGTCTGATCGGACAGGCTCGTACCGTTGTCGTGAACGGCCTTCCTGACTCCGAGCAGGCCTTCCTTGAACGCATCCTCGCTGGCCGCCTGAGCGAGCTCGGTCTGGCCGAGCGCGAGAATCGCCACCTCCGTCTGGTGCAGGGCGGTGCGGTAGTCGTTGAACGCCTTCGTGCCGGCCATGACGGTGTTGTTCGTGTCGCCCTGCTGGCTCGCATAGTGCTGGGCTGCGTCGCGAGCGCTGCCGAACTTCAGGTGCAGCATGCCGAGGGCCACGATGGTGTCACCGGACGGCTTTCCTGACGCCTCCCACTGCTGCACGAGTTGCGCGAACGCCTGATTGTTGCCGGTAATCGCTGCGGTCAGCTGAGCCATGGTGATGCCGGAGCGCGCCGCCTTCGCGGCCAAGCCGGCCTGCTGGATCTGCGCCTGCACGTTCGCGGTAACGCTCGCGTCGATCGCGCCCTTCGATTCAAGCAGCGACTCGTTGAAAGAATCCTGCACGGCGCCGGCGTGGTTCATCACCTGGGCGAAGGAGTTGCCCTTCTCGATGTAGCTCGCGAGCGCCTTTCCTGCGATATAGGCGATCGCGGCGACCCCGGCGAGACCGAGAAGGGCGCCGCCCTTCGCGCGGCCAGCGCGAGAGGAAGCGGCCATGGCGTCAGCTTGGGCCGTGGAGGCGGCCGTGGCTTCTGCGGCCGAAGCTTTGATCTGTGCGGCCGAGCGCTCTGCGGCGGCCGCTTCCGCCCGCTTCGCGGCGACAACCCGTTCAGCGTTCGCGACCGCAGCATCCGCCTCGACGCCCATCGCGGTCGACGTCCCCGCGAGAAGGGTTTGCTGCATGCGCTCAGATGCGAGGATCGCCTCGGCCTTCTGTGCCTCAGCGCGCACTGTGGCGGCAGCCTCGGCAGCCACCGCGGCCTGGCGCCGCAGTGAGCTGGCTGTGTATTGGGCGGTCGCCAGTTCGGCCTTCTGTGCACTGGATACGGTGATGACACCTAGCGTCGTGAGCCCTGCGTTGAGCAGCGCGACGGTCTTGATGGCCGGGTATAGCAGAACGAACGCGGCCGTCAGGTCGGTGATCACGTTCACCGGAATCGCATCCAAAGCCTGGGCGATGCCGTCGAGGACACGCAGCAAAGCGTCGCCGACCGGTGCGGCTCCCGCAGCGAGGTGGCCGAGCAGCGTTAGTAGGTCACCAAGGAACTTCAGCACCTCGGGCAGTTCGGCCTGCACGTAGGACACGAAGCCCGTGATCCCGGTGGAGTTCTCGGCCCACGATTCCAGTTCGTTCGCGCCCGTGGACAGGACGTCACCTAAGGTGACGAACAGCGGATTCAGGTCCGTGAGGATCTTCAACAGCGCCGGGCCGCCGCCCGCGATGATGTCGCCGATCTGGCTGGACATGAGCGCGATGTCCTTGTTGACCTCGGCGAATAGGCCATGCGAGGCGTCCAGGCCGCGGTCAATGCCGGACAGGATGCCACCTGCAGCGATCTGCTGCAGCGACTGGCCTTCCGCCTTGATCTTGCTCAGGTCGCGGCCGTACTCCGTACCCGCGAGCGCGCCGTCCTTGAGATCCTTGGTGATGCCCTTGACGCCGAGCGCCACCGTGGCGGCGACGGGGATGATCCCGGCGAGCGCACCCGCGGTGACAGCCGCCATGGGGACCGCGGCGGGCGCGAGTTCGGCGATCGCCGCGACGAGCCCGACGCGGACGCGTTGGCCGGCCTTCTCGGAGCTGGCGCCGATCTTGTCGGTCGCGGCCTGAACGGCGGCCAGTTGGCCGATAACCTCGGCCGTGTTCGTGCTGATGCGGATGTTCGGCGAGTGCTTGCCGAGCTCGTCAGCCTTGCGGGCGGCGTTGTCCATGCCGCGGTCGTAGTCGGAGGAGGCGAGCTGCAGGTAGGCGACGATCCGCCCGACCTCGGTCGAGTCACTCATCGTCGCCCCCCTCCGTCTCGTCGAGCTTGAAGTCGTGCCGCAGCTGTCGGCACAGCCGCGTGTTGGCGCTGGTCAGGCCGTGCAGCAGCTGCCGGAACTCGGCGAATCCGATCTGGTCGGCGAGCAGCCGGATCCCGTACTCGGACGCGAAGTCGGCCAGGATTAGGTCCCAGCGGCGCCGGTACCACGCCCAGGTGACTTCGATCCGCTGCCCGTCGTCTTCTTGCGTGCCGGGCGGGTACTCGTACCAGTCCCAGAGGCCGGTGACCGGGTCGAACTCGCCGCGCCCGTACGGGTTGTCGGCTTCGTCGTCGCCTTCTTGCCATTCGCGCTCTGGGCTGCCGCCACCCGGGCGGCTAGTGCTTCCGGGTCCAACCCCGATTCCCAGATGATGTTCGCGGCCTGCAGGGCCTGGTCGTAGGCGTCGGGGCCGGTCTGCTGCAGCAGCACCCGGTAGTAGGCGGTGGCGGCCATGCCGGCGCGCCAGATCAGCGGCATCGGCACGCGGTCCTGGCAGAGCTGTTCGTACAGCTCGACGCCCATGGCGAGCTTGAACAGGTCGATGCCGGTCAGCTTCGACTTCGTCTCGCCGGTCATCAGCTCGGCGAGTGTGATCCCGTCGTCGACGGGCACCTGCGGGACGACGTACTCGCGGACCTCTCCGTCGCCGTCCTCGATCTCGAACCGGAACGGTTTGATCACCACACGGGGCATGGGTCACTCCTTGGCTGGGGTTCGGCTGGGTGGGCTGGGTAGCGGCGGCACGGACCCCAGCCAGATCCGTGCCGCCGCCGTCGGTCAGTTGCTGCCGTAGCCGGCCGCGAGGGTCGGGTCGCCGATCACCGGGTTGGTGATCTTCGTGCGCGCGCCCTGGCCGTTGAGGGTGACGTCGACCTTGTCCGACGTCTTGTTGCCGCCCTGCGGGGCCCACTCGACGGTCGTCGTGCCCTGGTACGCCTCGTCGTCGGCGCTGGTGGCCGAACGGTCGTACCACTGGACCTCGATGAGGGAGTCCGAGCCGGTCTTGTCGTGCGCGGCGAGGATGATCTGCTGGCCCGGGTCGTAGTTGCCGCTGGTGGCTCCGCGGCCACGCTTGACGGTGAACCCGAGCGACCAGCCGATGCCGTTGGTGAACGTCGACTGCCAGATGCCCGACTCGAAGTCCGAGTCGTCCTCGGTGGAGTAGTTCAGGCCCGGCTTGGCCGTGGTGAGGCCGCGGACCTTCGTCCAGGTGGTGTCGCCGAGCTTGCGGACACGCACGCCCCACTTGTTCGCCAGGGTGTTGACGAGCGTCTCGGGCGTGGTGGCGGTGGTGTAGACGAACGGGTCGGAGGCGGTGACCGCCTCGTCGCCCGCCACGTCCACGAGGGTGACGTTCTGATTGCCGGCCGAGTCGGCGGCAGGCGTCTTGAACGTCAGGGACGTTGCGGTCGGGGTGCCGACGATCTCGGCCTCGGTGTTGCCGACGAACACAGCGTCGACGACGTCCAGGCCGGTGCCGGTGACGGTGCAGCTGGTGCCACCGTTCGTGTCGCCCGTGGTCGGGGTGTAACTGGTGATGACGATCGCCATGATGCGCGCCTCCTCGGGCGTGTACGGGGTGTGGCGGAATCACCCCGTGGTGCGGGGTGACGTGCGTGGGGCTGGGTCAGTCGAGGCGCGAGGCGGTTTGCCGCTGCGCCGAGAGGTAGTAGTTGACGGTGAGCTCGGTGCGGCCCTTGCCGTCGATGCCGAGCGGGACTGAGCTGTTCAGTTCGATCAGCGACACCGGGATGCCGCCGACGGTGACGTTGACGACGCCTTCGAGCGCGTCGAAGCAGCTGTCGAACAGGGCTTGCGCGTCGGCCTTGGTGGCGCCGCGCAGGAACAGCTGTACCGGCTGCACGACGTCCGAGAGCAGATGGTCGGGCTGCAGGTCGTACGCCTGGACGCCGATGCCGGTGTCGATCTCGTCCGGGAGCGCGCCGAGGATGATGTTGCCGTCGAACCCGTCCGGCTCGTAGACCGCGACGCCCTTGTCGTTGAGGAGTCGCGCGAGACCGTCCTCGATCTGCCCGGTCCAGGTCATTCGCCACGCCCGGCGAGGTGGCGGGCGAGGATCTGCAGCGCCTTCTCCTTCTCGGACAGCATCGGCTTCTCCAGGAACTTGGCGTTGCCGTGCTCGTGACGCAGGTCGAGGCGTTCATGCTGGTAGCGGGCGTACGGCCCGTCGTAGCTGATGGCCGCGGTGTCGTCGCCTTCGATGTGGACGGCGGCTGATCCGGCGAGCCGGCCGGTCTCCACCGGGGTCTGCTCGGCTGCGACGCCGCTGATGTGCTCGGCGGCCTGGGCGAGCGCTTCGGGCGCGCGCTCGTGCATGGCGTCCTTCTGCCTGCGCAGGCCGCGCTTGAAGCCGGACGTGTCGACTCGCCAGCCCATCACTGCAGCCAGACCTTGACTCGGTCCAGGCCGGTGATCAGGTCGCCGCCGGTGGATTCCTGCACGGTGATCACCTGCCGTTCCTTCGCTCCGGTGACGTCGGCCCATGTGCCGTCGGCCTGCTTGGACTGCGAGTGGGTGACGAGCGACAGCGGGGCGAACGTGGCGGCCGTAGTGCCATCGAGGGCGGTGAACGACGACTCGGACAGGACCTGCTGGGCGTTCGCGTCCCGCACCAGATGCCGCTTGATCGACAGCCAGCCCTCCACGGTCACCGGGTCGGCGTATTTGATCTCGCCGGAGCCGGTCTTGCCGAGGTAGGTGCGGACGGTCACGCGGTGGATGCGGAACTCCGCCAGGTCGTCCGAGCTCACCCGTACACCCAGACC
>DASZUS010000069.1:0-2972 GCA_035547515.1 Mycobacteriales bacterium
CAACAAGGCGCCGCTACGCGCCAGCGGATGGCAGGGCGATGGCGTCTGGTGGCGCGAGAGCTCGGAGCTCACCTACCAGCGCTTCAGCAAAGCCGACCAAGCTGCCTATCGGCAAGCGTTCGCCACTCACGACCGCTCCCACTTGCTTTCTGACTAAGCAATGTGGCATTGCCCCCGCGATCTGGACCAAATCGCACCGAATCGCATAGGCAATGCCACATTGCTTAGGCGCCGCGGAGCGGGAGACCGGCCTTTCGGTAGATCTCGTCGATCACTCGCATCGTGAGGATCGCGTCCTCCGGCGACGTCAGTACCGGACCACCTTCGCGAACCGCGGCGATGAATGCCTTGAGCTGATGGTCGTACGTCGCCGGGCCGCGCAGTCGCTCTATGGTCTTGCGGCCGTCGATCTTCAGGGTCAGCCGGTGGTAGTGCTGCGGCGCGATGAAGTTGAACACGTTCATCGTGCCGCGCGTGCCCTTCACCTTCACGGCGAATTGCAGCAGCTTCCTCGACCACATCGAGGTCTCCGTGCTCCCCGTCGAGCCGTCGGCGAACGAGTACTTCACCGACATCGCCCGGTCGACTTCGGGCGTCCGCAGCAGAGCCGTCGCCGACTCGACGGTCGGCTCACTGCTGCCGAGCAGTCGCATGACGTGCACCGCGTAGCAGCAGTCCATCGACGTGCCGCCGCCGAGCGGATACGAGTACCGGATGTCCGAGAACTTGGGCAGCGGGAAGCACATCGCGACGTGCACGTGCTGCACTTCACCAAGCTGACCACCGTGCACGACCGTGCGCATTCGCTCCGCGAGCGGATGGTAGCGGTAGTGATAGGCCTCCATCACCACGAGGCCCGACTCCTTGGCGGCGTCGGCAACGGTCTTTGCCTCGGCCTCGTTCGAGGTGAACGGCTTCTCGCACAGGACGTGCTTGCCCGCCTCGAGCGCCTTGATGGTCCACTCTGCGTGCAGCGCGTTGGGCAGCGGGTTGTAGATCGCCTCGAGGGAGTCATCCGCCAGCAGATCGTCGTACGACGAGTGAACCGTCTCGATGCCGTGCTTCTTGGCGTACGCCGCCGCGCGCTGCGGATCGCGTGCGGCGACCGCTGCCACGACCGCGCCCGGCACCCGGGTCGCCGGTCGGACCAACGCCATCGGCGTGATCCGGGCGGCGCCGAGCACTCCGATCCGCAGGTCCGGGCTCATCCCTCCCACATCGCCTTCACCTCAGCCACATGCGACGCTGCCTGCGCCCGGCCCGCCTGGGCGGCGGGTCGAGCAGTTGCCGGGTCGAGCAGGTTCGCACCCATCGCGGCGATCGACTCCTCGTCGGCGGTGATGGTGCAAACCGCCGCAGTTCGCCTGACCTCGTCCTCGGCGGCACGCACATCTGGCGGCACGAAGGGCAGCTCCGAGGTCGGTGAGATTACGACGACCCGGTCGCAGCCGGCGGCTTCGTCCAGGTTCGTCACCGACCGCATGCCACCGTCGATGTACCGACTTGCCCCGATGGTGACGGGCGGCCAGATACCTGGGACGGCGCAGCTCGCCGCCACCGCGTCGACAAGGTCCACGCCACTGGCACGGGAGAACACCTGCGGCACACCGCTGATCGCATCGATGGCCACAACCCGCAGGTCGCGGTCCGGCCAGCTGTAGTTCGGCAGGCGGCGCTCGATCACGGCGCGACGCACCGGCTCCGCAACAGTCTGCGCGCGCAGCGCGTACTCGCCCAGCTTCCGGAACATCGCCGGACCGGGCTCGGTGCCGGCGAGGGCCGCGCCGAACTCCCGCATCATCTCCTCGGGATCGAAGTCGGCAGCGATCTCGCTGTCGAGCAACTCCGGCGCGAGCTGCCCGTCGTACAGCTTCTCGACGGCGACGCCGCCAAGCACCTTCGCCGCGACGGCAGAGCCGGCCGACGTTCCGACCAGCCGATCGGCGCCGGTCAGGTCGATGCCGGCGTCGTGCAGGCCAAGAAGGATGCCGAGCTCCCAGGCGATGCCGGCGACGCCACCGCCGCCGAGCACCAACGCCCGGCTCATGCTCGGAGTCCCGTCACCGAGGGACCAGGTCCGCCCACGCCCGCAGCGTCGGCAGCGCGTCAGCATGCGGCGGCAGGATCAGGATGCAGCGCTCGAGCCCGAGCTCGGCGTAGTGGCTGAGCACGCCGGCATCCGGGCGGACGGCGTGCAGCGTCACGGAGGGCACCGGCTTGCCGACCTCAGCGGAGTGTTCGGCGAGGTCGGTCAGCCGCTCACCGATCTTGCGCTTCGCGGGCATCGGCATCCACCCGGTGCCGTACTCCACCGCATGACGCATCGACAACTTGCTGCTGCCACCGATGAGGACGGACATCGGCTTCTGCAGCGGCTTGGGCCACTGCCACGAAGGCGAGACCTTCGCGTACTGACCGTCGTACGACGCGACGTCGTTCTCCCACAGCGCCTGCATCAGCTTCACGCGGTCGCGCAGCACCTCCCAACGCGCGGCGTAGTCGATGCCGTGGTCGGCCATCTCCTCGGCGTTCCAGCCTGACCCGACACCGAACAGGAACCGTCCGCCGGAGATGAGGTCGAGCGACGCGACTTCCTTCGCGAGCACGATCGGGTCCCGCTCGGTCACCAGGCAGATCCCCGTGCCCAGTTTCAGCCGCTCGGTGACGGCCGCCGCCGCGGCAAGCGTGACGAACGGATCGAGGGTGTGGGCGTACTCCTCCGGCAGGTCGCCGCCGTTCGGGTACGGCGTCGCGCGTGACACCGGGATGTGGGTGTGCTCGGCAACCCACAGGCTCTCGAAGCCGGCATCCTCCGCGGCCCGCGCGACATCACGGATGTCATTGGTGAGATCCGTCGCGAACAGCGAGACGCCCAGATGCAAGAGCTGTCCTCAGTCGAAGGTGATGACTTGGCGGATCACGTCACCCGCCTGCATGGCGACGAATGCGTCGTTGACCTCGTCGAGCGTGAT
>DASZUS010000070.1:0-4052 GCA_035547515.1 Mycobacteriales bacterium
GGGCGTCGTCCTGCGCCACTCGCACCTGGTGTCCTACGTCCTGCAGACCGTCGACCCGGGGTCGGCCGACGAGCAGGACGCCGCACTGGTCTCGGTGCCGCCCTACCACGTCGCGGGTGTGGGCACCGTCCTCACCAACACCGCGGCCGGCCGCCGAGTGGTACACCTGCCGGACTTCGCCGCCGACCGCTGGCTGGCCACGGTGATAGAGGAAGGCATCACCAACGCGATGGTCGTGCCCACCATGCTGGCCCGGATCGTCGACCACCTCGATGGTGCGATCGCCGAGGCGCCGACGTTGCGCGCCATCGCCTACGGTGGCGCGCGGGTCAGCCATCCGGTGCTCGCCTCGGCGCTCAAGGCCTTTCCGGACACCGGTTTCGTCAACGCCTACGGACTGACCGAGACGTCGAGCACGATCGCCCTGCTCGACGCCGACGACCATCGGGCGGCGCTGACCAGTGACGACCCGGCGGTGCAGGCCCGGCTGTCGAGCGCCGGCAAGCTGATCCCGGGCATCGAGGCGCAGGTCCGCGACGAGGACGGAACGGTCCTGGCCACGGGCGAGGCCGGCGAGCTGTGGGTGCGCGGCCCGCAGGTGTCGGGTGAGTACCTGTCGGGCAGCGCGGTCGATGCGGACGGCTGGTTCCCCACGCGCGACCGGGCGTGGATCGACCCCGACGGCTACCTGTTCATCGAGGGCCGCGCCGACGACACGATCATCCGTGGCGGCGAGAACATCGCGCCGGCCGAGGTCGAGGACGTCCTCGTCGAGCACCCGGACGTCCACGAGGTCGCAGTCGTCGGCGTCCCCGATGACGAGTGGGGCGAGTGCATCGTCGCGGTAGTCGTGCTCCGCGCGCCGGATGACGGAGTCGCGCACCGCGAAGTGGACCCGGAGGAGCTGCGCGCGTTCGCCCGCAAGTCGCTGCGCGGAAGCCGTACGCCGGACCGGATCGTGTTCCGCGACGAGCTGCCGGTAACCCCGACCGGCAAGCTGCTGCGCCGAGTCCTCGTCGACGAGCTAACCGGCTAGCGCGTCGACCACCCCTACCGAGCCGGCGCTCTTTTGCGTTTGTTTGTCTTTAGTCTCAAGTCGTGACGGACGCGGCGCAGCGCAACCCGCAGGCTGCTGCCGTGCTGCGCTCCGTGCTCGCCGTGTCCGCTGCCCTCCCGGTCGCGGACGCGCTCGTCGTGGAGTCCCTCGCCTACTCCACCCTGCAGGCCGGCGCCGAGCACCAGAAGTGGCTGGCCAACCATCCGCGGCGCCCGCCCCTGCCCGTGGCCGAACCGGTGACGGTAAGCCGTGACGGCGACGTACTGTCCATCACGCTGAACCGGCCGCAACGCCGCAACGCGATCGACGCCGCCACTCGCGACGCGCTCCTTGACGCGTTCGCAATCGCCGACGCCGACCCGGACGTCCGGGTCGTGTGGTCCGGGGCCGGGCCGTCGTTCTGCAGCGGGGGCGACCTCGACGAGTTCGGGACGCTCGAGGACCCGGCCAGTGCGCACCTGATCCGCACGAGCCGCAGCCTGGGCGCGGCGGTGCACCGGCTCCGCGAGCGGATCACGGTTCGGGTCCACGGCAGGTGCGCAGGAGCCGGCGTCGAGCTGCCAGCCTTCGCCGGTCGCGTGGTCGCCGATCCCGGTACGACGTTCCTGCTGCCCGAGCTCGCGATGGGACTGATCCCCGGTGCCGGCGGTACGGTCAGCCTGCCGCGCCGGATCGGCGCCGAGCGGACCGAGCAGCTCGCCGTATCGGGCCGGCCGATCGATGCCGAGACCGCCCTCGAGTGGGGGCTGGTCGATGAGGTGGGCTGACGCCACCGACCCGGCCGCCGCCTACGCCCGCGGCTTGCTCGCGGCGCACGGCATCGACGCGCCGGTCCCCGACTCCGAACAGCCGCGCAGCGTCGCGGCGGACTGGGCGGAGTCGGGAGCGATGGCCCTGACCGGTACGCCGGACGGCCCGCCCCGGCTGGTCGATGGCGCGCCGGCGACGACCGTCCGCGGCGCGCTGCTCGCACTCGCGGCACTCGCCGGCCTGGCCGGCCTCGACCCTTCGGGCCTGCCCGACCACCGCGTGCTGTCGGAGCGCGCCGCCTACCTCGCCCTCGCCCGGCGCGGCCGCGTCTCGGCCGGCGGCGCGACCCGGCTGCTCGACGCGGCCGACGGCCAGGTCGCGCTGACGCTGTCGCGACCCGACGACCTGGAGGCGCTGCCGGCTCTGACCACCCGGGACATCCCCCGCACGGATCCTTGGCCGGCGCTGGCCCGGTGGGCTGCCACGAGCTCGGCCGCCGAGATCGTCGAACGCTGCGCGCTGCTCGGGCTCGCGGCCGGCGCGGTGGACCCGACGCTGCCGATCACCGCGGCATCGAGCAACGCGCTGCCGCTCACGCCGCCACCACTGTCCGCCGGGCTGCTCGTCGTCGACCTGTCGGCGCTGTGGGCCGGCCCGCTGTGCGGCCATCTGCTCGGGCTGCTCGGCGCGCAGCTGGTCACCGTGGAAAGCACGCGGCGGCCCGACCCGACCCGGTCGGTGGCTCCCGCGTTTCATCGGTTGCTGCGCACGGGGGCGACCCACGTCACCGTCGAACTGGACACAGCGGCCGGCCTCGCCGAGCTGGCCGACCTGCTCAGCCGCGCCGACATCGTCATCGAGTCGACCCGCCCGCGGGCCCTGCACCAGTTCGGCATCTACCCGGCCGACGTCGTCGCGGCCGCGAAGGCGTGCAGCTGGATCTCCATCACTGCCTACGGCCGGACGCACAACCGGGTCGGGTATGGCGACGACGTCGCCGCCGCGGCCGGGCTGCTCGGCACCGGCTCGGTTTTCGCCGGCGACGCGCTCGCCGACCCGCTCACCGGGGTCCACGCCGCGGTGAGCGCCCTCGCGGGCGTGCTGACCGGGCGCTGCGCCGTGCACGACGTCGCGATGTACGACGTCGCGCGCGCCGCGCGCACGCCGGTCCCGCAGGCGGCGGTCGTCGAGCGCGCCGGCGTCTGGCACGTCGACGACGGCCGCGCGCTCACCGTCGTGCGGCAGCCCGCGCCCCGGCCGGTGTCGTGACCGTCATCCGCGACGCCGAGGTCGAGGGCCGTCGGGTCAACGTGCGCTTCGACCGGCAGCTGGTGCGCCAGGTCTCGCCGCACGCGATGACGCCGCTTGGCAACGAGGAGGTGATCGAGGCGGGCGGGGGCGCGCTCCTGCCCGGGCTGCACGATCACCACATCCACCTGCTGGCGACCGCACGTGCGCGGACCTCGATCGACGCCAGCGGGGGGCTCGACGCGCTCGCGAGCGCGCCAC
Organism: Mycobacteriales bacterium; assembly: GCA_035547515.1. Lineage (GTDB taxonomy): Bacteria > Actinomycetota > Actinomycetes > JAFAQI01 > JAFAQI01 > DASZTV01. The sequence continues at coordinate 3,317 of DASZUS010000070.1, forward strand.
CGGGCACTGGATGGATCCGCGCGGTGGGCGGCTCGGACGACCTCGACGCCGCAGCGATCGACCGGGTCGTCCCCGACCGCGCGGTACGGGTCCAGCACACCAGCGGCGCGATGTGGACGCTCAACACGGTCGGGCTGATCGCCGTCGGTGCGGCCGACTCGAACGAGCCGGGCATCGAGCGAGACGGCCAGGGTCGCCCCACCGGACGCCTCTTCCGCCTCGACGACTGGCTGCGGGCGCGGGTGAAGGACGAGATGCCCGACCTCGGACCGCTCGGCCGCGAGCTGTCGTCGTACGGCATCACCGGAGTGACGGACGCGACGCCGAGGATCGGCCCGGGCGGCGAGCAGGTCTTCGTGGCGCCGACGCTGCCGCAACGTGTCCAGCTGCTCGCCGACGACGCACCGGCGCAGTGCATCGTGGGGCCGCGCAAGATCGTGATCGCCGACCACGACCTCCCCGACTACGACCAGCTGCGCGAGGAGATCGCCGACGCCCGGGTCCTGCGCCGGGCAGTGGCCATCCATTGCGTGACTCGTGCGGCGCTGCTGCTCGTCCTCGCCGTCTTCGACGAGATCGGCGCGGTGCGCGGGGACCGGATCGAGCACGCCGCGGTCGCTGACGCGGACGCGGTTGCCCGGCTCGCCCGGCACGGCGTCGCGGTCGTGACCCAACCGGGCTTCATCTTCGAGCGCGGCGACCGGTACCTCGGCGAGGTGCCGGCCGACGAGCTCGC
>DASZUS010000071.1:0-123001 GCA_035547515.1 Mycobacteriales bacterium
CACCCGGTTCCTCGGCGGACCACGGGATCACCGTCGCGGCGGCCCCGGCCGCGGCGCCGGTCAGCAGCTGCCGTCGGCTGAGCTCGCTCATCGGTTGTCCTTCGCGGGTGTGAGGTCGGCGTACACGGCGGTCTCGACGTAGTCGTTCTCCTGGGAGGAGCCGGACCCGGCGGCGAGTCTCGCACCCTCGGCGCGCAGGGTCGCCCGGGATCCGCCGGCCATCACCCACGGTGCGAGTGCCATGAACTGCGGCTTCCCGCCCGCGTAGACGGCGTAGGACGCCGGGTCGCCGTCCGCCGGGTCGAGCCGCGCGTCGCCGACGTAGTGACGCAGCGGGCCGTGGTAGCCGCGGGCGAGGATCGCCGACTGGCCGTCGAAGTCGAGGTCGAGCAGGTTGCCGACCATCATCGGGTTCACGGCGTACCGGAACCGCACAGTGGGGTCGGCGACGGCTCGCCATGCCGACGCCATCCAGTCCAGCGGCTGCCACTCGGTCCCGCTGCTGGTGGCCCACCGCCCCGGATTCGCCTCGGCCTGGATCACGGTGTCGACGCCGAGCTTGCTCATGCAGGCCATGTAGGAGACCGCGAGGTTCGCGCACGGGCGGAAGTGGCGCGGGCGCTTCCCGAAGGGATAGCCGTAGGCGAAGGCCGGCAGGCTGGTGGCGAAACCGAGCCGGTGGCCGGCGACGACGTACCCGGCCGCGTTGCGCCGTGCCGCAGGCCCGGTCGCCGGACCGGGGTCGAGGTCGAGGATCGTCGACTCGAGGCTGGTGAGCGGCACCTTCTCGTTGCGGAACAGCAGATTGCGCGCGCCGTCCGCGGCCTGCGGGTGGATGTCGTGGGGACCCCACAGGAAAGTCGTGTTGTAGACCTTCGGGCTGGTCGCGACGTACGCCGTGCGCAAGTCGGGGATCGAAGGGTCGCCGAAGGTCCGGACTAGCAGCGCGGAGTGCGTCTCGCGGTAGCGCGCCTGGTTGTTGGACGCGACGACGTAGACGCCGAACCGCTTCGCGAGGTTGCTGAACGTCAGATCAAACGCGCGAACCATGGTGTCGGTCTCGGCGACCAGGACCTCCTTGCGCGGGTCGATGGGCCCGAACATCGCCTGGTACGCCGCGACCTGCGGCGCATAGGCCGCGTTGAGCTCGCCGAGGGCGACTGCCGCGCCGACCGGCTCCGCGTCGCCCGCCGGGGCGCGCAGTGGCGTCCCCTCCTGGGCGCGCACGAGTGCTCCGCGGCTGCCGGTGGCCAGCGTCATCAACCCGATGTCTTCGTTGAAGACCACCAGCGTCGGCTCCCCGGGCCGCTCGTGGGGGACGACGAACTCCCGCATCAGGCAGGTCATCGCGCGGCGGAACCGCGCGTAGCTCGTGACGTTGGCGACCTGCTGGTCGTACTGGATCCCGATCACCCGCAGGTTGCCGCCGGCCGACGTCGTACCCCGCGCTGGCTCGTAGCGCGCCGGCCGCAGCGTCGTGCAGCTCGCCGGGGCTCGGGGAGTGACTGCGCTGGCGACGGTTGCGGCGGCCGGCGCGGCAGCTGCGGCCGCTACGACGGCGGCTGTCGCAGCGATCGAGGCGAGCCGGCGCATCCGAGCACGGTACGCAAGAACCGGGCCGCGGGCGCGTCAGGCCGTGCGGCGGCCGCCTGACGCCGGGAGGAGCCGGCTGGTCAGCTCGCTCGCCGCCATGCCCTCACGCAGCACCGCGCCCAAGGTGCGAAGCGCGAGGGTGACGACGTTCTCGGCATGGCGCAGCTCGGGGCGCAGGAACGTCGGCCCGCCCTCGCGGCCGACCACCAGAACGGCTCCCAGCGCGCCAAGCGGCAGCTGCGCCCAGGCCAGCTCGCCTGCGGTCCCGGCGACCGCGCGTACCGGCATGCCCTCGGGCGCGAGCTCGTCGTGGCTCGCAGCACCCGAGACGTAGAGCGCGGGGGCGCGGCGTACCGGGGTGCGCAGCTCCGCCCAGTCCGCGTCGAGTGCCGCGGGTGCCATGTCGACCAGCGTCTCGACCCCGCGCTCGGGCACCGTCAGGAGATAGGTGAGCAGGTCGAGGTCCGCGCGGTCGTCGAGCAGCCGCCGCGAGCTGCGGCAGGCGAGCACCTCCACTCCGCGTTCCCCCGCGAGGGCGTCGAGCAGCGGCTGATGGCCGACGCCGTCCGGCCAGCGCAGCCCGAAGTCGTCGATGGCGCGTCCGCCCTCCGAGTCCAGCACCGAGACCCACAGGATGTCCGCGCCGCTCGCCGCGATCGTCCGGCTGACGCGCGCCAGGGTGCCGGGCTGGTCCGGCAGGCTGACTCGCAGCTGGATGCCCATCGCCACGCTCCTCGGGTTCGCCGGTCTGCAACCCAGCCTGCCGCGGGCGGGTTACGGGACTGTGTCGGGCACGTCACGACAGCGGCATGAGCGGGGCGCACGCCGTACACTTGGCACTCGATCCCCCTGAGTGCCAGACGGGTGAGGAGGCGCGCATCAGATGGTCGAAGACCGCAAGCTCGACGTGCTGCGCGCGATCGTCGAGGACTACGTCGCCACGAACGAGCCGGTCGGGTCGAAGGCGCTCGTGGAGCGGCATCCGCTCGGCGTGTCACCGGCCACGATCCGCAACGACATGGCCGCGCTCGAGGACGAGGGCTACATCACCCAGCCGCACACCAGCGCGGGCCGGGTGCCGACCGACAAGGGATACCGGCTCTTCGTGGACAAGCTGTCGACGGTCAAACCGCTGAGCGGTCCGGAGCGCCGCGCGATCGAGGGTTTTCTCGCCGGTGCCGTCGGCCTGGATGACGTGGTGAACCGGACGGTCCGGCTGCTGGCTCAGCTCACCCGCCAGGTTGCCGTGGTCCAGTACCCGTCGCTGACCCGTTCCGCGGTGCGCCACCTCGAGATGGTGCGGCTGTCCGAGACGCGGCTGATGGTGGTGCTGATCACCGACACCGGTCGGGTGGAGCAGCGGGTCGTCGAGCTGCCGGACCCGCTCGCCGAGGACGCCGTCGCCGACCTGCGTACCCGGATCAACTCGCTGATCGCGGGGCACCCGCTTGCCGATGCGCCGACGCTGATGGTCGACCTGCCCGAGACGTTCGCGCCCGACGCGCGCGCGAACGTCAGCACCGTGGTGGCGACCGTGCTGGAGACCCTGGTCGAGCAGGTCGACGAGCGGGTGGTGATGGCCGGCACGGCGAACCTCGCTCGTGGCAGCGCGCTCGACTTCGCCGGCTCCATCCGCCCAGTGCTCGAAGCCCTGGAGGAGCACGTCGTGCTGCTCCGGCTGTTCGGCGAGGCGCAGCCACAGGCGGTGCACGTCAGCATCGGCGAGGAGAACCCCCACGAGGGCCTGCGGGCGGCCTCGGTCGTGTCGACCGGTTACGGCCTCGAAGGGGTCGGGGCGTTCGCTTCCCTTGGCGTGGTCGGGCCGACCCGGATGGACTACCCCGGGACGATGGGCGCGGTGCGGGCGGTCGCCCGTTACGTCGGCCAAGTGCTGGCAGAGGGCTGAGCCGCATCGTGCCGCCTACGCGCGACTACTACGCGATCCTCGGCGTCTCTCGTACGGCGACGCCGGACGAGATCAAGAAGGCGTACCGGAGGCTGGCTCGCGAGCTGCATCCCGACGTGAACCCGAGCCCGGAGGCGCAGGAGCGCTTCAAGGACGTCACCGCGGCCTACGAGGTACTCTCCGATCCGCAGAAGCGTCAGCTGCACGACCTCGGCGGCGACCCGCTGTCGTCCACCGGCGCCGGCGCGGGTGCGGCCGGCCCGTTCGGCGGCTTCGCCGACATCATGGACGCGTTCTTCGGCGGTGCCGGCGGCATGGGGGCGCGCGGTCCGCGCTCGCGAGTCCAGCCCGGCGCCGACGCGCTGATCCGGATCGAGCTCGACCTCGCCGAGACCGCGTTCGGTACGACGCGCGAGCTCGCGCTCGACACCGCCGTGCGATGCAGCAAGTGCAACGGCGCCGGCACAGCGCCGGGCACCCACCCCGAGACCTGTCAGACCTGCGGCGGCCGCGGTGACGTGCAGTCGATGCAGCGCTCGCTGCTCGGCCAGATCGTCACCTCCCGGCCCTGCCCGGACTGCGGCGGCTTCGGCACAAAGATCCGCAACCCGTGCCCGGACTGCGGCGGCGATGGCCGGGTGCGCGCCCGCCGTACGGTCACCGTCAAAGTGCCGGCAGGGGTCGAGGACGGCATGCGGCTGCGACTCGCCGGTGAGGGAGAGGTCGGTCCGGGCGGGGGGCCGGCGGGCAGCCTCTACGTCGAGATCCACGAGCGGACGCATCCCTCGTTCGTCCGTGACGGTGACGACCTGCACTGCAAGGTCGAGGTCCCGATGACTGCCGCGGCGCTCGGCACCGAGGTCAAGCTGACGACGCTCGACGGCGAGGAACGGCTCGTGGTGAAGCCGGGCACGCAGTCTGGCAGTGTCACGACACTGCGGGGTCGCGGCGTACCACACCTCAACCGCGGCGTCGGGCGCGGCGACATCCACGTGCACTTCGACGTGATCACGCCGACGAAGCTCGACGGCGAGCAGGAGCGGCTACTGCGGGAGCTGGCGAAGGCCCGCGGCGAGGAGCAGCCTGAGATCACCGTGACCAACCCGGCGACCGCGGGCGGTGGGAGCGGCCTGTTCTCGCGGCTGCGCGACGCCTTCAAGTAGCCCGCCGCACTGCGGCGCCTGGCGCGGGCGCCCGCGGTCACACTTGACCGTGGCGAATATCTGACCTGTCACGGCGTGTCGCCGTACTTTCGCCACGCTCAATAGCCCCTGTGGATCCCGCGCCCGGCGGCCGGCCGGGTTCGCCGATCCTGTGCCGATGGCCGCGCCGGTGGTGGACTCGACTCGTCCGTTCACCACGCGGGCCGCGCTTGCCAGTGGCATCCCGCGACACGAGCTGCGCGAACCGCTCTGGCAGAAGGTCATGCGCGGCGTGTGGATCTCACCTGGTGCGCTGATCGACAGCACTGTGATGCGTGACGCGGCGCGCCTGGTGATGCCGGTGGACGCGGTGCTCTGCGGCCTCTCCGCGCTTGCCGAGCTCGGCATCGACCTCCGGCCGGAGGGCGACCCGACGGTGCATCTTGCCTTCGACGGCCAGGTGCCGCGAAGGCGGCCAGGGGGTCGAGCTGCGGCAGGTCGCGCTGCACGCCGACGAGGTCATGACCGTTGGGCGCTGGCTGGTGACCACGCCCGTCCGCACCGTGTTCGACTGCGCGCGCTGGCTCAGTTTCGACGACGGGCTCGTCGCTGTCGACGCTGCGGCGCATGCCGGCCTGATCACGATCGAGGAGCTCTCGGCGTTCGTCGACTCCAAACGGCGAGCTCGTGGTCTGGCGCAAGTCCGCCAGATCCTCTTGCTGGCCGACCCATTCGCCGAGTCGCCGATGGAGACACGCCTACGCCTGCTGCTGGTCCGCAACGGGTTGCCGAGGCCGGTGAGCCAGTTCGAGGTACGCCGCCTAGACGGCAGGTTCGTGGCGCGCCTCGACCTGGCCTACCCGGACCACCTGGTCGCGGTCGAGTACGACGGCTCGCAATCGCTTGAGCGTGGCGAAGGTGTGGCTCAACGCGGCGTGTCGCCGGAGATTCGCCATGATCGACAGGTGACTCCGCCGGTGTTCCGCGTTCCCGACACCGCAGCGCGCGACGGCGTCATCACCCTCGACGGGCCCGAGGGTCATCACGCCGCGGACGTACGCCGGCTGCGGGTAGGTGAGCCGATCTGGATCACCGACGGCCGGGGAACGCGGTGGGAGTGCACCGTGGCGTCAGTACGGCGTGGCGCGCTCGACGCCACCGTGGTCCGGGTGGTGGACCAACCGCAGCCGCAGCCGCGGCTGGTCGTCGTGCAGGCGCTGGCCAAAGGCGGTCGGGACGAGGACGCCGTCGAGGCCATGACCGAGATCGGCGTCGACGAGATCCTCGGCTGGTCGGCCTCGCGCAGCGTCGCCAAGTGGACCGATCGCACCCAGGCGAAGTGGCAGTCCACCGCGGATGCGGCGTCGCGGCAGTCACGGCGTACCTGGTGGCCCGTCGTCGCGGGCCCGCTGTCGACGAGCGAGGTCGCAAGCCGGCTAGGTGCGGCGGACCTGGCCATCGTCCTTCACGAATCCGCATACCACCGGCTGTCGGCGAGCGCGCTCCCGGACGCCGGCGAGGTGGTGCTCGTCGTCGGGCCGGAAGGCGGCATCACCGACGACGAGCTCTCGGCGTTCCGTGATGCGGGCGCCGCGTCGGCCCGGCTGGGCGACACCGTGCTGCGAAGCTCGACCGCCGGCATCGCTGCGTTGTCGGCGATCTGCGCGCAAACCCGCTGGCGCTGACCTCGTACGCTCGCCACCATGAGCGATCCGGACTGCATCTTCTGCAAGATCGTCGCGCGTGAGGTTCCTGCGGACATCGTCGCGGAGTCCGACACGGCGATCGCGTTCCGCGACATCGCGCCGCAGGCCCCGGTCCATGTCCAGGTGATTCCCAAGGATCATCACCGCAACGTGGCAGAGGTCGCGCAAGCCGGTGATCTCGACGTCGCCGACCTGTTCCGCCTCGCCGTCGAGGTCGCGGCCATCGAGGGTGTGGCCGAAAGCGGCTACCGGCTGGTCGCCAACACCGGTGCGGATGCCTTCCAAACCGTCTTCCACTGCCACGTCCATGTCCTCGGCGGTCGCCCGATGGGCTGGCCACCCGGATAGCCTGGACGTAGACATGGCAACCAGGCCACAGCAAGCTACGACGAGCACGCGCATCGTCGTGCCCGGTGCCCGCAGCATGGTGACGCTGCTCGGCTCCAGCGACGAGCTGCTCCACCTCATCGAGCAGTCGCTGAGCTGTACCGTCCACGTGCGCGGCAACGAGATCACCTTGTCTGGCGCACCCGACGAGGTCGAGCTCGGCGCGCGGCTGTTCGAGGAGCTGCTGGCGCTGCTCGACCGCGGCGGCGTGCTCACCTCCGACGCGGTCTCGCGGTCACTGGCGATGCTCCGCCAGGAGACCGGTGAGCGCCCGGCGGAGGTCCTGAGCCTCAACATCCTGTCCAGCCGTGGTCGCACGATCCGGCCGAAGACGCTCAACCAGAAGCGCTACGTCGACGCGATCGACGCCCACACGATCGTCTTCGGCATCGGACCGGCCGGCACCGGCAAGACCTATCTCGCGATGGCGAAGGCGGTCCAGGCGCTGCAGGCCAAGCGGGTCAACCGGATCATCCTGACCCGGCCCGCGGTCGAGGCCGGGGAGCGGCTCGGCTTCCTGCCCGGAACCCTCAGCGAGAAGATCGACCCCTACCTGCGCCCGCTCTACGACGCGCTCCACGACATGGTCGATCCGGAGTCGATCCCGCGCCTGCTCGCCTCAGGCGTGGTGGAGGTGGCGCCGCTGGCCTACATGCGGGGCCGCAGCCTCAACGACTCGTTCATCGTCCTCGACGAGGCGCAGAACACCAGCGCCGAGCAGATGAAGATGTTCCTCACTCGTCTCGGCTTCGGCTCGAAGATGGTGGTGACCGGCGACGTCACGCAGGTCGATCTGCCGACCGGGACGCAGAGCGGCCTGCGCACCGTGCAGCGGATCCTCGAAGGCATCGAGGACGTCGACTTCTGCCGGCTCACCTCGCAGGACGTCGTGCGGCACAAGCTGGTCAGCGACATCGTCGACGCATACGCGCGCCACGACGCCGAGCAGGAAGCCGCCGCCGGCTCGGCTGCACAGCAGCGGCGCCGTACGCCGCGCTCCGGCAGCTGACCGATGAGCATCGAGGTCGCCAACGAGAGTGGCGCCGACGTCGACGTACACCGGATCGAGCGGGTCGCGAGGTTCGTGCTCGACCAGATGGGTGTCAACCCGCTCGTCGAGCTGGCGATCAGGCTGGTCGACGTCGACGCGATGTCGGCGCTGCACGTCCACTTCATGAAGGAGCCCGGCCCGACCGACGTGCTCGCGTTCCCGATGGACGAGCTCAACGACCAGCGCGACGACCAGGACACCGACCTCCCGCCGACCCTGCTCGGCGACGTGGTGCTCTGCCCGGCGGTCGCCGAGGCGCAGGCAGCGCAGGCCGGTCATTCGACGGCCGCCGAGCTGGAGCTGCTGTGCACCCACGGCGTCCTTCACCTGCTCGGCTACGACCACGGCGACGAGGCTGAGGAACGCGAGATGTTCGGCCTGCAGGGCCGGCTGCTGGACGCGTGGTCGCAGTACGACGGCAACCCGCCACCGAAAGACACTGCAGCAAGATGACGACCGCGGACGCCTGGGCGATCGTCCTCGCGGCTGTCTTCTTGGTTGTCTCGGCGGTCCTTGCGATCGCCGAGTCGGCGCTGGCGCACGTGTCCCGGCTGCGCGTCGAAGAGCTGGTCCGCGAAGGCCGCCGCGGCACTGAGCGCCTCGAACGCGTGGCGCGCGAGGCACCGACGAACCTCAACGTCCTCCTGCTAGCGCGGACCGTCGGCGAGATGCTCGTCGCGACGCTGGTCGCCGTCGTCTGCGAGCGGCGGCTCCACTCGATGTGGCAGTCGGTGCTCGTCGCCGGCGTCGGCACCGCGCTGTTGCACTACGTCGTCGTCGGGGTCGCGGCGCGCACGATCGGCCGTCAGCGCTCCGAGCGGATCGCGCTGCTCACCTCCCGCCTCGTCCTCGCACTCCGTCGGGTCACGCTCGGGCTCACCCAGGTGCTGATCGCGATCGGCAGTGCGCTGGTGCCGGGCAAAGTCGCCCGCGACTCCGGCTTCACCTCCGAAGCAGAGCTGCGCGACCTGGTCGACCTCGCCGAAGAGCGGCGGGTGATCGAGAGCAGCGAGCGGCGGATGATCCACTCGGTCTTCGAGCTCGGCGAGACGCTCGCTCGCGAGGTGATGGTGCCGCGCACCGACATGGTGTGGATCGAGCGCTCGAAGACGATTCGGCATGCGATCTCCCTCGCGCTGCGCAGCGGGTTCTCGCGAATCCCGGTGATCGGGGAGAACGAGGACGACATCGTCGGGGTCGCCTACCTCAAGGACCTGGTGCGGCGGGCCTACGACGGCGAAGCGCAGACCGCCGTACGCGTCGACGAGGCGGTGCGGCCGGCGTACCTCATCCCGGACTCGAAGCCGGTCGACGAGCTGCTGCGCGAGATGCAGGCCAAGCAGGTGCACGTCGCGATCGTCATCGACGAGTACGGCGGGACCGCCGGGCTGGTCACTATCGAGGACATTCTCGAAGAGATCGTGGGTGAGATCACCGACGAGTACGACCGCGAGGGCCCGCGCATCGAGGAGCTCGAGGACGGCGCGCTGCGGGTGAGCGTGCGGGTGCCGATCGATGACCTCGAGGAGCGCTTCGACGTGTCCTTCGACCTCGACGACGTGGAGACGGTCGGCGGGTTGCTCGCCGCCGTGCTGGGCCGGGTGCCGATCCCGGGCGCGACCGTCGACCTTCAGGGTCTGCGGTTCACCGCGGAAGGTGCCAAGGGCCGGCGCAACCAGGTCGGCACCGTGCTGATCACGCGGCAGGCCGAACCGGCCAACGCCAGGCGCAGGCGCTCGTAGCCTGTAGTCCGTGCAGCTGGACCCCGAGGACGAGAAACTGGTCACCCTGGCCCGGTCGGCGCGCGCCCGCAGCGGCGCAGCCGAAGGCGCGGCGGTTCGCGACGACATCGGTCGCACGTACGTCGCGGCATCGGTCGATCTGCCGGCACTTTCGTTGACCGCACTGCAGGCGGCAGTCGCCGCCGCGGCATCGAGCGGGGTGAAGCGGCTCGAGGCGGCAGTCGTCGTCACCACTGGGGGCGAGCCCGACCGGGCGGTCCTCGAAGGCCTCGGAGACCCCGTGTTCCACGTGGTCGCCGAGTGAGCTCAGCCGCACCAGAGACCTTTCGCGCGGGCTTTGCCTGCCTGCTGGGCCGGCCCAACACCGGCAAGTCGACCCTCACCAATGCGCTGGTGGGCACCAAGATCGCGATCACCAGCGACCGGCCGCAGACCACGCGCCACGCGATCCGCGGCATCGTCTCCCGGCCGGACGGCCAGCTCGTGCTCGTGGACACTCCCGGCTTTCACCGGCCCCGCACACTGCTCGGCGAGCGGCTCAACGACCTCGTCCGCGCGACGGTGGCAGAGGTGGACGTCGTCGTCTTCTGCGTGCCGGCCACCGACAAGATCGGGCCGGGCGACCGGTTCATCGTCGAGCAGCTGCAGGCGATCGCCGGTCGTACTCCCGCTATCGCCGTCGTCACCAAGTGCGATGCCGCCGGCAAGAACCTGGTCGGTGAGCGGCTGCTCGAGGTCGCCGACCTTGCCGACTGGGACGAGGTGGTTCCGGTCAGCGCGGTCGAGGGCTACCAGGTCGGCCTGCTCGCGGACTTGCTGCTGGCGCGGCTGCCCTACGGCCACCCGCTCTATCCCGACGACGAGCTCACCGACGCGCCGGAAGCCGTCATGGTGGCCGAGCTGGTCCGCGAGGCCGCGCTGTCCGGCGTACGCGACGAGCTCCCTCACTCGATCGCGGTCGTGGTCGAGGAGCTGGTGCGCACCGACCGGCGCATCGACATCCACGCGGTGATGTACGTCGAGCGCGACAGCCAGAAGGGCATCGTCATCGGCACCGGCGGTGAGCGGCTTCGCAGCGTCGGCACCGCTGCCCGCCGCCAGATCGAGGCGCTGCTCGGCGCGCAGGTCTACCTCGACCTGCGCGTGAAGGTCGCCAAGGACTGGCAGCGCGACCCGAAGCAGCTCAACCGCCTCGGCTTCAGCTAACGGGTAACCGCCAGCCCATCGAGGGCGACCGTCGCGCCGGAGGAGAAGGTCCCGCGCACGCCCGTGCACTTGAAGGTGAACGTGCGCACTTTCGCCGGAGTGCGCGGTCCGCCGAAGAACGGGATCGTGGTGTGCGCGGGCGAGGAGCTGAACAGGTCATAGGTACCGATGCGCTTCTTGCCCTGGAAGATCGCGAGCTTCCCGTAGCTCGGACCGGTCCGCACGAGCAGCTCATACGACCTGCCTCGCGCCTTCGCGGTCGCAGTGGCGCCCTTGGCGGAGGTCTCGATGTGTGAGCCCGCGTAGTCGGTGGCACCGCCCGCGGTCCGCCACTTGCCGGTCAAGCGGAACGCCGTGTCGTCGTAGGGCACCGCGAGGGTCTGCGTGGCAGCCGCGGCGTGCTTTCCGGCCGCGTCGTACTCCGTGACGGTCACCACGTAGGTGCCGCCCGCCACCCCGGTGAAGCGGTAGGAGCCGCTGGCCGGCGCGGCCTTCGAGGTGTAGACCGGCGCTGCGGCCCCGACGTGCTTGATCGTGACCGCCGCGCTGGAGGCGAGCAGCGCGCCGACACCGGGGTTCGCGGGATGCCAGCGAACCAGGACGTGCGTGGCGCGGTTGCGGGCGTGCGGGTCGGCGAGCGCGATGCTCGCGTTGGCAGCCGGAGCCTTCGGCGAGAACACGTACGGTGCAAGCGAGGGCCACAGCGGCGCGCCGAGGCCGCTCACGGTGTCGTATCCCTTTCGGGCCTTCACCGGCAGGCCGGCCGCGCGATCGGCGTCGGCTTGCGCGCCGTTGCTGCCGGCTGTCACGTCGCGGAAGGTGCCGGGTTTGCCGGCGTACGCCGAGTACAGCGCGCCGTGGATGTCGCCTACTCCGCTCGTCGCGCCATGTGCGGCGAGCATGTTGGTGAACAGCGCGGCCGCAACCGGTGCGGCGAGGCTGGTGCCGCCGACGTCCAAGGTGGCCGGGTTCGACGTCGGGTTGCAGAACAGCGGGAGCTGCCCCTTGCACGTCGCGTTCTGGTCGGTGGTCAGGATCTCGAAGCCGCTGGCGGGGTCACCGTCGACGGCGACGTCGGGCACCAGCCGATGCTTCTCGGTACCGAAGTTCCCCTTCTTGCCGGTGGAGGTCGTGAAGGGCGCGTTGCCGATACCGCTGCTCTGGTACGCCGGCATTGCGAACTGGTCGGACTCGCCGCCGCCGGAGCCACCTGTGCCGGAGCTTGCCTGGCAGGCGCTTGGGCTCGTACAAGTCCAGCCGGTGTCGGACCAGTTGGTCCCGTCGTTGGCGGCGTTGCCGCCGATCGCGGTGAGCCTCGTCGCGCCAACGGCCACCACCTCGGGCGAGCTCGCGGGGTAGTCCACGGCGACCTTGGTCGAGTTCGGTGAGCGCCCGCAGTCGTAGATCCCGTCGTCACCCGACGCGGCGAAGATCGTGACACCGGCTGCGTCGAGCGACTGCAGCAGTGCCTCGATCGCCTTGATGGAGTCGCCTGGGAAGTTCGACGTGAAGTCGTCCTCGCAAGCCCCCCAGGAGGTGGTGAGGGCGGCGATGTGCGGGTCGCCGCCGTCGGCGGACGTGCCCTGTCCTTGCGTCACGTCGGCAAGCACCTGGCTCAGCGCCTGGACGTAGCCACCGCTGCTGTTGGTGTCGAAGTACGCCCGCTGGTTGGCGTGGGGCGCGGTCGACAGCAACGACTCCTGGTCGAGGTCCACCTCCTCGTCGAGATCGGCCGTGGCCGGCGAGATCTTGCTCGACGCCACCGCGAACTGCTTGTACTGCCCGCTCGCTACAGGGTCCGGCGTGATGTTCACCGACGGCTGCGCGGCGTACTTGCTGAGGTCGACGTCGTTCCAGTTGGCGAACTGCAGCGACGCGATCGTGAGGTTGCCGTTCTTGTCCCGTCCCTCGGACGGCGACTGCAGTGGCGCGGCATAGGCGTTGCGGAAGTCTGTGCCGTCAAGCGTCGCGTGCGTGGTGAACAACGGCGTCGTACTGCTGTCCGGAAGGACCGCCGAGGCCACGCCGGCGATGCTCGCCGGCAAGTCGGCGACAACATCGTGGGCCGTCGATCCCACGGCCTCCCCGAGTGCGCCGAAGGTCGCCTCCACCACGGACTGCGGCGCCGAGGCATCGATCGTCCATGCGGTCTGGTGGCCGATCGCGAAGCCGGCGGAGGTGAGCGCCGACCGCACGGTCTGGTGCGCGGCAGCAGTCGGCAGGGCGGCCTCGAGCTCCTTGACCCGCTGCGCGTGGTCGTCCCCGGTCGCCATCGCCAGCTGCGCGAGCCGGGCGGGGTGCGGCGCCTTGAGCAGGATCGTGATCGAGGTCGTCGGACCGGAGGCGAGCGCGGGCGGAGTCGCCACGACGGCGGCGGCTACCACGACGGCGCCGAGGAGAGCGGCGGCGCGCGGCAGGCGGCTGAAGATCGGCCGAGTCACGGTGTGGACCTCGCTCTTGACCGGGGCGCTGGGATTCCAACCGTACCTGCGAACTCGGGTGTTCCAGTCGCACATCGAGCGCGTCCCCGGGGAGAATCGGGACGTGCCGCTGTATCGCGACCAAGCCGTTGTCCTCCGTACCCAGAAGCTGGGTGAGGCCGACCGGATCGTCACGCTGCTGACGAGACGCCACGGTCGGGTGCGGGCAGTTGCCAAGGGGGTGCGGCGAACCGGGTCGAAGTTCGGCGCGCGGGTCGAGCCGTTCATGCACGTCGATCTGCAGCTGCACACCGCCAACGTCGAAGGCGGCAGCGGGCTCGACATCGTCACCCAGGCGGAGACCCTCGCGCCGTACGGCGAGGCGATCGCCGCCGACTACGGCCGTTACACCGCGGGGACCGCCGTCCTCGAGACGGCCGAGCGGCTCACTGCGGAGGAGCGGGAGCCGTCGCTGCGGCTGTTCCTGCTGATGGTCGGAGCGCTGCGGGCTCTCGCTGACGGTGAGCACGTGCCGACGCTGGTGCTCGACGCCTTCATCCTGCGGGCACTCGCCATCTCCGGCTACGAGCCGGTGCTCGACGGCTGCGCCCTGTGCGGGACTCCAGGCCCGCACCGGTCGTTCGTGGTTGGTTCGGGTGGCGTGGTGTGCGGTGACCATCGACCGCCTGGCGCGCCCCTGGTCGCGGTCGACACCTTGGAGCTGATGACTGCCTTGCTCGGCGGCGACTGGACGGTCGCGGATGCCGCGAACCCGAAGGTGCAGCGCGAGACCAGCGGTGTGGTGGCGGCCTACCTCCAGTGGCATCTCGAGCGCGGTCTCCGCTCGCTGCGCCTGGTGGAGCGCACCTAGTGCCGCGGCCGCCTACGCCCCATCCATCAGGGGCTCGGCCGCCGAAGATCCCGGCGCAGCTGGTTCCGAGTCACGTCGCGATCGTGATGGACGGCAACGGCCGTTGGGCGAAGGAGCGCGGCCTGCCGCGGACCGCGGGGCACGAGCAGGGTGAGAGCTCGCTGTTCGATGTGGTCGAGGGCGCGATCGAGATCGGCGTGAAGTGGCTGTCGGCCTACGCGTTCTCGACCGAGAACTGGCGGCGCTCGCCCGAAGAGGTCCGGTTCCTCATGGGCTTCAACCGCGACGTGATCCGGCGGCGGCGTGACGACATGCACGAGATGGGGGTGCGCGTGCGGTGGGCCGGGCGGCGCCCGCGGCTGTGGAAGTCAGTCATCGCAGAGCTCGAGACCGCCGAGCAGCTGACCCGCAACAACCGGGTGCTGACCTTGACGATGTGCGTGAACTACGGCGGTCGGGCCGAGATCGCCGACGCTGCGGCGGCACTGGCTCGCGACGTGGCGGCGGGTGCGCTGGACCCGGCGAAGGTCAGCGAGCGGACGTTGGCGCGATACCTCGACGAGCCGGACATGCCGGACGTCGACCTGTTCGTGCGGTCCTCGGGTGAGCAGCGGACGTCGAACTTCCTGCTCTGGCAGTCGGCGTACGCCGAGCTCGTCTTCCAGGACCGCCTCTGGCCGGACTACGACCGTCGCGACCTGTGGGCGGCGATCGAGGAGTACGCGCGCCGGGACCGGCGCTACGGCGGCGCGCTGTGAGCGTCCGGCTGCATCACGTGAACCTCGTCGTGAAGCCAGGTCAGACCGGGCAGGTCGTCGGCTTCTACGTCGACGTCCTCGGCTTGCGTCAGGTTGCCAAGCCGATGGAGGGCACCAGCAGCGGCGGGGCCTGGTTCGACATCGACGAGTCCACGCAGCTGCACATCTCCGAGCGTGCCGACGCGGTCATGCACGACGACATGCACTTCGCGCTGGTGGTCGACGACTTCGACGGCGTACTAGCCCGGATCGCCGCCGCGGGCGCCGAGTGGCGCGAGCAGCCCGACTTGTTCGGCGGGCGGCGCGGCTCGACGCGAGACCCGCTGGGCAACCGGATCGAGCTGCTGGAGCGCGCCGGCCGTCTGGCCTAGCCGTGGACCAGCTTGATGACCGCGATCACGGCGATGACCGCGATCACGGCAATCCGGAGCGGCTTGCCCTGGGGTCGGATCTCGTCCCAGACGGCGTAGCTGACCGTGCCCAGCACCACGGCGGTGATGAGGAGCAGCACTCCGCCGAGGCGGCCATGGATGAACAACCCGGCCAGGAAGATCGCCAGCGCGAGCACTCCCGCGAGGATGTTCACCAGCCGCCGATTCACGTCGGACATGCTCGCACTACCCTTGGTCCTTCCCGCCGACCGCCAGCCGGATGGAGTCCGCCGCTATGGCCAGCAGTCCCACCTCGCGTGATGCCGCTCGCATCGAGGATCTCGTCAGCCTCTGCAAGCGCCGGGGCATCGTCTTCCCGTCTTCGGAGATCTACGGCGGCACCCGCTCGGCGTGGGACTACGGCCCGCTGGGTGTAGAGCTGAAGGAGAACATCCGGCGGCAGTGGTGGCGGTCGACGGTTCAGACGCGCGACGACGTCGTCGGGCTCGACTCCGCCGTGATCCTCGCCTCCGAGGTGTGGAAGGCGTCGGGCCACCTCGACGCGTTCGTCGACCCGCTGATCGAGTGCCAGTCCTGCCACAAGCGCTTCCGCGCGGACCATCTGCAGGAGGAGTACGCCGAGCGCAAGAAGCTCGACGACCCCGACGCGGTGGACCTGAAGCTGGTGCCCTGCCCGAACTGCGGCAACAAGGACACCTGGACCGAGCCGCGGATGTTCAACGGCCTGCTCCGCACCCATCTCGGCGCGACGGAGGACGAAGGGTCGCTGCACTACCTGCGTCCGGAGACCGCGCAGGGCATCTTCGTCAACTTCCTCAACGTGATGACGGCGGCACGGAAGAAACCGCCCTTCGGCATCGCGCAGACCGGCAAGTCGTTTCGCAACGAGATCACCCCGGGCAACTTCATCTTCCGGACCCGCGAGTTCGAGCAGATGGAGATGGAGTTCTTCGTCGAGCCGGGCACCGACGAGCAGTGGCACGAGACGTGGCTGCAGACGCGGTGGGACTGGTACGTCGACCTCGGCCTCGATCCGGAGGACATGCGCCTCTACGAGCACCCCAAGGAGAAGCTGTCCCACTACTCGAAGCGCACGGTCGACATCGAGTACCGGTTCCGCTTCGGAGGGTCCGAGTGGGCCGAGCTCGAGGGCGTCGCGAACCGGACCGACTTCGACCTCACCACCCACTCGAAGCACTCGGGTGTCGACCTGTCGTACTTCGACCAGGACAAGGGCGAGCGGTGGACGCCGTACGTCATCGAGCCGGCAGCCGGCCTCACCCGTTGCGTCCTCGCGTTCCTGCTCGGGTCGCTCACGACCGACGAGGCGCCGAATGCCAAGGGTGAGATGGAGAAGCGGACCGTGATGAAGCTCGATCCGAGGCTGGCGCCGGTGAAGGCGGCGGTGCTCCCGCTGTCGCGCAACGCCGACCTCTCGCCGAAGGCGCGCGACCTCGCGGCGCTGCTCCGTACCCGGTGGAACGTGGAGTTCGACGATGCCGGTGCGATCGGGCGGCGTTACCGGCGGCAGGACGAGATCGGTACGCCGTACTGCATCACCGTCGACTTCGACACCCTCGAGGACAACGCGGTCACCGTCCGGTCGAGGGACACGATGCAGCAGGAGCGGGTAGGCCTCGACGCGGTCGAGCGCTACCTGCTCGACCACCTCCCCGCCTGCTGACTCGCCGGGATCCGCGAGCGCGGATATCCGGTCATCTATGACCGGTAGGACGCGATGGCAGGACCTCCACCCCGTCGGGCATGCGGCCGTTGACCTCATGGACGACCGCAGATGACCGAATAAGTGCGTCGACGCACACCACGCGGCCGCAGCGCAGGCGGAGCCAGACGTTGTGTTCCAGGGGAGGCAATGCGCGGCTTCGCCTTGCTAGCCGCTGAAGTCGGCTTCCGCTACTGAAAGAGCGCCGCCAGCCAGTCGCTCCAGCGCCTGTGCCGTCAGTCGCGAGTTACGCGGCGGTCCGTCGAGGTTGGCCCGAAGCAGCGCGTCGTAGGTCACCACACCGCGCTGGAGCGCATCGCTGAGCGCGGCGAGCACGCTTCGTGGCTTGGTCATCAGGCGTGTGGCTGCGATGACCGCCGTCGCGGGATCGACATATCGCAAACGCGCGGTTGCCGTACCGGCGACCTGGGTGTTGGACCGTCGAATGACGACAAATCCAGTAGACCGCACGGGCGAGCCTTGCGGCACTGTCACGTATACGCGCTACTCATCGACCGGGACCGCGCGAACGCCATGGAACCGGCAGGCGTCCGAGCCGTCGATCTGAGAGCCCGGCCCCGCGTACCGCAGCGCCGCTATGAGCATCTGGCGCCGGGCCGGATCGCCAGGCCGGGCCAGGTAGACGCCTGGCAGGAGCCGCCGCCATTGCCGCGATCGGACCTTGTAGCGGAGCGCCTCAGGTGTCAGCCCGCAGGCAAGCGCCTGGTCTCGGTGGATCACCTCGATTTGCCGTCGCGGCTATGTGGTCGTCTATGGCCGATTGGCCGCGATCGGGACCTTCGCCCCTGGGTAGGGTTTTGGCGTCGCCGCGATTGGTTGAGGAGCTCGCACATGCCGAAGTACGTCTACGACTTCCACGAGGGCAACAAGGACCTCAAGGACCTGCTCGGCGGAAAGGGCGCCAACCTCGCGGAGATGACCAACCTCGGGCTGCCGGTGCCGCCCGGTTTCGTGATCACCACCGAGGCGTGCAAGGTCTATCTCGACAGCGGAAGCGAGCCCGAGGACCTCGCTAAGGAGGTCAACGAGCACCTCGCGTCACTCGAGAAGACGATGGGCAAGCGGCTGGGTCAGGCCGACGCCCCGCTGCTGGTCAGCGTCCGCTCCGGAGCGAAGTTCTCGATGCCCGGAATGATGGACACCGTCCTCAACATCGGCCTCAACGACGAGTCGGTCGAGGGCCTCGCCAAGCAGGCCGACAACCCGCGCTTCGCCTGGGACTCCTACCGCCGGCTGATCCAGATGTTCGGCAAGACGGTCCTCGGCGTCGAGGGCGAGCACTTCGACGAGGTCTTCGACGCGGCCAAGGAAGCCAAGGGCACCAAGAACGACCTGGACCTCGACGAGAACGACCTGCGCGGGATCGTCGAGAAGTACAAGGAGGTCGTCGCCAAGCACGCCGGGCGGCCCTTCCCGACCGACCCGCGAGAGCAGCTCGACCTCGCCGTCCGGGCCGTCTTCGACTCGTGGAACGGCGAGCGCGCCAAGCTCTACCGCCGCCAGGAGCGCATCCCCGCCGATCTCGGTACGGCGGTCAACGTCGTCGCGATGGTGTTCGGAAACATCGGCATGGACTCTGGCACCGGGGTCGCCTTCACCCGCGACCCGGGCAGTGGCGACCAGGGCGTCTACGGCGACTACCTGCAGAACGCCCAAGGAGAGGACGTGGTTGCGGGCATCCGCAACACCGTCGCACTGGCCGACCTGGAAGAGATCGACAAGCCGGCGTACGACGAGCTCATGGGCATCATGGCCACGCTCGAGAACCACTACAAGGACCTCTGCGACATCGAGTTCACCGTCGAGCGCAACAAGCTCTGGATGCTGCAGACCCGCGTCGGCAAGCGCACGGCGGCGGCCGCGTTCAAGATCGCCGTACAGCTGGTCGACGAGGGCCTGATCGACATGGACGAGGCCCTGCAACGGGTCAACGGCGCGCAGCTTGCACAGCTGATGTTCCCGCGCTTCGACGAGGCCGCGACCGACATCAAGAAGATCGCCAAGGGCATCAATGCCTCACCCGGCGCCGCTGTCGGCAAGGTCGTGTTCGACAGCGCGACAGCGGGGGAGTGGGCGTCGCGAGGCGAGGCCGTGATCCTGGTACGCCGCGAGACCAACCCCGACGACCTGCCCGGCATGATCGCCGCCGAGGGCATCCTGACCAGCCGCGGCGGCAAGACCAGCCACGCCGCCGTCGTCGCCCGCGGCATGGGCAAGACCTGCGTCTCCGGCGCCGACGAGCTCGAGATCAACGTCGCGGCAAAGACCATCACCACCAAGGACGGCTCGAAGATCAGCGAGGGTGACGTCGTGTCGATCGACGGCACGTCGGGCGCGGTGTACCTCGGCGAGGTCCCGGTCGTGCCGAGCCCGGTGGTCGAGTACTTCGAGGGCAACCTCGACGCGGCGTCGGACCCGCTGGTCGCGGCGGTCGACCGGATCATCAAGCATGCCGATGCCAAGCGCCGGCTGGGCGTGCGGACCAACGCCGACACCGACGAGGACGCCGCGCGCGCCCGCCGGTTCGGTGCCGAGGGCATCGGCCTGTGCCGGACCGAGCACATGTTCCTCGGCGAGCGGCGCGCGTTCGTCGAGCGGCTGATCCTCGCCGAGGGTGAGGCCGAGCAGAAGGCGGCGCTGGACGCGCTGCTGCCGCTGCAGCGCGAGGACTTCGTGGCCATCTTCGCCGCGATGGACGGGCTGCCGGTCACGGTGCGGCTCATCGACCCGCCGCTGCACGAGTTCCTGCCCGACCTCACCGAGCTGTCGGTGAAGATCGCCGTGGCCGAGGCAAAAGGCGAGACGGTCAGCGACAAGGACCGCACTCTCCTCGAGGCGGTACGCCGGCTGCACGAGCAGAACCCGATGCTCGGCCTTCGCGGGGTGCGGCTGGGCCTGGTGATCCCTGGCCTGTTCGCGCTGCAGGTCCGCGCGATCGCCGAGGCGGCCGCCCAGCTGAAGAAGGACGGCAAGGACCCCAAGCCCGAGATCATGGTGCCGCTGGTCGGCGCCGTACAGGAGCTCGAGATCGTCCGCGAGGAGGCAGAGGGCATTCTCGCCGATGTCGCGAAGGAGACCGGGGTCGAGGTCCACACCTTGATCGGCACGATGATCGAGGTGCCACGCGCCGCGATGACCGCGGGCCAGATCGCGGAGGCCGCCGAGTTCTTCTCCTTCGGCACGAACGACCTCACCCAGATGGGATGGGGCTTCTCGCGTGACGACGTCGAGGGCGCGTTCTTCTCGCGCTACATCGACGTCGGCATCTTCGGGGTGAGCCCATTCGAGACCCTCGACGCCGAGGGGGTCGGGCGGCTGGTGAAGATCGCCGTCGAGGAGGGCCGCGCGACCCGGCCCAACCTGAAGGTCGGCGTCTGCGGCGAGCACGGCGGCGACCCGGAGTCGGTCCACTTCTTTCACCACGCCGGCCTCGACTACGTCTCGTGCTCGCCGTTCCGCGTGCCGGTGGCGCGGCTGGAGGCGGGTCGCGCAGCGCTCGAGGCCGCAGGTAGCGACAGCCGGTGACGCCGCTGGCCTGGTTCCGCTGGGCCCGCCGGATCTTCCTGCTGCTCGTCGTCCTGGTCGTCGGCTACGTCGGCTCGGTCTGGATTCACATCTGGTGGGTCGCGCGCGAGGACCAGCACCCGCACTCGGATGCCATCGTCGTGCTCGGTGCCAGCCAGTACAACGGCCGGCCGTCGCCGGTCTTCGCCGCCCGGCTCGACCACGCATTGACGTTGTACGACGAGGGGGTCGCGTCGTACATCGTGACCGTGGGTGGCAAGGAGCCCGGCGACAACTACACCGAGGCGGAGTCCGGTGCGGCCTACCTCCACCAGCACGGCGTGCCGCGCTCGGCCCTGGTCGCGCTGCAGACCGGCAGGGACACGTTGCGAAGCCTCGAGGCGGTGAAGCAGGCCTTCGACGCCCATCACTGGCACAGCGCCGTGCTCGTCACGGATCCGTGGCACTGCCTGCGCGCCCGCACGATGGCGCGCGACCTCGGCATCAAGGCCGACACCTCGCCGGAGCGAACCGGGCCCGCCGTGGAGAGCCGCACCACCGAGGTGCGTTACATCGCGCGAGAGACTGAGGCCTACATCTACTACGAGATCTTCCACGACGACGACGAGCACAGCGCGGGCGTCATCTAGCGATGCAGGGGTTGAGTTGAGAGCCGAGTACGACGCAACGACGCGAGCTCGCCGGGTTGACGAGGCCGACAAGTCCGAGCGCGCGGTACGCGGCGCGTTCGTCCGCGACCGGGCCCGGGTGATGCACTCCGCCGCCCTCCGCCGGCTCGCGGCGCGGACCCAGGTGGTCGGCGTCGGTGAGAGCGACTTCCCCCGCACCCGGCTGACCCACTCGCTGGAGTGCGCGCAGATCGGGCGTGAGCTGGCCGGGGCGCTCGGCGCCGATCCGGACCTCGTGGACACCGCCTGCCTGGCCCACGACCTCGGTCACCCGCCCTTCGGGCACAACGGGGAGCGCGCGCTGGCGGAGTTCGCCGAGCCTTTCGGCGGCTTCGAGGCCAACGCGCAGAGCCTGCGGGTGCTCACCCGGCTCGAAGCCAAGATCGTCGATGCGGACGGGCGCAGCGCCGGCCTCAACCTCACCCGTGCCGCACTCGACGCCGCGACGAAGTACCCCTGGCCGCGCAGCGCGGAGCAGCCCAAGTTCGGCTACTACGAGTCCGACCGCGAGGTCTTCGACTGGCTGCGGCTCGGCGCCGTGCCCGGGCAGCGTTGCGTCGAAGCGCAGATCATGGACTGGGCCGACGACGTCGCCTACTCCGTCCACGATCTCGAGGACGGCATCCAGGGCGGGCTGGTGTCCGTCGAGCAACTCGCGGACCCGGACTCGCGAGCCGAGCTGGTCGAGACTGCACAGCGCGCCTACTCCGATGCCTCCCGTGACGAGCTGCATGCCGCGATCGACCGGCTGGTCGATCTGGACTGCTGGATCCGCGGCTACGACGGGTCCATGGCCTCGATGGTCGCGCTCAAGCGAATGACCAGCGAGCTGATCGGCCGGCTGTGCGGAGCGGCGACTCGCGCGACGTGGGACGACACCGGCGGGACGCCGCTGCGCCGCTACGGCGGCGACCTCGTCGTACCTGCCGAGGCGAAGGCCGAGTGCGCTGTCCTGAAGTCGGTTGCGGCGCGATACGTGATGAACCGCCCCGAGGTCATCGCGATGCAGTCCCGGCAACGCGAGCAGCTCACCGAGCTGCTGCAGCTGATCGCCGTCGGCGCTCCGGGGACGCTCGAGCCGTGGCTGCATCACGCGTTCGAGACCGCGGCTGACGACGCGGAGCGGATGCGGGTGGTCGTCGACCAGGTGGCGTCGTTGACCGACACGTCCGCCGTCGCCTGGCACCAGCGCCTGAGCGGATGAGCCGGTGACCAGATGAGCGACCTGGTCGTCCGGGAGGCCTCATCGGCCGACGTGCTGGCGCTGCGGATGGCCGTGCTGCGGCCGGGCTTCCCGGTCGAGGCTGGTGACTACGACGGCTTTCCCGACGTACGCCACGTCGCGGCGTACGACGGCGACCAGGTCGTCGGGTGCGCCACGGTGTTCCCGGCGCCGTACGACGGTGAGCCGGCCGCGTGGCAGCTGCGTGGGATGGCCGTCGCACCGGACCGGCAACGGCAAGGGATCGGTGCCCTGGTGCTGCGACACGCGATCGAGCTGGTGAGCGCGGCCGGCGCTCCGCTGATCTGGGCCCACGCGAGGACCACCGCGCTGCCCTTCTACGAGCGGCTCGGCTTCGACGCGGTTGGGGAGCAGTACCTCCACGGCCCGCTGCGCCTTACGCACCGGCTCATCGTGAGGCGGTTGACGCGCGGCTAGGGCGCCGTTCGCGAGGGGGCGGCGGGACGAGTTCTCGAATAGACTGCCGCTGTGACGGTGACCTCCGCTGCGCCCGCGAAGGCGAGCCTCAGGCCGCAGTCCGGCGGGCTGCTCAGCGCCGACCAGCTGCGCGAGCTGGCTTCGCTGCGCCCGGCCGACCGGGTCAGCAACTGGGCCTATCTCGCCGTCACCTGGCTGGTCATCGCCGGTGCGCTCACCGCGGCCGGGCTCTACACCCGCTGGTGGGTCGTGGTCCTGGCGTTCTTGGTCATCTCGACGCGCCAGCAGTCCCTGCTCAACATCGAGCACGACTGCATCCACGCCAGCTTCACGCGCGACAAGCGCCGCGACCAGCTCGTCGGGATCATCGCCTGTGCGTCGCCCTGCGGCTCGCCGTGGCACGCGACCCGGGCCCGTCATCTCGCTCACCACCGGTTGATCACCACCCCGGAGGACCCCGACCACGCCTTGCACGACACGGCCGACAAGGCGAGCAAGTGGGCGCTCGTCAGGTACTTCGGCCTCGGCCTGCTCGGCGGCTACGCGGTGATGGTGCTGCTGTCGGGTGCGCCGTCGACGGTGGGCCGCTCGGAGAAGATCCGCGACCTGCGCAACCTGGTCGTCTCCCAGCTGGTGATCTGGGGCGTCACGTGGGCTGCGTTCGGCGAGTGGTGGCTCTATCTCGCGCTGTGGGTTCTGCCGCTGATCACGCTGACCACGGTGTGCCACCTGATCCGCAGCTTCATCGAGCACGCGGTGCTCACCGAGGAGCTGCCCGAGCACGACAACCTGCTCGTGTCGATCGCGAGCAACCCGGTAGAGCTCGCGTTCCTCGCGCCGTTCAACATGAACTACCACGCCGAGCACCACATGTTCCCCGCCGTACCCGCGCGACGGCTTCCCGACGTGCGGGTGGCGCTTGCCGACTCGCCGGCCCCGCCTCGTCTGATCCGTACGGCGTACCTCACCCAGCTCGTCCGCTACGCCCGCTCGCTGTGAGCTCGGGGGCGACGTGACCTCTCCCGCTGCGCAGCAGGATCCGGCTGCGCCGATCGCGACCGAGGACGTCCCGTGCACCGGTTGCGGCGCGCACGACGACGAGGTGCTCTTCGAGGGCCGGGAGCACGAGTACCGCAACACGACTGACGCGCTGTTCCCGATCGTGCGGTGCAAGGCGTGCGGGCTGGTGCGGCTCAACCCGCGGCCGGCGGTCAGCGAGCTCGGCCGGATCTATCCCGCGGAGTACTACGCCTACCACCTGGTTCACGACGACGGCGGTTCCCCGGGGCTCGGGGAGCGGATCAAGGCCAAGCGCTACCAGAAGCGGTTCCGCAAGCTGCTCGAGCGGGCGGCGCCGGGCACCGGCCCTGCGCGGGTGCTCGACGTCGGCTGCGCCGACGGCCGGCTGCTCACGTGGTACCGCGAGGCGATTCCCGGCCGGACCATCGAGACCTACGGCATCGACATCGGTGAGGCTGCCGTCGAGCAGGCGCGCAAGGCCGGGCACATCGCGGTCGCCGGCCGGTTCGAGGTCGACACCGAGCTCCCGAACGGCACCTTCGACCTGATCGTGGCGAGCCATGTGATCGAGCACGTCGACGACCCGCTCGGGTTCGCCCGCCGGGCCGCGGAGCTGCTCAAGCCTGGCGGGCTGTTCATGTTCGCCACTCCGAACGTGGACTCCGCCGACGTACGGCGGTTCGGCCGGTTCTGGGGCGGGTGGCACTTCCCGCGGCACTGGACGCTGTACGACCCCAAGTCCGCGCAACGGCTCGCGGACGCGGTGGGGCTCAGGCTCGAGTCGATCGACTACGAGGTCAACCCGGTGTTCTGGAACTGGACCTGTCACGCCTGGCTGCGCGAGCGCCGAGGGGACAAACTCGCCGACCGGCTGTTCCCGCCGGTGTCGATCTTCCAGCCCGGTTTGCAGAGCTTCGTGCTGCTGTCGATCTTCACCATCGTGGACATCTTCCAGAAGCTGCTGACCGGGCGGACCGGCTCGATGCAGGTGGAGCTGCGCCGCCCCGCCTGACCCCCTCCCCGGTTTGTGAAGCGCCGCCGGTGGCCCGCTGCCGCTAACCCCTCACAAACCGGTGTCTTGCGGGCACTTCGCGCATCGCTTGAGCGCACCGGGCCAGCCTTGCTGGGTGAGGATGCGCGCCTGCTGTGCTGCAACCTCGCAGGGACGGTCGACAATGTCCGCCCAGCCGTAGCGCAGATGCCGCATGCCCGCCAGCTCGCTGCGGTTGTCCCGTCGCATGTCGCGCCACTGCTGCCGTGCTGCGTCATGACCCAGGCGCCCGTCGAGCTCGATGTGTACGCCGTACTCCTCGATCAGCACGTCCAGGTACTCGGCGCCGTCCGCCTGCCGGCGGGACTGCCGCGTCCCCTGTGGCAGACCGTGACGCCGCCGCAGTGCTGCATCCCGCAGTTCGAGTGGCGAGTGAGCGCCGGCGTTGAGATCGGGCAGCGCGTCCAGGACGATCCTGCGCCAGCGGGTCTTCGGGAGCTCATGGATCGCCGCACGCAGCCGGTCCGGGGTGGTCTGACGCGAGCGCACCGCATCGGTGACCAGCCCGAGCGCCGAGTCGGCGCTGCGCTTGTTGGAGAGGAGATCCATCACAGTCCGCTCGATAGTGGTCCTGCTCGGCTGAAGCGACGCATGGACGGCCTTGCCGTCGAGCGTGCGCGAGCGGTGAAGCGCGAGTCCGGGCTGATCGCCAACGTCGCGCGCGTATGGCACCGTCAGATGGACCAGGGGCGGCGGTTTGCACAGTCGCCACAGTGCTCCAGCCGACTCGTGGCTGAGGGCTGCACCCTCGCCGGCGTACTGAAGCGCCGCAAAGTGCATCGTCTCCAGGGGTATGGGCCCACTGAAGGTGACGTAGATGCGTGGCAGCGGTGACTGCCAACGGCCGGACTCGACGAGCCAGCGAATCCGGTCATCGGTGAGCCCGACGACGCGGCATGTGTACAGGTCGACCGCGCCAGCGGACTCCTGGCCGAGGCTGACGAGTCCGGGGTCACGCTTGGGGTTGATCACCGCGAGAGGGTCACCGAGATCAGCCGGCTGATGATGTGGCAATCCCGCCGCTGTGGAAGGTGGTTCGTGAGGGGCTGGCGGTGTTCGGCTACGCGTTGCGCTTCACGAACCGGGTGTGGGCGGGAGGCCTTAGGGTGAGGCGATGGCAGGCCGGATCCGCGACGAGGACATCGCGGCGGTCCGTGACCGGGTGCCGCTCGAGTCGGTGATCGGCGACTACGTCGCGCTGCGCAAGGCCGGCGCCGGCCGGTTGAAGGGGCTCTGCCCGTTCCACGAGGAGAAGACCCCCTCGTTCAACGTCAACACCACACTCGGCTTCTACAAGTGCTTCGGCTGCGGCGCCTCCGGTGACGCCATCACGTTCGTGCGCGAGATGGAGCACCTCGACTTCTCCGATGCGGTCGAGGTGCTCGCGCGCAAGGCCGGCATCGAGCTGCGCCGCGAAGAAGGCGGCGCCGCTCCTGCGAAGAGCGGCGGTCAGCGGCAGCGGCTGCTCGACGCCCACATCGAAGCCGCAGCGTTCTTCACCGCGTCACTCGCCAGCCCCGAGGCGGAGATCGGCCGGCGGTTTCTCACCGAGCGCGGATTCGACGAGGCGGCATGGGCGCGGTTCGGCGTCGGCTACGCCCCGAACGGCTGGGACATCACCGTCAACCACCTGCGCCGCAAGGGGTTCTCGGACGCCGAGCTGCTCGCGGCAGGCATCGCCAGCCAGGGTCAGCGCGGCCCGATCGACCGGTTCCGGGGCCGGCTGATCTGGCCGATCCGCGACCGCAAGGGCGACATCATCGGCTTCGGCGCCCGCCGGCTGCGCGAGGACGACCAGGGCCCGAAGTACCTCAACACCCCCGAGACGCCGCTCTACAAGAAGAGCCAGGTCCTGTACGGCGTGGACCTCGCCAAGCACGACATCGCGACCAGCGGCAAAGCGGTGGTGGTCGAGGGCTACACCGACGTCATGGCCTGTCACCTGGCGGGCGAGACCACCGCTGTCGCGACCTGCGGCACCGCCTTCGGCGACGAGCACATCGCGATCCTGCGTCGCCTGCTGATGGACCAGGACGAGCTGCGCGGCCGGGTGATCTACACCTTCGATGGGGACGAGGCCGGGCGCAACGCGGCGCTCAAGGCGTTCGCGGGCGAGCAGAAGTTCGTCACCCAGACCTTCGTGGCGGTCCAGCCAGATGGGCTCGACCCGTGCGAGTTGCGTCAGCAGCGCGGCGACCTCGCCGTACGCGACCTGATCGCCAGCCACATCCCGCTCGCCGAGTTCGCCATCCGCGCGGCGCTCGACCGCTTCGACCTGTCGATCCCCGAGGGGCGAGTCGGGGCGCTGGCCGCAACGGCCCCGGTGGTCGCCCAGCTCAAGGACACGTCGCTGCGTGACGAGTACGCCCGGCGGCTGGCCGGCTGGCTCGGCATGGAGGTCGAGCCGGTGCTGGATCGGGTCCGTCATGGTGCGGGTGGCCGGCAGGCGGCGGTGCCGCAGCAGCCGGCCCCGCGGCGTGGCTCGGTCGTGATGCCCGACCCGCGTGACCCGAGTCTTGTGGTTGAGCGCGAAGTCGCCAAGCTCGTCGTGCAGCGCCCGGCGCTGGCCGGCCCGGTCTTCGACGGGCTGGGTGAGGAGTGCTTCGCCTCGCCGGCGTATGCGGCGGTGGCGGCGGCCGTCGCCAAGGCCGGCGGCGCGGCGCGCTCCAGCGGTGGCGCGGCTTGGGTGGCGAAGCTCGCGGAGACGGCGGAGACCGACTCGGTGCGCGAGCTGATCACCGAGCTCGCCGTAGAAGCGTTGCAGGCGGTCGACGAGGCCGACCCGCGCTATGCGGAGGCGCTGCTGGTCCGCCTCGAGGAGATGGCGCTGACCCGGCGGATCCAAGAGCTCAAGTCCAAGCTCCAGCGGCTCAACCCGGTCGAGAGTGCCGCGGAGTACAACAGGATGTTCGGTGAGCTGATCGAGCTGGAGCGGCACAAGAAAGGTCTGCGAGCAAAGGCTGTGGGAGAGCTGTAGTGACCGTCTACGACCCCGAGGTGCCGGCGGCGATGTCGCGGCACGACCTGGTCGCCGTCGGCGCCGGCGTGCTCGTGTTCATCGCATCCTTCCTGCCGTGGTACGGCGTGACCTTCCACGGGGGCCTGGCCGAGGCAGGGGTCAACGGCTCGGTCGACGCGTGGCACGGACTGGCCGGCGTCGGAGTCATCCTCCTGCTGTTCTCGGCGGTGGCCACCGCTGCCGAGCCGCTGCTCGGCGAGGACCGGCCGACCTGGCTGGGACCGATCGTTGCGGCACTGCTGGCATGCCTGGGCGCGGCGTTCGTGCTCGTCAAGAGCTTCTCGCTGCCGGCGCCGCTGGTGCCGGGAGCGACTACCCATCTCGAGTGGGGTGGCTGGATCCTGATCGTGCTGGTGGTCGTCGAGGCTCTGGTCAGCGTGCTGCGAGTGGTGCACGCCGGTGACGCGAAGCGGGATTACCAGGTCCAATAGCCGCGGCGCGTCGAAAGATCAATGCTTGTTGTTCTGGCGCTGTCGCGACAGGATCGGCCCGACGTCAACCGTTCTGAGGGGGAAACCGGTATGTCGATGTCCACGCCTGACTTCAAGTCCCTGAGCCGCAACGACCAGCTCGCGCTCGTCGCGGGTGTGCTGGTCTTCATCGCGTCGTTCTTCCCCTGGTACGGCGTCAAGTTCAAGGGCGCACTCGCCGCGTTCGGCGGTGGCAGCGCAACCGTCACGGCATGGCACGGGCTGGCGGCCTTCGGCCTGGTCCTGCTCCTGCTCGGACTGCTGGTGGTCGCAGCCCAGGTCTTCGCGGGCGCCAGCCTTCCGGCGATCCCGACCAGCTACGAGCTCGTGGCAGCTGGGTTGTCCTGCCTCGGCGCGCTGTTCGTCATCATCAAGAGCTTCGACCTGCCGACCTACAGCGGTGCAGACGCGAGCGTCGGGCTGCGCTGGGGCGGGTGGGTCCTGCTGATCCTCGTCGTGGTGCAGGCGGTCGTTTGCGTGATGCGGGTGCTCGCCGCGAACGCCCGCCCCGCGTCGTCGAGCGCGCCGGCCGCGCCGCTGCCGCCCGCAGTCTGACGGTCAGACCGCGGCGAGAGCCGCTTGACGCGCGCGGATGTACTGCGTGGTGTAGCGCTCGGCGTAGAACGACGCGATCGGCACCGTGCCGGCGAGCACGGTCAACACCAGCTGGATCGGCGACATCCGCACCCGGCGGGTGAGGTCGAAGGTCAAGATGATGTAGAGCGGGTAGAAGAACACCCCGTGGATCACGCCGACGACCGCGTCGACGCCGCCGTGCCCGCCGGCGTACTGCAGTGGCAGGCCGATGCCGAACAGCACGATCAGCAGCACGCTGACGATCAACGCCACGATCCGGTAGCGCAGCAGCGCGCCGTCGACGCTGCGGAAGTCCAGCGCACCCCCCGCCATCGTCAGCGGCCCGCTCGGGTCGCGGCGGTCGCCTCGGCGCGCGCGTTGAGCCGCGCGAGCCGGGCGTTGTACTCGGCGACCTCCCGGTCGTCGTCGTCGACAGGGTGGGGCGTGGTCGTGATCCCGACCCGTACGCCGGCGACGTGCTTGATCTTCGGCTCGTCGAACGGCTTGGCGCCGAACCGCGAAGTCGGCTCCACGCCTTCTTCCTTGTGGAGCTCGAGCCGGATGGTCTTGACCCACAGCACGATGGCGAACACCGCGAAGCACGGCCACTGGAAGGCGTAGGCGTAGTTCTGGATCCCGCCGCTGCCGGACTGCGATCGATGCCATTGCCACAGGCCGAGCCGGAGCATGACGAGCACCGCGATGAGTACGAGGACGTGGCCCAACCACCACTTGGGCGACAGCAGAATCCTTCGCACCAGATCACGGTAGTCTGATGGCCAGCCGGGCGGTGCAGCACGACCGCCCACCCGGTCCCCTGTAGCTCAATTGGCAGAGCAATCGGCTGTTAACCGATAGGTTTCTGGTTCGAGTCCAGACGGGGGAGCGACGACGAAGCGCCGACGGTCGGGTGAAGGTCGGCGACTGGAACAAGATGACGGTCACCCGCGCGCAAGCGGTTCGTGGGGTTCGGCGAGCGTCGTGCTCGACGGCAATTGGCCGTTAATATTGTCCGTCATAACCTCTTGAGGTCTACCGGTTTCCGTCCGACAATAATCATGTGACGAAGTGGACGAACGCGGCGGACAAGCATCGCGTCACCCGCAAGTCCGTCGAGTTCGTCCTCGCGAACAACGATGGCGAGCCGACCGTCCTGAACGACGGAACACCGGCCCTGCTCTACATCGCACCCGACCAGACCGGAGAGGTGATCGAAGTCCTCACCATCGCGATCCCTACCGGCGAGCGCCTCGTCGTCCACGCGATGCCCTTCCGCTACCGCACCCCAAGGAGCAAGAGATGAGCGAACGACTTGACCCAGGACCCGCCGTCGACCTCGACAAGGAAGACGTGCGCGACGTGAAGGGTCGCCGGATCACGACGAAGCGCGCCGAGTCGATGGCCGACGAAGCGATCGCGAACCTGCGTCGTCAGGGTCGCCCATCGCTCGGCAGCGGTGTTTCTCCGAAGATCAGCGTCCGAGTGACCCAGGAGACGTACGACGCGCTCGACCGGCTCTCGGCCGATGTGGGGCGCAGCGTGTCGGAGTTGGTGCGCGCGGCCGCGTCGGAGCTCGCCCGGTCGTCCGACGTCAGTCCGGCGACGATCGGTCGCCGTATCGCGAAGATCCTCGAGCCGACGAAGGGCTGACGTCGTGGGCCTCGGGTACCGCCGTCTTCGATCCCTCGCCTGCGGCGAGGCTGTTAACCGATAGGTTTCTGGTTCGAGTCCAGACGGGGGAGCGACGGTCTGTCGATCGGCCGCAGCCCCTCGAGGGGCGGTAGCTCAGCTGGTTAGAGCAGGGGACTCATAATCCCTAGGCCGCGGGTTCGAGTCCTGCCCGCCCCACTCCGCCGCGCTCGCGGCGTCGACCTGTTCGACACCTCGGCGTCGCGCTGACGTCATCCGCTGGTCAGGTCCCGCAGCGACGATGGACGCGTGCGACAGCGGCTGATCGTCGTCGGCGGCGGCATCCTCGGCGCCATGCACGCCTGGCACGGGCGCAAGCGCGGGTACGAGGTCGTGCACCTCGAGCGGGAGGTCGCGGCTCGCGGGGCGAGCGTCCGCAACTTCGGGCTGGTCTGGGTCAGCGGCCGTGCGCCCGGTCCCGAGCTGTCGCTGGCCCTGCGGGCGCGCGAGCTCTGGGACGAGGTGGCTGTGGACGTCCCCGCCGTGGCGTTGCGTACCGGCGGCTCGATGACGGTTGCGGTCAACGACGACGAGTGGCGGGTGATCCAGCAAGCGGTCGAGCTTCCCGATGCGCACCTTCGCGGGTTTCACCTGCTCGATCCCGAGGAGGTACGCGATCGCAATCCGGGCCTCGGCGGGAAGCTGAACGGCGCCTTGTGGTGTGACCGCGATGCGCTGGTCGAGCCGCGGCTGGCATCGGCCGCGATCGTTGCGCGGCTCTCCGACGACCCCGATTACGTCTGGCGGCCGGCCTGCACGGTCGTCGATGTGAAGGACGGCTCGGTCCGAGACGACGAGGGCCTGTGGTGGGACGGCGACCTCGTGGTCGTCTGCCCAGGCGCATCGCACAGTGGCCCGTTCGCGGAATGGCTGCGTACCGGGGTACGCCGGGTCCGGCTGCAGATGATGCAGACCGCGCCGCTCGAGGCCACCCTCACCACGTCGATCGCGGACGCCGACTCGCTGCGCTACTACCCGGCGTACGCGGGACTCGACCTCGGCGCCCTGCCGCCGCAACCCCCCGTAGCCGCCGAGTGTGGCCTGCAGCTCCTGATGGCACAGCGGGTCGATGGCTCACTGACCATCGGCGACACCCACGGCTACGACGAGCCGTTCTCGTTCGACGTGGAGGAGCCGCCGTACGACGAGCTCTACAGCCGGGCGAGCGCCATAATCGGGCCCGGCATGCCGCGGGTGGTCCGGCGGTGGGCCGGCGTCTACAGCCAGACGACGGACGAGCGGATCTACGCCCGCCACGACCTTGCGGACAGGGTCGTCCTGGTGACCGGCGCCGGCGGCCGCGGGATGACCTGCTCGCCGGCGATTGCCGAGGAGACCTTCGAGGGGATCGAGTGAAGATCTCACTGGCCTGCCTGGACATGGCAGGTACGACGGTCGCCGACGACGGGGTCGTCCTCGCGTCGTTCGGGGCGGCGATGCGCGACGCCGGCATCGAGCCTGGGTCCGCGGAGTGGGCCTCGGCGAGCGAGATCGTCAACGCGACGATGGGTCAGTCGAAGATCGAGGTGTTCACCCGGATCTTCGGCGAACCCGCCGCGGCGGCGCGCGCGAATCGAGCCTTCGAGCAGGCGTATTCGGAGCAGGTCGCCGAGGGCATGGTCACCGCGATGCCCGGCGCGCGGGAGGTGCTCGACGAGCTCCGGGCCGCCGGAGCCGCGATCTGCCTGACGACTGGCTTCTCGCCGGCCACTCGCGACCAGATCCTCGACGCGCTGGGCTGGCTCGACGTCGCGGACCTAGTCCTGTCGCCGGTCGACGCCGGCAGAGGCCGGCCGTGGCCGGACATGATCTGGACGGCGGCCCTGCGGCTGCAGGCCGAGCGCATGTCCGAGGTCGTCGTGGTCGGCGACACCCCGAGCGACATCGAGACCGGCCGCCGCGCGGGCGCCGGACTGGTGATCGGGGTGCTCAGCGGGGCAGGCTCGGAGAGCGAGCTGCGCGAAGCCGGCGCCGATGAGGTGCTCAAGGACGTGACCGAGCTACTCGACGTTGCGAAAGGCTGACGCCCGTGGTGCTCGTGGCAGCTGATCTCGAGGAGATCGTCGACCTGCTCGAGGTAGGCGCGAGCGACCTCGACGCAGGCGGCGAGAACGGCGGCTTCAGCCTGCTCGACCACGGCCTGCAGTGCGCCCGGCTGGCGCGCGTCCGGCACCCCGACGATCTCGAGCTGCAGGTCGCCGCGCTGGTCCACGACATCGGCCAGACGCTGACCGACAACGACGAGGCCGCGCACGGCCGGGTCGGCGGGGAGTTCGTCGCGCCGGTGCTCGGGCCCCGCGTCGCGGCGCTCGTCGAGCTGCACGTGCCTGCGAAGCGCTACCTCGTCACGACGGACGCCGACTACTCCAGCCGGCTCTCGCCGGCAAGTGTCGCCAGCCTCGAGCTGCAGGGCGGCCGGATGACCGACGAGGAGGTCGCGGAGTTCGAGCGGCGCCCGTGGTCGAGCGACGCCGTGGTGCTGCGCCGGTACGACGAGTCGGCCAAAGTCGCGGGCGAGATGGTCGACCCGCTGGAGGCGTGGCTGCCGACGCTGCGCGAGGTCGCCGAGCGGGTGTCTTCCCGCGCAACTGTTCGGGGCGCCGCCCACGAAAGGTCGTGAGGCCTTCACCTGTTGGTCAATCGCCGCCAACAGTCTTCACGCCATGACTTCAACCTTTGGTAAGCGACGCACAGTCGCTTCAAGCGCCGCTGGAGCGGCACTTCTCATCACCCTCGCGGCCTGCGGAAGCAGCAGCAGCGGGGGGTCCGCTGACGCCGGCGCCACCACGTCGCCGTCGACCGGCAGCACGGCCGACTGGTCGACCGTGCAGTCGGCTGCGGATGGGGGCGGGATGGATGCGCTCGTGGCGGCCGCCAAGGCGGAAGGCCAGCTGAACGTCATCACGTTGCCGCGTGACTGGGCCAACTACGGCAC
This sequence comes from Mycobacteriales bacterium, assembly GCA_035547515.1. Classification (GTDB taxonomy): domain Bacteria; phylum Actinomycetota; class Actinomycetes; order JAFAQI01; family JAFAQI01; genus DASZTV01. The sequence continues at coordinate 33,532 of DASZUS010000071.1, forward strand.
CATCATGGACGACTTCACCAAGAAGTACGGCATCAAGATCAACGACGCGAACCCTGACGGCTCGTCGCAGGACGAGATCAACGCGATGCAGCAGCTCAAGGGACAGAGCCGCGCCCCTGACGTGCTCGACATGGGCACCTCCTTCGCGATCACCGCGGCCAACGAGAACCTGCTCGCGCCGTACAAGGTCGCCACGTGGAACGACATCCCGGCCGCCGAGAAGGACTCGAACGGCATGTGGTGGGACGACTACGGCGGCTATGTCGCCATCGGCTACGACTCGAACAAGGTCAAGACCCCGCCGACGTCGTTCAAGGATCTGCTCAACCCCGAGTACAAGAACGAGGTCGGCATCAACGGCAACCCGACGCAGGCATCCGCGGCGTTCTCGGCCGTGTACGCCGCGGCGCTCGCCAACGGTGGCTCGTTCGACAACATCCAGCCGGGCATCGACTACTTCAAGAAGCTCAAGGACGCCGGCAACTTCGTCCCGGTGACCGCGAGCGCGACGACGGTGCAGCAGGGACAGACGCCGATCGTCATCTGGTGGGACTACCTCCTGGCCTCTGAGATCCAGAGCCAGGTGCCGTCCTTCAAGATCGTGATCCCGAGCGACGGCCACTACGCGGCGTACTACACGCAGGCCATCAGCGCGTCGGCACCGGATCCGGCGGCGGCGCGGCTCTGGGAGGAGTACCTCTACTCGCAGGAGGGCCAGAACCTCTGGCTGCAGGGTCACGCTCGCCCGGCCGAGCTCGACACCCTGGTCAGCGACGGCACCGTCGACCAGGCGGCGTACAAGTCGCTTCCGGCCGCACCTGCCGGCGCGATCACGTTCCCGTCTCCCGCTCAGGCCACCAAGGCCCAGGACCTGGTCAACAAGGAGTGGGCGACCGAGGTCGGCAGCTGACGGATGTCGGCTGTCGTCACTGACGGCGCCCCGCGGCTCGCGCGGCGGCGCCCGGCCCTCAAAGGGTTGGGCGCCGCCGGCGGGCTGCTCCCGTTCGGCGCGTACGTCACGATCTTCCTGCTCGTCCCGGCCGTCGCCGTCGTCGTTGGCGCATTCCGCTCGCCGACCGGCCAGGCGACGCTGCACAACCTGCATCTCGCGACGCAGAGCCAGTACCGCAAGGGCTACGAGACCAGCATCGAGCTGTCGATCATCGCCTCGGTGTTGCCGGCGATCCTCGGCTTCCTGATCGCGCGGTCCATCCACCGCGCGCCCGCGGAGTCCTTCCTGCGCCGCCTTGTGGTGTCGCTGTCCGGCGTCTTCGCGAACTTTGGCGGAGTCCCGCTGGCGTTCCTGTTCATCAGCACGGTTGGCAACACCGGCCTGCTGACGAAGTGGCTCAGCGACATCCACTTCGACCTGTACGGCGACACCGGCTTCAACCTCTACGGCAAGTCCGGCGTCGTGCTCGTCTACCTCTACTTCCAGATCCCGCTCATGGTGCTGGTGATCCTCCCGGCGCTCGAGGGCCTGACGCCCTCGTGGCGTGAGGCATCGGACAACCTCGGCGGCAGCACGCTGGACTACTGGCGACACGTGGGAGGCCCGGCACTGGCCCCGTCCGTGCTCGGCGCCACCCTGCTGCTGTTCGGCAGCGCCTTCTCGGCTTATGCCACTGCCGAGGCGCTGACCAGCGGCACCATCGCGCTCACGCCGATCCAGATCGGCGCGTTCCTCAACGGCAACGTGCTGCCCGGCCAGGAGAACGTCGGCAAGGCGCTGGCCACCGGCATGCTGCTGATCATCGGTGCCGTCATGGTCGTCTATGTCCTGCTGCAGCGCCGCGCCGCGAAGTGGTCGCAGACGTGACCGCGCCGGAGCTGGGCCTTCGCGGGATCGCGACCGAGCTGAACACCCCGCCGCGGACGCGGGCCCGCAGCAGAGCGCGCTCGATCGGCCGCGGCAACGTCACGCACATCATCGTGCTGACCCTGACGGCGGTGTACTTCCTGCTCCCGCTCTACGCCGCGGGCAAGTTCGCCCTCACCGTCGACGGTCACTTCAGCTGGGCCGGCCTGAAGGGCATCTCGAAGCAGGACGGCTTCAAGGACGCGTTCGTTCTGTCGTTCAAGCTCGCGCTCGTCACGACGCTGATCTCCTTGGCCCTCATGGTTCCGACGGCGGTGCTCGTGCACCTGCGGTTTCCGAACCTGCGGCGGTTCTTCGACGGGCTGACGCTGCTGCCGATCGTGATCCCGCCGGTCGTGCTGATCGTCGGCGTGCTGCAGGTCGCGCCGCAGAAGCTCAAGGGGACGCCGTACCTGCTCGCGCTCGAGTACGTCGTACTCGCGATGCCGTTCATGTACCGCTCGCTCGACGCCGGCCTGCGGTCGTTCGACCTGCGCACGATCGTCGACGCGTCGCGGTCGCTCGGCGGCGGATGGCTCTCCACGCTGTGGCACGTGCTGTTGCCGAACCTGCGCTCGGCGGTGCTGTCCGGCGTCGTGCTCACCGTCGCGCTCGTGCTCGGCGAATACACGATGGCCACGCTCGACCAGTACACGACGTTTCCCGTTTGGATCGTCTACAACGACCAGTCGTCGTCGCAGACGAGTGTGGCGGCGTCGTTGCTCGCGCTGCTGGTGACCTGGCTGGTCCTGATCATCATCGCCGCCTTCGGCGGACAGCGGCGTGGCCGCGGCAATCGAGAGGAAGCGTGATGACCGAGGTGACCACGGGATCGTCGGCGGACCGGCGTACGGCGGCGGCGACGAGTCCCGCTCCACTGATCGCGACCGCGGCCGAAGGCGGTGCGCATGTCGAGTTCGTCGGCGTGACGCGCAGCTTCGGCCAGACCCGCGCGCTCGACGGGCTGACTGTCGACATCGCCCCGGGTGAGCTGCTTGCGCTGCTCGGTCCATCCGGGTGCGGCAAGACAACCGCGCTGCGCGTCCTCGCGGGCTTCGAGCACGCCGACGCCGGCCAGGTCATGGTCGACGGCCGCGACGTCATCGCGGTCCCCGCGCGCAAGCGCGACATGGGGATGGTGTTCCAGAGCTACAGCCTGTTCCCGACGATGACGGCGTTGGACAACGTCGCGTACGGCCTGCGGCTGCGCAAGCAGTCCGGCCCGGTACGACGCCATGCGGCGCAGGAGCTGCTCGACATGGTCGGCCTGGCCCCGCAGGCGAAGCGCTACCCGCACCAGATGTCCGGCGGCCAGCAGCAGCGCGTGGCACTCGCCCGCGCGCTCGCGATCGAGCCGCGGGTGCTGCTGCTCGACGAGCCGCTGTCCGCGCTCGACGCGAAGGTGCGCATCGCATTGCGCGACCAGATTCGCGCACTCCAGCAGCGGCTCGGGACGACCACGCTGTTCGTCACCCACGACCAGGAAGAGGCGCTGTCGATGGCTGACCGCGTCGGCGTCATGCGCAACGGGCGGCTCGAGCAGGTCGCCTCGCCGACCGAGCTCTACACGCAGCCGGCGACGCCGTTCGTCGCGGAGTTCGTCGGCACCATGAACCGCATCCCGGGCCAGACAGCCGACCAGCAGGTCATGGTCCTCGGCAGCACGGTGCCGTTCACCGGGCCGCCCGAAGCCCGCGGGGTCGTCGACGTACTCGTCCGCCCAGAGGGTCTCGCGGTGACCCCCGACCGCAACGGCGACGCGATCGTCACCTCGCACAGCTTCCGCGGTGCCGTCACCCGGCTCGGGGTGCAGCTGTCGGGTGACAGTGCGGTCTGGGTCGACCTGTCCAGCGACGCTGCGTCGACGATTACGCCAGGGGACCCGGTCAGGGTCACGTTGACGGCGACCCGGGTGCTGGTCGACGTCCCGCAGTGATGGCGCAGTGACGACGGCGCAGCGCCGGTTGGTGCCGGGCGTTCCCGATACCGAGGGCTACCGCAGCCTCGAACCGGCTCCGGGCGAGCTGCACCAGGTCCGGGCCGAACCGGGCGTCGAGCTGCCCGAGGACTGGCAGGACCGCGCAGTGCCGCTGCTCGTCCTCGCGCAGCTGTCGGACCTGCACATCATGGATGCCCAGTCTCCCGCCCGCTTCGAGCTGATCGACCGGTACGCCGACCCGGGCTCGCCGTGGCGCGACGAGCTCCCCGAGATCGGGATGTACCGGCCGCAGGAGCCGTTCACCACCCACGTTCTTGAGGCGATGGTCCACGCCGTCAACGCGGTCACAGCCGCGCCGATCTCCCGCGCACCCGTCGACCTGGTGGTCGTCACCGGCGACATGACCGACAACGCGCAGGTCAACGAGCTGCGCAACTACATCGGGCTGCTCGACGGGGGAGCCGTCATCGAGCCGGGTTCCGGAGACCCGTCCCGCTGGGAAGGTGTCGGCGGCGGGCTCGACGATGACGAGCGCTTCTGGCATCCCGAAGGTGCGTGCGGCGACCTTGCGGCGGGTCGGGGCTTCCCTGTCGTGCGCGGCCTGCTCGCTGCTGCGACGGCGCCGTTTCGTTCCACTGGCCTGACCGCGCCGTGGCTTGCGGTGCACGGCAACCACGACCTGCTGATCCAGGGCACGGTACCCAGCACCGGGAGGTACTCCGCGATCTCGACCGGCGCCGACAAGGCGATCGCACCGCCCGCGGATCTGCACGCGGTCCAGCTCGTGGAGGCGCTCTACGCCTGCGAGACGCAGGCGCTCGACCTGCTCGCCGGATCGCGATGGATCACCGTCACGCCCGATCCGGACCGACGCCACGTGACCCGGGCCGAGCACGTCGCAGCCCACCTCGACTCAGCGGGCGCGCCTGCCGGGCACGGGTACACCGCGCGCAACCTGGAGACGGGCACGGCGTACTACGTCTGGGACGCCGAGGCGGCGCGATGCATCGTCCTGGACACGGTCAACGAGCACGGCGGCTGGCAAGGCTCGATCGACCGTGAGCAGCTCGCCTGGCTCGAGTCGGTGCTCGAGGCGAGCGCGGACCGGCCGGTCGTGCTGTTCAGCCATCACCCGCTCGAGACGTTCATCAACGGCCGTCATCCGGACGGCGCGCCCTCGCGCGTGCTGGCAGACGAGCTGCGGGAGCTGGTGCTGCGCTATCCATGCGTCGTCGCGTGGGTCAACGGTCACACCCACGAGCACCGGATCTCGGCGGAGCGGCGTGCCGACGGGTCAGTCGCGTGGTGGCAGATCACCACCGCCTCGCATATCGACTGGCCTCAGCAGTCGCGCATCGTCGAGCTGCTGCGGGTCGACGACCTGCTCGTCATCGCCTGCACCGTGGTGGACCACGCCGGCGAGCTCGGCTGGTCACAGCGGGTCGACCCGCTCGGACTTGCCGGGCTGTCCCGGGAGATCGCGGCCAACAACTGGCAGTGCCCGGCGGGCGCGCCGGGCGATGGTGCGGGCGCTCCCGAGGACCGCAACGCACTCCTCCTGAGCCGGCTGCCCTAGCAGCGTGAAGCGCCCGGTCCTGCCCGCTCTCAGCTTTCGGCGTTCTCTGTCTCGTCCTCGGCGAGGATGCGGTAGAGCTCACGACGCGTGCCGCGCAGCACCTCGGCGGCGCGCTCGACCTGGACCTCCGTGCCCGCGGAAGCCACCTGCTTGGTCGCAGCCATCACCTGGCCGAGGAGCTCACGCAGCTGGCTGAACCCGCCACGGGCGCCACGAGCCGCGGCCTCCCACGGAAGCGGACCCTCGCCACGCCCGTCCGCGGCTTCGCGGCCAGAGGGAGTCAGCGAGAAGACCCGCTTGCCCTCGCTCTCCGTCGCGGTGACGAGGCCCTGGTCCTGCAGCAGCTGCAGAGCGGGGTAGACCGAGCCAGGACTCGGGGTCCACGCGCCGCCGCTGCGCTCCGCCAGTTCCTGGATGATCTGGTAGCCGTGCATCGGTTCCTCGGCGAGCAGCGCAAGGACAGCTGCGCGTACGTCACCGCGACCCGCGCGGTGACCGGAGTCGAACCGGCGCCCGCCGAAGTCCCAGTCGTGGTGGCGACCGCCGCCGTGACGGTGGGCATGGCGCTCGACGCGACCTTCGCCGTGCCATGAGCGGGGGTGGCGGCGGGTCCCCACGGTGTCGCCGTCGTGATGGTCATGATGGTGGTGATGTCTCAATGCAAGCTCCTCTGTTGTGGTTCCGAGCGGCGGGTCAGGAAGATTCCGATGTCTCACAACCGCTCGCGATATATCGGAAACTACAGCACAACAGGCTCGCGATCAAGGGGGCGGCAGACCTACCTGCTGGGCTGGGGAAGGTGGCAATGCACCTTCGGGTTCGCGCCGACGTAGTTGAGCGGCCCGGCGAAGATGGTCGCCGCGATCGTTCCGGCCTTCGCGCAGGACTCGGCGTTGCCGTGGTAGTAGTGGCGCTGCCAGCCGGCAAGCGCGCCGATCAGCAGCCAGATGACGACCAGCGTCGGCAGGATCCGGAACATGATCAATCTCTGCCCCGCGGGTCCGCCGAGGTAACCCGTCACGGCCCGCGTGCCACCATCGGACGGTGACGCGCGACGACCGGCTGCTTGTCTTCGGCACCGCGTTGCTTGCCGTGTTTGTCGCGGTCGAGGTCGTCGTTGCGCTGCTCGTGCACTCGCTCGCTCTCCTGGCCGACGCAGGTCACCTCGTCACCGACGTCATCGCTTTGGGGGCCGCAGCCGTCGCGGCACGCCTCGCGCGCCGGCCCGCGACCGGCCATTGGACGTTCGGCCTGGCGCGCGCCGAGGTGCTCTCCGCCGCGGTCAGCGGTGTCACGCTCGCCGTCGTCGCGGTGATCGTCGCGGTCGAGGCGATCCGCCGCCTGGTCGCGCCCTCCCACCCGGACGGAAAGGCGATGATCATCGTCGGCGCGGTCGGCCTGGTGGTGAACCTCCTCGTCATTCTCCTGCTGTCACGCACCGAGCGCAGGTCCATGAACATCGCGGGTGCAATGGCGCACGCTGCTACCGACGCGTTCGGCTTCGCCGCCTCGATCGCCGCGGGAGCGGTCATCGTCGGGACCGGCTGGCGTCGGGCCGACCCGGTCGCTTCGCTGCTGCTCGTCGTCGTTCTGCTGCAGTCGGCCCGCAAGCTGCTGCGCGACTCCGGGCGGGTCCTGCTCGAGGCCGCACCGACCGATGTCGACCTTGCGCTGGTTCGTGAGCACCTGCTCGACACGTCGTACGTCGTCGACGTGCACGACCTGCACGTCTGGACCGTGACGTCGGGCCTGCCGGCGCTGTCGGTGCACGTCGTCATCAATGACGACTGCTTCACCAGTGGCCGGGCGCCGGCGTTGCTCGACGAGCTGCAGGCCTGCCTCGCCGGCCACTTCGATGTCGAGCACTCGACCTTCCAGCTGGAGCCCGCCGGGCACAGCGACCACGAGCCTGCGCTGCATTGAGGGCTGCGTCGCGTTGAAGCGCCCCGATGAGGCCGGCTCGGTCCGGCTGGCCGCCGCTGTCGTCCTGGTCGCGGTCAACCTGCGGCTGGTGATCGCAAGCCTCGGACCCGAGCTCGACAACGTCAGGGCCGGGCTCGGGCTCTCGAGCGCGGCGACCTCGGTCCTCACCGCGCTGCCGGTGTTCTGCTTCGGCCTGCTTGCACTCGCGGGGCCCGTGGTCTCCCACCGGCTTGGCCTGCGCCGGGCGCTGCTGCTCGTGTTGGCGATGGTGACCGCCGGCTCGCTGTTGCGGATCGGGCCGGACGCGGTCACGTTGTTCGCCGGGACGCTGCTCGCGGCGTCAGGCATCGCGATCGCCAACGTGTTGATGCCGGTCGTCGCGCGGCGCGAGTTTCCCGGTCGTACCGGGTTGATGCTCGGGCTGACCACGACCGCGACGATCGGCTCGGTCGCCGTCGCCGGCGGCCTGACGGTCCCGATCGCCGATGCGCTCCACGGCGGGTGGCGGGCCGGTCTCGGGATCTGGGCGGGGCTGAGCGGCTTGACCCTTTTGTTGTGGCTGCCGTTCGCCCGGCGCGGCGGTGACCCGGACGAGGGCGAGGCGCCCCGGCTGTCGCGGGCGATGCTGCGCAGCCCGCTGGCATGGATGATCACGCTGTTCTTCGGGCTGCAGTCGCTCAACGTCTACGTCGTCGTCAACTGGCTGCCCTCGATCTACCAGGACCACGGGTACTCGGACTCGGCGGCGGGCGGGCTGCTCGCGCTGCTGGTGGTGATCCAGCTGCCGATCGCGCTGGTGGTGCCGTCGCTGGCGAGCCGCCTCACGCGTCAGCATGTCCTGGTCACCGCGATCGTGGCGTCCACGGCGATCGGGTTCGTCGGCATCCTCCTCTCGCCGACCAAGCCGGCGGTGCTGTGGTTGGTGTTCATCGGGCTCGGCCAGGGTGCAGCGTTCCCGTGGACCCTGGTGATGCTGGTGCTGCGGGCGCGCACGCATGCCGTCACCGCGCAGCTGTCGACGATGATGCAGTCCATCGGCTACGTCATTGCAGGAGTGGGGCCGCTGGTTTTCGGTGCGCTGCATGCGGTAACGAACTCATGGCGTGGTCCGCTTGTGTTCGTGCTGGCCCTGCTCGTCCCGCAGCTCGTGGCCGGCTTGCGCGCCGCGACTGCCGGTTACGTCGAGGTGGACGGTGCGGTCAGTCAGGGCGACCCCGGCTAGGAGGCAGCAAGCGATGCGCGTGGTACGCCGTACGGTGGCCGTCGCCGCCGCGGTAACGGCGACGGTGGGAGGCCTCGGGTTCGGCGCCGGACTGGTGCCGGCCGGGGCCGGGACATCCGCCGGCTATTGCCCCGGGGCGACGACCTCGGCCGCCACCAACTACAACTGGGCGCAGCAGACCTTGGCGCCCGGGGTGACGCTGGAGTCGACCGCGATCACCGGCTCGCGGGGCCGGGTCGCGATCCGGGTGCTGAGCATCGACCTCACCCAGCCCGGGGTCAGCATCGCCCCGCTCAACGACGACCTCGCCTCAGTGCACTACCTGACATCGCTGGCCAACCGGCCCGGAATCGTCGCGGCGACGAACGCGCAGTACTTCAGCCTCGACTACGGCCCGCCGGTCGTGCCGTACGTCGCCGGCGGCGTACCGATGGTGCTGACCTCGACGCCGTTGCGGGTCGTCGGGCTGGGCACCGACGGGCTCCCGGAGGATGGCAAGGCCTGGCTCGAGGGGAGCGTGCGCTCGGCGGACTCGGTAATGGTGCTCCGCGCGATCAACGACGTGACGCCGCCGCAGGGTCTGACCGTCCTGACCCGGGCGTGGGGCCACCATCGGCTGGCGTTGCCGGCGGATGCGCGCAGCCGCCCGGTCGAGCGGGGACACATCACCGGGCCGATCGGGCGGCTCAACGCGCCCCCGGCGGGTGGATCGCTGCTGATCGCGCGCGGTGACCAGGCGACCCGGTGGCTTCGGTCGCTGGCGAACGGTGCCGGGGTAGGCGTCACGGCGACGGTGGAGACCAATGCGCCGGTGCCGTTCGCGCAGGCCTACGGCACGGGCACGCAGGTGATCTCCCAGGCCGACCAACCGCGTACCAATCTGATCTGCGACCGCGACATCTTCGCCGCGCGGACCGCGATCGCCTGGTCCCGCAGCCGTACGACTCTGCTACTGCTGACCGCGGAAAGCCCGAAGGGCCCCGACCGGTTCGGCCTCGACTGGAACCAGCTGTCATCGGTGCTGACCGACCTGCGCGCGGTCGACGGCTACACCCTCGACGGCGGCACCTCGACGGAGATGGTCGCCCGCCTGCCCGGCCATCCGAACCGGCTCACCCTGGAGACGGCCCCGCACGGCAACCGGCAGCGTCCGATCCCGGTCGGGATCGGCGTGCGCTACGTCGGCTGACGCGGCGCTAGTTGCCGCTTGGTGGCGCTTGGTGGCGCTAGTGGTGCGCGGCCGCTGACGCGGCGGTGACGATGTTGGTGCAGGGCGCTGCGGGGTCACAGCTCGCGGTGTCCACGGCGGGGTCCTTCAGCAGGCGAGCCACCAGGGCGTTGCGCTGCCCGATGGTCGATGACAGCTCGAGGACGATCCGGTACGACGCGGGCGTCTGCGACCGAGGAACGCCCGCCGAGCACGTGTAGAGCCGCTGGAACTCGGCGTACGCCTCGGCCTGGGACTCGTAGTAGACGGTTTCGACGATCGGCGCGGCTCGCAGGGTCTTGCCGACGCGCTTGATCGCGGCCTGGCTTGCACCCGGCTTCAGGAAGACCGAGACGTCGACGTGGCCGACCCACGGCGAGCTGCGGCCGTCGGAGGAGCCGCTCACGTTGGTCGGGCAGGCGCTCGGCGTCGCGACTGGCAGCTTCAGGAACGCCTCGATGCTCGGCGGAGTGCGTACGCCGGGCGGCGTGCTGGATGTGGGCGCGGAGCTGCCACTGCCGCACCCCGCGGCCAGCGTGGCGAGCGCCGCGAGTGCTGCTGCGGCGGCCGGACGGGGGAGTGGCACTACTTGCGGCGTACCAGGCCGACGACGGCGTTGCCGAGGAACAGCAGCCACCACACCACGCCGGTGAGGAACACCGCGGCGATCACGATGAGGGCGACGTAGCGCACACCGCGAACCTACCCGCGCGCAAACCGGGTGCACATTGGGTCTGGTGCTTGTGAGGCGGATGATGCACAATGGACGCTGCAGCCGCTGGCAAGCGGCACCGCACGCGGTAGCTGGCCGTCGCAGTCGAGAGCGCTGGGGAAGGCGAACCCTCGACAAGACGGAGGTCACGGTGAGCGCTCGCGGTGTGCTGTTCGTGCACTCGTGCCAGCCTGCGGTGCAGCCGCACCTGGAGTGGGCGGTTGCCGGCGTACTCAACGTGCCGGTGAAGCTCGACTGGCACGAGCAGCCGATCGCGCCCGGATGCCTTCGGGCGCAGACCGGCTGGCGTGGTCCGGCGGGTACGGCGGGCCGGCTCGCCAACGCGCTGCGCACGTGGCCGCTGCTGCGGGTGGAGATCACCGAGGAGCCCAGCGAGGGCAGCGACGGCGAGCGCTACTCGATGACGCCGGACCTCGGCGTGTTCCGCGCGTCGATGAGCGCCAACGGGGACGTCCTGGTGCAGGAGGACCGGCTGCGGGCGCTGCTCAGCGAGGGCAACGATCTGCCGTCAATGCGGCACGCGATCGACCGGCTGCTCGGTACGGCGTGGGACGACGAGCTGGAGATCTACCGCCGCAGCGGAGACGGCACGCCGGTCCGCTGGCTCAGCGCCGCGGTCTAGCTTCTCCGGGTTGTGAGCCGCCGCCCGCGCCCCAGCGCGGCTGCCGCCTCACAACCCGCTGGCCGGGGGGGCATTGGGGTCACGCCGAACGTGACCTCGCGTGGCTCGAGTCCTGAAGAACCCGCGCGACAATCCGGCCCACTCGCTGCTCGAGATCGTCTACCGACTCGATCGACTGCCAGGCGACCGCGACCTCCTCGGCCACCAGTTGATGCGTGAAGTAGACCTCGAGCCAGTTCATGAACAATGCCAGCCCGAACAGGCCGGGTGTGAACAGCACCACGAGCACCGCCCACGGGGAGCTCATCGCAGAACTCGCCGATCGCGCATGAGCGAGATGTATCCGCCGAGCCCGTCGAGCAATCCTCGTCTCAGGTCGCGACGTCTCAGGTCGCGACGAGGGACTGGACCGGTGTGGTGAGCACCTCGACGATGTCCTCGTCGAGGGTTCCTGACACCAGCAGCCCGCAAGCGGCATCCGCGACGAAGGTCAGCACCCGCTCGGTCTCGGGGGAGCGCTCGCGCTCGCGGCAGGGCAGGCAGTAGCGGGCGCGCTCGCAGTCCGCGGTGTGACGGATCAGCCACCACATCCGGCGACGGGAGGTGAGTACGGCGGCGTGCCATGCCTCTTCGCGGGCGGCCCAGTGGATGTCCTCGTCGGCGGCCAGGCTCGCATCGAGGATCGCGGCGTACTCGGCCGCGGCGGCCGGGTCATGGCAGGTCGCAGCCAGTCGCGGCAAGGCGTGCAGCAGGCTCGTCACGTCGGAGGGCCGGCTGCCGAGGTCCGGCGTCGCGATCCGGTCATCGGGGTAGACGGCCCGCCACGCCTTGGTCAGCACGGCGTGCTCAGCGGTCGTGATCACGGGACGTGCGTACGCCGCGGCGATCGCGTCGCGGATCGCCTTGAGAGCTGTCGATGCGGCGTCGGGCTCCACGCCGAGGTACTCCTCGTTGCCGCGGATCTCCTCGGCGAAGAGCACCTGGACGGTCTCGAACCGGGACAGGGCCTCGAACACCAGCGGCGAGTCGGGCTCCAGCGCGTGGCGGCGCGCCTCGCCGAGCTCGGAGGTGTTCTCCCATGCGGCGGCGAGCTGGATCAGCTGGTCGTCGGTGATGCAGGGCAGCCGCGAGGTGATGCCCAGGATCTCGAGGGCATTGGGGTGCGAATCGAGCGAGGAGATGACAACGGTGCCACGACGGTGTGCCACGGCCAGACCTCCCCACGCGCTGCCACACTGTTTCCGGCATTCTCAGCCGCAGACAGCGCTGCGCCCCGCAGAAACGCCGAGTGGAGCGGATGTGCCATTCGCTCCACTCGCGGTCAGCGGAGGCCGTAGCGGGTGACGGCCTCGCCGGGAGCTTCCGGCTTGACCTCGCCGAGCCGGGCCAGCTCGGTCAGCGTGGCGAGCACGATCGACTCGGCGTCGACGTAGAAGTAGCGGCGCAACGCCTCGCGGGTATCCGATCGCCCGAAGCCGTCCGTGCCGAGCGAGGACCAGTCGCCGGGCACCCACTTCTCGATCTGGTCGGGCACCGCGCGCATGAAGTCACTGACCGCGATCACCGGGCCGGGCGCGTCCTCGAGCTGCTGGGTGACCCACGGCTTGCGCTGCTCGGCCTCGCCGGTCGCGGCAGCGATGCGGTTCTCGCGATCGCAGCGCAGCCCGTCGCGGCGTAGCTCGGTCCACGACGTCGCGCTCCACACGTCGGCGGCCACGCCCCACTGCTCGGCCAGCATCTGCTGTGCCGCGAGCGCCCAGTGGATCGCCGTACCGCTGGCGATCAGCTGCGCTCGCGGCGTGCTGCCGTTGGCGCCCTCGATCTCCGGCGCGGCCGCGAACCGGTACAGCCCGCGGAGCACCTGCTCCTCGAGGTCGGCCAGGTCCGGCGCCGCCGGCTGCGGCTTGGGCTCGTTGTAGAGGGTCAGGTAGTAGAAGACGTCGGTGTCCTCGCCGGGCCTGGCCTCGCCGTACATCCGGCGCAGCGCGTCCTTGACGATGAACGCCAGCTCGTAGGCGAAAGCCGGGTCGTAGATGACACACGCCGGGTTCGTCGCCGCCAGCAGGACGGAGTGCCCGTCCTCGTGCTGCAGCCCCTCGCCGTTGAGCGTCGTACGCCCGGCAGTCGCCCCGAGCAGGAAGCCGTTCGCGAGCTGGTCGGCCATCGCCCACATCAGGTCGCCGGTGCGCTGGAAGCCGAACATCGAGTAGAAGATGTAGACCGGGATCATCGGTTCGGAGTGGGTCGCGTACGCCGATCCCGCGGCGATCACGCTCGCCATCGATCCGGCTTCGCTGATGCCCTCGTGCAGGATCTGGCCCTGGGTGTCCTCGCGGTAGGACAGCAGCAGCTCGGCGTCGACCGGGTCGTAGCGCTGGCCGTGCGTGGAGTAGATCTTCGCGCTCGGGAACATCGCGTCCATGCCGAAGGTCCGCGCCTCGTCGGGGATGATCGGCACGAACCGCGGGCCGATGTTCTTGTCCTTCATGAGGTCGCGCAGCACCCGGACGAACGCCATCGTCGTCGCGACCTGCTGCTTGCCCGAGCCCTTGCGGAACACGTCGTAGACCTTGTCGCCGGGCAGCACCAGCGGCTTCGAGCGGTCCTGACGATGGGGGAGCAGCCCGCCCAGAGCGCGGCGGCGCTCCAGCAGGTACGACACCTCGTCGCTGTCCGGCCCGGGGTGGTAGTACGGCGGGAGGTCGGCGTCGAGCGCCGAGTCCGGGATCTCCAGGTAGAGCCGGTCGCGGAAGTCGCGCAGCTCGGGCTTGGTGAGCTTCTTCATCTGGTGCGTCGCGTTGCGCGCCTCGAAGTCCTTGCCCAGCGTCCAGCCCTTGATGGTGTGGGCGAGGATGACCGTCGGCTGGCCGACGTGGTCACGCGCGGCCTTGAACGCGGCGTACACCTTCCGGTAGTCGTGCCCGCCGCGCGAGAGCTTGGTGATCTGGTCGTCGGTGAGGTGCTCGACCATCTTGCGCAACCGCGGGTCGCGGCCGAAGAAGTCGTCGCGGATGAACGCGCCGTCGCTCACCGAGTACTTCTGGAACTGCCCGTCCGGCGTGGTGTTCATCGCGTTGACGAGTACGCCGTCGGCGTCGCGCGCGAGCAGCTCGTCCCACTCGCGGCCCCACACCACCTTGATGACGTGCCAGCCGGCGCCGCGGAAGTAGGACTCGAGCTCCTGGATGATCTTGCCGTTGCCGCGCACTGGGCCGTCGAGGCGCTGCAGGTTGCAGTTGACGACGAACGTCAGGTTGTCGAGCTCCTCGCGTGCGGCCACACCGAGCGCGCCGAGGGACTCGACCTCGTCCATCTCGCCGTCGCCGAAGAAACCCCACACGTGGCAGCGCGAGGTGTCCTTGATCTGGCGGTCGTGCAAATACCGGTTGAACCGTGCCTGATAGATCGCCTGCAGCGGTGACAGGCCCATCGACACCGTCGGGAACTCCCAGAAGTCGGGCATCAGCCGCGGGTGCGGGTACGACGGCAGCCCGCCGCGGCTGATCTCCTGGCGGAACCCGTCGAGCTGCGCCTCGGTCAGCCGGCCTTCGAGGAACGCGCGGGCGTAGATGCCGGGCGAGCCGTGGCCCTGGATGTAGACCTGGTCGCCGGACTCGCCGCCTTCCTTGCCGCGGAAGAAGTGGTTGAAGCCGACCTCGTACAGGCTGGCGCTGCTGGCGTACGTCGCGATGTGCCCGCCGACGTTGGTCAGCGTGTTGGCGCGACTGACCATGATCGCGGCGTTCCAGCGGATGTAGGCACGGATGCGGCGCTCGACGAACTCGTCGCCGGGAAACCACGGCTCGTCGGCGACCGGGATGGTGTTGATGTAGTCGGTCGAGCGCAGCGCCGGTACGCCGACCTGGCGTTCCCGGGCCCGTTCGAGCAGCTTGAGCATGAGGAACCGAGCCCGCCTGGCGCCGGCCGAGTCGATGACCGCGTCGAGGGAGTCCAGCCACTCCTGGGTCTCTGCCGGGTCGACGTCCGGGATCTGGCTAGGGAGGCCATCGCTGATGACCGAGTAGCGATTACGGCCGGCCATTTCCACCTTCCGCCTGACCAGTACGGCGCCGGCTGCGCCGGACTCACACCCCGAACGCTACGCCGAGCCGGTCGGTGCGGAACACTTGCCTTTGACGCGATCTACCGGTGGACTAGCGCACACAGCCAGTCCCGTCTCAGGTTTGGAGGTACCCCACGGTGAGCGCCACCGGCGGCGGTGCGGCAGGTCCGCACAACGTGGCGGACAAGCTAGGGATCACCGCGGGAGCCATCGTCCAAGAGCTCGGTTGGGACGAGGACTGCGACGACGAGCTGCGGCAGCTGATCGCCGAGCGCGCCGGGTCCGAGCTGGTCGACGAGGACTACGACGACGTGGTCGACGTCGTGCTGCTGTGGTGGCGCGAGGACGACGGCGACCTGGTGGACGCCCTCGTCGACGCGCTGACGCCGCTCGCCGACCATGGCGTGATCTGGCTGCTGACTCCGAAGGCCGGTCGCGAGGGTCACGTCGAGCCCAGCGACGTCAGCGAGGCGGCCCCGACAGCGGGTCTGCAGCAGACCTCGAGCATCGCCGCTGCGGCCGACTGGAACGGGGCGCGGCTCGTGGCTCCCAAGGCAGCCAGGGCAAAGGGGCGCTAGTGCCTGAGGTCGGTGACACCGCACCGGCATTCACGCTTCGCGATCAGCACGGCCAAGAGCAGTCGCTCGAATCCAGGGCCGGCTCCCGCAACGTGTTGCTGGTCTTCTACCCGTTCGCCTTCACTGGTGTGTGCAGCGGCGAGATGCTCGCCTTGCAGGAACACCTCGCCGAGTGGGACGGGCTGAGCACCGACGTGCTCGCTGTGTCCTGCGACCCGGTGCCCTCGCTGCGCGCATTCGCCGACAGCAACGGCCTCGAGCTGCCGCTGCTGTCGGACTTCTGGCCGCACGGCAAGGTGTCGACCTCGTACGGCGCGTTCGACCAGATGCTCGGCGCGGCCGGCCGTTCGACGTACGTCATCGACAAGGCCGGCGTGATCCGCTGGAAGGTGAGCAGCGCCATCGCCGACCCGCGGGACGTCAACGAGTACCTCGCGACCCTGACCGGATTGGCGAGCTAGACGTTAAGTACGTGGCTAACTCGCCGTTGCTTCAGCGCTTACGGTTTCAGCCAAGCGGCCAGGTCCGGGCTGATCGTCACGCCGTCGCGGAGTAGCCACCCGCCGAGATGCGCGCGTACCTCTGGCGAGACGACATGAGCCATCCGAAGACGGAGGTGGATCCGCGAGCTGCTGTCCGGCCCGTAGATGGCGAGCGTTCTGCCGAACCCCGGCGTGACCACCCTCACCGCCGTGGCGGTGTCGAGCCGAAACTCCCCCCGAACTCCCCATCGGCGGTAGATCACCACTGGGCCGTCCAACCGCTGGTGGAACGCCGCGAGGCCTGCGTACATCACCGCGCAGACCGCGCCCAGTGTGAGGCCGGAGCCGTTGCTGTACAGGAGGTTGAGTACCGCGCCGCCGAGCACGAACACAACCGCGCCGGTCAGATACTGGCGGGGCGACAGATAGGGGTCATGCGCATCCTGGCCGTCGCACTGAATCGGTACGGAGCTGGCGGCCGGCGACCGGATGGCGCCTTGCGTTGACCCAATCGGGAACGCCTCGGGCCGCCATGGTGTCGGCGCGGCGTCGGCGTTCGCGGTCGGACTGCTTGCCGGGAGCTGTGCCTGAACCGCTCGACGCATCGACAGCGCGCGGGCCGTGCCAACGAGCGCCTGGGCGATGACCACGAAGCCGCCCACGGCGTTACCGGAGCTGTTATCGCCGGTGCTGGCGAGCAGCGCGATCCAACCTGCTGTGATTGCCAGGTCGAGGTAGCCCTCGATGATCCAGTCTCGCCGGTGCGTGCGCTTGCCTGCCCAGAGCGCATACGGCCCTGCGGTGATCCCGAACAGGATCGGTGAGAGCGCCCACGCGACGCTGAGCCACCGCGACAGAGCTGCCGGTCGAGCTCCTAGCACTTGTGGTCTTGCTCGGCGCCGAGGGAGTAGTCGAGGTTCGGACCCGCGGCGTCGGCGAATGCGAGGAACGGCAACGCGCTGTCGATCGCGGTGTAGGCCATCGGCTCCTGTATCCGGCTGCCGAGCTTCGGATTGCCCATCGCGCTCAGCGGGATGTCCATGGTGATCGTCCCGTCATGGCCCGGCTTGAACGACCCGAGGATCGGGTCGCCCTTGAGGGGCACCGCCGTGCCGGTCTTGTGGCTGATCTTGCCGCCGCTGTAGGTCACCGCGCTGCCGGTCTCGTAGTGCGCAGTCGCGAAGTACGTCGTACCGTGCGCCACCACGTCGAACGTCCAGTCCTCACCACCGGGCAGCGCCGTCGTCGGCTGGACCGCGTCGAGCGGGAGCTTGGTACTCAGGTCCGCGATCGTCATGACGGTGCGCAGGTACTTGCCGCCGCGTGCGAGCGACAGCGCACCCTTGACGATGTCGAGCTGCGGCTGCGGGCTGAGGTTGCCGGGATAGCCGATGAGGGTCGCGTCGATCGCATTGTTCGCCGGCGAGATGAAGACGGTCGAGCAGTGGGCGAGCGGCTGCAATGGCGCCGGCGCTACCTCAGCCAGATCGGTCGGTGCGAGCTTTCCGTCGACCGCTTTGATCAGCCCGGTCATGTCGGGGGAGCCCCAACCGGTGACGAGGTCGTAGCCCGGCGACGCGACGTACAGCCCGTTCGTCCCGACGCTCACGTCGTGGAACGCCTGGTGGTACGCCGAGCTCTGCCCGATCCGGTAGAGGATCGGGTCAGCCGAGCCGTTGCCGCTGCGCGGGTTGCGCGCAGCCGCCTGCACGCGAGTCCACGCCCCCATCCACAGCGGTGAGGCCAGCGAGGTCCCGCCCGTGGTCAGCAGCCGGCCGTCGACGAAGACGTCGAACCCGAGAGCGACCGGGTCACCGAACTGCGCGGATACGTCGGGTACGCCGCGGCACTTCGTGCCGAGCGGGTAGAGCTGGCCGTCGTACCCGACGACGCACGGCAGGGTCAGCACCTTGCTCTGCCAGGGAGGTGCGCTGTTGAACAGCGACGACCCGCCGCCGCCGTACGGGCTGGCGATCTCGAGCTTGCGATTCGGCGGCGTCTTGCCGTCGCTGTAGAGCAAGGTGCCGCCGACCGAGACGACGTACTTGCTGACCGTCGGGTAGCTCTGGATCGGCGCGACCTGGTTGAGCAGTCCGTTGCCGCCGCCGACTCCCGAGACCACGAGGACCGGGCAGGAGCTGCCGGTGTCGCCGGAGGAGTTGAACAGCGTCCGGCCCTCGGCGAGGATCCGAGGCATCAGGGTGTTCTCGATCGCTGGCTCGAGGTTGTCGCCGAGGCCTTCCGCGACCGGCAGGTGAAGGTTGGTCAGCACCGGGTTGCCGAAGGCGACGTTGAGCGGGTCGGTCTCGCACTCACCGAAGCTCGCGCTCGCCTGCAACGGAGCGTCGGGGTCGTTGATCCACTGCGCGAACTCTGTCGCGACGTCGGCGTCGGACAGGCTGCGCGCGAAGTACAGGTCGAGCTGCGAGACGTCCGGCGCCATCGCGGTCGAGGCCTGGGTGTCGAGGTCCCACTCGTCCTGCCCGTCGTTGCTGACGTACGGGCCGAGGCCGGTGTGGATCACCTTCACGTTGACCCGGGGGAGGTGGTTGTAGGCCTCGAAGCGGCGCAGGTCGCCGATGACCGGTGCGGTCTGCCCCTCACCGAAGATGGCCATCGACTGGCCCTGGCCCTGGTTGCTCGCGGGGCCGTCATAGAGCCGGCTGATGTCGGCTGCGTCGTACCCCTCCTCGCAGGGGAACTTGAGGCCGAGCAGGCAGCCCGTCGCTGCAGGCCGGTTGTGCTTCGTCGCGGTCGCGGTCCCCGGTGAGAAGTGCTGCAGTGAGTTCAGGCCCATCAGGCTTGCCACGTCGAGGTTCGCCGGAACCCTCGGCGCGCTGGTGTTGGCGATGAAGTGCAGGCCCTTGTCGGCGAACGTGGCGAGCTTCGTGGCGAGCAGCTTCTCGACCTGGCTGACCGTGCCTTCTGCCTCGACGAAGTCGTTGCTCGGCGCGGCGTACCCGATCCGCAGCCCACCACCGGTGAGCCAGCGGCGGAGCTCGGCGCCGGTCGATGCCGGCAGTCCGTACGCCGCGTCGAGCTGCGCGGGGGTGCGGAAGTGGCGGTACTGCGGGCTCTTCGGGTCGTTGACGGCGTACGCAAGCTTCTGCAGCGCGGCGTCGTGCGGGTTCTGCAGCATTACCGCCAGGTGAAGGATCCGGTTGCCAGCGGGATGGCCGGTGGGGGTCAGCTTCGCGAGCCCGGGCAGCACGTCCCAGGTTAGCGGCTGCAACAGACCCGAGACGCTGATGTTCGCAGTGGTGGTCGTCGTGCTCGTTGCGGCAAACGCTCCCGCGGTGCCGCCGCCGAGCAAGACCGCGGCGGTAGCGAGCAGTGTCAGCGCCCTGGGAGCCCTCATGAAGACAGTTTCGGCTCTGCGGGCCTCGTATCCTTCATCGGTCGGTCCTATAGCTCAGTTGGCTAGAGCACCTCGCTTACAACGAGGGGGTCGCAGGTTCGAGTCCTGCTGGGACCACTGCTGGGATCACTTCTCGCCGAGACCGACGATCTGGGCGCTAAAACTGCCGAATACGGCCCAAAGGGTTGAGGTCGGCGAGGGCGAACCCATGGGTCATGCGGCGGTTCCTCGTCCTGCTCGTGGCGGCGTTGCTGTGCCTTCCTGCGACCCTTGCCGCGACCGCGAGCACGCCGCGCCGGTACGTGGCGGTGCTCGACGCCGCGGGCCTGTCTGCGGTCGGGGTACCGGCCGGGCTCACGCCGGCGTGGGCGAGCGCCGCCCTCAACGCTGACGGCATCCGCGCCCGGTTGGTGAGCCCGGCCGCGATCCCTGCCGGCGCGACCGCCTTGGTCAACCCGTACGGCGAAGCCTTCCCGGACACGCCGGCAGTCGAGGCGGAGCTTGCCAAGGGCGTGGGCTGGGTCAACGTCGCCGGGGTGCCGTTCCTCGCCCCGAACGGCACTGGCGACTCGGCGTCGCCGGCGAAGTACGGCGTGTTCGCTCCGCCGACGCCGGACACCTGGTTCACCGGGACAAAGCGCCTCGAGCTCGGCAGGGCACTACTGCCCGGCTGGCCCTCGACCACCACCGATCACACGGGCGTCACCGTGCACGGCGAGACGCCGGCCGACGAGCGGCCGCTTGCCGAGTACATCGACGCCGCCGGCGTCGACGGGGGGCCGGCGGTCAGCCTGATCCTCGCCCCCGACCGGGTCGTGGCGGTCGGGCTTACCGGCGACGCGTCGCCGCTGGCACCTACTGCCCGCGGATCGGCGGCGCTGCTGGGGGAGCTGACCCGCCTCGCCGCCCAGCGCGCCAGCGCCACGACCATCCGCTCGGTCTCAGTGACCCGCAACGACAACTGGGTCGACGTCCGCGCCACCGGCGACGGCACCCTCACCGGAGTCGGGTCGCGCCGGGCCGGACCCCTATGGTCGCCGGCACGCCCGCGCACCCAGCTCGCGACGATCCGGCTCTACCAGGACCACCGGCTGGTCGACCTGCGCACCATCGTGCTGAACCCGGCGAGCATCGCGGTGAGCGGGCGAGACCTGGTGGTCGATGGCAGGCCGTTCGTCGTGAAGGGCACTGTCGAGGGCGAGTACCCACCGTCGGCGACGCCGCTGCAGCAGGCGGCAATCACCCGGCAGGACTTCGCCCGCATGCACCGCGACGGGATCAACGCGATCCGCAGCTACGGCTACATGCCGGACTGGGAGTTCAACCTCGCCGCCAGAGACGGCATCTTCACGGTCAACGAGATGCCCTTCGGCGCGCTGTCGAACGGCGCCGTCGACCAGGCGGTTCCGTGGGCGAAGTTCTACGGCGCCGGAGACCTCAACCGCCCCAACGTGTTGATGTTCAGCCTGGGCAACGAGACCCAGGACAGTGGGTTCGGCAGCCCCGCGTCGGTCAACGCGATGCTCGCCCGGCTGGCCTCGGCGTACCGCTCCACCGACGGCCACGTCCACCCGATCACCTACGCCGCCGCCGAGGAAGAGCCCTGGCTGCTCGGCAAGATGCCGTTCCTGGATGTGTACGGCTACAACGACTACGGCGCGGCGTACCCGTTCTCCTACGACCGGACCGGCTTCGCCGTCGCGCTCAAGATCGCGCAGGCGATCGCAGGCGACCGGCCCATGGTGCTGACCGAGTACGGCGTCAACAACACGCCCACGGGGCAGACCGCGCTCGTCGTCCCCTCGACCGCCGATGCCCTCGCGGCGTTCCAGCAGGCGGCGGTGTACGAGAAGTGGCAGAGCCTTCGCTCGCTCGGCGCGGCGGGTGGCTTCTACTTCCAGTGGGCGGACAAGCTCACCAGCAGCTTCCCGTTGCCGATCCCGTTCTACTCACAGACCCTCGGCGCCATCGAGTACCCGCCGGGCAGCGGCTACCACCCCACGAACGAAGAGGACTTCTGGGGCCTCAACACGGTCGAGCGCAAGCCGCGGCCGATCCTGGCGGCGCTGATCTACGCCTACACCGGCAAAGGGACGCGCCCGCCCAACCTGCCGCTGCCGTAGCGCGCGTACGGCTGCGGCCGCCGGCCTGCTAGTCCTCTTCGACCGGCGGGGGCGTCGTCGTCGGCACGCTGCCGAGCACGAAGGTCGTCGACCCACTGCTGGCACCGGCCAAGTCGTCGCCGAGGTAGTGCGCCACGACGGTGTAGACGCCGTCGGGTGCGCCGGCGAGTGAGATGGATCCGTTCGCGGTGCACGCGGAGATCAGCACGAGGCAGCTGCTCAGCTTCGCCCGCGGGGTGTCGATGCCGATCACCGATCCGGGGCCGTAGACGGTCCAGTAGACCGAGCTGCTCGGGGTCAGGATCAGGCCGACACCGGTCTTCGTCAGCAGCGGGAGCGGCGCGAGCAGCGCGACCTGCGCGCTCAGCGGGACGTTCACGCGGGTGCCGTTGGCGACGATCCCGGGGCTGGGCACCGTCGTGGTGGTCGGCAGGAAGCCGGATGCTGAGGCGGCCTGCGGTGTCGCGAGAGCGACAGCGGTCACCGTGGTCAACCCGACCAGCGCCGCGCCGAGCCGAGTTGAAAGTCGTCGTCCGTACACGGTCTGCTCCTTGTGGGAAGTGCTGGATCGGTCAGACGTCACCGCCGTCGTTGTCGCTGATCGTATGAAACCCGGGCAATCCCGGTCCACTCGGCGCGCGCGGGAGCACCCAGGAGCTGCGGGTGCACCGCCTCAACGCTGCGGCGGTTGCGCGTCCGTGCGCGGGTGCTGCTGACCGAGCAGGTAAGCCCCCCAGCGCCCCGGGGTGATCGGGGTCCGTGCGACGCGCGGGACCGGCACGTGCCGGCCGTCCATCGTGTCGAGGATCCGGTCGCGAACCGCGTCCAGCCGGAACAGCATCCGGTTGTGCAGGTGCGGATGGGGCCTGGTCGGCGCATGCAGCAGCGTCTCGCGGTACTCCTGCGCGAGGCTCGCAGCCTCCGCGGCGTCGAGTGCCTGCCCCAGCGCACTGACCAGGCGGTGCTGGATGTCGCGGTACTCGTTGACGAGCTCGGTGAGCCGCTCGCGCAGCCGTTCGCCGTTGAGATTCGAAGCGAGTACGTCGCCGCTGTGGGCCCGTTCGGCGATGCGAAGCGCACGTACCAGCCGCGCGACGACGCCGCGGTCCTCGTCGAGTAACGCGTGGCCGTCTCGGATCCGGCGTTTCGCACTCGGATAAATCGCGTGCTCGAACGCCGCGATGTGTGCGGACAACCAGGAGACGACGTCGAGCCGGCTGGCGGCGGGATCCTGCAGAAGCGTGAGTGCTTCCTCGTGAGCCCGGCTCAGGACCGCCTCGAGGTCGGTGCCGCCGGGCGCCGATGGGCCCGCGTGATCCGCTGCTGCTGGCATGGCCGCCTCCACCGGTGGGCGTTCCCCTCGATGTGATCAATCACGCATCGCGAGAGCACCTGGTTCAGCCGCTTCAGGCGCGTGATGGGATCGCGGGGTGCTCGGACTGCCCGCGGGAGTGACTGCATGCCTGTTCGACCTCGACGGCGTGCTGACCGACACCGCCTCGGTGCACTTCGCCGCGTGGAAGCGGACCTTCGACGCGTTGCTCGCCGAGCTGCCGGGCGCGCAGCGCATGTTCGACCATGCCGACTACCTGGCCTACGTCGATGGGAAGCCGCGCGCCGCGGGCGTCCGGGACTTTCTCGCCAGCCGGCACATCAACCTGCCCGAGGGTGAGCCGGACGACCCGCCCGGCAGCGGCACGGTCAACGCGATCGGCAACCGCAAGAACGTGGACGTGCTCGAGCAGATCCGTGCCGGCAACGTCGAGGTGTTCGAGGGCTCCCGTCGCTACCTCGAAGCCGCCACCGCGGCCGGCCTGCGCCGAGCGGTTGTTTCATCCAGCGCCAACACTGCCGATGTACTCGAGGTGACCGGGATGGCTGGCTACATCGAGGTGCGCGTCGACGGCGTGACCATTCGCGAGCAGGGGTTGCCCGGCAAGCCGAGTCCCGACACCTTCCTGCGCGCCGCCCAGCTGCTCGGGGTCGACCCGGCGCAGGCTGCAGTCTTCGAGGACGCCATCGCCGGCGTACAAGCCGGGCGCGCCGGGCATTTCGGAGCTGTCATCGGAGTCGACCGCGTGGGCCAGGCGGACGCGCTGCGCGAGAACGGGGCGAGCATCGTGGTGAGCGACCTTGCCGAGCTCCTGGACGGGCAGGCCGCGTGATCGAGCAGTCGGCGTACCCCGTCGAGCCCTGGGCGGTCCGCGAGACCGACCTTCGCCTCGACCTGCTGGCGCAGTCGGAGTCGGTCTTCGCGTTGTCGAACGGCCACATCGGGATGCGGGGCAACCTCGACGAGGGCGAGCCGCACGGCATCCCCGGGACCTACCTCAACTCCTTCTACGAGCAGCGCCCGCTGCCTTACGCCGAGGCCGGCTACGGCTACCCCGAATCCGGTCAGACCGTCGTCAACGTCACCGACGGCAAGCTGATCCGGGTGCTCGTCAACGACGAGCCGCTCGACGTCCGCTACGGCGAGCTGCACCAGCACGAGCGCGTGCTGGACTTCCGCGCCGGCACGTTGACGCGCCGACTGGACTGGGTCTCGCCCGCCGGCCAGCGGGTGCGGGTGCGCTCGCGCCGGCTCGTGTCGTTCGTGCAGCGGGCGGTCGCCGCGATCGAGTTCATCGTCGAGCCGGTCGACGAGGCGATGCGCTTCGTGATCCAGTCCGAGCTCGTCGCCAACGAAGAGCTGCCGCGGATGAAGTCCGACCCGCGGGTCTCGGCGATCCTCGACCGGCCGCTGGTGGGAATCGAGAACTTCCGCCACGAAAAGGGCGGCATCCTGATGCACCACACCCGCGCAAGCCAGCTCCAGATGGCCGCCGGGATGGACCACATCATCGACTACGACGGCCGCTACGACCTCGACGTCGACACCCGGGAGGACTGGGCGCGCACCACCGTGGTCGCGCATCTTCGTCCTGGCGAGCGGCTGCGTCTGGTGAAGCTCATCGCGTACGGCTGGTCCAGCCAGCGTTCGCGACCCTCGCTGCGCGACCAGGTCGCCGCGGCGCTGTCCAGCGCGAGGTACTCCGGGTGGGAGGGCCTGCTCGCCGAGCAGCGGGTCTACCTCGACGAGTTCTGGGAGTCCGCGGACGTCGAGGTCGAAGGCGACCACGAGATCCAGCAGGCGGTGCGGTTCGGCCTGTTCCACGTCCTGCAGGCAGGCGCCCGCGCCGAGCGCCGGGGGATCCCGGCCAAGGGCTTGACCGGGCCGGGGTACGACGGCCACACGTTCTGGGACACCGACGGCTTCGTGCTGCCGGTGCTGACCTACACCCAGCCCAAGGCCGCCGCCGACGTGATCCGCTGGCGGCACTCGACGATCGATCTCGCCCGCGAGCACGCGCTGCGGCTCGGGTTGAAGGGTGCTGCCTTCCCGTGGCGGACCATCCGCGGCCAGGAGTGCTCGGGCTACTGGCCCGCCGGCACCGCGGCGTTCCACGTCAACGCCGACATCGCGGACGCCGTCGAGCGCTACCGCACCGCGACCGGCGACGACTCGGTCGAGCGTTCGGGCGGGCTCGAGATCCTCGTCGAGACCTCGCGGATGTGGATGTCGCTGGGCCACCACGACGCCGACGGCGCGTGGCACGTCGACGGGGTGACCGGCCCGGACGAGTACAGCGCGATCGCCGACGACAACGTCTTCACCAACCTGATGGCGGCGCGGAACCTGATCGCGGCGGCGGACGGATGCGCCCGCCATCCCGCGCTCGCCCGCGAGTACGGCGTGACCGACGAGGAATCGTCGGCCTGGCGCGACGCCGCCAACAACGTGCACATCCCGTACGACGAGAAGCTCGGCGTACATCCCCAGTCGGAGGGCTACACCCGTCACGAGGTGTGGGACTTCGAGGCCTACAAGGACCGTTACCCGCTGCTGCTGTCGGCGCCGTACTTCGATCTCTACCGCAAGCAGGTCGTGAAGCAGGCCGACCTCGTGCTCGCGCTGCACTGGTGCGGCGACAAGTTCAGCGCGGAGGACAAGGCGCGCAACGTCGACTACTACGAGCGGCGCACCGTGCGCGACTCGTCGCTGTCGGCCTGCACCCAGGCGGTGATGGCCGCGGAGGTCGGCCACCTCGAGCTGGCGCACGACTACGCCTACGAGGCCGCGATGATCGACCTGCGCGATCTGCACCGCAACAGTCGCGACGGCCTGCACATGGCGTCGCTGGCCGGCGCGTGGAGTGCGCTCGTCGCGGGCTTCGGCGGCTTCCGCGACTTCGGCGGCCGGCTCACGTTCGACCCTGCCCTGCCTGAAGGCATCTCGCGTCTGGTCTTCCGGATCCGGTGGCGCGGGGTGCGGCTACGCGTGGAGGTCGATCATCGCGAGGTGAGCTACTCGCTGCACGATGGCGACGAGGGCGAGGTCGCCCTGTGTCACGCCGGCGAGGAGCTCGTGGTGACCGCGGACAAGCCGGTGACCCGCGCCCTCAAGCCGCGCGTCGCGCTGCTGCCGCCGCCTCCGCAACCGGTCGGCCGCGAGCCGGCGCAGCGCCACCCGCACCCCTGACGGACGACCAACCAGGCGCCGGGCCGGTTAGGTCAGGTTCCAGCTGGCGATCACCGGGACCTCGCGCTCCCAGCCGAGCGTGCTCACTGAAGCGGTCGACAGTGCCAGGTGGGCGCCGGCCTGCGAGGGTAGCCCGATCCAGCGCGCCGCGAGCACCCGCAACAGGTGCCCGTGGGAGAACACGATGGTGTCGCCCGCAGCCTGCCGGGCCTGCGCGACGACGCGATCGGCCCGGGCCGCGACCTGGTCAGCGGTCTCGCCGCCGGCTCCGCCGCCATCGGCGAAGATCGTCCACCCCGGCCGGGTGTTGCGGATCTCGTCGGTCGTCACCCCTTCGTAGTCGCCGTAGTCCCACTCGCGGAGGTCGTCAGTGACGATGGCGCGCTCGCCGAGGCCGGCAAGAGCACAGGTGTCCTGCGCCCGTGACATCGGGCTGGTCAGCACCTCGGCGAAGGCATGGCCCGACAGCACGCGGGCGAGGCGGCGGGCCGCGTCGCGGCCTTGGTCGGTCAACGGGATGTCGGTGCTGCCGGTGTGGCGGCCCGACGCGCTCCACTCGGTCTCGCCGTGACGTACGAGCCAGAGCTGCGGTGACGCCATGGCCTCAAGCATGGCGTCATCGCTCGGCACGTATGTTGACCCCCATGCCAGCGGCTTCGGTGTCACAGGTCGTCTCGATGCTTGCCGCTCGTTACAACCCGGCGTGGGCGGAGTCGTGGGACGCCGTCGGTCTGGTTTGTGGCGAGCCGGACGCGCCGGTGCAACGGGTGCACTTCGCGATCGACCCGGTCGAGGCCGTCGTCGAGGAGGCGATCGCCAACGAGGCGCAGCTGCTGGTCACGCATCACCCGCTCTACCTCGGCGGCACCACCTCCGTCGCCGCGACCACGGCGAAGGGCCGGGTGATCCACCGCCTGATCAGCGCCGGCGTCGGCCTCTACGTCGCCCACACCAACGCCGACGTGGCGAACCCCGGCGTCAACGACGCGCTCGCCAGCGCTCTTGGCCTGCGCGGCACCCAGGTGCTCTCGCCGATGCCGGCCGGCCAGCTCGACAAGATCGTGACCTTCGTACCGGTCGAGGACGCCGAGCGGATCCTCGACGCACTCGCGGCAGCCGGCGCCGGATCGATCGGTGACTACACGCGATGCGCCTACCTCGGGCAGGGCGTCGGGACGTTCACGCCGGGGCCCGGAACCTCCCCGACGATCGGTACGCCGGGAAGCGTCGCGCACGTCAACGAGGCCCGCGTCGAGACGATCGCTCCGCGCGCCTTGCGTCGCGCGGTGATCCAGGCGCTGGTCGCCGCCCACCCCTACGAGGAGCCGGCGTACGACGTCGTCGAGCTCGCCGACGTCCCGTCGGGCATCGGCTTCGGGCGGCTCGGGATGCTCGAGACCGCGACCACGCTCGAGGAGTTCACCCGCGAGGTGGCCGGAGTGCTGCCGGCGACCAGCTGGGGCGTCCGCGCGGCCGGGGACCCGCGCCGGCCGATCCGCACCGTCGCGGTGTGCGGCGGCTCGGGCGGCAGCCTGGCCGCCACCGCGGCCTCGTTGGGCGCCGACGTGCTCGTGACCTCCGACCTCAAGCACCACTCGACCTCCGAGGCGGTCGCGGACCTCGAGCTCGGACTGATCGATGCCGCGCACTGGGCGACGGAGGCGCCGTGGCTGGACCAGGCCGCGCGCATGCTCGTGCTCGACGCGGCGGCCGCCGGCACTACGGTTGACGCGTCGGTATCGAAGCTCGTCACCGACCCGTGGACCGTCCACTCCCACTCTGCCGAGGTGTCGTGAACGCAGCTCCCGAGGACCAGCTCCGGCTGCTCGACGTCCAGGAGCTCGACTCCACGCTCGACCGGCTCGAGCACCGCCGCGCGACGTTGCCCGAGCACGCCGAGATCGCGGCGCTGCAGGAGCGGCGTACGGCGGTCGCCGACGACGTGGTGCGCGCGGAGACCGAGGACAGCGACCTCGGCCGGGAGCAGGCCAAGGTCGACGTCGACGTCGAGCAGGTGCGCAGCCGGATGGCACGCGACCAGCAGCGTCTCGACAGCGGCCAGGTGAGCTCGCCCAAGGAGCTGGAGAACCTGCAGTCCGAGATCGAGTCGCTGCACCGGCGCCAGACCGAGCTGGAGGACGCCGAGCTCGAGGTCATGGAGCAGCGCGAGGCCGTGCAGGCGCGCCTCGCCGAGCTGCAGGAGGAGCTGCGCACGATCGACAGCGGCCTGATCGACGCGCAGGGTCGGCGCGACGCCGCCCTCGCCGAGATCGCTGCCGAGGTCGAGAAGACCACGACCGCGCGGGCCGAGACGGCGGCGGGCGTGCCGGGCGACCTGCTCGAGCTGTACACGAAGCTGCGGCAGTCCTCCGGCGGCGTCGGCGCTGCGGCCTTGCGCCGGGGCCAGTGCGAGGGCTGCCACCTGCAGCTCAACACGACGGACATCAACCGGATCCGCGAAGCCGACGCGGACGAGGTGCTGCGCTGCGAGGAGTGCCGGCGGATCCTGGTGCGCACGGCCGACTCCGGCCTGTGACCCGCCTAATCGTCGAAGCCGACGGGGGATCGCGGGGCAACCCTGGCCCGTCGGGGTACGGCGCGGTGGTCCGGGACGCCGAGACCAACGAGATCCTGCGTGAGGTGGCCGGCGGGATCGGGATCGCGAGCAACAACGTCGCGGAGTACCGCGGGCTGATCGCCGGGCTGCAGGAGGCGGTCGCGATGGGCGCGACCGAGGTCGAGGTCCGGATGGACTCGAAGCTCGTCGTGATGCAGATGAGCAACGCCTGGCAGGTCAAGCATCCGGACATGCAGGCGCTCGCGAAGGAGGCGGCGGCGATCCTGCGACAGATCCCGCACACGACCTTCAAGCACATCCCGCGCGCGCAGAACTTTGAAGCCGACCGGCTCGCCAACGAGGCGATGGACGACCAGGCTGCCGGGCGGCCGTGGCGGCCTCGTGCGGCCGACGCCGCTGCGGATCCCAAGACCGGCAAGCCGCGCAACACCCTCTACGGCTGGAGCGTCGCGACCGGCCCGACCACGATGGCGACCCTGCTTCGTCACGGCGAGACGCCGCTGTCGATCGAGAAGCGGTTCAGCGGTCGCGGCGACGCCGCGCTGACCGACCGCGGCGTCGAGCAGGCCGAGGCCGCCGCAACGCGGCTGCTCGGGATCGGGCCCGACGTGATCGTGACGTCGCCGCTTCGGCGTACCCGGCAGACCGCCGAGATCGTCGCCGCACGCACCGGCGCGGAGGTCGTCGTCGAGGACGGCTTCGCCGAGACCGACTTCGGTGAGTGGGAGGGGGCGACGTTCGGCGAGGTCGGCAAGCGCTCACCCGAGCAGCTGCGCGCCTGGCTCGACGACCCGAACCTCGCGCCGCCAGGCGGCGAGAGCGTGGCGGACACGGCGAAGCGGGTCGCGGCGGCGCGGGCGCGGACGATCGAGCGCTATCCGGACGCGAAGGTCGTCGTGGTCACGCACGTGACTCCGATCAAGCTGATGCTCCGCGACGCGCTTGATGCGCCGTTGCACACCGTGTTTCGAATCCACATCGACCCCGCGTCGGTGTCGGTCATCGACTGGCGGGCCGAAGGCGCCTCGGTGGTGCGGCTGGTCAACGACATCAGCCATCTCGGCGGAGTAGCGACGCCGTTCCCCGGTTAGGAACTGTTCTTGTGGTCAGCATCCTGCTGTCGGTGACGTTCGCATGCGGCGTCGTCATCGCGGTCTCTCACGTCATCAACCAGCCGTTCATCGCCCCGGTGTACGACGTAGTCGCGAACCTGACGTCATTCAGCTCCGCTGTCGCCGCGTCGCTGCTGCTGGGTCACTGGGTCCCCGCGGCGCTGTCCGGGCTGGCGATCGTGTGCTGGCTGGTGCTTGCCCGGCGCACCTACTCGGCGTACCGGAGCGGCCGCCTGTCCCGCCGGCGCGAGGCAGGCCGCGCTTAGCGGTCGCGTGCGAGCTCGGGGTAGGCCTGAGTCGTTGAGTTCAGGCGTGATGACGTTGTTGGGGTCCGGCTTCGCGTCCGCCGTCGCCCGGCTGCGCGGCGTCAGACCTTGGTGAGGATGTTCTCGCAGCTGCTGACGTCCACGCCGGCAGCCGGCTCGACCTCGAGCTCGGTGACGACGCCGTCCTCGATCACCGCGGCGTAGCGCCGGGAGCGCGTGCCAAGGCCGGCACCGGCCAGGTCGGCCTCGAGGCCCATCGCCTTGGTGAACTCCGCGTTGCCGTCGGCGAGCAGGAGGATGCTCTCGCCCACGCCCTGGGACTCGCCCCACGCCTCCATCACCCAGGCGTCGTTGACCGCGATGCAGGCGATCGTCGAGATGCCCTTGGCCTTGAGCTCGTCGGCGTGCTGGACGTAGCCGGGCAGGTGGATCTTCGAGCAGCCAGGCGTGAACGCGCCGGGTACGGCGAACAGGACGACCTTGCCGCTGCCGAGCACGTCGCCCGTGCGGACGTCTTCGGGCTTGCCGTCGCGCATCGTCTTCACCGCGACGTCCGGGATCTTGCTTCCGACCTCGATAGCCATTCCTGTCCCTTTCACCAGTCGACTGTCATTGCATATCAGGGCCGGGCGGCGGTCATGCAACGCGGCGCTGGCAACCGGGCGTCGCGCGCCGTACGCTTTCGCGCGGACGAGTCGGTCGGACGGTCGCGTCGGCGCTTCGGCGCCGCCGAGGAAGGTCCGGGCTCCGAAGGGCAGGGTGGTCGGTAACACCGACCCGGGGTGACCCGCGGGAAAGTGCCACAGAAAACAGACCGCCGTACGGCTTCGGTCGTTCGGCAAGGGTGAAACGGTGGGGTAAGAGCCCACCAGCGCACGGGGTGACCCGCGCGGCTTGGCAAACCCCACCCGGAGCAAGGTCAGACAGGAAGCGTTCGAGGGCGGCCCGCCCGAGCTTCCGGGTAGACCGCTAGAGGTCGTCGGCAACGACGACCCGAGATAGATGACCGTCGGCGAGGGGCTTGCCCCGAGTCACAGAACCCGGCCTACAGACCGGCTCGTCCGCCATCCCCTCTCGCGGTCATGGCGCGACTCGTTTACCGTTTCCGGCATGCCTCTGCCGTTCAACTCGGAGAACTTCGCGTTCCACCTCGACCGCGCGCGATCCCAGGTCAACGTGGCGTCGAGCCAGCAGGGGCAGGACAAGGAGAACAGCCTGGCCTCCGCTCAGGTCCACGCGACGATCGCGCTCGCGCTCGCGACGTGGCTCACCGGAGCGACGCCGCCCGCCTCGCGGTAGCGCAGAAACGGCAGATCGGCAGATCGGCTGACTGAAGCGCCCGCCAGACGGCCAGCCGAGCGCCCGATCCGGTGAGAGACTCTCCGCGTGCGGGGAACGGCTGGACAGCCAGGCGGCGATGGTGAGCTGCCGCCCTCGGCGCCCCCGCACGAGACGTTCGTCGAGCTGCTCACCCGGGTCGGCTGCCACATCTACAGCGGCGAGGTGCTGCCGAACGGCGGCTACCGGGAGACCTACACCGGTCCGGGGATCGAGATCTTCCTGGGCGGCAGCCCCGGCGACGGCGCGGATCTCGGTGCGGCGTGGGCCCGCGCCGTACATCCCGACGACCGCGACGCCTATCTCGACGCCGCGACTCTCGACGGCTCAGGGGTGATGCAGGTCGAGTACCGGATGATCGGTCTCGACGGCGTGACCCGCTGGGTGCAGGACCAGATGTGGCTGCGCGCGCCGACCGAGGATGGCCGCCGCATCATCGACGGCGTCGTCACCGACATCACCAGCCGCAAGCACGCCGAGCTCGGTCTGCGCCGCCTCGCCCACACCGACCCGCTGACCGGGCTTGCGAACCGGCTCTCACTCGCCGAACGGATCGAGCTCGGCGTCGAGGCGCTCGGGACCTCGTCGGCCGGCATCGCGCTGCTGATGCTCGACCTCGACGGCTTCAAGGCGGTCAACGACACCTACGGCCACTCGATCGGTGACGAGCTGCTGATGATGGTTGCTCGCCGGTTGCGAGGGTCGCTGCGGCCCAGCGACCTGGTGGCCCGGCTCGGTGGCGATGAGTTCGCCGTCCTCCTCGAGCGGGTCGACCATCACCAGGCGCTGGCCGCCGCACAGCGCCTGCTGATCGCGGTCAACGCGCCGTTCGCGTTCTCCCGCGGCACGATCGCGCTCGGGGCGAGTATCGGTCTGATGCACGCCGCGGACGCCCGAGGTGCGCTCGACCTGATGCGCGACGCGGACGTCGCGATGTATCGCGCGAAGGCCGACGGCAAGAACCGCATCGTCAGCTTCGAGCCGGCGATGCAGGCGCGCGTTGCGCGACGCCTGCGCCTGGAGACCGAGCTGCGCCGCAGCGTCGACAACGGCGACTTCGTCTTGCACTACCAGCCGCTCGTCGACCTCGAGACCCTCGACGTCGTAGGGGCGGAGGCGCTGCTGCGCTGGCGCCACCCCGACCGCGGACTGCTCCTGCCCACCGCGTTCGTCGACATCGCCGAGGAGACCGGCCTGATCCTCCCGCTGGGTCGGTGGGTGCTCGAGCAGGCGGCTCGCGACGCCGCCGTCTGGCAGCAGGCCATCGACCGGCCGTTCTCGGTGTCGGCGAACCTGTCGCCGAGCCAGCTGCACGACCCGGACCTGGTCGCGATCGTCGTCGCGATCATGCAGGACGCCGATCTGCCGCCGGACTCGCTCATCGTCGAGATCACGGAGAACCTCCTGCTGAAGGACGCCGAGCTCGCGCGGTCCCGCCTCGCTGCGTTGCGATCGGTCGGAGTGCGGGTCGCGGTCGACGACTTCGGCACCGGCTACGCGTCCTTCGCCTACCTCGACCGCTA
Organism: Mycobacteriales bacterium; assembly: GCA_035547515.1. Lineage (GTDB taxonomy): Bacteria > Actinomycetota > Actinomycetes > JAFAQI01 > JAFAQI01 > DASZTV01. The sequence goes on from DASZUS010000071.1 coordinate 66,555, forward strand.
CCCGGTCGACATCCTGAAGATCGACCGCAGCTTCGTCGGCTCGCTCGGTGGCCGGCCGCGTGCCGCCGTACTGGTTCGCTCGATCCTCGAGCTGGCGCGGGCGTTCGATCTCGAGACGGTGGCCGAGGGCATCGAGTCCACCGAACAGCTCCGTACGCTGCGGGCGCTCGGCTGCAGGTTCGGGCAGGGCTTCCGCTTCGCGGTGCCGCGCCCGGCGGAGCACATCACCGCGATGCTCGAGTCCGACACGCTTGCCGGGATGCGCGACGAGCCTCCCGCAGCCGTCGCCGGTTAGCGCGAGGCGACCGGCTTCACCGGCTCGATCAGCTCCGGCCCGTTGTTGCGGACCGAGTTGACCAGCGGCGCCACCTCGTAGGTGTGCAGCCGCGGCGGCGGGATGGCCGCCACGAGCTCGCGCACCTCGTCGAGGTCGGTCATCGTCGGGTCCAGCCAGGCGTCGCGAAGATCGGCCGGTACGACGACGGGGGAGCGGTCGTGGATGTGGCCGACCTCGTCGGTCGCCGTGCAGGTGAGGATCGTGAAGGTCCACGACCAGGTCTCGCGGTCCTCATCCAGGGGCCGAAGCTCGTAGAGCCCGGCGAAGGCCAGCGGTCCGTCGCCGTACAGGTAGATCGGGTGCTTGCCGTCCTCAGCCACCATCCACTCGTAGTACCCATCTGCCGGGACCAGGCAGCGCCGGCGTGACGCCGCCGCCTTGAACGCGGACTTGGTGGTGACCGTCTCGGACCGGGCGTTGATCAGCTTGGCGCCGATCTTCGGGTCCTTCGCCCATGACGGCACCAGCCCCCAGGACAGCGTGCGCAGCTGGCGGTCGGGCTGGTTGCTGACCATCCGGTCGAGCACGACTCGCGCCGGATCGGTCGGGGCGAGGTTCCACGACGGCTCCGGCGGGTCGTCCACCACCGAGGCCACCTGGAAGTCGCGCAGCAGATCGCCGTCACGGCGGGTGCTCGCGTAGCGGCCGCACACGCTGACCGTTCTACCTCTCGCCAGCGACCCAACTCTGGTCAACCGGGCCGGGATTGCGTAATGTGTTCACGCCCTTCACATGCGTAACACCAACACCAGGAGTTCTGACATGGCGCGTACCCCGGCGAAGAAGACCGCGGCCCGGCCTGCGGCCCGCCCCGCCTCGCCGGCGTCCGCTGGCGTGACCGATCTGGCCGGCGGCCTGAAGGCGCTGTTGGGCGCGGTCGAGGGCGAGGTCAAGGCCGTGACCCAGCTGTCGGGTCAGATCGACGACCTGGTGACGAAGCTCAACGCCGCGCGCGAGGAGCAGGCGCAGCGGCTTGCCGCCCTGAACGCGCTCAAGGGCGCGGCACAGGACGGCGGTCTGTCGTCGTTCCTCGACAAGCTGATCCGTCCCCGCATGCCCCGCGTGCCAGAGACGCGCGCCCCGCGCGGCTAGATGAGCGCAGACCCGCGCACCGCGTGGGTCGGGGCTACCGTCCGACCGCTTTCTCGAGCTCGGCCTTCGACATCGACGACCGGCCCTTGACCCGCTTGCGCTGCGCCTCTGCGTAGAGCTGGTCCTTGGTACGCCCGCCCGAGCCGGAATGTGACCGGAGCCCGCCGCGGCGGCTGGACGAGATGTCGTTGGTCGACGTACGGCTGGCCTGCTTCGCCTCACCGGCGCGGGCCCGTTCCTTGTTCACGGTGCGCGCCGCGATCTCCTCGGCGACGTCCTCGCTGCGGCCCCGCTCCTCCAGCCCTGCCTTGATGTGCTGGTACTGGCGTTCCCGCTTCTTCGTCCAGAACCGCAATGGCATGGCTGTCTCCCTGTTGGCTCGCGTCCCTCCACGGCTCTACCCATCCGATTTTTCCCTATTCGTGAGGCTCATCCTGCGGATGGAAACGACCGATACGGGAAGAGAAGATGTGAGACGCATGCCGTCCAGTGCGGCGGCTGAGCAGGGAGTGGACGATGCCTCGCGCGCTGTGGTCAGGAGTGCTGGCCTTCGGGCTCGTCAACGTGCCGGTCGGGCTGTTCAGCGCGACCAGCGAGAAGGCGGTCCGCTTCCACCAGCTCAACAAGGCGACCGGCAACCGGGTGCGCTACCGCAAGGTGGACGACGCGACCGGCGAGGAGGTGCCCGCCTCCGAGATCGTCAGCGGCTACGACACGGGCGACGACGAGTACGTCGTGGTCGAGCGCGAGGAGCTTGCGTCGGTGGCGCCGGGACGCTCCGAGCTGATGGAGATCAGCGACTTCGTCGACCTCGCTGACATCGACCCGACGTTCTACCGCTCGACCTACTACCTGGCCCCGCGCGGCAAGGGTGCCGACCGCGCGTATGCGCTGCTGCGGCGTGCGATGCAGGACACCGGCAAGGCAGCGGTCGCGACGATGGTGATGCGTGACCGCGAGCACCTCGTCGTCATCCGCCCCTCGGGCGACGCCCTCGTCCTGGAGTCCCTGTACTTCGCCGACGAGATCCGCGATCCCGAAGAGGTGGTCGGCGACCTGCCGCACGACGACTCCTTCGCTGATCGCGAGCTCACCATCGCCCGGCAGCTGATCGAGTCGCTCAGCGTCGAGTGGGAGCCCGAGCGCTACCACGACACCTACCGCGAGCGGGTGCAGTCGCTGATCGAGTCCAAGCGCGAGGGCCGCAAGGTCGTGGCTGCGAAGAAGGCGCCGAAGACCAACGTCATCGACCTGATGGCCGCACTCGAGCAGTCGATCGCCGAACGCGGCGGTCGTGGCGCGTCGAAGGCGAAGGCCGCTACGGCGGATCGGGACGAGGCGCCGGCCTCCGACGCGGCAACGGCGGAACTCGAGGGCCTCTCGAAAGCCGACCTGCTCAAGAAGGCGGCGAAGCTGGACATCAAAGGCAGGTCATCGATGAGCAAGGAGGAGCTGGTCGAGGCGATCGCAGCGGCTCCGAAACCGGGTCGCTCGAAGGCCTCCTAGGGCTTCTGGCTCTTCTTCGCCCGGGGCCGCTTCGCCAGCAGCGGGCGGAACAGGTCACCGTGCGTCTGCACTCGCGCGAGGACGTCCGTGGCGAGGAACCGCAGCAGACTCGCGTCGCCCTTCGCGGCGCACTGCTCGACCTCGTCCCAGGTGACGGGAGTCGAGGCCGTGGGGTACGGCGTCGCGCGCAACGAGTAGACCGCGACCGTGGTCTTCGCCGGGTGGTTCTGGCTCCAGTCGATCAGCACCTTGCCGTTACGCAGCTTCTTGTCCTGGGAGACGACGACCCGCTCGGGATGTTCCTCCTCGAGAGCCTTCGCGATGCCAAGAACCTCGTCGCGGATGTCTTCCCAGGACTTGCCAGGTCGCGGCGCGTAGACCTGCAGGCCCTTCGAGCCACTGGTCTTCGCAACCGCTGACTTGCTGTTCGCGAGCCGATCCCTGACCAGCAGCGCGATGCGGCAGCACTCGACGATGTCGGTGCCCGGCCCGGGGTCGAAGTCGAAGACCAGGTGGTCCGGCGGCGTCGGCGGCTCGGCGTCGCCGTCGCGATGCCATAGCGGGACGTGAAGCTCCAACGCGGCAAGGTTGGCGGCCCAGACCAGGCTTGCCCGGTCGCCGAGCAGCGGGTAGTCGATGAAGTCTCGGCCCTGCCGTCCCGAGCGCGAGGCGACCCGCATCGACTGGACCCAGTCGGGGGCGTGCGAGGGCCGCTGCTTCTCGAAGAACGTCTCACCGCCGACCCCGTCGGGGTAGCGGCGCAGGGTGACCGGGCGCCCCGCTACGTGAGGCACCATCACCTCGGCAATCCGGGCGTAGTAGTCGAGCACCGCGGCCTTGGTGAAGTCCGCCTCGGGATAGAGCACCTTGTCGAGGTTGGACAGCATGAGCTCCCGGCCGTCGATCTCGACCGCCGTCTTCTTGCTGCTCACGATTGTTCCCGGCGTACGTCGCTGGGGTCCTTGTCGGGACGGATCCCGCGCCAGCTCGGATGGCGCAGGCGGCCGTCGCGGGTCCATTCGCCGTAGCGCACTTCGCCCACGATGCGCGGTACGACGTACCGCGCGTTGGCCCGGTCCTTGGACTCGATCGGACCCGTGAAGGGTGAGCTGTCGCTCGCTGCGCCGTTCAGCATGGCGAGGAGGGCCGCGCGGGCGCGGTCGTTGAAGCCGGTGCCGACCTTGCCGACGTAGGTGAGCCCTCCCTCGGCCGGGATGCCGAGCAGCAGCGCGCCGAACGTTCCCTGCAGGTGCCCCTGGCCGGGAAGCCAGCCACCGATCACGACCTCCTGGTCGCGCATCGCCTTGATCTTGATCCAGTCGCGGCTGCGGCTGCCCGGCTGGTAGCGAGAGGCGCGGCGCTTCGCGACCACCCCCTCGAGGCCGCGGCTGCTCGCGGCGGCGAACACGTCGGCGCCCGGGACGTCCCGGTAGGCCGCGCTCGTCGTGACGCCATCGCCGTCGAGCTCGAGCGCCTCCAGCAGCGATCGCCGCTCGTCGTACGTCGCATCCAGCAAGGGCGACCTGTCGAGGTAGAGCACGTCGAAGACGATGTAGGACGCCGGCACCTCTTCGGCACGGCGCGAGATCATCGCCGTGCCGGTGAGGTTGAGGCGCGCCTGCAGCAGCCCGAACCTCGGGATTCCCTCCCGGTCGAGAGCGACCAGCTCGCCGTCGAGGGTGACCGGCTTCTTTCCCAGCCTTGGCGCCCACTCCGTCAGCTCAGGGAAGGTCTTGACCAGGTCCTGGTTGTTGCGGCTGTTCGACGCGAGAGCGCCGCGCCCGTCGAAGCGGGTGATTGCTCGAATGCCGTCCCATTTCGGCTCGTAGGCCCACAGGTCGTCTGCGGCAGGGAGCTCGCCGGGCGTGGCGAGCATCGGCGCGACCGCCGGCGGCATGCCGGACTTCGCTGCGCGCACCGCCATCACGCGACGGTAGTGCCCTTGGTGACTCCCGGGTCACGTTTCCGGTGACGGGTCACGGGCACTGGTCAACTATGCCAAGTACGACGATGCGCAGGACTGCGCCGCCGAGCTGGGACACGTTGCGCGACAAGATGGTGAAGGCCTTTCCTGAGTTCAGCGCCGAGGAGGTCCTGACGGAGATCGTGCACGCGCACGATGCGGTCGCCTACGTCGGTACCCCGGACGAGGACCAGTACGAGCTCGTGGAGTTCATGGCGCGGTACGGCCTCATGGTGCGGGCGGGCCGGATCACCCCGAGCGACCGGCTCGATCCCGAGCGGCACGCGAGCCCTCGCCGCCGCGAGGCGTAGCGCTTCCGTTATCGCCGGATCCGGGGCGGGTGCTTGGCTGCGCCCGGTGCCCACGAGGGCGTGCGTGCGCAGCCCGCGGGGGGCATGAGGCCGTCAGCCGGGTCTAGGACGCAAGGGCGTCACGGATCCGGTCGGCGATGGCGACGAACGGGCTCAGCACCGCGTTGACGGCGGGCGGCTTCGCGGTCATCCGGCCATCCCTCGCTCCGGACTCAGCTCGCTGGAGCCGCTCAGCCAGCTCCGCCAGCCGCTGCGCCGGTAGATGCTCGCGAAGCGCGGGGAACTCGAGCTGCTCCTCGTGGCGGGCGTGCTCCTCGATCGCGGCGCGGAAGGCCGCGAAGCGCTCGGCGAATCCCGGGTCGTCGATGCTCAGACGCTCCAGCTCGACGAGCGCACTCTTGGCATCGTTCTCCTCCGCGATGCGACCCTCCGCCACGTCCTCGCCGTCCGGCAGCACCTCGCGGGTCACGGGGCGGATCTCGGTCTGCTCCGCCCTCTCGTGGGCGGCTATCAGCTCACGCAGCTGGTCGAAGGCGCGCTCTCGGACCACCTCGGTCTCGGCCATGCTCACCAGGCTCATCAGCGAGCGGATGTGCTGGTGCTGGTCTTCCAGCAGCTCGATCGGGTCCGCCGGCGGCTCGGGGGTCCTCACTCAGCCTCCCTGGTCAGCAGACCCCGCACGTACGCCGCCTGCCCGATGTGCTGGAGGTCGTCGGAGATCACGCTGATCAGGCGGGTCCCGAGAGTCACCGGCGGGTCGTACGAGTCGTCGACGACGCGCTCGAGGTCGCGGTCGCTGAGCTGCTCGACGTACTCGAGCGTTCGGGCGTGGACCTCGTCGTAGTAGCCCACGAGAAGGTCCGCCGACTGGGGCTTGACTGCCCCGACGTCCACGCTGTTCTGGCCGTATCCGGTGGCCTCCCGGTCGAAGGGCAGGCCGAACTTGTCGACCCAGCCGCCTTCATGCCACACCTGCTTGCGGCCGGCGACATCTGCGACGTGGTCGTCCTGCACCCGGGTCAGGTGCCACACCAGCCAGGCGATGGTGTTCGCCTGCGGATGGGTGCGCTCCCCGTCGACTCGCTCGGCGAGCTCTCGCGGCCCGAGGCCCTCGAGAGTCGAGTGCACTTCCTGCTGGATGCGGTTGAAGGCTTCGGCGAGCAGTTCCGCACTGGTCATGGCGGGAGATCTACCCCGATCTGGCCGCGGCGCACCGTCTCGCCGCATGATCGCGGCTGGCCGGGGTAGGCCGCGAACCGAACCGGGGACAGTGAAAGGAAGCGACGTGGCCACTGTCGGCGATCAAGTGCTTGCACGACTCAAGGAGTGGGGTGTCGAGTGCGTCTTCGGATACGCCGGGGACGGCATCAACGGGCTGCTCGCCGCCTGGGGCAGGGCTGACAACGACCCGAAGTTCGTGCAGGTCCGCCACGAGGAGATGGCCGCATTCGCGGCGGTCGGCTACTCGAAGTTCACCGGCCGGGTCGCGGTCTGCGCCGCGACCTCCGGCCCGGGCGCGATCCACCTGCTCAACGGGCTGTACGACGCCAAGCTCGACCACGTCCCGGTCGTCGCGATCGTCGGCCAGACCAACCGCAGCGCGATGGGCGGGTCCTACCAGCAGGAGGTCGACCTGCTGAGCCTGTTCAAGGACGTCGCCAACGAGTACTGCCAGATGGTGACCGTGCCCGAGCAGCTTCCCAACGTCATCGACCGGGCGATTCGTACCGCGATGACTCAGCGCTGCGTCGCGGCGATCATCATCCCCTCAGACGTGCAGGAGCTCGAGTACTCCGCGCCCACCCATGAGTTCAAGATGGTGCCGTCGAGCCTCGGCATCGTCCAGCCGCAGCTCCTGCCCCCCGAGCACGAGCTGGGCCACGCCGCCGAGATCATCAACGCCGGCAAGAAGGTCGCGATCCTCGTCGGGCAGGGAGCGCGTGAGGCCGCTGACCAGGTGCTCGAGCTCGCCGACCTCACCGGGGCGGGCGTCGCGAAGGCCCTCCTCGGCAAGGACGTGCTCTCCGACGAGCTGCCCTTCGTCACGGGGTCGATCGGCCTCCTCGGCACCCGGCCGTCGTATGAGCTGATGCGCGAGTGCGACACGCTGATCACGATCGGGTCGAACTTCCCCTACACCCAGTTCCTGCCGGAGTTCGGCCAGGCACGCGCGATCCAGATCGACATCGATCCGCGGTTCATCGGCATGCGTTACCCGTACGAGCTCAACCTCGTGGGCAGCGCTGGAGCGACGTTGAAGCAGCTGCTGCCGATGATCGAGCGCAAGAGCGACCGGTCGTGGCGCGAGAACGTCGAGAAGCAGGTCGCGCGGTGGTGGGACGTGATGGACCGCTCGGCGCAGGTCGGCGCCGACCCGTTGAACCCGCAGCGCGTCTTCGCCGAGGCCTCCGAGGTACTGCCGCCCAACGTGATCGTCTCGGCTGACTCCGGGTCCTCGGCGAACTGGTACGCCCGCAACATCAAGCTCAAGCCCGGGATGCGGGGGTCGCTGTCGGGCACGTTGGCGACGATGGGCAACGGCGTGCCGTACATGGTCGGCGCGAAGTTCGGGCATCCGGACCGTCCGGCGATCGCATTCGTCGGCGACGGCGCGATGCAGATGAACGGCATCAACGAGCTCATCACCATCTCCAAGTACTGGCAGGAGTGGAGCGACCCGCGCCTCGTCGTCGCGGTGCTCCACAACCAAGACCTCAACCAGGTGACCTGGGAGATGCGCGCGATGGAGGGTGCGCCGCAGTTCCTGCCGTCGCAGCACCTGCCGGCGTTCCCTTACGCCGAGTACGCCCGCAGCATCGGCCTCGAGGGGATCCGGGTCGACCAGCCCGACGACATCGCCGGCGCCTGGCGCAGCGCACTGGCCGCGGACCGGCCGTGCGTGCTGGAGTTCGTGACCGACCCCGCCGTACCGCCGATCCCGCCCCACGCGACGCTGGATCAGATCGAGAACATGATCTCGGCCGTCGTGCGTGGCGATTCCGACCGCTGGGACGTCATCAAGGAGGGCGTCAAGGTCAAGGCCCAGGAGTTCCTGCCGGGCGGCGCGCGCTGACATGGCGCTTGCCGCGACAAGCGAGGCCGTGCACGGCATCGACGTCCTCGTCCGCAACATCGAAACCGGCCACTTCGAGCGCTCGCTGTCGGGCCTCGCAGCGGTTGGCTCGGTGATCACCGCCGCCGAGATCTACTTCGAGCACGACCGGGCCAGCTTCGGCAACCGGATGATGTGGCTGCCGGTAGCGCTGGGCCCGGTAGGTCTCGCGGCAGGCATCGCCGGGGTCTTCAGCAAGCGGGCTGCCAAGACCGTGCTGCCGGCGGTGTCCGCGCTGATCGTGGCTAACGGTCTGCAAGGGACCTACCTGCACGCCCGCGGCGTGTCACAGCGCCCGGGCGGGTGGTCGCTGGGCCGCTACAACATCGAGATGGGTCCCCCGCTGCTCGCGCCGTTGCTGATGACGATGGTCGGCGGGATGGGCCTGCTCGCGGCGATCCTGCGCCGCGAAGGCGAATGACCCTGCTGCGCGGGCCGGCCGAGTCGGCTGGCCGGGTGATCGGCGGCGCCCCGGTGCGCTTCCCCGGATTCGACGTGCTCGGTGAGGTCGAGCACTGGGATGCCGCAACCGCCGGGGTGGTGCTGTCGCGGCTGACGCAGACCGCAGCGCTGCACTTCTTCACCCCCGCGGAGGAGGCGGTCGGGCGGGCGCTGTTCGACCAGCTGCTCGACCAGCGCCGTGAGCCGCGGGTGCCGGTCATCGAGCTGATCGACGCCCGGCTGTGCGAAGGGCAGACCGACGGCTGGCACTACGGCGACATGCCCGAGGACGGCGACGCGTTCCGGGAGAGCTTCGCGGCTTTGGACGCAGACGCCCTCGACCGCTTCGGGGACCGCTTCGCGGCGCTCGAGTGGCGGCTGCAAGGAGACCTGATCCGGGCGGTCCAGCAGCTGAAGGACGAGACCTGGCACGGGCTGCGGGCGGATCGGGTGTGGAGCCTGTGGACCCGCTACGCCTGCACCGCGTTCTACAGCCACCCGTGGGCGTGGAACGAGATCGGCTTCGGCGGACCGGCGTACCCCCGCGGCTACAAGAACATCGGGATCGACGCGCGCGAGCCCTGGGAGGTCGCGGACGTCGTCGACCTCGATCCGGTCAGCCACTCGGAATGACCAGCCTGCGTCGGGTCCGCGAACGCAATGCGTCCGCGTGGCTGCTCCCCAACGACGGAAGCCGCACCAACCACGGCCTTCGCCGCGACATGCGCCGGTTCGACGACGCCGACGAGGTCGACATTGCGATCGTCGGGATGGGCGCGGGCGGCTCGGTGCTGATGCAGCGCCTGACCCGCGCCGGTTGGCGCGTCGTCGGCTTCGACGCGGGTCCGTTCTGGGACCCCGACCACGACTGGGTCAGCGACGAGGCCGGGTCGCACCACCTCTACTGGACCGAGCCCCGGGTGATCGACGGAGCCGACCCGGTGGCGCTCGGCTCGAACAACTCGGGCCGCGGCGTGGGCGGCTCGATGGTCCACTTCGCGGGCTACGCGCCGAGGCTGCACCCCTCGGACTTTGCGACGTACTCGCGTGACGGGGTGGGTGCGGACTGGCCGATCTCGTACGAGGAGCTCGCGCCGTACTACGCGACGATCGAGGAGGAGCTCCCCGTCGCGGGCCAGCACTGGCCGTGGGGCGACCCGCATCGGTACCCGCACTCGCCGCACCCGGTCAGCGGCAACGGGCTGATCTTCCAGCGCGGCGCGCTCGCGCTCGGGATCGAGACCCGAGTCGGGCCGGTGGCCATCACCAACGGGCGGTTCGGCAACCGCCCGCACTGCATCTACCGCGGCTTCTGCCTGCAGGGCTGCAAGGTCAACGCCAAGGCTTCGCCGCTGATCACCCACATTCCCGACGCGCTGGCGCACGGTGCGGAGGTCCGGTCCGACTGCATGGTGAGCGCGGTCGAGGTGGACGACGAACGCGGCGTCGCAACCGGGGTGCGCTATTTCCGGGACGGCGTCGAGCGGCGGCAGCGGGCGCGACTGGTCGCGGTCTGCGGCTACGCGATCGAGACCCCGCGGCTGCTGCTGAACTCTGCCACCAAGCGCTGGCCCGAGGGGCTTGCCAACGAGCACGACCAGGTCGGCCGCTACGTGATGGTGCAGGGCGCGCCGCAGGTCGCCGGCAGGTTCGACGAAGAGATCCGGATGCACAAGGCCCCACCGCCGGAGGTGAGCACCGAGCAGTTCTACGAGACCGACCCGGGCAAGCCGTACCGCCGCGGCTACAGCATCCAGAACGTGTCACCGCTGCCGATCACCTGGGCGGAGCACGTGGCCGCGCAAGGGCATTGGGGAGCACCGCTGCGTGAGTACATGCGCGACTACGTGCACTGGGCAACGCTCGGCGCGCTCTGCGAGTACCTGCCTCAGCCGGAGAACCGAGTCACCCTCGACGAGGAGAAGGACCGCTACGGACTGCCGGTCGCGCGGTTCAGCTACAGCCTGTGCGACAACGACCGGATGCTGCTCGACGCGGCGCGTGAGAAGCAGAAGCGGATCCTCGAGGCGGCGGGCGCCACCGAGGTGATCGCGATCGACCGCAACGCCCACCTCGTCGGCGGGGCGCGGATGAGCGCCCGGCCGGAGGACGGCGTCGTCAACTCCGAGCTTCGCACCTGGTCGATCCCGAACCTGTACGTCGTCGACGGCAGCGTCCTGCCGACCCAGGGAGCGGCCAACCCTGCTCTCACGATCATGGCCCTCGCGGCGCGCGCGGCCGACCTGCTCATCGCGGGGCAGCGGTGAACGACGCTGCCGCGCGGGCGGTGCTCTTCGATGTCGACGGCACGCTGGTCGACACCAACTACCACCATGCCGTCACCTGGGCGGAGGCGTTCCGGCTCAGCGGGCACGACGTCGCGGCGAGCACGTGCCACGGTCTCATCGGGCAAGGCTCGGAGCGGCTGGTCGAGTCGGTGCTCGGCCACGGAGACGACGCGATCGTCGAGGCGCACAGCGACCTCTATGGGCCGCAGCTGCACCGGCTGTGCGCCCTGCGCGGCGCCGCGGACCTGCTGCGGCGCGCGAAGGAATGCGGCCTGGTCGTGGTGCTCGCCACGAGTGCCTCTGCCCGCGAGGCCGAATACCTCCGCCGGGCCATCGATGCCGACGACGCGATCGACCACGTGACCACGAAGGACGACGTCGAGGAGTCCAAGCCGGAGCCCGACATCGTCCACGCCGCGCTGGCGCGGGCAGGTGTGGCGGCAGCCGACGCGGTCTTCGTGGGCGACACGGTCTGGGACGTCGAGGCGGCCCGTCGCGCCGGGATGGGCTGCGTCTGCGTGCTCACCGGCGGGATCGCCGAGCAGGTGCTGCGCGAGGCGGGCGCGCTCGAGGTCTACCGAGACGCCGTCGACCTGATCGATCGCTTCGACGCCTCCGCCATCGGCGCGCTCGCTCGTCGCGGCTAGCCAGCTGGTTGCCCTACCGGGCGTGCGCGACGTGGCGGCGCGAACCCGACCGGCTTCGTGACCTCTTCGACTCGGCACCGAGGTCGTGCTCGATCTGCTCCAGCGTCCGTCCCTTCGTCTCGGGCACGCGCAGTGCGAAGAACGCGGTGGCGAGCACCCCGAAGCCGGCGTACAGCCAGAACGTCGCGGGCCGGCCGATGTCGGCGACCAGCGTCAGGAAGTAGTACGAGACGAAGAAGTTCGCGGCCCAGTTGACGATCGTGCACACCGCCATGCCCTGGCTGCGGATCCGCAGCGGGAACACCTCCGAGATCATCAGCCAGAAGACCGGTCCGAGGCCGATGGCGAAGCTGGCGATGAACACCACCAACGCGACCACGGCTAGCCACGAGGCGTCGTTCTGCAGGGTCGAGGACTGGAAGAACGCGCCCAGCACGACGAGTGCGACCGTGAGCCCGACGGTGCCGGTGATCAGCAGCGCCCGCCTGCCGAGCCGGTCGAGCAGCGAGATCGCGACCACGGTGAACACGACGTTGGTGATGCCGACCGACAGTGCCTCGGTGACCGACTGGTTCGCCGACAGCCCGGTGTAGCGAAGGATGGTCGGCGCGTAGTAGACGACCGTGTTGACGCCGACCACCTGCTGGAAGAACGCCAAGCCAAGCCCGACCAGCAGCATCGGGCGAGTCTCGGCCGCGAACAGGGCACGCAGGCCGGCGCGCCGCTCCGACTCGAGGACGTGCTGGATCTCCTCGACCTGCTTGTCGACGCCGCGCTTGGACTCGGTGCGGCTGAGCACCTCGCGCGCCTCGTCCTCATGGCCGGCCTCGAGCAGCCACCGCGGGGTGTGGGGGAGCAGCAGCATTCCGAAGGTCAGCGCGATCCCGGGCAGCGCGCCGAGCGCGAGCATCCAGCGCCAGTTGTTGGCGACGTCCTTGAACGCGTAGTCGACCAGATAGGCGATGAAGATCCCGGAGGTGATCATGAACTGGTTGAACGACACGGTGCCCCCGCGCAGCTTCGGCGGCACGTGCTCGGAGATGTAGAGCGGCCCGACGAACGAGGCGGCTCCGACTGCGAGGCCGAGAACCGCCCTCGCGGCGATCAGCATCCCGGACCCTTGCGCCAGCCCCGACCACAAGGCAGCGCCGACGTACACCACGCCCGCGCCGATGATCGTGAACTTCCGGCTGTAGCGGTCGGCGAGGTAACCCGCTGCGGCGGCGCCTAGGCAGGCTCCGAGGAGCAGCGCGCCGACGTACCAGCTCTGGGCGCCGGTCGACGCGTGGAAGTCCTTGGTGATGTAGAGCTGAGCGCCGGAGATCACCCCGGTGTCGAACCCGAACAGCAGGCCGGCCAGCGCGGCCACTGCCGCGATTCCTGACACCGTGCGGTTGCTGCCTTTGAGCGCCTCTTTCGCGAAGCCCGCCATGCCTTTTTTCCTTTCCGACCCGGGTATCCCGGTCGGTTCCCGGTGTCTCGCTGAGTACGCCGGGTAGGACTGCCGACGTGCGACGGATCAGGATCGGCACCAGCGGCTGGCAGTACGCGGACTGGCGCGGGCTGCTGTATCCGGCCAAGCTGCCGCAACGCGAGTGGCTAGCCACCTACGCCCAGGCCTTCGACACCGTCGAGGTGAACTCGAGCTTCTACCGGCTGCCCACGACCGACACCGTGAAGCGTTGGGCCGACACGCTGCCCGACGGCTTCGTGATGGCGATCAAGGCCAGCCGCTTCCTCACGCACGTGAAGCGGCTGCGCGAGCCCGGCGAGCCTGTCGAGCGCCTGCTTGGGGTCCTGGATCCGTTGCGTTCCCGCGGCCTGCTCGGACCAGTGTTGGTGCAGCTGCCGCCCGACCTCGCGGTCGAGGCGCAGCGGCTCGACGACACGCTGGCCCGTTTCCCGCGCGAGCTCCGGGTCGCCGTGGAGCCCCGCCACCGCTCGTGGTTCACCGACGAGGTTCGCGGCCTGCTGTCGTCGTACGGCGCGGCGCTGGTGTGGGCCGACCGGGAGGGCCGCAGCGTCGGGCCGCTGTGGGAGACCGCAACGTGGCGCTACGTCCGCCTCCATCACGGCCGCAGGGACTGGGGCTACGACAACCGTGACCTGGCTCGCTGGGCCGGCCGCCTGCTAGCCGCAGGTGACGGATACCTCTACGCCAACAACGATCCCGGCGGCGCCGCCGTGCGGGATGCGCGCAGGCTGCTCGCGATGACCGGCCAGCCGGCTCAGGATGCGTTGGCGGTATAGGCACAGGCCGCGCTGATCAGCGCGAGATGGCTGAGCCCTTGGGGCATGTTCCCGAGCATCGCGCCGGTGTCCGGATCGATCTCCTCAGCGAACAGGCCGACATCGTTGGCGGCCGCGACCGCCTGGTCCATCAGTGCATATGCCTCTTCCTTGGCACCGAGGTGCACGAGTGCCTCGACCAGCCAGAAGCTGCATGCGACGAAAGCCCCTTCGTCGGCGACGCCGCTGTAGCGGTAGACCAGCGGCCCCTCACTGAGCTCCTCGCGGATCGCCTGAACCGTCCCGGCCAGCCGCTCCCCGCGCTCGAATCCGGTTCTCGCCATGAGCAGCGTCGCCGCGTCGAGGCCGTCGCCCCCGGCGTATCCGACGTAACAACCTCGCTCCGCTGACCAGCAGTGCTCGTCGACCCAGGCCCGCACGAGCGCGGCTTCGGCGCGCCACCGTGGGATGTTCGCGCCCGCGATCTGGCCTGCCTCGCCGAGGCGCACCGCGCGGTCCAGCGCCGTCCAGCACCCGATCTTCGAGATCGTGTAGTGCCGCTTCGTGTTCAACTCCCATATGCCGGCGTCTTCGTGCCGCCAGGTGTCACAGCATCGGTCGGCGAGACCGGCGAGCAGGTTCGCGGTTCTGGGGTCGAGGCAGTGCCCGGCGTCGACGTACTGCCAGACCATGTCGAACAGATCGCCGTAGGTGCCGAGTTGCAGCTGGCGCGCCGCGCTGTTACCGACTCGCACGGGTCGGCTGCCGCGGTAACCAGAAACTGGCGGCTGCTCCTCCTGGTCGCCCGGAGCCGAGCCGTCGAGCCGGTAGAAGACGCGCAGCTCGGGTGAGGTACGGCGAAGGGCACCGAGCATCCACTGCACGGCGGCCTGCGCCTCGTCGTGCAGATGAAGGGTGAGCAGTGCGTCGATGGTGAACGAGCAGTCCCGGACCCACATGAACCGGTAGTCCCAGTTCTTGGCGCCGCCGAGCCGCTCGGGCAGCGATGTCGTGGCGGCAGCTGCGACCGCGCCGGTGGCGACGAACTGGAGCTGGCGCAGCGTCAGCGCCGAGCGCCGGACCGCCTCCTGCCAGGGCCCGTCGTAGCGGATGGCTGATGCCCACTCCCGCCACCGCAGCTCCGTCACCGCGAGGTGGCCTTCCAGCTCGGCGCGGTCGGCGAGGAAGACAGGGGAGTCGGGCCCGCCCACGATGCCCAGCAGCCCGGGCTTGCCGGGCGTCGCGGTGAACGTCGCCGACACCCGGTGGCTGTCGCACACGGGATCTCCGACGTCGTAGAGGCGCAGGGCGAGCTGCTCCTCGCCGATCTGCATGAGCACCGCGTCCTGCTTGTCCGCGATCCATGGCTGGACCGACCCCAGTTGCGTGCCGGGGGCGACCGTCCATCGCATCGGCACCGCGCCGTGCAGCGCCTCGACGCGACGCACCAGCTCGCTCCAGGCCAGACGGCCCGAGCGGCCGAGCGGCAGTGCGTCGGTGACCCGCACTGCGCCCGCGTCCGTGGTGAAGGTGGTCTCGAGGATGTTGGTGTCGGGCACGTAGCGGCGCGACGCGGTGTAGGGAATGTCCGGCCGCAGCTCGATGTAGCCGCCCTGGGCGGCGTCCAGGATCGCCGCGAAGCTCGGCGCGGCATCCAGCGCCGACACCGGCCACCAGTCGATCCGCCCGTCTCGGGCCACCAGGGCCACCGTCCTGCCGTCCCCGATCGCGGCGTAGGACTCGATCGGGGCGTAACCGTCTGGATCGCGCATCAAGCAGCCTCATGCCGCGGTGGCGAGATGGTCACGATGGCTGGCATTCCCCCTTGATCGACTTGTCCCACATCGGGTCGCCACTCATCGCGTCGACCCGCGAGGCCGTGACCCGCATACCGAGGCGTGACCCGGGCAGTCCTGAAAGGGCTGAAGGAGGACGCCATGCCGGGAACCCGAGCCAGTGTCAAGAACGAGAAGCAGTACGAGGCGCTCAAGGACAAGGGGATGTCCAAGGAGCGCGCGGCCAAGATCGCGAACTCGCCCGGCGCCTCGAGCCGGGGCGGCAAGGCGAGCGGATCGGGGACCCGCCGCTCGGCCAGCTCACAGGGCGGGACGACCGCCCAGAAGCGCGAGGCTGGGCGCAAGGGCGGCAAGGCGACCGCCCGAAAGTCGTGACGCGCGACGGTACGAGTCGCGGACAGACGAGTGTTCACCGATACCGCGGGTAGGTCGATGACATGACAGAGTTCGGCTACTTTCTTTCATCTGAGGAGCTCAGCCCGCAGCGCCAGGTGGAGCTCGCAAAGCTCGCCGAGTCGGCCGGCTTCGACCGGATCTGGATTTCCGACCACTACCACCCGTGGACCCGCGAGCAGGGCGAGAGCGGCTTCGTGTGGTCGGTGCTGGGTGCGATCGCGGCGACCACCGACCTGCACATGACGACCGCGGTGACCTGCCCGACCGACCGGATCCACCCCGCCGTGCTGGCACAGGCAACCGCGACGATCGCCTCGATCGCGCCGGGCCGCTTCAGCTTCGGTGTCGGTTCGGGTGAGCGGCTCAACGAGCACATTCTCGGCGGCTTGTGGCCGCCGGCGCCGATCAGGCTGCAGCGCCTCGAGGAGGCGGTCGACCTGATTCGCCGGCTGTGGAGCGGCGAGACGGTCACCCACCGCGGGGAGCACTACACCGTGGATGCGGCCCGGATCTTCTCGCTGCCGGAGAAGCTGCCCGACGTCCTGGTGTCTGGATTCGGCCCTGCCTCGACCGACCTGGCCGCGCGCATCGGCGACGGCTGGATCAACGTGCAGCCGAGCAAGGAGCTGCTCGATCGCTACCGCGCGGCGGGCGGGCGCGGCGTGACGCAGGGCGGCATGAAGTTCTGCTGGGCTCCGAACGCGGACGACGCCGCGAAGACGGCGTACCGGTTGTGGGGCTTCGAGGCGGTGGGTGGCCAGAGCGCCCAGGACCTGCCGTCATGGACCGAGTTCGAGCAGCTCGGCGAGGCGACGTCGCCCGAGCAGGTCGCCGAGAAGGTGCCATGCGGTCCCGACCCGGAGCGCGCCGCCGAAGCGATCAAGGAGTACATCGACGCGGGATTTGACGAGGTCTACCTCTCGCAGATGGGACCGGACCAGGAAGGCGGCATCAAGTTCCTGACCGAAGAGGTCCTGCCGCTAGTGCGGTCCTGAATCGTCCCGGACGACTCCCACCCATGAAGGAGAGATCGAGATGACGACAGCCCGAGAGATCATGAGCCCTGGTACGACGTACCTGAAGGAAGACGCGACCGTAGCGGAAGCAGCGACGCAGCTTGCCGAGGCCTCGATCGGCGCAGTGCCGGTCTGTGACGACCAGGGCCACCTTCGCGGGATGGTGACCGATCGCGACCTGGTGGTCGAGGTGGTCGCGGCCGGGAAGATGCCGGGTGAGACGAGGCTGGTCGACCTCATCCGCGGCGAGGTCGTGACGATCGGTGCGGACGACAGCGTCGACGAAGCGATCGCCACGATGCGCGAGCACAAGGTGCGCCGCTTGCCCGTGATCGACGGGGACAAGCTGGTCGGCATGTTGAGCCAGGCCGACATCGCCCGCGCCTGCTCCCCGGCACAGGCCGGAGAGCTCGTCTCCGCGATCAGCGAGCCGTGAGCGCAGTCAGCGGGTACCCGGAGCCGGATCCCGGCTCGGCCCTCGAGGACGAAGGCATCCCGGACCAGTCCGACGCGCTGCCCGGCAAGGTGATCACCGGCGACGCGCAGGAGGATCTGCCGGTGCCACGCGACTACCCGATCGCCGTCACCGACTTCGGGATGACGGCCGAAGAGGAACGCGCCGGCGAGTCGCTGGAGGGCAGGCTGGACCGCGAGCTGCCGGACGTGGATGCGGCCGCTGGTCGTGGCGACGGGGACGGGCAGCCGTACCCGGAGGACCCCGACGAGCGCGCCGGCCGCCTCGCCGAGCTGCCGTCCGAGACCGGCGACGGCCAGGACATGTGGGCGGAGAACGTCGGCGCGGACAGCGGCGGCTTCGCGCCTGAGGAACGGGCGATGCATGTCGACGACAGCTGAGGCGATCGAGCAGGGGCTCGGTGCCGTCGAGGCGCAGTACGGCCGCCCGCTGACCGAGCTCGGCGGCTACTCAGGGGTGATGGCGGTCTATCTGACCGGCCTGGCGACGGCGATCTGGCAGTTGAAAGCCAAACGGCGCCTGCCCTCCGGCTTCACCGCGGGTGATCTCGCGTTGGTGGCTCTGGCGACGCACAAGCTCAGCCGCACCATCAGCCGGGACGCGGTGACCAGCCCGGCGCGCGCCCCCTTCACCCACTTCGAGGGGCCGTCCTCGCCCGGCGAGGTCAAGGAGAAGGTCGCCGGCGGCGGCGTGCGCAAGGCGGTCGGGGAACTGATTACCTGCCCGTTCTGCATGGACCAGTGGATCGCCTCAGGCTTCATCGTCGGGCTCGCCGCGGCGCCGCGCGTGACCCGCTTCGTGGCGAGCATCTTCGCGGTACGGGCCGGCGCCGACCTGCTGCAGTTCGGCTATGCCGCGGCGAACAAAGCGGCCGAGTGAGGCAGCGCGCGCCCTACTCGTGAGCCGGGGGGCGCCGCGCGGCGAGGTGCGCCGCTAGCTCCTCGAGCGGAGACGGCCGCGCCCACAGGTAGCCCTGGCCGAGGTCGCAGTCCAGGGCGGTCAGCATCGCACGCTGCTGTTCGGTCTCGACGCCCATCGCGACCGCGCGCATGCCGAGTTCGTGGGCGATGTCGATCAGCGCTCCTGCGATGGTCGCGGCGCCCTTGCCGCTGACCAGGTCGGCGACCAGCTGATGGTCGATCTTGAGGTAGCTCAGGTCCAGCGTCCGAAGCCGCCGCAGCGAAGGGATGTCGCCGGTGAACTCGTCCAGGGAGACTGCCACCCCGAGCGCCTGCACCGACCGGATCTGCGCGCGGGCACGCTCCGGGTCGCGCGCGAGGTCCGCGATGTCGATGACGAGGCGAGACCCCGGTAGGCCGCTGTCGCGCAGCGCGGCCTGCACCATGTCGCCGAAGTCGTGGTTTCGCACGCTGCGCCCGGAGACGTTGACGGTGACGCTGAGATCCGGGGTCTCGGCGACGGCGGAGCAGGCCGCCGACAGCGCCCAGCGATCTAGCTCCACGATGAGGCCCTTCGCCTCCGCGATGTCCACGAAGTCAGCGGGCTCGAGCAGGCCGTGGTCGGGGTGCGGCCAGCGGGCGAGCGCCTCGATGCCCTTCCACTCGCCGGTAGCGAACTCCACCAGCGGTTGGTAGTAGAGGACGAACTCGCCGCGCAGGAGCGCATCGCCCAGCTCGACGCGGAGCTGGGAGCGCTGCTCGCTCGCGCGTCGCATCGAAGGCTCGAAGATCTCGTAGCGGTTCTTGCCGCGGGCCTTCGCGGCGTACATCGCGGCGTCTGCCTCGGCCAGGAGCTCCTCGGAGCTCACGTCGCGCCCGCCGCGGGCGGTCATCCCGACGCTGAGATGGACAAGAACCTCCTCGTCGCCGATCCGCAACGGGTACCCGACCGCGGCGTAGAGCCGGTCGACCACGTCGAGCGCTTCGGTCAGCTGGGTGTCCTCGAGCAGTACGGCGAACTCGTCGCCGCCGAACCTGGCGACCGTGTCGACCGGCCGCACGCAGTCGCGCAAGCGCTTGCCGATCATGCGAAGCAGCTCGTCCCCCGCCGCGTGCCCGAAGCTGTCGTTGACGTCCTTGAAGTCGTCGAGGTCGAAAAAGCAGATGACGAGCTCGGTCAGGGTTCGCCGCTCGAGGGCGTGCTGAGCCCGCTCGGCGAACAGCGAACGGTTGGCCAGACCCGTCAGTGCGTCGTGCGATGCCTGGCGGCGCAGCTCCGTCTCCAGCTGGACCCGCAGCTCCTCGGCCGCGATGCGCTCACGCACTCGCTGGTCGGTGCGCGCGACCCCGGCCTGGACGGACTCCACGAGCGCCTCGACCGGCACCGGCTTCGTCAGGTACTGGTCGATCTGGCCGACCGCGGCGATCGCGGTGTCGAGGCTTGCGTAGCCGGTGAGCAGGATGAGTGACACGTCGGCGTCGAACGCCCGGATCGCGGCGCAGAGCTCGAGACCGGTCATGTCAGGGAGCCGCTGGTCGCAGAGGACCACAGACGGGTGCAGCTCACGCTCCCGGACGATCGCCGCTCCGGCGCTGGTCACCCCGACCGCGCTGAGGCCGCGCGTCGTCAGGATCTCGACGATCGTGCCGGCCATCGTCGGATCGTCGTCGACCACCAGCACCTGCACTCCGCGGGTGCCGACGTCCTCGCTCATCTGTTCAAGGATGCCTCGTTGGCTACGTTGTGTCCTACTTCGAAGCAGAGCGGGGAGGTGGTGGTGCGCGGCGTCCGCATGCCCACCGTTGCGGTCGTCGCGGCTCTGGTGGCGGCGACTGGCGGCTCGGCGTACGTCGCGCATCGGGCGAACCGCGTCGAAGATCGTCGGCTGCTCTCCGAACGCGCCTCCGAGATCGCGCTGATCCTCACCTCGGACTTCGCCGGGCTGCAGACCCAGGTCACCACGATGGCGGCCGAAACCGCGCTCAACGGAGCCGACCCGCGGGCCTTCCGTACCGCGTCAGCGGCGCTCGCCCCCGCGTCGGGAGGCTTCGCCACCACGACTGCTCTGGTCCGGGTCGGCCGGCCTGGCGGCTCGGTGCGATACCTCGTGAAGACCGGCCCGCTCGATGCCACCTCCGCCGCGCCACTGGCCGACCTGATGCGCCGAGCGGCGGCTGCCGGCTCGGCGGGAGCCACCTCGCTCGTGCTCGGAACCGGAACGAGCCGGGTCCTCGGCCTCGCGCACGCGGTCGGAGTTGGCCACCTGGTGGTCTACGAGCAGCTGCCGCTCGACCTGGAGGCGGCGGCCTCCGAGGCGAGCACGAGCGCGCCGTTCCGGGAGCTGGACGTCGCGCTGTACGCCGCTGCCACCCGTGACCCCGATGCCCTGATCCTGAGCATCAACGGCCCGCCGCCGCGCGGCGACGACGTGGCGACGGCGACCGCGCCGTTCGGGGCAGACACCTGGCTCGTTGCCACCCGCGCGACGAGCTCGCTCACCGGGGCGCTCGCCGCCGACGAGTGGTGGTTGATCCTGGTCACCGGGTTGTTCCTCACCGGCGTGCTCGGCTTCCTCGTCGAGACCCTGCTGCGGCGGCGTGACTACGCGCTCGCGCTCGTCGCGGAGCGCACCGAGGAGCTGCAGGCCTCCGTGCGCGAGCTCGAGGAGGCACAGGGCAAGCTCGTCCAGGCCACCCGGCTCGCCGCGATCGGGCAGCTCGCCTCCGCAATCGGGCATGAGCTTCGCAACCCGCTCGGTGTGATCACCAACGCGCACTACCTGCTGCGGACGGCGGTGGAGCGTCCCGACGGGAAAGCTGACGTCCTCCGACATCTGGACACCGCCGAGCGCGAGGTCGGTGCCGCCACGCTGATCGTGTCCGATCTCCTCGACTACGCCCGGGCACGGGCACCGGTCACGTCGCCGGTCGACGTTCTCGACCTCATCGACGAAGTGCAGTCGGTCATGCCGCCACCGCCCGACGTGCATGTCGAGCGCAGCGACCCCGCGAGTGCCCCGAGCGTGCTCGCGGACCGCGACCAGCTCCGTCAGGTGCTGCTGAACCTGCTCTCGAATGCCTATGAGGCGATGCCGGAGGGCGGGCGGGTCACTATTGCAGTGACCTCGGACGAGCGCACCGTGAGCATTGCCGTCACCGACACCGGCATCGGAATGGATGAGCAGACCCAGGCGCAGATCTTCGAGCCGTTCTTCACCCAGAAGGTGCGCGGCATCGGTCTGGGCTTGTCGGTCACCAAGCGCATCGTCGAGACTCATCGGGGCACGATCCGGATTGTCAGCGCGCTTGGCGCGGGTACGACGTTCACGGTGGGGCTTCCGGCGGCCGGAGCGGAGGAGGCGACATGAGCCGATCGGTCCTGGTCGTCGACGACGAGGCCGGGATGCGGGAGACCTTGGTCGACATCCTCACCAGCGCCGGCTACACCGTGACGCCCGCCGAGGACGGCGCCGCGGCGCTGCAGATGGCCAGGGCGCAGCCCTATGACGTGATCATCATGGACATCCGGATGCCCGCGATGACCGGCGTCGAGGTGCTCGCGTCGCTCGAGCACCCGCCCCCGCAGGTCGTCCTGATGACCGGCTATGCGGTCGACGAGCAGCTGCGGCAGGCACGCGAGAACAACGCTTTCGCGATCATGCAGAAGCCGTTCCAGGTGCCGTACCTGCTGCGCATCGTCGAGGCGGCTGCCAACAGCGCCGCCTGACGAGCGCGGCTAGTAGCCGACGATCAGGCCGTCGACGCCCGCGTTCGCGGCGTACGCCGCGCTGCCCTTGCGCGTGCCGCCGACGACGGTCAGCTTGAAGGTGCGCGACTGGCGGGTGCCGCTGTCGAAGATGTCCACGACCTTCGTGCCCGGGGTGGGGGAGTAGAGGTTCAGGGTCTTCAGGCCGAAGCCGTTCCACGACACCCGCAGCAGACCGAAGCTCGGCCCGGTCGGCACCATCAGGCGGTAGGTCGTGCCCTTCGCCGTGACGGTCGCGTAGGAGTTCCGGCTGTCGCTGATGTTGGCCGTGCCCGCGTAGTAGCGAGCCGCGGACGAGCGATGCCACGCGCCGCTGAACTTGAAGGCCTTGTCGTCGAGCGGGACCGCGATCGCTGCGGTGGCCGGATCCGACTTCTCGCCCGTGACATCCGAGGACACGACGCTGATCTGGTACGTCGCGCCGGGAACCGCGCGGAAGGTGTAGCTGCCGCTCGCCGGCGCCGTGGCATTGGCGTAGCTCGGGCTCGTCGCGCCGTCGCGCTTGATGGTGACGAAGGCGTTGCCCAGCGCGATGCCGCTCGATGACATCGTGGACGTCCACGCCGCGGTGACCTGGTTGGCCTGGGTCGGGCTGGAGGGCTTCGCGAGCGTGAGGGCGGCGGTGGTCTTCGGCGGCAGCACCGGTGCGGCCGCGAACAGGTACTTCCCGACCGCGGGCCACAGCGGCGCGCCGAGCCCGGTGACCGTGTCGTAGCCGACGCCGGCGTTCACCGACGGGTCGTTGAGGGCGTCGGTGGCCGCGCCGTTGGAGCCCTGGGTGATGTCGCGGTAGGCGCCGACGTTCGCGGCGTACGCGTCGTAGAGGCCGGCGTGGATGTCGCCCAGGCCAGTGGTCGCGCCGTGCGCTGCGAGCACGTTGGTGAACAGCGCAGCTGACACCGGAGTGGCGAGGCTCGTGCCGCCGAGCTGCATGTAGGCCGGGCCGCTGATGGCGGTGTCGCTCGGGTCCGTCGTGTAGATGCGGAATCCGGTAGCCGGGTCACCGTCGGCGCTGATGTCCGGCACCATCCGCCGCACGGAGGACGCGAACGGCGAGTTGGTGATCTTGGACTGGTAGGCCGGCTTGGCGAAGATCGCAGAGGCACCGCCGCCGCTCCCGCCGGTGCCGTTCACGCAGCTGGTCCGGGTCGAGCAGCTCCATGCCTGTTCCGCCCAGTTCGTGCCGTTGTTCGGCGCGCTCGTGCCGCCCGTCGGCAGGAGGTTGGTCCCTCCGACCGCGACCGCCTCCGGCGAAGACGCGGGGTAGTCGACGTCGGACGACAAGCCCTTGCAGCCGTCGTAGATGCCCTGGTCGCCCGATGAGCTGAAGATCGTCACGCCGGCCGCGAGCACGGACTGGAGGATCGGCTCCATCGTGGCGATGGTCTGGCTCCCGGTGTCCGCCTCGCACACGCCCCATGAGCTCGAGACCGCGACGATGTGCGGGTCGCCGCCCTGGTAGGCGTGGGAGTCCTGCAGCACGTCGTCGACGATCTGCGAGAAGGCGTCCGCGACGCCCGCGTTGGTGTTGGGTGCGAAGTACGGGCGCTGGTGCGCGTAGGGATCGGTGCCGTAGAGCGCCTCCTGGTCGAGGTCGACCTCCTCGTCGCCGTTGTCGCTCTTGGTCGGCACCGGGACGCTCGCCTGGTCGACCGGAACCATCGTGAGGTCGCCCGACTGGCTGTACTGCGGGCCCGCGACATTGCCCGGCGTGTTCGCCCAGTTGATCAGGTCGCCCGGGTTCCATCCGGCCAGCTGGATCGTCGCGATCGTCAGCGTCGCCGCGGCGTCCTGGCCGCTGGTCGGCGGTGCGGCCGGTGCGGCGTAGGCGTTGCGGAAGTCGTTGCCGCCGAGGCAGTTGTCGCAGCTGTCGTCGTCAGCGTGGTAGGCGGCGGGCCCACCGGCCGTCGGGAACACCGCGCTCGCGACGCCGCGCAGCTGCGGCGGGAGGGTCGGGTAGGGGCCGGTGGCTGCTGCCTGCTCCGCGGCCGTCGCGTGGGCCGTGGCCGTGGCGTGCTCGCCGAACGCGTTCGTCACGGTCGAGCTCGGCGCAGTGGCCGAGACCGACCACGCGCTCTCGCCAGTGACGGTGAGGCCTTCGTCGCGCAGGGCGGCGACGGCCTGGGCGTGCTCTGCCGCCGTCGGCAGGAGCTGGCGCAGCGCCCGCATGCGCTGGGCGTGGGTGAGGCCGTGTGCCTCGGCGAGGCGCTGCAGCGCGGCGTTGTCAGGGCCCTTGAGGAAGACGGTGACGCCGGTAGCCGGCCCGGCCGGCGTGGCAGCGACAGCCGGGGCGATCGTCGCTGCGGTGCCGGCCACGACGACGGTGGCGACCGCGAGCCGCGCGGCAGTGGTCCATCGCTGCATGTGGTGCGTCCTCTTCCTGTGATGCGCCTCTTCAGTAGTGCTCGGCAGCAACCAGGCTCGGCTGGAGTGCTCGCGGCTAGCGCAAATCGCGCCTAGCTGACCGGGTCGAAGCGCTCCAGCGCCGCGATCCGCAGGCTCGGAGCGGCCTGCAGATGAACGACGAACATCCCCGCCTTGCGAAGCGTCAGGTCCTCAGGCGGCTTGGTGCCCAGCGTGGTGCATACCGCTTGCATCAGGCCGGGGATCGTCCTGCGCTGCGTGCACACGGCAGATGCCACCTGTGAACCGAGCAGCTCGATCAGCCGCTCGGCGGCTAGATCGGGCTGCTGGGCGTAGCCGGCCTCCGACAGCAGCGGCTCGCTTTCGACAGTGAGCCTGGCGACTGCGGCGTACGGCCCGATCGTCTCCAGGCATCGCAACACGTCCGCCGACAGCACCCGCTGGATGTCGTAGGACGCCAGCAGCGGGACGAGCGCCTCCGCCTGGTCGTCACCGAGCGCATCGAGCGGCCGCTCCCGGTCGTCGCCCGCCCAGCTGCTGCGCTCGCCGGCGCTGGCGTGGCGCACGATCAGGCACGGCCAGGTCGACACCGACGCCTTGGTGACCCCGCGCACGACCTTCTGGTCGCGGTCGGGCAGCAAGTGACGCTGCGCCTCGCGAGGAGGCAGCCACATCAGCTGGTCCACCTCGTCGTTGGGCACGAAGTCCCCGCCGGCGACCCGCATCGCCCAGTAGCGGACCCGCTTCGGGCTGCCGTCCTTGAGGTAGTGGATCTCACCGAGCGGCCGGCCCGGCGTACCGACGTGACCGGTCTCTTCCTGGACCTCGCGGATCGCGCCGATCACCGGGTGCTCGCCTGAGTTCAGCTTGCCCTTCGGGATCGACCAGTCGTCGTACTTCGGCCGATGGACCAGCGCGACCTCGATCCCCGAGCCGCCCGCGGCGGGCCGCCACAGCACGCCCCCGGCGGCCTCGATGACTTTCTCGGGCGACATGAGGACACCATCTTGCCTGAGGCCCGTGCCCCGGCCCTCAGGAGGCCGTGAGCCAGTCCAGGCTGTCCGACTTGACTGCCGACTTCCACTGCTTGGTGAACCTCTGCCGGGCCGCGGCGGCGGCCTCGCTCTGGCGCGCGTGCAGGAGGCCGAGGGTGAAGGCGATCGTGGTCCCGCCGCGTGCGGTGGCGAGTGACTTCAGCAGCTCCCCGGCGACCGCGGCATCCTGGTTCTCACCCAGGCTGTCCTGCAGTCCCGCGGCAATCTTGGCAAGCCGCTGGGCGGGCTTCCCGAACATCGGTGCCGCGGCTTCACAGGAGTAGCGCAGCCGTTTCGCGTCGATCCGCACCTTGTGCCAGGTGTGGGAGTCCGCATCACCGGCCTCGAGCCGTTTCACTCCGTCGCTGACGTCCTTCCAGCACGCGCGGATCAGCCGGGGCACCGCCTTGCCGGTCGGACGTTCGCCGGCAGGGGAGGTGAACGGCTCCCACGCCGCGTCGACCAGGCGCTCGAGCAGGACGACGTAGCGCTCGCTGGACAGCGCCTGGTCGATGCTGGCCCGGCCTGCCTCGAGGTTGCCTTGCAGCACCTGTTGCAGCCGGGCGCGGACCGGGCCGACGACGAGATCCCCGGGAAGCGCGTCCACATCGCGCATCAGTCGCTCGAGCAGCACCTCGTTGTCGCGCGTTGTGCTCAGCGCGTCGGCGAGCCAGGCAAGCTCCTCGCGCAGCGAGCCGGCCCAGCCCGGGTCCAGCAACGGGCGGAAGGTCTTCAGGATGCTGCGCAGCCGCCGTGCGGTGACCCGCATCTGGTGAGCGGCGTCCTCGGCGTCGCGGCGTACGCCGGTGTCGAGCGCGATGAGGCGGCGTACGTCGCGGCGAAGCATGTCGCGCACCGCGCAACGTGCGGGCTCGTCCAGAGCGACCTTGCCCGGCAGCGGCGGGTCGGGCTCAGAGCTGGCCTGAGGCCCGAGCGCCCGGACCACCTTCGGCACGAACTCGCCGCCCACCGCCCCGCTGGCGCGTAGCAGGTTGCCGACGCCCTCGATGGCGGCGACGCCGCCGCCGCGGTCCTCGACCTCGATCTCGCGGAACCGGCCGGCGACGTGGCCGGAGCTGACGACCGAGACGAGGTCGTCGGTCAGCTCGACCAGGGGAGCGCCGGCGGCGTCGCGCAGGACGTACGCCGTACGGTCGGTGACGAGAGTGGCCACAGGGCCGAGGACGGCGGTGCGCGACCACGGCAAGACCAGCGCCCGCAGCTGCGCGGGGATCGACTCGCCGGAGCCCTCGACGCGCACCTCCTCGCGGCTGACGGCGCTGGCATCGGGAACCGCACGGACCTCGCCCACGGGAAGCTTGAGGTGCCACCCGTCCTTGCTCGGGCCTTCGCCGTCTCGGTGGCGAAGTGTGATGCCTTCGCGGGCGAGCCGGAGGTCGCTGGTGTCCCAGTAGACGGCGCGAAGCTGGTGCGTGATCGCTTCGTCGACCGACGCCGCGCCGGTGCGCGAATCCAGCAAGTCGGGGATCTCGAAGGGAGGGTGAACCCGGAACTTCGCCTCGACCTCCAATGCCGAGCTGGCGCTCACGAATGCGGCTCCGGTCGGGAGCTGTCGGCGCGGAGTGCGGCCGCCTCGAGCAGAGTCTGCTGGTAGTCGCGCAGCGGCACGCCGTCGGCGCCCGCCACGGCCCTGGTCCAGTTGCCCTCGACGTCGAGGCGCCACGAGGAGGTCGTCGGGTCGGTCGCGAAGGCCAGCAGCTCACCGAGCTCGGCTTTGATCTTCGGGTCGCGGATCTCGACCAGCGCCTCGACGCGACGGTCCAGGTTGCGGTGCATGATGTCGGCGCTGCCGATGAAGGTGCGCTGGTCGCCGCCGTTGACGAACTGGAACACCCGGGAGTGCTCCAGAAAGCGCCCCAGGATGCTGTGCACGGTGATCGAGTCGGACAGCCCCGGTACGCCGGGGCGAAGCGCGCACATGCCGCGTACGACGATCTTGATCGGCACACCCGCCATCGAGGCGTCGTAGAGCGCGTCGACGACCAGCTCGTCGACCAGGCTGTTGAGCTTGAGCGTGATGCCGGCGGGCCGGCCCGCCTGGGCGTGAGCCGTCTCCTCGGCGATCAGCCGCAGCAGGCCCGGTCGCAGTGTGTCGGGTGCCACGAGCAGGGTGCGGTAGTCGCGGTGCTTGGTGTAGCCGGACAGGTGGTTGAACAGGTCGGCGACGTCGGCGCCGATTACCGGGTCGACGGTGAGCAGGCCCAGGTCTTCGTACATCCGGGCGGTCTTCGGGTTGTAGTTCCCGGTGCCGATGTGGGTGTAGCGGCGAAGGCTGCCGTCGGCCTCCTGGCGGACCACCAAAGCCAGCTTGGCGTGGGTCTTGAGGCCGACCACGCCGTAGACGACATGGCAGCCCGCATGCTCCAGGGCGCGCGCCCACTTGATGTTGGCCTGCTCGTCGAAGCGGGCCTTGATCTCCACGACGACGAGCACCTGCTTGCCCGCCTCCGCGGCGTCGATCAGCGCGTCCACGAGAGGCGAGTCGCCGCTGGTGCGATACAGGGTCTGCTTGATGGCGAGCACCGACGGGTCGGCCGCTGCCTGCTCGACGAATGCCTGCACGCTCGTGGTGAACGAGTCGTAGGGATGGTGCAGCAGGATGTCTCCGCTGCGCATCGCGGAGAACACGTCCGCTGCCGCCTTCGCGTCTCCTCCGCTACGCAGCCGTGGATGGGTCAGCGGCGGGCTCACCTCGTACTTCAGACCCGGCAGGTCGAGGTCGGCGATCGCCCATAGGCCGCCGAGATCGAGCGGGCCCTTGACCCGGTAGATCTGCTTCTGGTGGATCTCGAGCTCGCGCACCAGCAGGTCGAGCACCTTGTCGCTGATGTCCGCGGCGACCTCGAGCCGCACGGCGGGCCCGAACCGCCTGCGCACCAGCTCACGCTCCAGCGCTTGCAGCAGGTTGTCGACGTCGTCCTCTTCAACGGTGAGGTCCTCGTTGCGGGTGACCCGGAACACCGAGGTCTCGATGACGTCGAGACCAGGGAAGAGCTCGGGTACGTGGGCTGCGATCACGTCCTCGAGGAGCACGAACTTCCGCTCGCCGACCGAGACGTAGCGCGACAGCACCGGCGGGACCTTCACACGGGCGAAGTGCTCGCGGCCGTTCTCGCGGTCGCGGACGACGACGGCGAGGTTCAGGGACAGGCCGGAGATGTAGGGGAACGGGTGCGCCGGGTCGACCGCAAGCGGCGTCAACACCGGGAACACGTGGTCGACGAACAGGGCGTCGGCGGTCTTCTGCTCCTCGTCGTCGAGTGCGTCGTAGCGCTCGATCCGAATGTTCTCCGCGCGCAGCGCCGGCAGCAGATCGTCGGTGAACATCGCGTCGTGGCGGGCGACCAGGTCGTGAGCCCGGTCGGCGATCAGGTCGAGCTGCTCGCGCGGTGAGAGGCCGGCCGGCGTCGTGACGCCGATGCCGGTCGCATGCCGCCGCTGCAGGCCCGCGACGCGCACCATGAAGAACTCGTCGAGGTTGCTCGCGAAGATCGCCGTGAACTTGGTGCGCTCGAGCAGCGGGATCGAGTGGTCCTCGGCCAGCTCGAGCACTCTCGCGTTGAAGTCGAGCCAGCTGCTCTCGCGGTCGATGAACCGGTCGGGATAGGCGGGCCGGTCGGTCCGCCCGGCCATGTGCCGGAGATCCTCGATCTCCTCCGCGAGCTCGTCGGCGTAGCGCGGTAGGTCGGGCGCGCTAGAGGTCGCAGTGCTCACTGTTCAACTGTCGCGGTTGGAAGTGTCCGCTGTCGACCTCAGTGCGCTAAGGGAAGGTGAACGCCAGATGAACGCGAGACGGTGAGCTGCCGGCCGTCGCGGAGCAGCCGCCAGCCGAGCCGCCGCGGCGGCGATCCTCCGGGCGGTCCGAGCCGGATCCATAGCGCGAAGTCGTCGCCCTCGATCCGGCGCGGAAGCGTCGCAGTGACGGTCGCGCCGGCCGCGGCGACGGTCAACGTCGCTTCGACCGGCTGGGGTCTCGCACCCGGCTCGCCGGTGCTCAGGATCAGCGCTGCTGGCCGCTGTAACGGCGCGCCGCGCAGTGCTGACACGTCGAGCCGGAAGTCTCTGCCGTGCAGACTTGGTGCCACCTCGTTGTCGATCAGGTCGGTGAGCGGGTGCGACCATTCGTCGACGTCGAGAGCGAGCGCCGGCGACGGGGAGGTCCAGAACGGCGCCACCGTTTGCTGACCTTCGCTCGACGGCCCGAGCCAGGCCGGCGGTGCACTCGCGTCGTAGGCGGGGCGAAGCGGCGAGCCGAAGCTGAGTCCGCCGAACCCGACCCGCAGCCGCAGATCCCACAGCCCCGCTCCGAGCGGCCGGCCACCCCGCAGCGCGGCCGGGTCGATCGTCACCTCGCCGGTGATCTCTACTTCGCCGTCGTCGGTCACCGACAGCGCCAGACCTTGCGTCGTCGACCACAGCTGGGAGTCGGCGCGGGAGATGGTCGCGCAGTCGAGGTCGGCACCGTCGAGGTCGCCGCTCGTGACGAGGCGGTCCTCGTGACGGGCGCCGGGCGCCGCGGTTTCGGGCAGCAGCCAGTCCGACCCCTCGCGCTCGAGCCTGAGGGGCTGGTCGCCGAGGTGCAGTGCCGCGGCGATCGCGATCCTCAGGCGGCCCTCCGTCCACGTCGGCGATGGTGTGGTCGCGGCAAGGCGGATGCCGTCGAGCCAGCGGCTGTACGCCGTCAGGCCTGCGAGGTCGCCGTCGAGCATCAGCCGCGACTGCGCCCGCAGGAAGAATGGCAGGCCATCGCCCACCTCGGGAGTGAAGCGTGAGGTCGCCAGCGCGCGAACCAGGTCGAGCACCTCGCGGCGGTAGCTCTCGTCGTACGACGCCATCGCCGGGCCGCGCAGGCGACCGAGCATCTCGTTGCGGTAGAAGCGGCGCTGCACCGGGATGCGCGCATTCGGGTCGGCGATGTTGTCCTCGATGACGTCGAGCACCGCGGCGAGGTCGCGGAAGTAGTCGACCGCGACGGCCTCGCTGTCGCCGAGATTGCGCCCCGCGACCCGGCGCCGGCGGTAGAAGTAGCAGGCAAGATCGCCGACGACGGCGACCGACCGTGCGCGCGTGTAGATCTGCATGCTGAAGTGCTCGTCCTCGACGTGACGAGGTCCTTCCGCGAAGCGGATCCCGTGGTTCCGCAGCAGCTCACGGCGCACCATCTTGTGCGGGGTGAGGGTGTCGACCAAGGGGTAGTCGAGCAGCGTCCGCCCGGTGACGGTGTGCCGGAAGACATGGTGGTTGAGCCCGCGGAAGTCACTCGTCAGCTTGCCGATGACGATGTCGGCGTCGCTGCTCAGGCCGATGTCGAGCAGCCGTTCGAGGGCGCGCGGGTCGAGTGAGTCGTCGCTGTCGACGAACTGCACGTAGCGACCGCGGGCCTCGTCGACGCCGACGTTTCGCGGCCGGCCAGGCCAGCCGGATGCCGGGATGCGGATCATCCGGAACCGGCCGGGCGCCGCGTCGACGTAGCGCTGGACCCGCCACTCGCTGCCGTCGGTGCTCCCGTCGTCGACCAGCACGACCTCGTAGCGTTCTGCTGCCAGCGTCTGGTCACGAAGCGATGCGAGGCAGTCCTCGATGTTGGCGCCGGGATTGAAGAACGGGACGACGACGCTGACATCGAGCGTGCCGCCGTCGACCATCGCGCCGACCATACTGCGGAGTCTTGCGTTGGTGACGCACTACTGTCCTCGCCATGGTCGAGCTCGCGCCGCTCTCGATCGCGGCTGCCGGCGCGGAGCTCGACCGGATCCGCTCGGCGGCCGGCGGCACGCCTTCGAAGCCCGATCTCGAAGCGATGTACGCCGCACTGCTCGGCGCGACGGCGGAGTGTGAGCGCGCGCCGCACGCGTTGCTCGCGACCGCCACCAGCATTGCCGCCGCCGCGGATCCATCAGTCGTCGACGCGATGCCGCCACGTGCCCGCGTCGCGGTGCGCCTACTGCGCGCCGCGGCCGCGGATGCCGCCTGGTCGGTCCTGGTCGACAGTGCGACCGGGGTCGTGCCGCGGTCGTTTCGCCTCGGCACGTCGTCGGGCGCCGCGCGCACCGAGTGGGTCTTGCCGCTGCTCACTACGGTCGAGCCGCCGCACGTCTACGCCGACTTGCCGGGATTTCGGGACCCGCGCTACGGCGTTCCTGACTCGGCGTACGACGTGAGCGACGCGGTGCGGTTGCGGTGTCAGGTCGACGAGGTGATCTGCGAGCCGGGGCTGACGCTTGCGGGCTGGGCGGCGCTGGACCTGCTGCACACCGGCCCGGACGAGCAAGTCGCCGTGATCGCGGTGCGCGGCGACGACCAGGTCAGCTGGCCGGCCGTTCGCCGCCGCCGCGCCGACCTCGTGGGGGGCAGCCGGGAGACGCTGCGCCGCCGGGCCTGGGCGGGGTGGTCGGCCGAGGTCGCGCCGAAGGCGCTTCCTTCGGGTGGCGAGTGGGCACTATGGCTCGAGGTCAGCCACGCCGGCCTGTCGCGACGGGCGCGGCTGGGTCGGGGGGTCTCCGAGCTCGCCGCGGCGGCCGTCGGTGCCGTCGTGTGCGACCGGCCGCGGACCGAGCTGGTCGGGGCCGTGGGTGGCTGGTCGCTTCAGCGCAAGTAGTCGACGATCGCGGCGAGAAAGGCGGCGGCGAGGCGGCGCTGGAAGCGGGTGGAGGTCAGCATGCGGGCATCGCGCGCGTTGCGCATATTCCCGGCCTCGACCAGGACCTTCGGCTCGGTCGCGAGGTTGAGCCCCGCCAGGTCGTCGCGATGCGTGATCCCGGCGACACCGTCATAGCTGCTCGTCGGCATGTTCGTCATGGCGAGGATCTCCCGCCGGACGATGCGTCCGAACCTCGCCGAGGGCCGTACGACGGACGCGTTGACCCGGTCCCGTACCGGTTCCAGGATCGCGAAGCCGCGGCCGCTGGGCGGGCCGCCGTCGGCATGGATGTCGATGGCCACGTCCGCGCCTGCTGCGTTGATGATGTGGGCGCGTCTGGTGACGCACGGGCCGACGCCGTCATTGGAGTGGCGCGTCATCACCACTCGCGCGCCGTCGCGGCGGAGGTCGGCGGCGAGGAACGTCGCGACGCGGAAGTTGAACAGCGCCTCGGTGTAGCCGCTGTTGGTCGAAGTGCCTGTGGTGTCGCAGTCCTCCTTCTCACGGCCGTTCCACACCTGGCGATCCAGGTAGGCCGGGTCGGTGTAGTTGCGGCCGTTGTGGCCCGGGTCGATGCCGATCACCCGCCCGGCCAACGGCTGCGCCGCAGCCGCCTGCGCCTGTGACGCCGACTGGGGTGCATGTGCCAGATGCTGCGGGAGTGGCGCCGCGACGGCGCTGCACGCGGCGAGCACCGCGGCCATGGCGTGGGTGCGGACCATGCCGCTACTCCTTACCGCCTGGGCAGGAAAAAAGCGACGCCCGGCTCAGTGGGGGGGTGTACTGGACCGGACGTCGCTTACCCCAGTGTAGTGCGAAAACCGCCGATGGTTGCGACTAGCAATATTTAGCGCTGGTCACGAGGCGGCAGGTCGGGATAGCGCTGCCGGGCCGGGTTCGGCGGTCGCCACAGGGAGGTCCCGGCGACGAGGAAGCCGCCGGCCGCGGCGAGCGCGACCGGTGCCGGGCCGACGAAGCCGGTCCCGAACAGCGCGATGCTGCCGGCGATTGCGGCCGCCGCGAGCACGAAGCAGCAGACAGCAGACAGCCGCCGCGCGACCGATGGGCGACGCGGCGGCTGTCGGGGCTCGCTCAGCTGCAGCGGCTCAGGCCTTGCGGGCCGGTGCCCGCTTTGCCGTGGTCTTGCGTGCCGGTGCCTTCCTAGCGGTGGTCTTCTTTGCTGCGGTCTTGCGTGCCGTCGTCTTCTTGGCGGTGGTCTTCTTTGCCGTGGTCTTGCGTGCCGTCGTCTTCTTGGCGGTGGCCTTCTTTGCCGTGGTCTTGCGTGCCGTCGTCTTCTTGGCGGTGGTCTTCTTTGCTGCGGTCTTGCGCGCCGGTGCCTTCTTGGCAGTGGTCTTGCGCGCGGTCGTCTTCTTGGCGGTGGTCTTCTTTGCTGTGGTCTTGCGCGCCGGTGCCTTCTTGGCAGCCGTCTTCTTAGCGGTGGTCTTGCGTGCGGTGGTCTTCTTCGCTGCTACTCGTGCCACGAGAGCCCCTTAGCTCGGAGATGGGACTGTGCTGCACGCAACTGTGACACCGAATGCATGTGCTTTCCACGACCGTTGCTGTTACATGCGGCGCGTGTCGCGCGCGCATTGCGCCGGTCGTGTCGGCTCGCGTCGAGCGATGCGCCACCGCGAGCGCGCGCAACCTCAATGTTTTCAAGCAAAAGACGGTGGTCCGCCGCCGTCAGTGACGGTAGAAGAGTCCCTGTCCGAACAGTGAGTGCTTCGTCGTCATGTGTTGTCCGTTTGATGCTGCAGATGCATCCGATGACGGTGCGGAAGCGTGCGACGTGCTGTTGCGAGGATCTATCGTCGCGGTGGGCGCCATGGCCGGTGTCTGCTTCGGTGCGGTTGCCGGCACGGTCGCTGTCGGTGTCGGCGTTGCCGATGGCCGAGCTACCGGAACGAGGTCCAGCAACCGTGCGATCGCCCGCGAGGCGGCAAGTGCCACCTGCGTTCCCGGCACCTTCACGCTCTCGAGGACGTGCTGTTCGAGCATCAGAAGATGGCGCACGATGTGCAGGCGGGCCGGGTCATCTGTCGCGTTGGCGATCATCGCGGTGAGCTGGGAGTGCAGATCGTCGGCGACCGCGAGCACCTGCGCTGCCTGCGGGTGCTGCGCCACGACGTGTTCGAGGCGATGCAGCGTCGTCGTCGCACCGCGGGTGCGGCTAGCGGCCGGTGTCGAGTCCGGCGTCGCCGTTGCCGGGGAAGCGGCCGTGATGGCGACGGGCGGCGCGACGTACCTCGAGGGTTGCGGTTGCGTGCTGCCGCTACTGAGCGCCGACGCCGTGGTCATCGCGAGCGCACCGACGAGCGGGATTGCCGGTAGGGCAAGCAGCGCTCGTCGGCGGGTACGGCGGGGGCTAGGGACATCGACTCTCACCTCGAGCTGTGACCGGTCGTTGACGCGGCGCATCTCGTTGGCCGTCGCGGCCACGATGTCTCGCGCGACTTCCGGCCGCCCGGCATCGATGGCCCCGGCCGCCGCAGCGAGGTCGATGGCGAGTGCGGTGCGCGCTTCGCGCACCGTGTCGAGCAGCTCGAGGATGGCAGGGTCGTCGGCGCGACGCCTCTTGCCGCCGATCGGGAGCTTCCTCGCGCTCACCACGCCCCCTGATTCGCCGCGGCTGGATTCGATCCTGCCCCCGGCGGTGCCCGCACTGTGCCGCTGATACCCCTCGAAGCCACTGCAAGATCCCGGCTTGGGACGATGGCTGCCCGTCCTAGCGGCCGACCTGAGTGAAAAGAGCCCCCGTGTCCACCATTCCTACCGGCGACATCGCCGGTCTGACACTCGCCTTTCTCGGCGGCACCGGCGACCAGGGTCGCGGGCTGGCGCGTCGCTATGCCCTTGCCGGCCACCGGGTGATCCTCGGCTCGCGGCAAGCCGACCGGGCGGCGAGCGTCGCGGCAGAGCTCGCCGGCACCGTCGCCGATGCCTCGCTCGTGTCGGGCATGGCCAACGAGGACGCGGCAGCTGCCGCCGATGTGGTCGTGGTGGCCGTCCCGTGGGAGGGCCACGAGGCGCTGGTGAAGTCGCTTGCCGGCGTACTGGCCGGCAAGGTCGTGATCGACTGCGTCAACCCGATGGGCTTCGACGACAAGGGCGCCTACGGGCTGACGGTGCCTGAGGGCAGTGCTGCGCAGCAGGCAGAGGCGCTGCTTCCCGACAGCACGGTGGTCGCCGCGTTCCATCACGTCAGCGCGATGCTGCTGCTCGATCCTGAGGTCACGGCCATCGAGACCGATGTGCTGGTCCTCGGCGACGTTCGTGAGGCGACCGATCTGGTCCAGGCGCTGGTCGACCGCATCGAAGGGATGCGTGGGATCTACGGCGGCCGGTTGCGCAACGCCGGTCAGGTCGAGGCGCTCACTGCGAACCTCGTGTCCATCAACCGCAGGTACAAGGCCCATGCGGGCCTGCGGGTAACCGACGTCTAGGCCGCCGGGCGCTACTCGAAGGAGTGCTCGGGACCCGGGTAGGTGCCGTCGGCGACCTCCCTGGCGTAGGTGCTGGCCGCCTCGGTGATGACCGAGCGCAGATCGGCGTACCGCTTCACGAAGCGCGGCGCCGGGCCGGTGTTCAGGCCGACCATGTCGGTCCAGACCATGACCTGTGCGTCGCAGTCGGGGCCGGCACCGATGCCGATCGTCGGGATGGCCAGCTCCTTGGTGACCTGCGCGGCGACATCGGCGGGAATCATCTCGAGCACGACCGCGAACGCCCCCGCTGCCTGTAGCGCGAGGGCGTCGTCGATGACGCGTGCCGCCTGCTCGCCGCGGCCCTGCACGCGGTAGCCGCCGAGGGCGTGCTCGCTCGGCGGCGTGAAGCCGATGTGGGCGACCACCGGGATGCCCGCTTCGACGATCGCGCGCACCTGCGGCACGACCGGCTGCCCGCCCTCGAGCTTGACCGCCTGCGCGCCGCCTTCCTTCATGAAGCGGATCGCGGTCTGCAGAGCTTGGTCCGGGCTGACCTGGTAGGAGCCGAAGGGCAGGTCGGCGATGACGAGTGCATTGCGGGTCGACCGGACGACTGCGCGGACCAACGGCATCAGCTCGTCGACGGTGACCGGCAACGTGGTGTCGAAGCCGAATACGTTGTTCGCGGCGGAGTCGCCCACGAGCAGAGCGGGGATTCCTACCTCGTCGAAGATCGCCGCGGAGTGCATGTCGTACGCCGTGAGCATCGCCCAGCGCTCGCCGCGCGTCTTCATCGCCTGCAGGTGATGGGTGCGGATGCGGCGAACCGCGGCGCGCGGGCTGCCGTAGGGGTTGATGGAGCCGTCGGTCATCACAAGCCTCCTCGCCTCGAAGCCCATGCGGGTCTCCGTGCTGCACGTCCAGTGTCCTCCGCCCGCACCCAAAGTCAAAGCCGCGCGCTCCCGAAAACCATCCGAGGTATTTCGCCTCTGACGGGTCAAAAGCGGCGATTCTGACTCGTCAGAGGCTGAAAACCCGCCGCCCTCAACCGGCTGCGGCCAGCTGTGCGCGGCGCCGGCGCAGGATCTCGAGCAGCTCCTCGATCACTCCGCCGGCATCTTGGTGCAGTCGCTGATGCGAGTAGCGCACGGTGAGCCAGCCGAGCCGTGCCAGCTCGGCATCGCGGCGAAGGTCTCGCTCTCGCTGCCCGCGCGAACCGTGGTAGGCCGCGCCGTCGAGCTCGACGGCGACGAGCTCCTCGGGAAACGCACGATCGAGGTAGACGACCCGCTTGTCGAGAGCCAGTCGATGCTGGGTGGCTGAACGCGGTAGCCGCTTGTCGGTGAACACGCGCTGGTGGCCCCAGATCTCCAGCTCGCTGTGATTGCCGGCCGCGAGCATCTCGAAGAGCCGGCGCTGAGCGCGCGCACCGGGCGTCGTCGGATGCAGCTCGAGCTGCTCGAGCAGCCGACCGGCAGTCGTACGTCGTTCCCGAACCCCAACGATCGCCGGAGCGCGCTGGTCCATCAGCGGCAGCAGCCGCCAGCTCTCGATCACCGCCTGCTCGAGCCTCACAACTCGCAGCCCAGCTCGAGTGACCACCGTTGGAGCTTCCGGACTGTAGTCACGGCGGTGGTGCAGCCTGATTCCACGTGCTTTGCATGTCACACCCATGCCTGCGGTGAGGTGGACGACGCCGCATGTCCGACTAGGCAGGCCCCACACGTCGAGGGCGTCTGTGTGGGAAAGCGCACCAGACTCGCAATAGGCGAGTGCTCCTCGTCTGCGCGTGTCCAGGCCGTCGCACTCGGGCAGTCGGTACACGCCTGGGTAGATCAAGACGACAGCTCCGCAACGCACGGCGTCGTCGATCACGTGAACCGGGTAGCGGTCGAGCGCGTGGTCGCGGCGGATCACGCCGCCACTACGACGAATCATGGCAATCAGGTCTGAGCGCATTGCGGGAGGCTCCGCGCTTCGCGCGGCGGGCGCCAGAATCCCGACGCGAGCTGTGGGTTAGCCGTTTTCGCGCCAGCGGTTGGTGATCGGGAGACGGCGGTCGCGCCCGAAGCCCTTCGGGGTGATCTTCGGTCCCGGCGGGTACTGGCGGCGCTTGTACTCGGCAAGGTCGACCAGCCGGATCACCCGGTCGACAAGCTCCTCGGGATGCCCCAGCGCGACGAGCTCGGCACGGCCGAGGTCGTTCACGACATAGGCCTCGAGGATGGCGTCCAACGTCTCGTACGCCGGGAGCCGGTCGCTGTCGCGTTGCCCGGGGGCGAGCTCCGCGGAGGGCTCCTTGTCGATAATCTCGACCGGGATCGGCTCGACCTCTCCGCGCCCAAGCGCTTGCCGGTTGCGCCAGCGGGACAGCTCCCACACCAGCGTCTTCGGCACGTCCTTGATCGGCGCGAACCCACCGGCGCTGTCGCCGTACAGCGTCGAGAACCCGGTCGCCAGCTCGCTCTTGTTGCCGGTCGTGAGCACGAGATGGCCGGCTTCGTTCGACAGCGCCATCAGCGCGGTGCCGCGCACCCGCGCCTGCAGGTTCTCCTCGGCGAGCCCGTGCAGGCCGCCGACCTCGAGCTCGCCGAAGGCTTTCTCGTAGGCCTCAACCATCGGCGCAATCGGCAGCAGCTCCCACTGCAGGCCCTGTCGCCGCGCCAGCTCCTCCGCATCGGCGACGCTGCCGTCGCTCGAGTAGCGGCTCGGCATGCCCACGACATGCACGGCGTCGGCGCCGAGCGCATCCCGCGCGATCGTGGCGACCAGCGCGGAGTCGATGCCGCCGGACAGGCCGAGGACCACCGAGGCGAAGCCGTTCTTGCGCACGTAGTCGCGGGTGCCGAGGACGAGCGCGGCCCACACCTCGGCGAGCTCGGGCTCGTCATCCGACGTCACCGGTCGGGTCGACGCCAGCGCGTCGCTGGGCACGGGCAGTGCGTCGGCCTGGTGGCGGCTCACCGTCATCGTCGTGCCGTCGTGTACGTCGATCGGGCCCGCGACCTCGGAGCTCGCCGACGGCAGATCCAGGTCGGCCACCAGCAGGTCCGGCGCGAACTGCGCCGCGCGCGAGTGCAACCGCCCTTCGGAGTCGACGATCAGCGAGTCGCCGTCGAAGACCAGCTCGTCCTGCCCGCCGACGAGGTTCACGTAGGCGAGCACGGCACCGGCCTCGCGGGCGCGACCGGCCGTGAGCTCCAGACGTACGTCGTCCTTGTTGCGCTCGTACGGCGAGCCGTTGATGCACAGCACGAGCCCGACGCCGGCCTCGCGCGCGGCCGTGATCGGGCCGCCCTCCTGCCAGAGGTCCTCGCAGATCGTCATCGCCACGTCGACCCCGCCGAGGCGGATGACCGGCAGGGCATCGCCCGGCACGAAGTAGCGGAACTCGTCGAAGACCCCGTAGTTGGGCAGGTGGTGCTTGGCATAGCGGGCGACCACCTCGCCGCGATGGATGAACGCCGCGGCGTTCTGCGGCTCACCCGCGGGCCGGCCGACGCGCGGCGCCGGCTTCGGGCATCGGTCCAGGTAACCGACGACCACCGCGATCTGGCCGAGCCCCTCGGCGGCAAGGCGGGAGGCGAGGGCCTCCAGGGCGTTACGCGACGCTTGCACGAACGATCCGCGCAGGACAAGGTCCTCGGGCGGGTACCCGGTCAGCGCCATCTCGGGGAAGGCGACCAGCTGCGCGCCCTGCTCGAGGGCCCGGCGGGTCAGCGTGAGGACCAGCTCGGCGTTGCCGGCCAGGTCACCGACCGTGAAGTCGTCCTGCGCCAGGGCTACCCGCAGTCGCGGCATGGCCCCAGGCTAGAGCCGCCGACGCGAGGTCTCGCCTGTCACGTGGACGTAACGTGGCCGCCTTACGCTGAGCACCATGGATCGTCAGCAGGAGTTCGTGCTCCGCACGATCGAGGAACGCGACATCCGGTTCGTCCGGCTGTGGTTCACCGATGTGCTCGGTTTCCTCAAGTCGGTGGCGATCGCCCCGGCAGAGCTCGAAGGCGCATTCGCCGAGGGCATCGGGTTCGACGGATCGGCGATCGAGGGCTTCGCCCGCGTCCACGAGTCGGACATGCTGGCCCGCCCCGACCCGGCAACCTTCCAGGTCCTGCCGTGGCGCGACGAGCAGCCCGGTACGGCGCGAATGTTCTGCGACATCCTGACCCCCGACGGGGCGCCGTCGTACGCCGATCCGCGTCACGTCCTGCGGCGCTCGATGCAGCGCGCGGCGGACCTCGGCTTCACCTTCTACGTCCACCCGGAGGTGGAGTTCTTCCTGCTGCGAGAGCGGCCGACGGACACCGAGCTGCTGCCGGCGCCGATCGACTCCGGCGGCTACTTCGACCAGACGCCGCACGACCTCGGCCACGACTTCCGTCGCCAGGCGATCACCATGCTCGAGCGGATGGGCATCAGCGTCGAGTTCAGCCACCACGAGGTCGCGCCGGGCCAGCAGGAGATCGACCTGCGCTACGCCGACGCGCTGACGACCGCGGACAACCTCATGACGATGCGCCTCGTCGTGAAGGAGGTCGCGCTCTCGCAGGGCGTCTTCGCCTCCTTCATGCCAAAGCCGTTCGCGGAGCAGCCCGGCTCGGCGATGCACACCCACCTGTCACTGTTCGAAGGCGACCGCAACGCGTTCCACGATGCGAGCGATCCGCTGTCGCTGTCCAAGGTCGGCAAGGCGTTCGTCGCGGGCCTGCTGGTCCACGCGGCGGAGTTCACCGCGATCACCAACCAGTGGGTCAACTCCTACAAACGGCTCTGGGGCGGCGGTGAGGCGCCGGCCTACATCTGCTGGGGCCGCAACAACCGTTCAGCGCTGGTCCGGATCCCGATGTACAAGCCGCACAAGGGCAACTCGACCCGCATCGAGATCCGCTCGCCGGACGCCGCGTGCAACCCGTACCTGACCTACGCGGTCCTGCTGGCTGCCGGCCTCAAGGGCATCGAGGAGGGCTACGAGCTGCCCGACGGCGCGGAGGACGACGTGTGGGCGCTGACCGACGTCGAGCGGCGCGCGATGGGGATCGCGCCGCTGCCCGGCTCGCTGTCCGAC
Organism: Mycobacteriales bacterium; assembly: GCA_035547515.1. Taxonomy (GTDB): domain Bacteria; phylum Actinomycetota; class Actinomycetes; order JAFAQI01; family JAFAQI01; genus DASZTV01. Next base: position 107,378 of record DASZUS010000071.1, read on the forward strand.
GCGATCAAGGTCATGGAGGGCTCGGAGCTGCTCGCGCAGACTCTCGGCGAGGGAGTGTTCGACTTCTTCATGCGCAACAAGCGCGCGGAATGGGAGGACTATCGACGGCAGGTCACGCCGTTCGAGCTGTCCCGCTACCTGCCGCTTCTCTAGCTCGATCTCTCGGTTGCATCGAATGTCGCGCGCCCTCGTCGTGCAGCACGTCGCCCTCGAGGGGCCGGGCCGGTTTGCGCAGTGGCTGCCGTCGTACGGCGTCGAGCTCGACGTCGTACGGCCGTACGCCGGCGACGCGCTGCCCGACGTCCTCGAGGCGGAGGCGCTGATCGTCATGGGCGGCCCGATGGGCGCCTACGACGACGAAGCGGCGGCGTGGCTGCCCGCAGTGAAAAGGCTGCTCGCCGCGGCCGTCGATGCCGGGATCCCGACGCTTGGCGTGTGCCTCGGTGCGCAGCTGCTGGCGGTTGCGACGGGCGGCCGCGTCGAGCGCGGCGGGAACGGCCCGGAGATCGGCCTCGGCGAGGTCGAGGTGCACACGCCCGACTCGCTGCTCGCGCTGGGCGCGGTCCCGGTCGTCCAGTGGCACTTCGACACGGTGACCGAGCTGCCGCCCGGAGCCGAGCTGCTTGCGTCCAGCGCGGCCTATCCGGTGCAGGCCTACCGCGTGGGCGCCGCAGCGTGGGGGCTGCAGTACCACGTCGAGGCAGACCCGCACCTGGTCGCCGAATGGGTGCGAGCCGAGGACCGTGACGAGAGGGACGTCCTGGCGCCGATACGTGCCGCCGACGCATCTATCGCAGCCGCGGGCGAGCAGGTCGCGCTCCGTTTTGCCGCAGTCGTGAACGAGCGGGCCGCGCAGGGCTGACGCAGTAGCGTGCCTGGCTGTGGCCTCGGCTGATCGCACTTCGAGCAGCCGCGGCCGCCTCGCCCGGGCCGGTTTCACCGATCCGGAGGCCGGTGTCACCCGGCTCGCCGAGCTGAGCCTGGCGGCCGACGACGCGGTGCTCGACGCGCTCTCGCTGTGCCCCGACGCGGACCGTGCGCTGTTCGGGCTTGCCCGGCTCGCCCAAGCTCCCGATCGCGAGGAGCTGGTCGAGTCGGTCCGCAGCAGCCTCGGTTTCCGCGACCGGCTGTTCGCGGTGCTCGGCGGCAGCGCCGCACTCGCGGAGTGGATGGCGAGCCACCCCGGCTCCTGGCGGGAGCTGTGGAGCGAAGACGTCATCACCAGCCGCCCGACGCGCTACGGCCTGCACGTCGCGCTCGACCGTGCGGTTTCGGGCCTGACCGGCACCGCGTCGTACGACGCGCTGCGGGTTGCCTACCGGACCTGCCTGCTGCGCCTCGCCGCTCGTGATCTGTGCGGCGACGTCGCCGTCGACGATGTCGCCGGCGAGCTCTCGGACCTGGCCGACGCGACTCTGGCAGCCGCGCTTCGCATCGCCGAGGCCGAGCACCCGGGTGAGGCAAGCCTCGCTGTCATCGCGATGGGAAAGTGCGGCGGGCGAGAGCTCAACTACGTCAGCGACGTGGACGTGATCTTCGTCGGCGAGCCGGCTGAGGGCGCCGCTACCGCCCGTGCCATGGCGCTGATGCATGCCTGCTCCGACACCACCCCGGAGGGAGTCATCTGGCCGGTCGACGCCGGCCTGCGTCCCGAGGGCAGGTCGGGGCCCCTGGTGCGCACCATCGCCAGCCACTCGAGCTACTACCAGCGCTGGGCGAAGACCTGGGAGTTCCAGGCGCTGCTCAAGGCGCGGTACGCCGCCGGCGACGCGACGGTCGGCGATGCCTATCTCGACGCGGTCAGCCCGCTGGTGTGGACCGCGGCGAGCCGCCCGAGCTTCGTCGAGGACGTCCAGGCGATGCGGCAACGGGTGCTCGGCACGTTGTCCGCGCGCGACGCACCGCGCGAGGTGAAGCTCGGACCGGGCGGGCTGCGCGACGTCGAGTTCGCGGTGCAGCTGCTGCAGCTGGTGCACGGCCGGGGGGACGACGCGTTGCGCAGCCCGACGACGCTGGTCGCGCTCGGCGCGCTCGCCGACGGCGGGTACGTCGGTCGCGACGACGCGGCGCGACTTGCGTCGGCGTACCGGTTTCTCCGCGCTGTCGAGCACCGGCTCCAGCTGCAGCACCTGCGGCGTACCCATCGCCTGCCGGTCGACGAGCAGGGCCAGCGATGGCTGGCGCGATCGATGGGCCGATCCGACGTCGCAGCATGGCAGGCGGACTACGACGGCCACGTTCGCGAGGTACGCCGGATCCACGACAAGCTCTTCTACCGTCCGCTGCTCAACGCAGTCGCGCGGCTGCCCGCGGAGGGCCTGCGGCTCAGCGCCGCGGCGGCGTCCACCAGGCTTCAGGCGCTGGGCTTCCGCGACCCCGGCGCCGCGCTGCGCCACATCGAAGCGCTCACCTCCGGGATCAGCCGCAACGCGGCGATCCAGCGCGCGCTGCTACCGGCGATGCTGGGCTGGTTTGCCGAGGCAGCCGACCCCGATGCCGGTCTGTTGTCGTTCCGTCAGGTCAGCGACGCGCTCGGCAGCACGCCGTGGTACCTCCGGGTACTTCGCGATGAAGGTGCCGCGGCCGAGCGGCTGGCCCGGCTGCTGGCCACGAGCCGCTACCTCGCTGACCTCTTGGCCCGCGCGCCCGAGTCCGTCGCGCTGCTTGCCGATGACGCCGAGCTGCAACCGCGCGCTCTGGAGGTGCTGGAGGGCGAGCTGCTCGCAGCGGTGAGCCGCCACGACGACTCGGAATATGGCGTGGCGGCGGCGCGCGCACTTCGCCGCCAGGAGCTGATCCGCATCTCGTGTGGCGACCTGCTGGGACTGCTGCCCGTCAAGGATGTCGGCGAGGCGCTGTCCAACGTCACGTCGGCGACGCTTTCCGCGGCGCTCGAGAGCGCGACGCGCGGCGTCCAGCTTCGTAGCGGCGCGCCGCTGCCGGTGCGGCTCGCCATCATCGGCATGGGCCGGCTCGGCGGTCGGGAGCAGGGCTACGGCAGCGATGCCGACGTGCTGTTCGTCTACGAGCCGGTCGGCGATGACGGGCCGCACTGCACCTCGGCCGCGCACGAGGTGGCCCAGGAGGTGCGCCGGCTGCTGACCATCCCGGCGCCGGATCCACCAGTGACGGTCGATGCCGACCTGCGACCGGAAGGCCGGCAGGGCCCACTGGTCCGCAGCCTCGCGTCGTACGCCGAGTACTACGAGCGCTGGTCCGCCCCGTGGGAGATGCAGGCGTTGCTGCGAGCGCAGCCGGTCGCGGGGGACGCGCGGCTCGGGCAGCGGTTCACCGCGCTGATCGACCCGCTGCGCTACCCCGGGGAGGGGATCACCGCCGCGCAGGGGCGTGAGATCCGCCGCCTCAAGGCGCGGATGGAGGCGGAACGGCTTCCGCGCGGCGTCGACCCGGCGCTGCACATCAAGCTGGGTCCTGGGGGGCTGTCCGACGTGGAGTGGACGGTCCAGCTCCTGCAGCTGCGGCACGCCCACGACGTCGTCGGGTTGCGCACGACGGCGACGATGGAGGCGGTCCGCGCCGCCGCGCTGGCCGACCTGCTGTCAGCCGCGGATGCGCGTGCCCTGCAGGATGCATGGATGATCGCGACCCGGGTGCGCAACGCGATCGTCCTTGCGCGCGGTCGCGCGTCGGATCTCGTCCCGTCCGACGCGCGGGTGCTCGCCGCAGTGGCGCGCGCCATGGGATACGGCCCGGGTCAGGGTGCACAGCTGCTGGACGACTACCGGCGCGCGGCGCGTCGAGCCAGGGCGGTGCACGAACGGGTGTTCGCCGCGTGACAGCGGCACGCGCGGCGCGGCCACGCTGGCTCGCGCCGGTCGTCACTGCTGCGGTGCTCGCGGTGGGCTACGCGCTGGTGGCCCCGCACACCGCCGATCTGGCGGCGCAGACCGCGCGCGCGGACGTGTTCCACCGCAGCGGCTACATCGCCTACTGGACCGGTTGGTACGGCGGGACACCGACGGCGGGCTACAGCCTCGTCACCCCGCCGCTGCTCGCGATCTTCGGCCCGGTTGCGCTCGGCGCGCTGTCGATCATCGCCGCGGGGGTGATCGCCGTACCGCTGCTCCGGCAGACCCGACGACCGCGGGCTGGCGCGATCGCGGTCGCGGTCTCGGGCACGCTGGACGTGCTGTCCGGCCGGATCACCTTCGCCACTGGCGTGGTGGTCGCGCTGTTAGCCCTGCTCGCGATCGAGCGGCGGCGGCCGTGGCTTGCCTTCGTCGTCGCCGTCTTGACGACCGCGACCAGCCCGGTCGCCGGAGTGCTGCTCGCGGTCGCCGCCGGTGCGACCGTGCTGGCCGGGCCCCGACGCCGGCGAGGCGGAGCCGCGGCGGTTCTGGGAGTCGCGCTGTCACTGGTCATGATCGCGATCCTCACGAGCGGCTCGCGCGGCGGCTACGAGCCGTTCACGTTCACCTCGCTGGTGATGTCCTGGGGCACCACCGTCCTGGTCATGCTCAGCCCGGTCGGGCGTCGGATGCGAGTCGTCGGGTGGCTGACGCTGTGGCTGCTGCTGGGCTGCTACCTGATCCACTCGCCGCTGGGCGCCAACGCGACACGGATTGCCGTGCTCGGCGCGGCGCCCGCCCTGGTGGCCGTCGCGAGGTGGCCGCGACCGGTGCTCGTGCCGGTCGTGGTGGTGGCGAGCCTGCTCCCGGCGGCGCAGCTGCTCAACGACATGGAGGTCGCGAACGGTCCGGCCGCGACGAAGGCCTTCGTCGCGCCGTTGCAGGCCGAGCTCGCCGAGCAGCCCGACCTGCGGCAGTACCGCGTGGAGGTGCTCGCGACGAAGACGCTGTGGCCGGAGACCTACCTGCTGCCGGAGGTCTCGCTGGCACGTGGGTGGGAGCGGCAGACCGACGAGGCCCGCGATCCCGAGTTCTACGGCAGGCGTCCGCTCACCGCGTCCGAGTACCGCGAGTTCCTCGACCGCTACGCGGTCGGGTTCGTCGCCGTACCGGTCGGGGTGCGCCTGGACTACGGCTCGACGCGCGAGGCGGCCTTGATCAGGGCCGGGCTGCCCTATCTCAGCGAGATCTGGCGCAACCCCGACTGGGAGCTGTACTCGGTCGAGTCACCGACCCAGCTCGCGAGCGCCCCGGCCACGGTGGTGTCGCAGGAGGACACCGGCATGACGGTCCGGGTGCCGGCGGCGGGCCACTACCTGCTGCGGCTGATCTGGTCGCCGTACTTCGTGGTGAGCGGTGCCACCCTCGCCCGGGGAACCGGCAATGGCGTCATCCTCGAGGCGCCGTCGGCGGGCGTATACCGGGTTCACGCGGAGTGGCGCTGGCCCTGAGGACAGGGCAGCTACGCCGCGGCGACCAGATCGGGTTCGCTCGCCGCGACGGCGACCAGCGGCGAGCGTCTGGCGTAGGCGTAGCGGCCGGAGAGCAGGCGCTCGATCAGGATGCCGATCCCGAGTGCGAGGACGCCACCGACACAGTCCATGACGTAGTGGTTCGCCGTGCCGAGTACGACGAAGACGGTGCACAGCGGGTACACCGCGCCGAGAACCCGCACCCATCGTCGCTCGGCCACCGTGACCAGCGCGATGGCGCACCACAGCGCCCAGCCGACGTGCAGCGAGGGCATCGCGGCGAACTGGTTCGACTCCTTCGCGATGTCGCCCGAAGCGACCGATCCCCAGGTGTGGAACTTCACCAGCGTGTCCGTGAAACCGGGGAGCATCCGAGGGGGAGCCAGCGAGACGAACCAGAAACCCAGCAGGGCGGTGAGGTTCGTCGCGATCAGGACGCTGCGGATCGAGCGGTAGCGCAGCGGGTGCTTGACGTAGAGCCAGACGAGCACGCCGATCGTGACCACGAAGTGCAGGGTCGCGTAGTAGTAGTCGCAGGTGTAGGCCAGCCAGGAGTGGCCCGCGACCAGATGGTTCGCCGAGCGCTCGATGTCGACGTGCAGGAAGCGCTCGATGGACAGGACCGTGCTGGACCGGTGAAAGGCGGCGGTCTCATGGCTCGGCGCCGCGTTACGAACCAGCGAGTACAGGTAGTAGACGATCAGGACGAAGCCGACCTCTTGCCACCACCTGGGGCGCCTGATCGCCCGGATCCGTTCGGGCAGTAGCGCGAATGGACGCCGGCGGCGCGGTTCGGCCACGCTTCCCCTTGTCCCCATCGCATCGCCCCCGGCTCGATGATCGATTCTGCCAGACGGCCCCGCGGAGGGTGCGCTTCGACGGGCGCTGCGGCCGGGTCAGCCCTCGATCGTCCAGGTGTCGCCGGAGCCGAGCAGTGCCGCGAGATCGCCGTCGCCCTTCACGGATTGGGCCTCCTCGACCTGGGCGCGTGCCGCGTCGTCGTATACCGCGCGTGACACCGACCGGAAGATGCCGAGCGGGGTGACGCCGTTGTCGACGTTGCCCAGCCGGGACAGCGCGAAGGCGAGCTCGGGCTCGTCGGCCTGCGGGTCGTGGATCAGCAGGGAGTCCTCGTTGGTCGCGTCGACGTCGACGACCTCGAGACTGCCGCGCGAGGAGATCCGGACGCCCTTGTTGCGGTCGGCGCCGAAACGGACCTGCTCACCGGCTTCGAGCCAGACGCCGCGTTCCTTGCTGCTGTCGACGTCCTTCAGCACGTCCCAGGCGCCGTCGTTGTAGATGTCGCAGTTCTGCAGGATCTCGACGAAGGCGGCGCCGCGGTGCTCGGCCGCCGCCTGCAGCGTCGCGGTGAGGTGCTTGCGATCGGAGTCGACGGTGCGCGCCACGAACGTGGCCTCGGCGCCGAGTGCGACCGAGATCGGGTTGAGCGGACGGTCGACCGAGCCCATAGGCGAGGACTTGGTGTTCTTGCCGACCTCGGACGTGGGGGAGTACTGGCCCTTCGTCAGCCCGTAGATCCGGTTGTTGAACAGCAGGATCTTCAGGTTCACGTTGCGCCGCAGCGCGTGCAGGAGGTGGTTGCCTCCGATGGAGAGCAGGTCGCCGTCACCGCCGATCACCCACACCGACAGATCCTTGCGCGCCGTCGCCAGCCCGGTCGCGATCGCCGGCGCGCGGCCGTGGATCGAGTGGATGCCGTAGGTGTCCATGTAGTACGGCAGCCGCGCGGCGCACCCGATGCCCGACACGAAGACGGTGTTCTCGCGCTTGATGCCCATCGTCGGCATGAAGCCCTGGATAGCGGCGAGGATCGCGTAGTCACCGCAGCCGGGGCACCAGCGCACCTCCTGGTCCGAGGTGAAGTCCTTGCGCGACTGCTCGGTCTCGGCCGCCGGGACGAGCTCGAGCCCGCTGCGAGGTACCGGGATCGGCAGGGGCGTGATGCTCATTTGGCCACCATTCCGGTGATTGCTTCGAGCAGGTCCTCGGAGCCGAACGGCAGGCCCCGGACCTGGTTGTAGGAGACGACGTCGACGAGGAACTTGGCGCGCAGGATCATCGCGAGCTGGCCGAGGTTCATCTCCGGCACCAGCACCTTCTCGTAGCGCCGCAGGACCTCGCCGACGTTCGACGGCAGCGGGTTGAGGTGGCGCAGGTGCGCGCGAGCGACCTTCAGCCCGTTGGCTCGGGCGGCGCGCACCGCTGCGGCGATCGGTCCGTACGTCGAGCCCCAGCCGAGCACGAGGACCTCGCCGTCATCGGTGGGGTCGTCGACCTCCAGCAGCGGGATCGACGCGGCGATGCCGTCGACCTTCGCCTGGCGCAGCCGGACCCTCTTGTCGTGGTTGGTCGGGTCGTAGGAGATCGAGCCGGTGCCGTCGGCCTTCTCGATACCGCCGATGCGGTGCTCGAGGCCCGGCGTGCCCGGGATCGCCCAGGGACGCGCGAGCGTCTGCGGGTCGCGGGCGTACGGCAAGAAGGTCTCGCCCTCGGCGAGCGGCTTGGCGAACTCCGCCGGGAACTCCGGAAGGGTCGTGACGTCCGGGATCAGCCACGGCTCGCTGCCGTTGGCGAGGTAGGCGTCGGACAGCAGGTAGACGGGGGTCCGGTAGGTCGTCGCGATCCGGACCGCCTCGATCGCGGCGTCGAAGCAGTCCGCCGGCGACTGCGGCGCGATGACCGGCGCCGGTGCCTCGCCGTGGCGGCCGAACATCGCCAGCAGCAGATCGGCCTGCTCAGTCTTGGTCGGCATGCCCGTGGAGGGGCCCGCGCGCTGTACGTCGACGACGATCAGCGGCAGTTCGAGCATGATGCCCAGACCCACGGTCTCGGCCTTCAGGTCGACACCGGGCCCGGAGGTCGTCGTGACCCCCAGTGAGCCGCCGAACGACGCACCGAGTGCCGCGCCGACACCGGCGATCTCGTCTTCTGCCTGGAAGGTGAGCACGCCGAAGTGCTTGTGCTTCGCGAGCTCGTGCAGGATGTCCGAGGCCGGCGTGATCGGGTACGTGCCGAGGAACAGCTGCAGCTGAGCCTGGCGGGCGCCGGCGATCAGGCCGTAGGCGAGCGCGGTGTTGCCGTGGATGGTGCGGTACTTGCCGGGCTTCATCGGCGCGGGGCCGACCTCGTAGCGGACCACGAAGCCTTCAGTGGTCTCGCCGTAGTTCCAGCCGGCCTTGCAGGCGGCGACGTTGGCGCCCGCGAGCTCGGGCTTCTTGGCGAACCGCTGCTCGATGTAGCGGATGGTGCTCTCGGTCGGGCGGCTGTAGAGCCAGGACAGCAGGCCGAGGGCGAACATGTTCTTCGCGCGCTCGCCGTCCTTGCGCCCGACGTCGTGGCCCTCGACCGACTTGACCGCCAGCGAGGTCAGGTCGAGCGCATGGACGTCGTAACCCTCGAGCGAGGAGTCCTCGAGCGGGTTCTCGTCGTACCCGACCTTCTTGAGGTTGCGGGGGGTGAACTCGTCGGAGTTGACGATGATCGTGCCGCCGCGCCGCAGGTGACCGAGGTTGGCTTTCAGCGCGGCCGGGTTCATCGCCACCAGGACATCGGCGTGGTCGCCCGGGGTCAGCACCGAGTGGTCGCCGAAGTGCAGCTGGAATGCGCTGACGCCGGGCAGCGTGCCGGCTGGGGCGCGGATCTCCGCGGGAAAGTCCGGCAGCGTCGACAGGTCGTTGCCGAACTCCGCGGTCTCGGAGGTGAACCGGTCACCGGCGAGCTGCATGCCGTCCCCGGAGTCGCCCGCGAAGCGGATCACTACGTGATCGAGACGCTGGACTGGGGTTTCTGCAATCTCGGTCATCGCGGCGTCATTGCCGATCTGTCCTCTATCTCGCTCGGCCCCTGCTCGTGCTTGTGACACGGCGTTGGTGGCCATGCGTACTCGACGTCGATGTTTGGCGGGTGCTCAGTCGAGGGTATCCCCGAAGGTCGGTTACCGCCCGGTAGGTCGGGTCGCTGTCCGCTGGCGGCGCGACGGGAGCAGGTCGGCAACCTCGATGTCGAGCCCGATCGCGATGCGGAGCACCTGGTCGAGGCTGGGGTTGGACTCGCCCCTCTCGATGCCCGCCAGATATCGCCGGGACATCCCGATGCGCAGCGCCAGCTCCTCCTGACTGATCTCGGTCTGCTCGCGGCGGGCGCGGACCGCGCGGCCGAATGCGGCGCGGTACTCGACCTCTGGCGGGCGAGCCTTTCGCCCCTGCGCCCGCATGCACTTCAGGGTTGAGGAGCGTCCCTCTCATAACCACGCTATAAATAGCGCATCCGTGTCCCAAGCATCGACGTCCTGGTGATGCGGCCACGCTGGAGGTGGGGGGCATGTACGTCGTCCGGACGTTGACCCACCCCGACGAGATCATCGCGAGCCAGCGGCTTCGGGCTGATATCTGTGCTGGCGAGGGTGGCTACCTCACGCGGGATCATGTGCTTCCCGATGGGACCGAGCGCGATCAGTACGACGAACGGTGTGTGCATGCCGGAGTTTTCGGCCCCGGTGGGGCGCTTGTCGGCACGGTCCGGCTGATATCCGCGGCGGACGACGAGCTCCCGATTGCAAGGCACTACGGGGTCCGGACGTCCGTTCAGGACCTTGAAGTTTCGCGGCTAGTGGTGCATCCGGAGCATCGTCGATCTCTGGTCGTTCTGGCGTTGTTCCATTGGGTGGTATGGGAGTCGCTTGACCGAGATACGCGCAACCTGTTCGCGGTGCTGGAGCGCCCTCTGCTCGACAACCTGCGGACCGTCGGCTTCCCATTCGTCGAGCTCGGCGAACCAAAGTGCGTCTACCGCAACATCTTGGACCTCCCAGTGGCGTGCGAGGCGTCGAGGTTGCTCCCCGGCGTGCGGCGCGCGGACAGCGGCCGAGAATGGAAGCTGTACGACTTCTTCGGGCGGCGATTCCACGACGGTCTCGTGCCGAACAGCACGGCGGGCTGAGGTGCACCCGCCGTTTCTCGCTCGTCACGAGGGCTTGCTCGGTCTGCCGGAGATCGAGCGCCTCGGAGAGTCGACCGTTGCGATCGCGGGCGTCGGCGGTATCGGCGGACGAGTCGCTGAAGTTCTCGCACGTTCCGGCATCGGAAGCCTCCGGGTCGCGGACCCAGACACCTTCACTGTTTCGAACCTGAACCGTCAGGCCGCCTCGACGTTGCACAATCTCGGCGTCAACAAAGCAGTGGCGGTGGCCGAGATGTGCAGAGCGGTCTCGCCGCTGGTCAGCGTGGACATCTGGCAGTCCGGCGTCACGAGCGAGAACGTCGACGACTTCGTCGCTGGTTCGACCGTCCTGGTCGATGGCACTGATTACACAAGGCCGTCGATCGGCCTGCGCTTGGCTCGCAGCGCCGCAGCGCGAGGGATACCGGTCGTGATCGGCGTCGAGGTGGCGTTCGCGGCCTGGCACACCGCGTTGTTCGGGGCCGGCGCGTTCGAGCGCTTGTTCGGGTTGGCCCGCGACACGTCCTACGACGTGCTCGATGCAGGAGACGTCGCGATCCCGTTATGGCGCTGGATCGCTCAGCTGCCTAGATACGTCGACGTCGCGGAGATCCAGCGGGTGGCAGCCGGCACGATCGAGGCACCTGCGCTCGCGACGGCGGTCGAGCTCTCCGCTGCGATGCTGTCCGCCGACGTCATCCGCATCTTGCTGGGGCGGTCGGTCGTCGCCCGGGCACCCTCGATTCACTACGGGGACGTGGTCACCGGCAAGTCGTGTGTGTTCAGGCCAACTGCGCTGCGGTTCAACCTCTCTGCCCTTCGTGCCAGGTACAGCAGGGACTCATTGCGCGCGACGCCGCTGGACGGGCGGGGTTAGCGCTTCGTCAAGCGCGGCGCGAGGGCGAACGTGAACCGCATGACGGAGTCGAAGACCCGCGCCGGCAGCAGCCACCGGGTGAACAGGATGCTCCCGGCGCCCTTGCCGGTCGCGTAGCGGGTGCGAGGGCGGCGGGCCGTTGCCGCCTTGACGATCTTCTTGGCCACGACCGAGCTCGCCGACGTGAAGGCAGGGCGATCGGCCAGGTCGAGGAACGCCGCAACCCCGTCCACGTGTGCGGCGTACGCGGACTCGCCCGAGGCCTTGCGCAGGTTGTCCGCGGCGATCCCGCTCCACTCGGTGCGGATACCCGCAGGCTCGATGATCACGACCTTGATCCCGAACGGCGCCACCTCGAGCCGCAGCGAGTCGCTCAGTCCCTCCACCGCGAACTTCGTCGCGTGGTACCAGCCGCCGAACGGCTCGTAGATCCGACCGCCGATCGAGGAGATGTTGATGATCCGGCCGTTGCGGTTCGCGCGCATGTGGGGCAGCACGAGCTGCGTGAGCCGAGCGAGGCCGAAGACATTGACATCGAACTGGTATCTGGCTTCCGAGATCGGGACGTCCTCCAGCGCGCCGTAGGAGCCGTAGCCCGCGTTGTTGACCAGTACGTCGATCCGGCCCGACTCCGTCACGATCTGCTCGATGCCGGCGACCATCGACTTGTCGTCGGTGACGTCCATCTTCAGGACCTTGATGCCGGCCTCGGCGAGCCCGGACATCCGCTCGACCCGGCGGGCGGCGGCGTAGACCGTGAACCCGGCCTGAGCCAGCCGCAGCGCGGCCGCCTCGCCGATCCCCGACGACGCGCCCGTGACGAGCGCCGTGCCTTTCGATGCCCTGCTGAGCGTGGCCATGAGCCCTCCCCGTGTCGAGCGTCTCGTGGGATCATGCAACACGTGGCGGATAACCATTTCGACCTGGTGATCATCGGGGCTGGGCTGTCCGGAGTCGGCACCGCGCACCAGTTCCGCAAAGAGTTCCCGCGCAAGACCTACACCATCCTCGAGCAGCGGGACGAGATGGGTGGGACGTGGTCCCTCTTCAAGTACCCGGGCATCCGCTCGGACTCCGACATGCACACCCTCGGCTACCGCTTCAAGCCGTGGACCGCGGCGAAGGCGATCGCGGACGGACCGTCGATCCTCGACTACGTCCACGAGACCGCGCGGGAGGGCGACGTCGAGCGCCACATCCAGTACGGCAAGAAGGTCACCCGCGCGGAGTGGGACAGCGACTCCGCCACCTGGACCGTGGACGCGAGCGACGCCGCGACCGGTGAGGTCACCCAGGTCACCTGCCGCTACCTGTTCTGCTGCGCCGGCTACTACAGCTACGACGATCCCTACCGGCCGGAGTTCCCCGGCGAGGAGCGCTTCCGCGGTCCGATCATCCACCCGCAGCTATGGCCGGAAGGCTTCGACTACAGCGGCAAGCGCGTTGTCGTCATCGGCAGCGGCGCGACAGCGGTCACCATGGTGCCGGCGATGACCGACCGCGCCGAGCACGTGACGATGCTGCAGCGATCACCAACGTGGATCGTCGCGCGGCCCAGCGAGGACGCGCTGGCGAACCGGCTGCGCAAGCACCTCCCCGCGAAGTGGGCGTACGGCGTCGTGCGCTGGAAGAACGTCCTCCTGGTCCTGCTCAGCTTCCAGATCAGCCGGCGCCGGCCGGAGTGGATGAGATGGCTGCTGCGCGAGGGCCTGGAGAAGAGGGAGCGCCTGCCGGCCGACATGATCGAGGCGCACTTCACGCCGACGTACAACCCCTGGGACCAGCGCCTGTGCCTCGTGCCCGACGGCGACCTGTTCCGGGTGCTGCGGGAAGGCAAGGCGTCGGTGGTCACCGACCACATCGAGACCTTCACCGAGAACGGCATCCGGCTGAAGTCGGACGAGGAGCTGCCCGCCGACATCATCGTCACCGCGACCGGGCTCAACCTGGTGCCGTTCGGCGGGGTCGAGCTGATCGTCGACGGCGAGAAGGTCAACGTCCCGGAAACCATGGCCTACAAGGGCATCATGCTCAGCGACGTGCCGAACCTCGTGCTGTTCTTCGGCTACACGAACGCCTCGTGGACGTTGAAGGTGGACCTCACCTACGCCTACACCTGGCGGCTGATCAAGCACATCGAGCGCGCCGGCCTGCGACAGTTCACCCCTCGCAGGGACCCGGCGGTCGAGGAGGCGCCCTTCCTCGACTTCAACTCCGGCTACGTCCTGCGCGCCATGGACAAGTACCCGAAGCAGGGCGTCACGCAGCCGTGGCGGCTGTCGATGAACTACGCGATCGATGCCTTCCAGCTGCGCTTCACCAAGCTCGAGGACGGCGTGATGGAGTTCTCCAACCCGGGCTGACCGCGCGGCGCTGCTTCGGGGAAGCGGTCAGCGGCGTGCCGTGCCGCGGTGGGCGATCGCATCGACGATCACCGCGGCGATGAGCACGACGCCGATGACCATCTCCTGGCCTGCCGTGCCGATCGAGATCAGCGCCATGCCGTTGTAGATGGTCGCGATGATGATCCCGCCCAGGACGGCGAAGCTCATCTTGCCCCGGCCGCCGAACAGGCTGGTGCCGCCGATCACTGCGGCGGCGACGGCGTAGAGCACGTAGTTGCCTCCGTCGAAGTCGCTCGACATCGACCCCAGCTGCGAGAAGTAGACCAGGACGGCGAGGCCGGCGGTGAAGCTGCACAGCACGAACGCGACGAGCCGGATGTTGTTGGTCCGGATGCCGGCGCGACGCGCTGCCTCGGCGTTGCCGCCGATCGCGTAGATGTAGCGGCCGAAGCGCGTCCTGCCGAGCAGCACGGTGTAGAGGAACAGCGCGACGCCTAGCAGCGGCACCACCCAGGGCACGCCGGACAGGTGCACGATGGCCGAGCCGCGGTTGGAGTTGGACACCAGAACCAGCACGACGCCGAGGATCGCGACGCCGCCGACCTTCAGCAGGGTCAACGAGATCGGTGGCGTCACGAGGCCGCTGCTGCTGCGCCGACGGTGCTGGAGCAGCATGCTCGCCGCGAAGGCGGCCACTGCAAGGACCATCACGATCCAGCCGGCGGTATTGGACAGCGAGCCGTTGACGATGTCGTTGAGAACGTTGCTGTTGATGACGATGCTGCCGCCGGTGGCCTGCTTGTCGTTCTGGATGAGATAGAGCAGCACCCCCTGCCAGAACAGCAGGCCGGCCAGCGTGACGACGAACGACGGCAGGCCGAGCCGGGTGATCAGAAACCCCTGGATCAACCCGATCGCAGCACAGGCGGCAAGCCCGACGACGACGGCCAGGAACCAGTTGACGTTGTGGGGCGGGGCATTCAGCTCGGCGGTGATCGTCACCCCGACCGCGCCGACGTACCCCACCGACAGGTCGATCTCCCCGAGCAGCAGCACGAAGACCTCGGACATGCCGAGCAGGATGAAGATGCCGCACTGCTCGATCAGGTTGACGAGGTTGCCGGTCGAGTCGAAGCGCGAGTTCTTCGTCTGGAAGACGATCACGATGATGATCAGGCCGACGATGACCGGCAGCGTGCCGCTCTCGCCCGACCTGATGCGCTTCCACTGGGCGCCGAGATATTCGCCGAGTGAGTCGGCGACCAACTCGTTGCTCGCGACGGCCGGAGTGGCCGCGTCGGCCGCGACCTCCGTAGCTGCCGGGTCGGTCATTCCGCTAGTTCCTTCCGCCGGTCGCGGGCCCCGATCCGAGCGCCCCGGTGGTGATCAGCTCGACTGCCCGTTGGGTGTCGAGCTCGGAGGTGGGATATGTCCCGGCGACGTGTCCGAGGTAGAGCACCGCGATCTGGTCGGCCACGTTGAACACGTCGACCAGGTTGTGACTGATGATCAGTACGGCGACGCCACGCTCGCTCAGGGTCTTGACGAGGTTGAGGACCATCGCGGTCTGAGACACGCCGAGGGCGGCGGTGGGCTCGTCCATGATCACGAGGCGGGCGTCCTCGAGAACCGCGCGGGCGACCGCGACCGCCTGGCGCTGGCCGCCGGACAGCGACCCGACCTGCTGGCGGATCGAGCGGACCGTCGTCACTGACAGCTCGCTCAGCGTCTTTCGAGCCGAGATCTCCATCGCCGCCTCGTCGAGCAGCCCGAGGTGGCGCGGCTCACGGCCGAGGAACATGTTCTGGACGATGTCGAGGTTGTCGCAGAGCGCGAGGTCCTGGTACATCGTGGCGATCCCGAGCGCTGCCGCGTCGCGCGGGTTGCGGATCTGGACATCCTTGCCGTCCCAGAAGATCTGGCCGCCGTCGGGTGCCCAGATCCCCGAGATGGTCTTGATCATCGTCGACTTGCCGGCGCCGTTGTCACCGACCAGCGCGACGACCTCGCCCGGGTAGATCTCGAGCTCGACGGCGGTGAGCGCCTGGACCGGCCCGAAGGTCTTGCTGACGTTGGACAGCTTCAGCAGGGGTGTAGCGGAG
>DASZUS010000072.1:0-6451 GCA_035547515.1 Mycobacteriales bacterium
GCGGACGACATCCGGCTGTGGTCGCACGGTGAGGTCAAGAAGCCCGAGACGATCAACTACCGCACGCTCAAGCCTGAGAAGGACGGCTTGTTCTGCGAGAAGATCTTCGGTCCCACCCGGGACTGGGAGTGCTACTGCGGCAAGTACAAGCGGGTGCGCTTCAAGGGCATCATCTGCGAGCGCTGCGGCGTCGAGGTCACTCGGGCCAAAGTGCGTCGCGAGCGCATGGGTCACATCGAGCTCGCCGCGCCGGTGACCCACATCTGGTACTTCAAGGGCGTTCCGAGCCGCCTCGGCTACCTGCTGGACCTGGCTCCCAAGGACCTCGAGAAGATCATCTACTTCGCGGGCTACCTCGTCACCGAGGTCGACGCCGACGCCCGGCACCGCGACCTCGCCAGCATCGAGGCGCAGTTCTCGGTCGAGAAGTCGCGCATCACCGACAAGATGAACGCCGACATCGACGCGCGGATGAAGCGGCAGGAAGCCGACATCGCGCAGCTCGAGGCCGAGGGCGCCAAGGCCGACGCCCGCCGCAAGGTGCGCGACTCCGCCGACCGCGAGGTCAAGCAGATCCGTACCCGCGCCGAGCGGTCGATCGACGAGCTGGACGCGGTGCTCGACGCGTTCAAGAGCCTCGCCGTCAAGCAGCTGATCACCGACGAGCGGGTCTTCCGCGAGCTGCGTGACCGGTTCGCCAAGGGCTCCAAGGCCGAGGACGGCACCTGGCGCGTCGTACCGGGCACGATGGGTGAGTACTTCGAGGCCGGCATGGGCGCCGAGTCGCTGAAGAAGCTGCTCAAGACCTTCGACCTCGACGCCGAGGCCGAGAGCCTGCGCGAGACCATCCGGACCGGCAAGGGCCAGAAGAAGGCTCGCGCACTCAAGCGGCTCAAGGTCGTCAGCGCGTTCCTCAACACCCGCAACTCGCCGATGGGCATGGTCCTCGACTGCGTCCCGGTGATCCCGCCGGACCTGCGCCCGATGGTGCAGCTCGACGGTGGCCGCTTCGCGACGAGCGACCTCAACGACCTCTACCGCCGGGTGATCAACCGCAACAACCGGCTGAAGCGGCTGCTCGACCTCGGCGCGCCCGAGATCATCGTCAACAACGAGAAGCGGATGCTGCAGGAGGCCGTCGACGCGCTGTTCGACAACGGCCGCCGCGGCCGTCCGGTCACCGGTCCGGGCAACCGGCCGCTGAAGTCGCTGTCCGACATGCTCAAGGGCAAGCAGGGCCGGTTCCGCCAGAACCTGCTCGGCAAGCGCGTCGACTACTCCGGCCGTTCGGTGATCGTCGTCGGCCCGCAGCTGCGCCTGCACCAGTGCGGTCTGCCCAAGCAGATGGCGCTCGAGCTGTTCAAGCCGTTCGTCATGAAGCGGCTGGTCGACTTGAACCACGCGCAGAACATCAAGTCCGCGAAGCGGATGGTGGAGCGCGCGACCGGCTCCAACGCCCGCTACTCGATGGTCTGGGACGTGCTCGAAGAGGTCATCACCGAGCACCCGGTGCTGCTCAACCGCGCACCGACGCTGCACCGGCTCGGCATCCAGGCCTTCGAGCCGCAGCTGGTCGAGGGCAAGGCGATCCAGATCCACCCGCTGGTCTGCACGGCGTTCAACGCCGACTTCGACGGCGACCAGATGGCGGTCCACCTGCCGCTGTCGGCGGAGGCCCAGGCCGAGGCTCGGATCCTGATGCTGTCGAGCAACAACATCCTCTCGCCGGCGCACGGTCGCCCGATCACCTCGCCGACGCAGGATATGGTGCTCGGCCTCTACTACCTCACGCTGATGCGGGAGGACCAGGCCGGTCAGGACCGCACGTTCGCCTCGGTCTCCGAGGCGATCATGGCCTACGACACCGGCGAGCTGAACCTGCAGGCGCGGATCAAGATCCGCCTCGACGACCTGCCGGCATCGCGTGAGGACGCCGGCGTGCCGGCCGTCCAGCGCGGCGCCGACGCCTCGGAGCGTCCGTTCACCGGGCCTGAGGGCTGGGAGGTCGGGCAGCCGGTGCTGCTCGAGACCACGCTCGGCCGCGCGCTGTTCAACGAGGCGCTGCCGCTGGACTACCCGTTCATCGACCACGAGGTGCGCAAGGCGCAGCTCGGCGAGATCGTGAACGACCTGGCGGAGCGGTACCCGAAGGTTCAGGTCGCCGCCACGCTCGACGCGCTCAAGGAGGCCGGCTTCCACTGGGCCACCCGCGCGGGTGTGACGATCTCGATCTCCGACGTGGTGACCCCACCGGAGAAGCAGGCGATCGTCGGTCGCTACGAGGAGCAGGCCGAGAAGGTCCAGAAGCAGTACGAGCGCGGTGTGATCACCGACGACGAGCGTCGTCAGGAGCTCATCGAGATCTGGACTCGCGCGACGACCGAGGTCGCCCAGAAGATGCGGGAGAACTTCCCGAAGGACAACCCGATCCAGATGATGGTCGGCTCGGGCGCCCGAGGGAACATGCTGCAGGTCCAGCAGATCGCCGGCATGCGTGGTCTGGTGGCGAACCCGAAGGGCGAGATCATCCCGCGGCCGATCAAGGCGAACTTCCGCGAGGGCCTCACCGTGCTGGAGTACTTCATCTCCACGCACGGCGCTCGCAAGGGCCTGGCCGACACCGCGCTTCGTACGGCGGACTCCGGTTACCTGACCCGCCGTCTGGTCGACGTCAGCCAGGACGTCATCGTCCGTGAAGAGGACTGCGGCACCGAGCGCGGCATCGTCGTACCGATCGCGGTCGAGACCGAGAACGGGATCGCCCTCGACCGGGACAACATCGAGACCCGGGTCTACACGCGGACCCTCGCCGAGGACGTCGTCGTCGACAAGAAGGTGCTGGCGAAGGCCGGTGCCGACCTCGGTGACGTCCTGATCGGCGAGCTGGTGGACCAGGGTGTGACCGAGGTGCGGGTGCGCAGCGTGCTCACCTGCGACTCCAAGGTCGGCATTTGCGGCCTGTGCTACGGCAGGTCGCTCGCCACCGGCAAGACGGTCGACGTCGGCGAGGCGGTCGGCATCATCGCCGCCCAGTCCATCGGTGAGCCGGGCACGCAGCTGACGATGCGTACCTTCCACACCGGCGGTGTCGCGGGTGAGGACATCACCCACGGTCTGCCGCGTGTCGTCGAGCTGTTCGAGGCGCGCCAGCCCAAGGGCCGCGCACCGATCAGCGAGGTCGCGGGCCGGGTCAGCATCCAGGAGACCGACAAGACCGCGATGTTCGTCATCACCCCTGACGACGGCGGCGAGCCGGTCGAGTATCCGCTGTCGAAGCGGATGCTCTCGTGGCGCTGGTACGCCACCGAGTCAGAGCGCGCTCGCGGCCAGTGGCGCGTCGAGGAGGGTCAGCACGTCGAGGTCGGTGACCAGCTGCACGCCGGTGCCGTCGACCCCCACGAGGTGCTGCGGATCCTCGGCCCCCGCGCGGTCCAGCTGCACCTCGTCAAGGAGGTGCAGGAGGTCTACCGCTCGCAGGGCGTGACGATCCACGACAAGCACATCGAGATCATCATTCGCCAGATGCTCAAGCGGGTGAACATCCTCGAGTCCGGCGACACCGAGCTGCTTCCGGGCGAGCTCGCGGAGCGCCCGAAGTTCGAGGAGGAGAACCAGCGCGTCGTGGCCGAGGGCGGCACCCCCGCCGCCGGCCGTCCGGTCCTGATGGGCATCACCAAGGCCTCGCTCGCCACCGAGTCGTGGCTGTCGGCGGCGTCCTTCCAGGAGACGACGCGGGTCCTCACCGACGCGGCGATCCACGCGCGGTCGGACTCGCTGCTGGGCCTCAAGGAGAACGTCATCATCGGCAAGCTCATCCCGGCGGGTACCGGCATCAGCCGCTACCGCAACGTCCGGGTGGAGCCGACGGAGGAGGCCAAGGCCGCCGTCTACACGATGATGCCGTACGACGACGCCGGCTACGACTTCGGTCAGGGCTCGGGCGAGGCGGTGCCGCTGGAGGACTTCAGCTTCGGCCAGCGGCCGGGCTACGGCGGCAACGACTACGGCAGTTACCGCTAGTCAGCGCGTCGAAAGGCCCCCGAGGACAATCCTCGGGGGCTTTTCACGTTTGTGCGGGACACTGGGTGGCGTGAGCGAGGAGCCGAAGACGCCGCCGCCCTGGCAGCCGCCGGCTCCGCCGTACGCTGCTCCGCCCGGATGGATGCCGCCGAGCGGGTACCAGCCGGGCTACGGGTACCCGAGGCCGGGCAACACGAGCGGGTTCGCAATCGCGTCGCTGGTCTGCTCGCTGCTCGGGTTGCTGGTGGCGTTCCTCGGCCCGCTGCTCGGCGTCGTCTTCGGCGCGGTGGCGCTTCGCCACACCCGCGAGCGGGGGGAGGGCGGCCGCGGGCTGGCGATCGCGGGCATCGTCGTCGGCGGGGTCCTGCTACTGCTCGATGTCGCCGCGGTCATCGCGATCGCGACCGGCCACACCACCAGCGGTGGTGGCGGTGGAAGCGGCATATCGGTTTAGCTGCGCGTACGCCGCGGTCAGCGCGGGCTGCTGGTAGCTCGCGTTGAGGCCGCTGGGGTTAGGCAGCACCCAGACCCGGGCGCCTTCGAAGGTTTCGGGTTGCTCGCCGACCGCCGTCTTGGGGGCGAAGGCGATCCGGTAGGTCGAGATGCCGAGGAACGCGACGACCTCGGGACGCCACCGGCGGACAAGACGTCGCAGCGGCTCGAGCCCGGCACGTACCTCGTCGTCGCTGAGCTCGTCGGCTCGTGCGGTGGCGCGGGCGACCAGGTTGGTGATGCCGAGGCCGGCCGCGACAACCCCCGCGTCGTCGCCGGGATCGAGCTGCGCCGGCGTCAACCCGGCGAGGTGGAGCGTGCGCCAGAACCGGTTGCCCGGCCGGGCGAAGTGGTGCCCGGACCAAGCCGACCACAGCGACGGGTTGATCCCCACCAGCAGGATCCGGATGCCCGGCCCGCCGACATCCGGAATGGTCGCGCCGTACGCCGAAAGCAGCTCCGCCCGAGTCGGCACCCCCCAATCCTTCAGTACACCCAGCGTGATCTTGACGATCCGCACCCTAAACGGCGCTCATAGCGTGCGGATGGTCAAGATCACGCGGGGAATTGCGGTTTTGACCGGCTCGCCGACGCTCTGTAGGCTGTGTCCTCGTGCCTGGAGCGATCCGGGCATGCAAGTCGTGCATTAGTACCGGCACGTCCGTGACTGGCGCGAGTGTTGTGCGGTGCCGCAGGCACTAGCTACGCAGCGCGGGGCAGGGTGCTGGAACCTCCTTGCAAGACCGTCACGCCGATTGCGGCGCGTGCGGAGCACGGAATGCGCGACACGCCCGACCGCGTGGGTCGGAGATGCACCGCGAGCAAGACCAGTACGACGCCAAGCAACACCCCACAGAGCAACGAGGAGTACGGCGAGTGCCCACGATCTCTCAGCTGGTCCGCAAGGGTCGGCAGGACAAGATCGGCAAGACCAAGACGCCGGCGCTGAAGGGCAGCCCGCAGCGTCGTGGTGTCTGCACGCGCGTCTACACGACGACGCCGAAGAAGCCGAACTCCGCGCTGCGCAAGGTCGCCCGTGTGCGACTGACCACGGGCATCGAGGTCACCGCCTACATCCCCGGCGTCGGTCACAACCTGCAGGAGCACTCGATCGTGCTCGTGCGTGGCGGCCGGGTGAAGGACCTGCCCGGCGTCCGCTACAAGATCATCCGCGGCTCGCTGGACACCCAGGGTGTCCGCGGTCGCAAGCAGGCACGCAGCCGCTACGGCGCGAAGCGGGAGAAGTAAGAGATGCCTCGTAAGGGCCCTGCGGCGAAGCACCCGGTCGTCTCCGACCCGGTCTACGGCTCGCCCATCGTCACCTCGCTGGTCAACAAGGTGCTCATCGGCGGCAAGCGCTCGCTCGCCCAGCGCATCGTGTACGGCGCCCTCGAGGGCTGCCGCGACAAGACCGGCACCGACCCGGTCGTGACGCTCAAGCGCGCGCTGGACAACGTCAAGCCGGCGATCGAGGTCAAGAGCCGTCGCGTCGGTGGCGCGACGTACCAGGTCCCGGTCGAGGTCAAGCCGGGCCGCAGCACCACCCTCGCGCTGCGCTGGCTGGTCAGCTACTCCCGCCAGCGCCGCGAGAAGACGATGACCGAGCGCCTCATGAACGAGCTGCTCGACGCCAGCAACGGTCTCGGCGCGAGCGTGAAGCGCCGCGAAGACACCCACAAGATGGCCGAGTCGAACAAGGCATTCGCCCACTACCGCTGGTAGTCGGCGCACCCGGACGAGCAAAGAGAGAGACGAGACAGTGACGACGGCCGTGGCCAGCGACCTCGCCAAGACCCGGAACATCGGGATCATGGCGCACATCGACGCGGGCAAGACCACGACGACCGAGCGGATCCTGTACTACACCGGCATCAACTACAAGATCGGCGAGGTCCACGAGGGCGCCGCCACGATGGACTGGATGGAGCAGGAGCAAGAG
>DASZUS010000073.1:0-2724 GCA_035547515.1 Mycobacteriales bacterium
GACGACCGCGACCAAGACCTACCGTCGTGCGGTCGGCTGTGTGATCGACGTGCGCGGCACCTACCAGTGGCTCGCCCAGCAGGCGGTCGAGGCGGGCGCGGAGATCCGGCTGAAAGCGCACGTCGAGGGGTTGACAGCGGACCGCCGGGTGACGGTCCGCGATCCGTTCCGCGGCCGGTACGAGCTGTCGTCGCGAGTGGTCGTCGACGCCAGCGGCCACACCGGCTTCCTAGCTCGCGAGGCCGGGCTGCGGCCGGCCAACGAGCGCAGCGCGGTGGGTATGGAGCTGGAGCTGCACGCCCCCGGCTACGACCAGGACGAGGTCATCTTCTGGCTCGGCGACGACGTCGCCCCGGGCGGATACGGCTGGGCGTTTCCCTGCGGCGACGGCCGGGTCCGCCTCGGCGTGGGCGTCGTACGGCCGGAGAGCGAGGCGGAGCCCCGCGCGCTGCTCGACGGCCTGCGTGCGGAGTTCGCCCGGCTCGCGGGCGCGGCGGAAGGCCTGCACTCGAGCCCGCTGGAGATGCACAGCGGGCTGATGCCGGTGCTTCCGCCGGACGCCGCGACCCTCGTCGGCGAAGGTCTCGTGGTGACCGGGGACGCTGCCGGGCAAGGATCGACCTTGCTCGGTGAGGGGATCCGGTACGCGATCATCGCCGGGCGCACCGCGGGGAAGGCGATCGTCGGCGCCGGCGGGGACTACACGCCCAGGGGCATGGCGGCGTACCCGAAGCAGTGGCGCAAGCAGATGGGACGCAACCTCAAGGTCTCCTACGCGATCAACGAGCGGATCTGCCGCTTCACCGATGCTGACTGGGATCGCGTGATCCGCCGCATGGACGCGCTGACGCCGGGACAGGCCGCGGCGGTGTTCGCCAGCGAGTTCAGCGCCAGGTGGGCGGCGTCGGTGCTCTGGACCGACCCCTCCCTCGTCCGCTCGGTCGCGCGGAACCTCCGGCGGAGGGGTGCTGCGGCTAGAGGCTGAGGTCGCGCAGCAGCTTGGCGACGTGGCCGGTGGCCTTCACGTTGTAGAACGCGTGCGCGATCTTGCCTTTGGGGTCGACGACAAAGGTGGAGCGGATCACTCCGGTGACCTTCTTGCCGTACATCGTCTTTTCGCCCCATGCGCCGTACGCCTCGAGCACCTG
Source organism: Mycobacteriales bacterium (assembly GCA_035547515.1). GTDB lineage: Bacteria > Actinomycetota > Actinomycetes > JAFAQI01 > JAFAQI01 > DASZTV01. The sequence continues at coordinate 1,149 of DASZUS010000073.1, forward strand.
CTTGTCGGGATCCGACAGCAGCGGGAACGTCAGGTCGTGCGTCTCGCGGAACTTCGCGAGCTTCGCCGGCTTGTCCGGTGAGATTCCCACGACCGCATAGTCCGCGTCGTCGAGCAGGGCGAGGTTGTCGCGGAAGTCACACGCCTGCTTCGTGCAGCCCGGCGTGAGAGCGGCGGGGTAGAAGTAGATGACGAGGTTGCGGCCCTTGAAATCCTTGAGGCTGTGCTTGCTCTCGGTGTCGTCGAGCAGGGTGAAGGCAGGGGCGGTGTCTCCGGCGGCAAGCGGCATCCGCCGACGGTAGCGCCGGTGGCGTAGATCGAGGGCGGCGGGGCAAGATTCCCTTGAGTCGCGCCCAGCCGTGGAGGTCACGTGACAGCAACCCGCAAGCCCGAGGTCATCGTTCGCGAGATCGAGCAGACCCGCGCCGAGCTGGCCGAGACGATCGACGCGATCACCGACCGCCTCAATCCGCGTCGCGCCGCGACGAGGAGCGCACGCGCCGTGAAGGAGCAGGTCAGCTCCGCGTTGCCGGGCGAGGGCGGCACCGGTGAGGGGCCACGGCCCGCGGTGCTCGCCGCCGCCGGTGCGGCCGCAGTCGTGGCCGGCGTGGTGGTGGCCCGCAAGCGCCGTTAGCCGCATGCCGCGCCACGCAAATCTGCAGTGGTGAGGGAGACTTAGTTGCGTGCGGATCTCTGCGAAGTCCGACTACGCCGTCCGCGCCATGGCGGAGCTGGCCGCCGGTGGCGAGCACGGGGCAGTCAAGGCTGAGCAGATCGCGCTCGCGCAGGACATCCCGCTCAACTTCCTGCTCGGCATCCTCCGGGAGCTACGTAACGCGCATCTGGTGCGCAGCCAGCGAGGGCGAGAGGGCGGCTACGTGCTGTCGCGGTCGGCGGCGGAGATCACGCTGGCCGACGTGATCCGCGCGGTTGACGGTCCGTTGGCCAACGTTCGCGACCTCAGCCTGACCGACCTGAGCTACCCGGGGGCGGCGGAGTCGCTGCGGGACGTCTGGATGGCGGTGCGCGGCAGCCTGCGCGAGGTGCTCGAGAACGTGACGGTCGCCGACCTGGCCAGCGGGCGGCTACCGCGCCAGGTCAAACAGCTCGCCGAACGACATCAGGCGGAGCGAATCTAACCGCACCGGATAGCCCGGACAGCCCACTATCCGAGCAGCGCCGCGATCTCGGCGTCCATGTCGACCCCGGAGAACTCCGTGCCCGACGGGACCCGGGTGAAGGACTCGATCAGGAACTCTGCGACCCGTCCGCGCGGCGCGACCAGGGTGGCCAGGCAGTCGGTCGCGAGCGTGATGCGGATGTCGTTGCCTTCCGCGGGCTCGATCGTGATGTCTCCCTCGCCTACCGGCGCCGACACCCCACTCGCGAGCAGGTCGCGCGCGAACACCCACACCACCGGCTGGTCACACTGCGTGCCGATCGCCAGCGACACCGCCAGCGGGTCGTTCGCGTCGTAGCGAAGCTCGGCGTCGAGGCGCGCGTCTCCGGTGGCCGCGCTGACGGTGAGCGTCAGGCGGGTCGTGACGGTGCGCGAGGAGTCGAGCATTCGATGCCTC
>DASZUS010000074.1:0-24135 GCA_035547515.1 Mycobacteriales bacterium
CTGATCGGCCGGGACGCCTCGGTGCTCACCACCGGACCCCACGACCTGGACAGCCTCCACTACCACCTGACCCAGGCGGCTCAGATCGTCGAGTCGCACAACATCGACCGGATCCACCACACGGCGTCATCGGACGGCACGGCCTACTACCCGTACGACGCGGAGCTGCTCGACGCGGTCGGGATGCTCGGGCCTCGGCCGGACATCGCGGTCTTCGGGTTGAACCTGCTCTTCGGCTGGCTGGCGCTGCTCGCCTGCTGGGTGATCGGCGCGTGCTGGTCGCGCGGTGCGCCCGCCCTCGCCGCGGGTTCGGCGGTGCTTGCTCTGCCGATCGTGTCGAGGGCGAGCTCGGGACCTGGCCTCAACGACATCCCCACCATGGCGTTCCTGCTCAGCGCCGTCGCGATGGTCGCGGTTGCGGGACTGCCCCGCGGCGACAAGCCACGTAACCGCTGGCTCACCGAGCTCTCGCTGGCCGGGGCGGCACTAGGCCTTGCGGCCGGTACGAAGCTCAACGCGCTGCCCGTCGTCGTACTCCTCGCCCTGGCGGTCGTCGTGATGGCGAGCAAGAGCCGGTGGGCGGCCTTCGCCGCGCTAGCGGGCCCAGCCGTCGTCACCGGCGGGTTCTGGTACGTCCGCGACTGGATCACCGTCGGGTCACCGGTCCCCGACCTCAACCTCACCGTCGCGGGCCACGGCTTCCACGTCGTGCCCTATCCCGAGGTGCAGCCCTTCGCCTACACGGTGGCCCACTACCTCGGGGACTACAGCGTGATCCGGCACTGGTTCGTGCCGGGCCTGCACGCGGTGTGGACCGGGTTGTGGCCGCTGGTCGGGCTGCTGCTGGTGGCCGGGGTGGTGATCGCGGTGGTGTTCGACCGCTCCGGCCTGCGCAGGGCGCTCGGCATCGTGACGGCCGCGGGGTTCCTGGCCTACCTCGTCACGCCGACGACGGCGATCGGCGTCGCCGGGGCACCGGTGCTGTTCGCTACCAACACCCGCTACGCACTGCCGTCGATCGTCGTCGCGATCGTCCTGCTGGCGAGCTCGCCGCGGCTGCGGCGGGTCGCGCCGATAGTGACGATCTGCTTCACCGTCCTGACCCTCGTCTTGCTGGCACTGTCCTCGCTGCCCCAGCAGATCGACTACGGCGAGGGAACGGCGGTGACCGTCGCGATCGTCCTGGTCGGCTTCGGCGCCCGCGAGATCGTCCGCCGCCGGCGGACGGCGGTAGCGGTCGGCGTACTCGCCGCGGTCGTTGCCGTTGGGGTCGTCGGCTGGGGCGCGGTCCTGCAGCGCAACTACCTGCGCGACCGCTACTCCTCACACGGGTTCCAGGACCGGCTGTTCGCCACGGTCGGGGCGTTCCAGCACGTGCGCATCGGCGTCGCGGGGCACGGGCTGCAGTACCCGTTCTACGGCCGGACCTTCGACAACACCGTCAACTACATCGGGGTCAGCGCCCCGAGCCATGCCTTCGAAGGGCCGAGCACCTGCCAGGCGCTGCTCGGAGTGCTCGACCGGGTGCACGACGACTACGTCGTGCTGGAGCCGCTTCCCGCGGCCCACACCGGGCGGATCGCCAAGTGGCTCTCGGCGATCCCCGGCGTACAGGTGGTCTTCCGCGACTACGACGGGACGGTCTACCGGCTCCCGGCGACGATCCCCGCCGACAGCTGCCTCTACTCCTCGTAGGCCTCGAGCGCAGCGCCGGCGCCGACCTCGGCCATGACCTCGTCGCCCGCTCCGGCGATCCCCGCCTCGACCGACTCGGCGCCGCTGCGCATCCGCCCTTCGACGGTGTCCGACCCGCGCAGCGCGGAGCAGATCATGCCGATGATGCTCACACCGGCGGCCATGAGCATCGCCAGGTGCAGACCGTGCCCGAACGGGCCGGTGATCAGCGACGGGAAGAAGCTGCGGCCGGTCAGGTAGTGGTAGTGCGCTGCGCTCACGTGCGCGGCCGACGCAGACCCGATGAGCTGCTGGATCGGGTTGTAACCGAGGAACGCCGCGAACAGCGTCCCGATCGGGGGCAGGTTCGCGATGCTGTGCGCCTGCGCCACCGGCATCCCTTGGGCGACCAGACCGCTCTGCATGGCGTGCGGGAGGCCCGAGGCGAGACCGAGCGTGATGACGGTGAAGAAGATTCCGATCGAGAGCACCTGCGCGCTGTTCTGGAACGTGTTGAGCATCCCGGCACCGGCGCCACGCTGTGAGGCGGGTGTCGCATTCATGACGCTGGCGATGTTCGGCGCGAAGAACAGGCCGAGTGAGAGACCCACTGCCAGCAGCAGGAGCGCGAACCACACGTAGTTGAAGTTCATCGGCATGAGGTCGAACAGCAGGAAGCAGACCGCGGACAGCGCCATGCCGGCGGTTGCGAACGGCTTGGGACCGAACCGGTCGGTGAGCCGGCCCGAGATCGGTCCGGAGATCAGGAAGCCGACGGTCAGCGGGACCATGTAGATCCCGGCCCACAGCGGCGTGCGCTCGAAGGAGTAGCCGTGCTGGGGCAGCCAGATCCCCTGCAGCCAGATGATGAGAGTGAACATCAGGCCGCCTCGCGACAGGCCCGCGAGCAGGCCGGTGACGTTGCCCATCGTGAAGGTACGGCTCTTGAACAGGTGCAGCCGGAACATCGGGTCCTTCACGTGGTTCTCGACCACGACGAACAGTGCAAGGATGGCCAGGCCGCCGATCCCGCAGGCCAGCACGAACGGCTTGGTCCAGCCCATCGTGTGCCCGCCGTACGGCTCGAGGCCGTACACGATCGCGAGCAGGACGCCGATCAGACCGGCGGCGAACAGCAGGTTGCCGATCCAGTCGATCTTCGCGGGGGTGCGGATGCCGTTGTCCCGCAGCTTCAGGTAGGACCACAGCGTCCCCGCGAGGCCCAGCGGGACCGAGACGATGAAGACGAGGCGCCACGAGACCGGCGCGAGCAGGCCGCCGAGCACCAGGCCGATGAACGAGCCGCTGATCGCCGCGACGCCGTTGATCGACAGCGCGAGGCCGCGCTCGGTCTCCGGGAAGGCGTCGGTCACGATGGCCGACGAGTTGGCCAGGATGCAGGCGCCGCCGACGCCTTGACCGAGCCGCATCAGCACGATCCACAGCGCGCCGTGGGTGCCGGTCAGCCAGGTGATCGACAGCAGTGCCGAGAAGGCGGTGAAGATCGCGAAGCCGAGGTTGAACATGCGCACCCGGCCGTAGATGTCGCCGACCCTGCCGAGGCTGACCACCAGCACGCTGGTCACCAGCAGGAAGCCCATCAGGATCCAGAGGAAGTACGGCGTGTTGCCCGGCGCGAGCGGGTTGAGGTGGATCCCCCGGAAGATGTCGGGCAGGGCGATCATCAGGATCGAGCTGTTGATCGTTGCCATGAGGATGCCGAGGGTGGTGTTCGACAGGGCGATCCACTTGTACGGGATGCGCCCGCTCGACGGCGGGGCAGGGCTGACGGCGGCTGACACGTGGGTTCCTCAGGTCGGTGAGCGATTCCTTAGCCTGTGCAACTAAATCATGCCATGATCTGTTCCCGGTACGCTCTGCGGCATGGCAACTCCCGGCGGACCGCGGCTCGACGCGGTGCTGTGGAGCCGGCGCGCGGTCGACCTGTGCCGCGTGGCCACCTGCCTCTGTCTGGCCTGACCACTCCGGCCCCTCACGTCGCCCGCGATCGCTGGCGGCGCCTGTTTCGTGCATCTTTTCCCAAAGGAGTTGGCAACTATGGCTCGCAACGACGTGCTCGTCGACGCGGACTGGGTCGAGGCGCACCTCGACGACCCGAAGGTCGTTCTGGTCGAGGTCGACGAGGACACCGCGGCGTACGACAAGAACCACATCCGCAACGCGATCCGGATCGACTGGCGGCGAGACCTGCAGGACCCGGTCAAGCGGGACTTCGTCAGCAAGGAGCAGTTCGAGGCCCTGCTGTCCGAGCGCGGCATCGCGAACGACGACACCGTCGTCCTGTACGGCGGAAACAACAACTGGTTCGCGGCCTACGCGTACTGGTACTTCAAGCTCTACGGCCACGACGACGTGAAGCTGATGGACGGCGGCCGCAAGAAGTGGGAGCTCGACAGCCGGGAGCTCGTGTCCGAGCAGCCGAACCGGCCGGCCACGTCGTACCAGGCGAAGGAACCGAACAACGACATCCGCGCGTTCCGCGACGAGGTCGTGGCCGCCATCGGCGTGAAGAACCTCGTCGACGTGCGCTCGCCGGACGAGTTCTCCGGCAAGCTGCTCGCGCCGGCGCACCTGCCGCAGGAGCAGTCGCAGCGTGCGGGCCACGTGACCAGCGCGGTCAACATCCCGTGGAGCAAGGCGGCCAACGAGGACGGCACGTTCCGCTCCGACGAGGAGCTCACCGAGCTCTACAAGAGCGAGGGCGTCGACTTCGGCAAGGACACCATCGCGTACTGCCGGATCGGCGAGCGCAGCGCGCACGCCTGGTTCGTGCTGCACGAGCTGTTGGAGCAGGGCAACGTCAAGAACTACGACGGGTCGTGGACTGAGTACGGCTCGCTCGTCGGTGTGCCGATCGAGAAGGGCGTCTGAGCATGTGTGGAGCACCTGACCAGGCGACGATCAGTCGCGAAGGAATCCCCAGCGGCGAGACCGTCGTGCAGGGCCTCGTCTACCAGGGCGACACGCCCGTCTCCGGCGGCTACGTGCGGCTGCTCGACGGCGGCGGCGAGTTCACCGCCGAGGTCGTGACGTCGGCCACCGGCCAGTTCCGGTTCTTCGCCCGCCCCGGCTCGTGGACGGTCCGGGTGATCCCGGGTGGCGGCCACAACGGCGGCGAGGCCAAGGTCGAGACGACCGAGGGTGAGATCAGCGAGGTGCGCATCTCGGTCTGACCCCGACCGAGATTGCGGCGAGGGTCGCCTGTCCGAGTCTCGGGCGGGCGGCCCTCGGCCTTGCTCGGTAAGAATGTGCAGATGGCCGACGACCGGGTAGCGCCCGCGGCCAGCCCGGTGGCGACGCTCGTCGCGGAGGGACACGGCGGGCGCGCCGACCGGCCGTCCCTGAAGGAGTCGCTCGTCCGGTTCCTGATCACCGGGGTGTGCAGCCTCGGCGCCGACTTCGCGTTCCTCTACGGGCTGCACTCGGGCGCGAAGGTCTCGCTCACGCTGGCGACGATTGCCGGCTCGGTTGCCGCGGTGATCGTCAACTACACGCTCAACCGCAACTGGACCTTCCAGGCGACGGCGTCGCACGGCTCAGTGGTCGGGCCGTACCTGCTGATGGTGGCCATCAACGTCGGCTCGACGTTGCTGATCGTGCGCGGGCTGACCCACCTCGGCCTCTACTACCTGGTGAGCAAGCTGGTGGCGGTGGCGGTCAACGCCGTACTCAACTTCGTCTCAGCCCGCTACTGGGTCTTCAAGGACTAGCTGCCAACGTCAACGTCAAAGTCAAAGTCAAAAGCGGCTAATACGGGGGAACGGCTGGGTCTGGGGCTGGTTTGCGCTGCGCGGTTGCGTGGGACCCGGGGGTTTTGTGGCTTTGTCGTGCCGAAATGGCGGTTTTAGACACGTCAAAGCCACAAACCCCCGACGCAACGGGACAAGCCAGCGGCAAGCAACCAAGAGCGGCTACCGCGCCCCGTCTTAGCCGCCTTTGACTTTGACCTGGAGTTCGATGCGCCCCAGCTACCGCGGCTGCATGCGGATGCCGGCGTCGAGGCGGACCGACTCGGCATTGAAGTAGCTGTTGCGCAGCATCTCGAGCGCCAGGGTCGCGTACTCCTCCGCGTGGCCGAGCCGCTTCGGGAACAGCACCTGCTTGCCGAGGTTCGCCTTGAACTCCTCGGCCCCCGGCCCCTCGCCGTAGATCGGCGTGTCGATCAGCCCGGGCAGGATCGTGTTGACCCGTACGCCGATGGCCGACAGGTCACGGGCGACCGGCAGCGTCATGCCGACGATGCCGCCCTTCGACGACGAGTACGCCGCCTGACCGATCTGGCCGTCCTCGGCGGCAACCGACGCGGTGAGCACGATCGCGCCCCGCCCGCCGTCGGCATCCGCGTCGTTGCGGCTCATCGCGGTAGCGGCGATGCGCACGCAGTCGAAGGTCCCGGTCAGGTTGATCGCGATCACGAGCTTGTACATGTCGAGGTTGAACGCCGAGGAGTACTCGCCGTCCTTGCCGACGGTTCGCTGGGCCGACCCGATGCCGGCGCAGCAGACCAGCGAGCGCAGCGGCGCCATGCCGACGGCGGTCTCGACCGCCTGGATGATCTGCTCGGTGTTCGTGACGTCGGTGTGCACGAAGACGCCACCGACCTCCTTTGCCAGGGCCTCGCCCTTGTCGTCCTGCACATCGGCGACCACCACGCCGACACCTTGCTGCGCGAGCAGCCGCGCGGTCGCGGCACCGAGCCCGGAGGCGCCACCAGTGACAACGGCAGAGGTCTGGTTCAGATCCATGTCGTGAAGATATCCGGCTGGATTCAAGGGCCCGCGACTAGCCTGCTCGTCGTGCCAGGCAGCGCTCGCGAGCAGTGGCAGGAGCGTGCCGGCGCGATCGCGATCGCGGTCATCGTCACGGTCCTGGTCGCCGTCGGCGCCGTGATCGCGACTCGCGGAGGCTCGTCGTCAACGAGCCCCGAGCCGACCACGACGACGCCACCGCACGCCCTGCCGGTGGGCGCTTCGTTGCGCCCGACCCAGCTGCTGACCGGCGCCGCATCGCAGTTCACCGGAAGCCTCGGCGGTTGGACTCCGGACTCGGCGTCGCTGGGCCTGGTCGACCGTGGCTACCGGGGCTCGGGAGCGCTGTCGGTGAGCCGCGGCGCCCAGCCGCCGAGCGCCCCCGACACCTCCGGTGGCAGCCCGCCGGCCGACGGCAGCGACCTGCAGGTCCCGGCGCTGACTGTCTGGTCCCCGGACGAGCACGCGTCCGCCGGGAACCGCTTCGTCGGCAGCGCCTACGTCAAGACTTCCGCCGGCAACAGCCTGGTCCAGCTCGAGCTGCGGTTCATCGACTCCCAGGGCATCGTCACCGACACTGAGTACGGCGAACCCGCCCGCGACACCCCGGCCTGGGGACAGCCGCCGATCGTGGCGGCCATCTCCCCGAAGGGCACGGCACAGGTCGAGCTCGGGGTGTCCTTCCCCGCGTCGAGTGCCGCGGCCGACCAGTACGTCGACGACGTGACGCTGGCCGAGACGCCGGGCGGCCACGCCCCCGTCGTCGGGCCACTGACCACCCAGGGCAACCAGATCCTCGACGGCAATGGCAAGCCGCTCATCCTTCGCGGGATGCAGCGGTTCGGCCTCGAAGGCGGATCGAAGAACCCGCTGCCCACCGAGGGCGAGATCCAGCAGCTGTCGATGTGGGGCGCCAACGAGGTCCGCATCTCACTCGGGGAGCAGCTGTGGCTGCAGAGCTCCTGCTACTACGACGCGCACTACCCCGAAGAGGTCGACAAGGTCGTCAACTGGGTGACCTCCCGGGGCATGGTCGCGCTGATCAACCTCCACTTCTCCACCGCCGGCGACTGCCGCCCGCCGACGCTGACTCCCATGGCCGACTCGCCCGGCTCGCTGACCTTCTGGCAGGAGGTGGCGACCCGCTACGAGAGCAACCCGCTGGTCGCCTTCGACCTATTCAACGAGCCGTACGTCCCGCAGTCGATCTGGCTCAACGGGGGCGCCTACACATTCGACGGCCACGGCGTCGCAGCCGCCGGCATGCAGCAGCTCTACGACGACGTCCGCAACACCGGCGCGAAGAACCTCGTCGTGATCAGCGGCCTCAACTACGCCAGCCAAGCGCCCACCCAGTTCGTCGACGGCTACAACATCGCCTACGGCGTGCACGCCTACACCTGCCCGCAGGGGCCGCCGCCGAACTGCACGAAGGCGTACGCCGCAGACCCCTACGACCCGACGCCGATCCTCGACAAGTGGCTGTCACTGGCGAAGACCTATCCGCTGATCATCAGCGAGTTCGGCTTCCCCAACGGCGACAGCGGTTCCTACAACGCCAACCTCATCGGCTACGCGACCTCGCACGAGCTGAGCTGGAGCGCCTTCGCCTGGGACGGCGGGACCGGTGGGTTGTTCGACCTCGTGCAGAACCGCCCGGCCTCGGACGGCAGCACCATCGAGCCCAACGCGGGCGGCATGCCGATCGTCGCCGGCTACGCGCTGAACTGGCCCGCCCAGTCGTCGTGACGCGATGAGGGTCCTGCTCGTCCATGACGAGCCGATCGAAGCCGGGTACGGCGCCGAGGCCTACCTGCGTCGCCTGGCGGCCGGGCTGCGCGCTGCGGGCGACACGGTCGAGGTGTTTGCCGGCGAGCGCCGTCACCGCGGCCTGCGCAAGGCGCTCGACGTGTGGGACCCGGGCGCGCGCCGGATGCTCGCCGCCCGGGCGCGGGCCTTCGCCCCGGACGTGGTGCACCACCACAACGTCAGCCGGGAGCTGTCGGCAAGCGTCCTCGGCGCGGTGGCGGTGCCCGAGGTGATGACACTGCACGACAGGCGGCTCTTCGGCGCTCGCGAGCACCGCGTCGGGTCGCCCAAGCGGGTGGCCGAGGCGGCCGCGGCCGCCGCCGTACTCCGCGCCGCCCGGCGGAACCTGTCGGCAACCATCGGCGTGAGTGACGAGGTGTCGCGGCTGGCTCGTGGCGCGGGCCTTCCCGCGGTCTCGACGGTCGGCGTCCCGGCCGCCGAGCCGGTCGGCGTCCTCGTGCCGGCGCAGCAGTGCCGCGACCTGCTGGTCGCCGCCCGGCTCGCGCCGGACAAGGGCATCGACGTCGTCATCGACGCGTTCGCCCGGCTGGGCGAGGACGCCCGCGGGTCACGGCTGTTGATCGCCGGAGCGGGACCGATGGAGGCAGCACTGCGCCGCAAGGCGCAGCCGCTCGGCTCGCGCGTGGAGTTCCTCGGCTGGCTCGACGAGCTCGAGCTCTCCGGCTTGCTCGGCCGGGTGCGCGCGCTCGTCGTCGCCTCGGTCCCCGGGCGGCGGCCCGAGGGCTCGTCACTGGCCGCGGTCGAGGCGGCACGGCACCGCCGCGTCGTGGTCGGCTCCGACGACCCGGCGGTCGCCGAGCTGGTGAGGGGTCTCGGCGCCGGGCCGGTGGTCCCGGCCGGCGACGCGTCGGCCCTTTCCCTGGCGCTGCGCGAGGTGCTCAGCGACGACGCGGCGGTCGCGGCGTACGCCGAGGCAGCGGGTGCCTCCGCGGCGCAGTCCCACTCCATCGAGGCGGTGACGGCGGCGACCCGCGAGGTCTACCGGCGCGCGCTCGCGGGGAGCCCGGGCGGCAGACGTGCGTGAGCCGCTCTCGGTCGTCGTCCCGACCCGCAACCGGCCCGCCATGCTCGAGCGCTGTCTCGAGTCGCTGGCGCGAGAGCTCACCGGCGCAGACGAGGTCGTGGTCGTCGACTCGGCCTCGACCGATGCCGCCGCGATCCGGGCGCTCGCCGACCGTTTCGGCGTCCGCCTTGTGCGATGCGACCAGCCGGGGGCGAGCCTGGCCCGCAACACCGGCTGGCGGGCGGCGCAACACCAGTTGATCGGGTTCGTGGACGACGACGTGCGGGTCCGCGCCGGGTGGGCAGACGCCCTTGTTGCCGGCTTCGCCGACCCATCGGTCAGCTTCGTCACCGGCCGGGTCGTCGTACCGGAGGGTCAGGCGGAGGCGGAGCGGCCGGTCGCGATCAGCAGCCGCACCGCCCGCGAGCCGCTGCACTCCGGGCTGTCCGGCGACCTCGGCGCGAGCGCGAACCTCGGGGTACGCCGCGCTGCGCTCGAGTCGGTCGGCGGTTTCGACGAGACCCTGGGACCTGGCAGCTGGGCCGCCAGCGCTGAGGACCTCGACTTGTTCGACCGGCTCTTCCAGCAGGGGCTCACCGGCCTGTTCGAGCCGGCGGCGGTGGCCGAGCACGACCAGTGGCGCGGCCGTCGCGAGCTGGTCCGGCTGGACTGGGGCTACGGCAAAGGGATGGGCGTGCGGATCGCCCGGTTGCGGCGCTGGGACCGTCCCAGGGCGCGCCGATTGCTGCGCGAGGCGGTCCTCGAACAAGGCCTGCGCCCAGTGTTAGATGATCTCCGCCACGGTTACGAGTTCGGCGCGATCACGGTCGCAACCCGTACGCTGGGTACGTTGCTGGGGCTGGTGGTCGGCACGTTCGGGGTAGGAATGCGGGATCTGAAGGGGCCGCGTGCCTAGAGGGTCGAGGCGAGCGAGAGGTATGACGCTGTGAAGCTGGCGCTCTACCACCCCTGGATCTACGTCACCGGCGGCATCGAGCGCACGCTTCTCGAGATCACCAGCCGCAGCCGGCACGACTGGACGCTCTACACCCACCACTACGACTCCGCCGGCACCTTTCCCGGGCTGCGTGACGCCCGCATCGTCGTACTCGAGCCCCAGGTCTCGGTACGCCGAGCGCTGCCCGCGCTCGCCCAGGCGGCGTACCGGATCAGCCGTACCGAGCTCCCGCTGCGCGACGAGCAGGGGCTGCTGGTCTCCTCCGAGGGTCTCGGTGACTTCGTGGTCGCCCGCAACGACCTGCCGACCGTCTGCTACTGCCACACCCCGCTGAAGATCCTCCACGACCCGGTCACGCGCCAGGCGCTGCGCTCGCGCAGCCTGCGCAAGTACGCCGCGCTGCTGGCGCTTGCGCCGGGGTTCAAGGCGGTCGACCGCCGGATGTGGAAGCGCTACTCCTACGTCCTTGCCAACAGCCAGGAGACCGCGCACCGCATCGAGCGGGCCGGGCTTCCCGCGGAGGAGATCGAGGTCCTGCACCCCGGCGTGGACCTGGAGCAGTTCACGCTGCACCCGACGCTCCCGCGCGAGAACTTCTTCCTGGTCGCCGGCCGGATCATGTGGGAGAAGCGGATCGAGCTCGCGATCCAGGCGCTGCGGGTCGCCCGCGACAAGGGCATGAACGCCTCGCTGGTGATCGCCGGCGGTGTCGACAGCAAGAGCCGGCCCTACCTGCAGACGTTGCGCCAGCACGCCGCGGGGCTGCCGGTCGAGTTCCTGATCCACCCGAGCGACGAAGAGCTCGCGTCGCTCTACGCCCGCTGCATGGCCGTGGTGTTCACCGCGCCGAACGAGGACTGGGGCATCGTGCCGCTGGAGGCGATGGCCTCGGGTGCGCCGGTGCTCGCGGTCGACGCGGGCGGGCCGCGCGAGAGCGTGATCCACAACGTCACCGGGTGGCTGCTGCCGCCCACGCCGTGGGCGTTCGCCGAGCAGATGCGCATCGTCGCAGCGGACGGGCCCAACGGCCGGCTGGTGTCGCGTCGCGCCACGCGCCGGCGGGCTCAGCAGTTCGCCGCGGAGACCTTCGTCCGCCGGCTCGACGACGTGATGGAAGAGGTCGTGCTCAACGGCGGCGTGTCGCGCCCGATCCTGCCGGTAGCGCAGCTGCCAGTTGCTGCCCCACGTCTTGCCAAGACCGCGTCGGAGGAGTCGCGGGGCTGAGCCTGCCCGCCAGTCCGTCTCGCAGGGCTTCCGCCCACGCCGTCACGTCCCCCGGCGCTACGACCGTGGCGGTCCCCGCCGTACTCTCCCGCAGGGCGGGGATGTCGCTGACGACCGCCGGAGTGCCGCAGGCCATGGCCTCGAGCGGCGGCAGGCCGAACCCCTCGTAGCGGCTCGGGTAGAGCAGCACCCGCGCGCCGGTGAGCAGCGTGACGAGGTCGTCGTCGGAGGTGTGCCCGAGGGTGCGGACCCGGGGAGCCGGCGGCAGCCGCACCGCGGCAAACGTGGGATGTCCGGCGCCGACGAGGACCAGGTCGTGCGGGACGTCTTCGACGACCAGCTGGTGGGCCGCCACTGCGGTTGCCGCGTCCTTGCGCGGATCGGCCCAGCCGACCATCACCGCGTAGTCGTCGGCCAGGCCGAGCTTCGCCTGCAGCTGCGCGACGTCTGCGGGCGCGGCAGGGCGGAAGCGCGGATCGACCGCCGGTGAGACGACGGTGACTCGGTCGCGGTCGACGCCATACGCCGCGAGCTCGTCGGCGACTGCGGCCGAGACAGTGATCACCTGCTGCGCGCGACGCGCGCCCGCGAGGACGGTGCGTGCGTAGAGCCGCATCGAATCGGCGAACCACTCGGGGCCGACCACCGCGGCGAGGTCGTGCACCACGACGATGCCCGGCCGGGCCAGCGGCGCGGTGTTGGTGAGCGACCAGATCGTGCGCGCGCGGGCGGCGGCGGGCAGGACGACCTGCTCCCACAGCCGGCCGCCGAGGCGGCCGTTGGGAACCGGCAGCGCCCGCCCGGCCAGCGGGTCGTCGGTCTCGCCCGGCGTCCACACCTCGAACTCGACGCCTGCCTCGCGCGCCGCCACCAGGAACCCGCGGGCGACGCGATGCAGTCCGGTCGGACGCGCGGCGAGGAACCGCCCGTCGACAACAAGCCCCGCGGTCATCTCGGCGCGAGCCGGCCGTCGACGACCGCCAAGCGGGCTGCCCGTGCCCGTCCCACGGCGATCCCGGCCGCCCGTGCCAGGTTGATGGCGACGCCGAACTCGTACCGGTTCCGGGCGTCGGCTGCAGCCTGCTTGACGGTGGTGCGCAGGCTGCCGTCGGAGAGGTGCCGTCCGGCCTGGCGGCCGGCGAGGAGGGCGACCTTGTGCCTCAGCGCACCGGCCCCGATCCCGTAGCCGTAGGAGGCGCGCAACGCATCTGCCCGGCCGCGCCACTGGGTGTGGGAGACGACCGCGCTCGGTTCGAAGCGGCCGACCCAGCCTTGCCGTAGCGCGCGCCACATGAAGTCGGTGTCCTCCGCGCTGCGCAGCGGCGCGCCGACACCGAGCAGCTCGTCGAAGCCGTGGAGGTCGGCCCAGCAGGCCCGGCTCACCGCCAGGTTTGCGCCGTGCCCGATCCGGCTCACATCGTCGTCGCCGGCGTACCGCTGGGGGGCTGCGCCGAGCCGGACTGAGACCGGCTGCCCGTCGCCTTCCGCTACGACCCGTCCGGCGACGAAGCCGAGGCGCTCGGCTTCGGCCATCGACTGGGTGAACCGGGCGCGGATCGCGGCTGCCCAGTCCCCGGCAGGCGAGCAGTCGTCGTCGGTGAAGGCCACGCCATCGGCACTCGTTGCCCGCACCGCCGCGTTGCGGGCCCGGGCCAGGCCCGGCAGGTCCACCCGGATGCAGCGCAGGCCGTGGTCCCCGGCGACGGCTTGGGTGGCACCGCTGCCCGAGGCCGAGTCGACCACGAGCAGCTCGTCGTACTCCTGAGCCTTGACGCCCTCGAGGCACTGGGCAAGCTGCGCCGGCCGGTCGCGGCTGCACACCACTACCGCGACCGTCACCACCCGCCCATTCTTCCGCGTGATCTTGACCAAGAACACGCTATGAGGCGTCCATGAGGTGCCGATCGTCAAGATCACGCCCGAGGGCGGCGCGGATGGCGCGCATCAGCTGCTGGGGCTGGCCGAAGTAGTCGCTGGCACCGGCGACGATGACCTTCCAGCCGAGCGCGCGGATCGCGTCTCGCCTGCGGTCATCCGCCTGCCGCTGCTCCCAGTGCAGGGCCCCGTCGTACTCGATCGCGACGCGCGCACCCGGATAGGCGAGGTCGAGCCGGGCCACGAAGGCCCCGGACCGATCGCGTACGACGTGCTGCGCCATCGGTCTGGGCAGCCCGTGGTCGATCAGCAGAAGCCGAAGCCGCGTCTCCATCGGCGACTCGCTGAGCGGCTCGAGCATCGCGACCACGAGGTCGACCCGGGTGACCCACCGGATGCCCGGATGGTCCGCGCGGTACGCCGCGATGCTCTGCCTGGTGACCGAGCCGGTGTTCGCCAGCGCGTCGGCCACGACGATGCCCTCGACCCGCGACAGCCAGCGGGTGCAGTCGTAGATGGTGCGCACCGGCGTGGTGACCGGGATCCCGTCGAGATCTTCGACGTCGTCGGCATCGACCGTGACCTCGCGGGTGTAGCAGCCCGACCGGGTCCGCAGCCGGCTGCCGGTCGGGCAGCCGACCCACACGAGGCCGCTTCGCCGGTCCCGCGCATCGATGCCGTGCAGCCAGGCCGCGGTGTGCCCGCACACGAACGCGTGGTCGCCGAGGACCAGCCGCACCGCGTCGAGGCGAAGCTGGCGGCTGTCCTCGAACGACTCGTGCACCCAGACGTCGCGGAAGACGTTCCGCCAGGGCGAGCTTCGCAGCGCGCCGCGGCCGAGCCCGGCCTGGCGTGCCTGGGCGGTGGTGAAGGGACCGTTCAGCAGCTCCTTCGGAGTCTTGGCGCGATGCACCGCGGAAGCATCTGCGCAACGGCCCGGGCCGCGAGCCCGCTATCCACAGCCCCGCCCGTACCCCCGGCGTGATCTTGACCATCCGCACGCTAAACGCGCTCCATAAGGTGCATATGGTCAAGATCACGCCGGAGGGGGGCGGCGCGGGTAGCGTCCGTGCGTGCGGATCGTCGTGGTCAGCGCGTGGGAGCCGTGGCGCACGAGCGACGGTGCGGCGTTCGTTCTCGACCACCAGCTGCGCCGGCTCGCCCTGCGCCACGAGGTGACGCTGCTGGCGGCAGGCGCACCGGTGCCGGAGGTCTCCCCGGTCCCCGACGTCGCAGGCCGGTACGGCGAGGCCGCAGTCTCCTGGTTCGGGTCGGAGCTCTCACCAGCAGCGGACTACCTCTGGCGGCTCGCCTGGTCGGCCAGAAGCGGCGAGCCGGCCCACGTCAGGTACGTCGAAAGAGCGGCCCTTCTGCAGGCGTATGACGACGCGCTGCAGACCGGTCCGGACCTCGTCCACCTCCACGGCTGGGGCACCGCGCGACTCGCCGAACGCGCGGGCGCGGACGGCGTCCCCGCCGTACACGTCGCGATCGACCCGTGGGCTACCAACTTCGCCAACCGGCGACTCCCGGGACTGCGTCGCGTCCTCGACCGCGGCCAGCTCGCCCGGGTGGCGCGCCACGAGCAGCGCCACTACCCCGCCGCGAAAGCCGTCGTCGTCGTCACCGACGCGGATGCCGAAGCGGTCCGCGCCGCGGCGCCCGAGGCCACCGTCGAGGTGATCCCGAACGGCGTCGAGCCAGGGTCGCAACCGTTGCCGCCCGCTGCGGATCCGCCGGTGCTCGGCTTTCACGGCGTGTTCGACAGCCAGGCAAATGTCGACGCCGCCATCACCCTGGTGCGCCAGATCCTGCCGAAGGTGCAGGCTAGCGTGCCGTCGGCGCGGGTGCTGCTGGTCGGGCGCCGCCCCCCGCGAGAGGTACGCGAGCTGGCCGGCGGTTCGGTCGAGCTGCGGGCCGACGTCGACGACCTGCGTACGGCGCTGCTCGACATGAGCGTGCACGTCGACTGGATGACCTCCGGGGCCGGCATCAAGAACAAGGTGCTCGAAGCGATGGCCGCCGCCCGCCCGGTCGTCGCATCCGCAGCTGGCGCGCAGGGGATCGGTGCCGGTCCCGGCCTGGTCGTCAGCGCCGACATCGACGCCGCAGCGGCAGAGGCGGCGCGGCTGCTTCGCGACGAGGCGGCGCTTCGCCGTACCGGTGCAGCGGCCCGCGACCGGGTGGTCGCCGACTTCAGCTGGGACCGCAATGCGGCTGCCCTCGAGCAGCTCTGGATGCGGGTTGCCGGGGCGGCGGTGGGATGAAGATCGAGGTCGTCACCTGGCACCTGCCGCATCCCGACGGCACCGCGACCGGCCGCCACGTGTTCGCGATATGGGACGCGGTGCGCCAGCTCGGCCACGACGTGTCGGCGTGGTGCTGGGGCCGGGCGCCGGAAGGCCTCGAGCCCCCGTCGTGGGTGCGCTGCGAGCCCTTCCACGACCCGGGCGGCTGGCGTCGCAAGCCGGCGACGCTGGTGCGGCCGCGCGCCGGCATCGCGTCGGTCGGCTGGCAGCCCAGCGCCGGCGCGGTCGCGTGGGCCGAGGAGCCGGAGTCCTACGCCGCGATCGAGTCCGCTGATCGCCGAGGCGTGACGATCTACCACTCGGAGCGACTCGACGCGAAGGCGTTGCGCCGCCCGCGGCCGGCCGTCGTGCAGTCGATGCGGACCGAGCGGTACGTCGTCCGCAAAGCCGGCGTCGCCATCACCTTCTCGCCGCGGGTGGCGCGCGTCACCGGCGTGCGCGAGCTCTGCCCGGTCACTCTCCCGATCCCCGCCGCCCCGCTGGACCTGGTCGCCGAGCCGGTCGCGGTGATGATCGCGGACTGGGCGTGGCCGCCGAACCAGGCGGCGCTGCACCGGTTGTTCCGGCACTGGCAGAAGGTCCGTACGGCGGTGCCCGGCGCGCGGCTGCTCATCGCGGGACGCGGCCTCGGCGCCATCGACGTACCTCCCGCCGTGGAGGTCGTCGGCGAGGTCGCGACGCCCAGCGATGCGCTGCGCCGCGCGGCCGTCTTGGCGTTCCCGTGCCCGCCGACCAGCGGTCCGAAGATGAAGGTGCTCGACGCGCTCGCCTGGGGGCTGCCGGTGGTCACCACACCGTCCGGCGTCGAGGGCCTGCAGGTCGACCAGACGGCGGTCGCGGTCGCTGACGATGCGGGCTTCGCGGAGGCGATGATCGGCGTGCTGAAGGACCCCCAGCGGCGAGCGGCGATGGCTTCAGCCGGCCGCGCGGCAGTGCTCGCGCATCACACGCCGCAGCAGGCGGCCGCGGCGCGGCTCGCGCTCATCGAGCGGCTGTAAGGGCTCCGTGGCGCTCGCCGAGCGCGGCGAGATGCAGGTCGAACAGGTCGTCGCTGAACGCCGACGGCGAGGGCAGCGGCCGCCTCCGGCGACGGTAGGGCAGCGGCGCGATGAAGCCGATCGCGAAGCCGACGGCCGCGCCGGAGGCCGGCGCGGTGCGCCAGAACGTCGCCCGCGACTTGACCGGCGAGTTGTACGGCAGCGTCTGGAACGCGTCGAGGTAGGACACCTGGTGAAGCGTCGCGGTCAGCTCGGCATAGGCGTTGAGCGTCTGCGCCGAGGACGGCGAGCTGATCCGAAGCGTGCCGACGCCGGCGGCGCCGTAGTCGTCCAGACACGAGATGTGCACCCCGAGCGACTTCTGGAGGTCGCCGGCGATCTGGCAGACCGTCGCGATCAGAAGCCGCCCCGAGGTCACCGCGTCGTACTGGCCGGTGTTGCGCTCGGGCGTCACTGTCGAGAACGGCCGCTCCTGCGAGACGGTCACGGGCGCGGCGAGCATCGCGACGAGCCCGGCCAGCGCCCCGGTCGCCGAGAAAAGCGCGATCCGGCGGAACGACCACTTCGGCATCGACGCCAACCCCAGCTCGGGCTCCGCGGTCGCCGTGGCCACCGCCACCAGCAGCATCGCCAGCTCGGCGGGCTGGCTGAGCAGGAGCGCGTCGTCGACGAGCCCGCTGAACAGGAACGCGAAGAAGCCGAGGAAGCAGCCGATCACTATGCCGCGGCGGGTCGCGTCGTGCAGCCTGATCCCGCGGCCGGCCTGGACCAGCGCCGTGACGCAGACGACGAGCAGGATCGCCGCGCCCACCACACCGGTGTCGCCGTAGGCGTACAAGTAGAAGTTGTCGGTCGTCGGTACGCCGATGGACTGCAGGCCGCCGATGCCGAGCCCCAGGTATGCGTGGTGCGACACCGCATCGAGGATCGGCGGCAGCCGCTGGAACCGCACGCCCACTGAGCCCTGGTCGGTGTGCAGTGACAGGTGATGGCGGATCGCGCCGTCGAAGGTGTATAGGCCGACCGCGACCAGCACTCCGGCGGAGGCGAGCAGCACCGCGCGGCGTTCCATCAGCAGGATCGCCAGCAGGATGAACACCACGGGTACGGCGGCGGCGGCGCTGCGGGCGTAGGTCCAGTAGAGCGCAGCCAGCGTGAGCAGCATCAGCGGGATGCTCCACGTCACTAGCCGCTTCGCCCGGATCAGGTAGATCGCGATCAGCGGCATGAGCATGATCGCGACCCACGCGTAGGCGAGCGCGAACTCCGCGCTCGACCGCACCCGCAGATGGCCGGCACGCGACTCGAGCACGTGCGATGCCGTCGTGGAACCGGACTCACCAGCGAGGTTGAACAGGTGCTCGCCGTAGGACTGCTTCGTCAGGTGCTCGATGACCGCGATGACCGCGGAGATCCCGAAGGTCACGAGGATCGTCTTGACGACGAACCGCGGGTTGTCGACCCAGCGGCAGAACGCGAGCATCACGATGTAGAAGCCCGCCACGAAGGCGAGGTCGATCAGCCGCTGCAACCCGACGGTCGGGATGCCGCCAGGGGGTGCGAACGCAAGCCCGTTGGTGGTCCACGTGACCACCAGCAGCGCGAGGGCGAGATGCAGCGGCGTGGCTTTGAAGAGCCGACCCCAGCCGCCCTGCTTGGCCATCGTCGCCAGCCGCACTGCCGCCGCACCGATCAGCACGTGGTTGACCGTCGCGTAGGAAGTCAGCATGTGCGGCGCGACGAGCGTCGCCGGGATCAGCATCGTCGAGGTGACGAGCAGACCGAGTACGGCGGTCGGCCGCGAGTAGAGACAGATCAGGGCGCCGAGGACGGTCCCGCCGTCGATGAGGAGTACGCCCATGTCTAAGCCTCGCCGCCGAGGCCGGCTACCAGCGTCGGCGCAGCAGGTCCGCGACGATCAGGAACGCTGCGCACACCACGACGAAGGCGACCCCCGCCGAGACCAGCTCCTTCTTGGTCGACACCGACACCTTGACGCCCAGGCCGGGGTTGCTGACCTCGGTAAGCGTGACCCGGTCGGGGGACGGGATGCCGAGCTTCGACTGCTGCTGGCGGACGTAGGTGATCAGCTCGCTGGTCGCGGCCTGGGCAAGCGTCTGGGCCGCGTGGGGGTCCTGGCCTTGGGCGAACATGTCGATGGTGAACGTCGACGGCGACATCAGCGTGCTCAGCGCGCCTTCTACCGTCCCGACCGGGAGCCCAGTCTGCTGCGCGACGGGTGCCGAGATGACCTGGGTCTGCACGAGGCCGGCGTAGTAGTAGCGCAACCGCTGCAGCTTGGCCAACGTCGCGTCACCGGTGTCGGAGAGCACCTGCAGTGGCTGGTCGATCAGCATGATCGAGTAGCTGATGTAGTGGGTCGGCTTGGAGCGCTGGTAGAGCGCTGCGCCGGCGCCGGCGAGCAGCGAGAGCACCAGCGCGAGGATGACGGTCAGGGCGCTGACCTCGATCGGGAGGCGCCTTCGGGGCTGCGGGGCAGTCCTCACCTCGTCGGCCAGCACGCGGGCCACGCTACCGGGAGCGAGGGATGAAGGTGTCGAGGCCGGCTCGGAGCGCGTCCGGCGTCAGGTCGTGTGGCAGTCTGCGGCAGTGCAGGTGACGGGGTCGCAACCGTGACAACCGGCCCGGTAACGGTTGTGGTGCCGACGCGCGACCGGCCGCAACAACTGGCCTCGTGCTTGGCGTCGATTCGCACCGCGATGGCCGAATCCGACGAGCTCATCGTCGTCGACAGCGCTTCCATCGACGCACCCTCGGTGGCCACGGTGGCCGAGTCCGCCGGCGCACGGCTGGTTCGCTGCGAGCTGCCCGGAGTCAACCGCGCGCGCAACGCGGGCTGGCGCGCCGCTACCTGCGAGGTCGTGCTCTTCACCGACGACGACGTCGTCGTCGAGGCCGGCTGGCGCGACGCGCTCGCGACCGCGGTGACGGCTGACGGCAACATCGGCTTCGTGACCGGGCGGATCCTGCCGCCCGGCGGCGAGCAGCCGTCGCGCGATGTCGCCATCAAACGCGACGACGTGGCGCAGAGCTTCGACGCGTCGGACGTCGGCAATCTCGGCCACGGCGCGAGCCTCGCGACTCGTCGCGAGGTGCTCGAGCGGATCGGCGGGTGGGACGAGTCGATGGGCACCGGCGGGCGGTTCGGCGCGGCGCCCGAGCACGACCTGTTCGACCGCTGCTTCGGCGCGGGATACCTCGGACGTTACGAGCCGACCGCACTCGCCTGGCACGCGCAGTGGCGCGGGCCGCGACGCCTGCTGCTGCTGGACCTCAGATACGGGTACGGCGCGGGCGCGCGGCTCGCGAAGCTCTGGCGGCTGGACCGCAAGCGGGCGCGGCTGGTCACCGCCGACTACGTCGCCGGCGGCCTGCGCGAGCTGACCAGAGAGGTGCGCGCGCGGCAGGGCTACCCGAGCCTCGGCACACTGCTGCGGTTGCTGGCGATCCCGGTCGGGTTGGCGCGGGCTCTCGCCGTACCCCTCGTCGACGGCCACTACCGGGAAGCGAAGCGGTGACGGCGAGCCGGCCGGCACTGTCGGTGGTGGTGCCGACGTGCGGGCGGCCGGACCTGCTCGACGGCGCGCTGACCAGCCTGCGGCGCGCGCTCGCCGAAGGGGACGAGCTGATCGTCGTGGAGTCCGGGTCGGCGCAGCCCGAGCCGGTGTGGGACGTCGCTCGCCGTCACGGCGCGCGGCTGATCGTTGCCGACGAGCGCGGCGTGTCCAAGGCGCGCAACGTCGGCTGGCGGGCGGCAGCGCACGACCTGATCGCGTTCGTCGACGACGACATCCGCGTGCGGCCGGGTTGGGCCGATGCGATCGCCTCAGCACTCGCGGCGCACCCCAATGCCGCGTTCGTCGCGGGACGGATCGACCTGCCCGAAGGGCAGGGAACGTTGTCGCTCACGGTGAAGGACGCCCCGACGGCCGAGGAGTACGACAGCGCCAGCGGCGGCGTGCTCGGGCACAGCGCGAACCTCGGCATGCACCGTGCGGTGCTCGCCGAGGTCGGCGGCTTCGACGAGGCGATGGGCCCGGGCTCGCGCTGGCCGGCCGGCGAGGACCCCGACCTGCTCGACCGCGCGCTCGCCACGGGAGCGCACGGCTGGTACGCACCGGATGCCGCGGCCTACCACGAGCACTGGCGCCGGGCGCGGCAGTACATCGCGTTGCAGCACAGCTACGGCCGCGGTGCCGGCGCGCGCCTCGCCAAGCTGCTGCGATGCGACAGGGCACGCTTCCGGCTGATCGCGGCTGACGACCTGTGGCGCTGGGGTGTGATGTCGGTGGTTCGCGAGCTGGCAAAGCGCGACTGGCTGCGGGCGGCCGGGTCGCTGCTGCGACTGCTCGGCATGGTTCGCGGGATCGCCACCGCGATCGCCGTCCCGGTCGAGGACGGCCACTTCCGGCTCGGTCAGCGCCGGACGGCGAGCTCCTCGTAGAGGTCGTCGACGCGCGCGCTGCAACGGCGCTGGTCCCACTGCGCGACGTGCTCGACCGCCGCCCGTCCCAGTGACGCGGCAAGCTCCGGATCGCGAAGCAGCCGGATGAGCGCTGCGGCGAGCGCCTCCGGGTCCGCCTCGGGGACCAGCAATCCGGTACGCCCGTCCTCGACGTACTCCGGGATGCCGCCGTGGTGGGTGGACACGACCGGCCGCCCGGTCGCGCCCGCCTCGAGGTTGACCAGCAGCAGGCTCTCCGCGTCACCCGTCGCGCCGGTCCGGCTGGGCGTCACGACAACCGTGGCGCGGCGTAGCTCCTCACGCACCTGCTCGTGGCGGCGGGCCACCTCCGGCCGCAGGTGCGTCACGGATGCCGGAGCGTCGGCCAACAGTGGCGCGAGCTCGCCGTCGCCGAGGACCCGCAGCCGCGCATCGGGTACGCCGGCGACGACCCTAGGCCATGCGGCGAGCAGGATGTCGAGGCCCTTCTTCTCGACCAGCCGTCCGACGTAGGTCACGCACGGCGGCCCGCCGGGTAGCGGGGCAGGCGAGAAGAACCCGGTGTCGACCCCGCTCGGGATGACCCGGATCTGCTCGTCGGCGAAGCCGACGGCGACAGCGGCGGCCGCGAGAAACCGCGACGGGACGACGACGGCGTCGACCGCGCCCACCACCCGGTCATAGAAGTGCGGTTGCGCCACGACCAGGCCGGTGACGTCGTGGCCGTGCAGCGAGAGCACGTAGGGCCGCCTGCCGACGGAGTCGACGACATCCGGTGCGCCGTACCCGAAGTGCACGTGCAGCAGGTCGGTGCGGGTGAGCGCGAGCAGCGGCTCGAGCTGCGCCCGCAGCGCGGCGTACTTGAAGCGCTCCGGAGCCGCGTCGCGCAGATGGCTGAGCGTGACGCGCGGCTTGACGTCGAAGGCTTCGAGGTTGCGCCACGCCTCCCGGCTGACGACCAGCCCCTGGTGGCGGGAGCTGCGGACGTGAGACGCGACGAAGCCGGCCGAGACATCGAGCCACCGATCGACATAGTGCCCGACCTTCATCGGCCCGGGCCCGCGGGCTCGCTCACCGCTCGGTCAGCTCGCGGATGGGGCGCGCCGGTACGCCGGCGACTAGCCAGCCCGGCGCGACGTCCTTGGTGACGACCGCGGCCGCCCCCACGAACGCCTGGTCGCCCACGGTCACCCCGGGCGTGATCACGGCGTGTGCGCCGACCCAGATGTTGCGGCCGATCCGCACTGGGCTGGCAACGGACGTGTGGTGGATCGGCACGTCCGGCGGGGTTCGCTCGTGCCGGGAGTCGGTGATCGTCGTGTACTCGCCGATGATCGTGAGGCCGCCGATGTCGATGCTCTCGGCGCAGTGCACCGTGACCCCGTTCGACAGCACCACGCCCTCGCCGACGGTCAGCGTGCCGGTGAGCTGGTACGCCGACAGCCTGCGCAGCTCGGTACCCGCGCCGACGGACATGGACCCACCGCGAAACGAGAGCCGGATGCCGTCACCGATGACGACGTCGTCGCCGATCACCAGCGCGTTGGCGGTGCGCGGATAGATCTCCAGACGGGGCTGCTGGTCGATGCGGACGTCGCGCCCGACCCGCACGTGGATCGACGCCCCGCTGCGTGCGGCAAGCACCTTCAACCGGATGACCAGCCGCTCGCGCGCCCATGCGTGCCGCATCCGCGTGACGGGCGTGGCGAGCCCCAGTGCGGGCGTCACGACGCGGCCGAGCAGGTGCCGATAGGTCGTGCCCTCCCGCGCCATAGGGGCAAACGCTAGTCGCCACAATGAGGGCCATGAGCGTCAATCCGGCACAGACAGCGAGGATCGTGCTGCCTCTGCTGCTGATCGCCGGGATCGCCGTACCGGAGGACCCGTGGCCGGTGCGGCTCGTGCTTGCGGTGCTGCTGGTCGCACTGTGGGTGGTCACCTACTCCCGCTACCGCCGGCGTGGCATCGCCGAGACCGCGCACGAGTGGGAGCTGCTGCGGACCGCTACCCCGCAGATCTTCGCGCGCCACTACAACGAGTGCGTCCCCACGGTCGAGCAGGAGCTCGACATGTGGAGTGACTACCACGGTCATCGCCACCAGATGCGTTACCGGCTGGTCGGGGAAGCGGCGGGATCGGCACTGTCACCGGGTGGCGTCGTCCTCGACATCGGCTGCGGCTCGGGACTGGCCGCGGACCAGCTCGAGTCGCACGATGCGCGCTATGTCGGGCTGGACTTCGGCGGTCCGCACATCACCTCTGCCGCCGCACGGTTCGCTGGCCGGTCGGCGCGGCGGCTGTCCACGGCCTTCGTACGCGGCGACGGCGAGCATCTGCCGTTTCGCGACGCGACGGTGGACGTGGTCGTGCTGACCGAGGTGATCGAGCACCTGCTGCGCCCCGAACTCGCGGTGTGGGAGATCGCGCGGGTCCTCAAGCCGGGCGGGACGCTCGTGATGACGACCAACAACGCATCGGAGATGCCGCTGCGTTTCCCGCTGTCCGACCCGCTCGCGTACGCCGAGAAGGCGATCGGCTTTCGACGCGACCGGCTGATCTCGCATCGCCCTTGGGTGTGGCCGGAGCCGGTCAGTGAGACGGTGCTCGACGGCCGCCGCATGCCGGCGTGGGTGCCGCACACCTGGCACAAGCAGGAGGAGACGCGGCGGATGTTCGCGGCGGCCGGCTTGAAGACGGTGCGAGCGACCTCGTTCGAGTTCCCGCCGCCGCAGAGCAGGAGCGCGCGGTGGCTGGACGCGCGGGGCGCCGTAGGTCGCTGGCTCGTGGACCGGATCGAGTGGGTGTGCTCGCACCTGCCTTTCGTGAACCGGCTCGGCTGCCACCTGCTGATGGTCGCGACCCGCGTCGAGGGCGGCGCGCCCGAGCCGCCGCCCGGGATCTGGCCGGGTCCGTTCTCTGAGCCGGAGCCTCAGATCAGCAGCGTGCGGTAGCGGATCGAGCCGACGACGCAAGCGAGAACCTCGGCGCCGTCGAGCAGGAACGCGGCGGGCAGGAGTACGACGCGCTTGC
>DASZUS010000075.1:0-99803 GCA_035547515.1 Mycobacteriales bacterium
CGCCCGGGATCTGGCCGGGTCCGTTCTCTGAGCCGGAGCCTCAGATCAGCAGCGTGCGGTAGCGGATCGAGCCGACGACGCAAGCGAGAACCTCGGCGCCGTCGAGCAGGAACGCGGCGGGCAGGAGTACGACGCGCTTGCTCAGCCGGGTGCCCGGGAGCGGGCGACGGTACAGGCGGTGGACGGCGTACGGCGCCAAAGCCGCGACTGCCACGCAGCACCCCGCCGCGGTCGCGGCTGAGCTCCCGAGCCATGGCGAGGTGACGGCGGCCGCGATGCCGACCAGCGCGAGCAGGACCAGCGGGTGCGCCGGCCGCCAGATGTGCGGCCGGTAGATCAGCGAGCGGAGCTGCGGGTGCCGGCTGATGGCCTGCGGCGCGCTCTGCCAGCGCCACGTGTCGCGCAGTGCTCCGAGCAGGTTCGACCGGCGGACGGTGTGGCGCACTACCGCGTCGTGGCAGAAGACGGTGGTTGCTCCGCTCTCCCGTGCCCGCCAGGCGAGGTCGGTGTCCTCGCCGGCGGGAAACCGGAACGCCTCGTCGAAGCCGCCGAGCCGCTCCAGCACCTCGCGCCGGTAGGCGATGTTGCAGGTTTGGTAGAAGCCGTCTTCCGAGCCGACGCTGAGCGTCCTGCTGAACGGGCCGAGGCGGTCGATCTCCTCAGCTTCCGGAATCGTGCGGCCTTGGGCGATGTCGGCCGTCTCGAGACCGTCGAGCAGCCCGCGCAGCCATCCCGGCTCCGGGGCGCAGTCGTCGTCGGTGAACGCGATGGCGGTCGCACTGGTCGCCTGCCAGCCGAGGTTGCGGGCCGCGGCCGGTCCGCGGTTGCGCTGCTGGCGCAGGACGCGAACCGTGAGCGGGCTTCGGGCGGCGAGCGCTTCGAGGACCGCGATGGTCTCGTCGGTGGAGGCGTCGTCGACGACCACCAGCTCGAACTCGGCGCTGTCGAGCTGGGCCTCGAGACCGGCGAGGAGCCTGCCGAGCAGCCCGGCCCGGCAGTGAGTGGGAACCACGACCGCGACGCGTGCTGCCGACCGTCCGGCGGCTTGGTCCACGGCGTCATCGTACGAACCCGCCGCAGGTCGCAGCGCTCTCGTGACGCGGCCCGCCATGACACGATGTTTGCGCCATGCGGACCGCTGAGGAGGGTTTCGAGCTTCGCGGTCCCTCGACCCCGCCGGGGGTCATGCTGCGGGAGCTGTGGGCGGCTCGCCAGCTGCTGGTCATCCTTGCCCGCAAGGACTTCTACGTCCGGTACCGCCGTACCGTGCTCGGCGTCGTCTGGGCCGTCGGCGTACCGCTCGTGCAGGCCGTCGTGTTGTCGGTGGTCTTCACCCACGTGGTCGGGATCGGGCGCAGCTACGCGTCGTCGCAGCAGGCCTACGCCGTGTTCCTCTACTCGGCGCTCGTGCCGTGGAACTACCTCGCGAACGCCGGCCCGTCCGCCTCTACCGCGATCGTCGACAACGTCGCGCTGGCGGGCAAGATCTATTTCCCGCGCGCGCTGCCGGTGCTCGTGACGGCGACGTCGGCGATCTACCCGTTCGTGATCGGCATCGTGCTGCTCCTGCTGATGTCGCTGGTCGTCGGCAGCGGCATCGGGCTCTCGTTCCTGCTCGTCATCCCGGCCGCCGCGCTCGCCGTGCTGCTGGTCGTGTGCGTCGGGCTGTGCCTGTCGGCGCTGCACGTCTACTTCCGCGACATCCGCTACATCGTCATGGCGGTGCTGTCTGTCGGCTTCTACCTCACGCCGATCATCTACCCGTTGTCGCGGCTGTCCGCGCACCACCACGTGCTTCGCGACCTGATCGCGATGGGTCCGGGTGCCGGCCCGATCGAGATCTTCCGGGCCGCCACTGTCGGCAGTGACTCCGCGCTGACGTTGGCGGTCGTCGCCTGCGCGTGCTGGTGCGTGGTGCTCGGCGGGATCGGCTTCTGGCTGCAGTGCCGCCGCGACCGAGTGTTCGTCGACCTGCTGTGAGCAACGAGCCGGTCATCTCCCTGCGCGGGGTGAGCAAGCGCTACGTCAAGTACGACGACCAGCCGATGCTCGCCAACGCGCTACGGCTGCGCGCTCGCAGCAAGCGCAGCTCACTGCTCGCCCTCGACGACATCGACCTCGAGGTCCAGGCCGGCGAGAGCCTGGGCGTGCTGGGCCGCAACGGCGCCGGCAAGTCCACCCTGCTGCAGCTGCTCTGCGGTGTCACCGCACCATCGAGCGGCGTGGTCAAGGTGCGGGGCAAGGTCGCGCCGCTGATCTCGGTCGGCGTCGGCTTCCACCCGGAGCTGACCGGTCGCGAGAACGTCTACGTCAACGGCACGATCCTCGGGATGAGCAATGCCGAGATAGATCGGCGCCTCGACGCCATCGTGGAGTTCGCCGAGGTCGAGAAGTTCATCGACACCCCGGTGAAGTTCTACTCCTCCGGCATGTTCGTCCGGCTGGGCTTCTCGGTGGCGGTCGCGGCAGATCCTGACGTGCTGCTGGTCGACGAGGTGCTCGCGGTCGGCGACTTCGCGTTTCAGCTCAAGTGCTTCGCGCGGATGCAGGAGATCCGGGCGAACGGCACGACGATCGTCGTCGTCAGCCACAACCTCAACGTCGTACGCGGGTTCTGCGACCGGGCAGTCGTCATGAGCCACGGCCACAAAGTGTTCGACGGGCCGACGTTCGACGCGATCTCGGAGTTCTACAACGTCGTTGGCAGCGAGGCGGCGAGCGACCCGACGACCGGCGAGCTCGCCACGCACGGCGCGGTCATCGAGTCGCTGAGCCTGCACAACGCGCCGACCGGTGAGCCGGTCCTGCACTTCGACAGTGGCGACGAGGTGGTGCTGCGGCTGCGGGCGCGCGCCACGACCGACATCGCCAACCCGGTGATGGGCATGACGATCACGACCGAAGCCGGGACCGTCGTCTACTCCGACACGAACCTGATGAGCCCGTTCCCGGCGCTGGCCGCCGGCGAGGCGGCGACCTATGAGACGAGGCTCGCGCTCACGTTGCCCAGCGGTGGCTACTACGCCACGGCATCGCTGCACACCGCGGAAGGCGGGCACAGCGTCGTACTCGGCCGTGCCGTGCCGGTGACCTTCTACGTCTCGGGTCGCGGCCTCGCCTCGGGCGTCGCGGACCTCGGCGGGACCTTCCACCGCGCGGACTCGTGAGCACACCGGACGCGCCGCACCTGCCGGTCTTCGTCCTCGCCGAGAGCGCGGAGTCCGGAGAGCGGCTTCGCGCCGAGCTGGGCCGGGTCTCCGGCTGGTCCGCGCCCACGGGAGTCGACCTGCCCGGCCGGCTCGCCCGGCTGTTCTGGGGGCACGAGTCCGGGCAGGGCGAGGCGGGGGTGTCGGCGCTGGTCGACCACGAGCACCTCATGCACGCGTTGCGCCGGCTGGCGGACACGCTGGTGGCCGGCGCGCTACGGCCGGGCTCGTCCGTGTTCGTCGACGTCGTCTCCGATGCCGAGCTGCTGGGCCCGTACGTCCGGCTGGTGTGGCCGGATGCCGTCGTCGTCGCCGTCTCGCGAGGCGTTCCGAGCAACCGGGTGGCGTCGGCATCGCCGGATCTGGTGGTGACCGACCGCGACGTGTCGAACGACCCGAGGTCGGTCGCGGGGCGGGTGGCAACGGTCGCGGCCCAGCGCATCGTCGTGCCGTCGCGATGGGCGCGGTTCGCGCCACCGCGACTGCGCGGCCGGCGGACCCGGGTATCCGACAGCGCCCTGCGCGGACGGCTCGTCGTCGTACTCGGAGCCGCTCGCAGCGGGACCACGTGGATCCATCGGCTGCTGTGCGCGAACCCGATGATCGCGGGTACCGAGACGGGGGAGACGTGGTTGTTCCCGGACATCGCGCCGGTGTGGGCCGACCAGATTCGCGCGCTCGCCGGCGACGGGGTGACGCTGTCGGCGATGCGCAGGTTCTGCGACGAGCTGCTGGTCGCGATGCGCGATCGGGTCGCGCCGTCGGCAACGCATGTGTGCGAGAAGACGCCGACGACGGCGTGGCAGCTGCCCGTGCTGGCGCGGCTGTATCCCGACGCCTACTACGTGCACATCGTTCGCGACGGACGCGACGCCGCGCTGTCGCTGTCGCTGACCCGCGGCGAGGAGGCCGACCTCGGCGACGCGGCACGCGAGTGGGTGGAGGCGGTCTCCGCGATCCGTGCCGCGTCGCGCAGCCTGCGGCGGTTCCGGCAGGTCCGCTACGAGGACCTGCTGGCCGACCCGGCCGCAGTCGCGACCGGGTTGTGGTCGTGGATCGGCGTACCGAGCTCGGAGCAGGCGATGACGGCACTGCGCGAGCGCGCATCGCAGCGGGTCACTCCGCTGCCCGCGCATGGCGAGATCGGCAGCGGCAAGTGGCGCTCGCTCCCGGCGGCTGACCAGCGCGTGCTGGAGGATCTCGCCGGTCCGTTGCTGCGAGAGCTCGGATACGGCGGGGCCGGCACTTGACCTCTATCCGTCCGGACCAGCTCACCGTCGTCATCCCGACCCGCGACCGGTGGGAGATCCTCGGCCGGACGTTGCGCGCTCTCGAGACACAGACGGTTCAAGGCTTCGCCGTCGTGGTAGTGGTCGACGGCGAGGACCAGCACGTGCCATCGCTGCCGGCCGGTGTCCGGGTCGTGCAGGTTGCCCATGGCGGGCCGGGCCGGGCGCGCAACGCCGGGGTGCGCAGTGCCGAGACGCCGCTCGTGCTGTTCCTGGGTGACGACATGATCCCGACTCCCGAGCTGGTCGAACGCCACCTCGCGCGGCACTCGGCCGAGGGGGGCCCGACGGTCGCGGTGCTCGGCAGCGTGACCTGGCATCCCGAGGTACGCCGTACCTCGCTGCTCGACTGGATCGACCGCGAAGGCCTGCAGTTCGAGCTCGCGGGGATCGGTGAGGACGCCGGGTGGGGGCGCTTCTACTCGTGCAACGTGTCGCTGCCGCGGGAGCTGTTCGACGCCGCCGGCGGGTTCGACCCGGACTTCGGCTACTACTACGAGGACCTCGACCTCGCCTACCGGTTGCGCGACGCCGGCATGTCGCTGCGCTACGAGCCTGCGGCTCGCGTGGAGCACCTGCACTCCTACGACGAGGCGTCGTACGAGCGCCGGCTGCGCGGGATCGCGAAGGGCGAGGTCCAGCTGATGGCCCGGCGCCCCGACTTCGCGCCGTACTTCGCGAACAAGTTCCGCGCGGTCGAGGGCCGGCCGGTCAAGTCGTTGGATCCGTGGCTGCGGCGCTTCGCCCCGGTGTACCTCGACGCGTTCGAGGCCGAGCAGGAGCTCGGCGAGCTCAAGGCCTACCTCGGTGACGACTACGACGAGTTGCTGCTGCGAGGCCACCAGCAGGCGGTGGATGCCGAGGAGGCCGCAGCCGCGGACGAGCTGACCTTCTACCGGACGTCGCGGGCGTACCTCTACGACCTCACCGTGTTTGCGATGTCCGGCACGAAGCGTCCCTACCGCGAGGAGATCATGCGCCGCATCGGGCGCGGGTCACGGCTGCTCGACTACGGCTGCGGCATCGGCAGCGACGGGCTGCGCTTTCTCGACGCTGGCTACCGGGTCGAGTTCGCCGACTTCGACAACCCGAGTACGGCGTACCTGCGGTGGCGCCTCGAGCGACGGGGCCTGGCGGCGCCGGTCCACGACGTCGAACGAGGCGTCCCCGGCGGGTTCGAGCTGGCGTACTGCTTCGACGTCATCGAGCACGTCGAGGACCCGTTCGCGTTCCTCGCTGCGATCGAGGCGACCGCCGACCTGGTGGCGATCAACTTCCTCGAGCCGGCGCCGGATGACGTCCACGTGCACAAGCCGCTGCCGATCAAGCGGCTGATGCGCCACGTGACAAGCCGCGGCCTGGTGCACTACTCGAAGCACCACGGCCGGTCCCACTTCGTGATCTACCACTCGCGGCGTACCGATCTCGCCCGCCGCGCGCTCGGCCACCTCCGCCGCTTCCGCTCGAAGTAGCACACAACCGCCCCGCGTAACCGGACGAAGGCACCCACCGCGGCGGAAACCCCACCGCCGCGGCAGCGGTCGTGTGCTACTTCGAGGAAATGGCGGCTTGGTACGCCGCGAGGTGGCGCGGCCCCACCGCGTCCCAGCTCCACTGCTGGGCGTGCTGGACGCAGCGCACGGGGGTCTCGGGGTCGCGGGCGAGCGCGACCGTGCGGATGATCGCGTCGGCGAGCGCAGCGGTGTCACCGAGCGGGGCGAGGGCTCCGACGCCCGCAGCCGGTACGACGATCTCGGGTATCCCTCCCGCGTCGGCGCCCACCACCGGCGTCCCGCAGGCGAGCGACTCGGCGAGCACGAGCCCGAACGCCTCCTCCTCGGAGGCCAGCACCGTGACCGTGGCGTCGCGGTAGCGCTGGGGCACGTCCTCGAGCCGCCCGGCTCCGATGTCGTCGATGGCGGCTCGGACGCCGTCGGGGATCCCATCGGGTAGCGCACCCGGCCCGGCGAACACCAGCCGCGCGTCGGGTAGCGCCTCGAGGACCCGCGGCATCGCGTCGAGCAGGTCGCCGAGCCGCTTGTACGGCGAGCCCGCGTGAGCCGCGAACAGCAGTCGCGGCGGACCGGTGCGGGGGGCGATGTTCGGGGTGAACACATCCGTGCGCACCCCCGGGTTCACCACCGTCGGCATCCGCCCGCAGAGCGCCGCGATGCCCTCGGCGGCCGACCGCGACAGCGCGGTTACGACGTGCGCCGAAAGCATCGCCCGTCGGCGCATCGCCGCGCGGCCGGCGCTCTGCGGTGTGGGATGCCCGATCTCGGAGAACACCACGCGCTGCCCGGCTGCTCGCGCAGCCAGCACCGGCCCAGGCGCGAACGCCACAACGACGTCATAGCGATGCCGCAGCAGCCACGGCAGCGCGGTGACGCCGAACGTCTCGGACTTCGCGAACCCCCAGCCGGTCAGCCGTTCGCCGTGGCGGTGGTGCAGCCGCACCATCCGCACGGCGCCGTCGTACGTGACCGAGTACGCCGGCCCCGCCGCGACGTACTCGACCTCATGGCCCTGAGAGGCCAGCCACCACGCGAGGTCGTGGGCATAGCGCTCGCCGCCGCGGCGTACGTCCGCCCACGTGAACGCGTGGACCACCGCGATCCGCACGGCAGGCCTGGGTCAGCTGGCGAACGGCGAGGTGCCGGAGGCGAGCGCCTCGCGGTACCAGCTGATCGTGCGCTCGAGACCCTCTTCGAGCGAGATCGTCGAGGTCCAGCCGACCCGTTCCCGGGTCTTCGTCACGTCCGCGTGCATCCGGTAGATCTCGATCGGCCGCTCCGGAAGCGCGCCAAACTCGGGGGTGATCGGGTCGCCCATGAGCCGCAGGATCGTGATCGCGATGTCACGCATCGACACCTCGCGCCCGCAGCCGAGGTTGAACAGCTCGCCCTCGATCCCGGGCGCGGTGGCGAGCGCGACGAAGCCGTCGGCGAGGTCCTCGACGTAGTTGAACTCGCGGGTCTGCGTGCCCTGCGTCATCTTCAGCGGCTGGCCTTGCAGCGCGCGGGAGATGATCTCCGGGATCACCCGGTCGGGCGACTGCATCGGCCCGTAGGCGTTGAACGGCCGCACCCGCACCAGCGGCAGGTCACGCGCGTCGGCGAAGAGCCGGCAGTACTCCTCCGCTGCGTGCTTGCTGACCGAGTACGGCGAGATCGGGTGGACGGTGGCGTCCTCGCGGAACGGTACGTCGATGTCGCCGTAGATCTCCGACGTACCGGTGTTGAGGAACCGGGTGAAGCCGGTCCGCTCGACCGCCATCAGCAGGTTGACGGTGCCTTGGATGTTGGTCTGGATGCACTCGTCGACGCGGTTCCAGGACTTGCCGACGTGGGTGTAGGCGCCGAGGTGGAAGACGTACTCGGGCCGCACCTCGTCGGCGAGCAGCTCCATCGCGCCGCGGTCGTCGAGCGACGCCTCGTGCATGGTGATCGACTCGCGGATGTCGAGCAACCGCGCCGGGTAGACCGACGACACCGTGCTGGTCAGGGCGTGGACGACGGCGCCGTCCGCGACGAGACGGCGGGTCAGGTGCGAGCCGATGAAGCCGGACGCGCCGGTCACCAGGACGCGCTTTCCGGCTAGAGCGCCGTCAGCCACGGTGGTTCCTCTCTGCGAGCGAGAGCGTCCAGGTCGCTCACGTCCTTTTGGGTGTCCATCGACTTCCAGAAGCCATCGTGACGGTAGACGAACAGCGACCCGCGACTACCGAGTGACGGCAGGATGTCGCGCTCGAGACTGCCACCCGCATGTCCGGCGAGCGCGTCACGGTCGAAGACGAAGAAGCCCGCGTTGATCAGGTGGTCGGGGAGCACCGGCTTCTCGCGGAACTCGGTGACTTTCCCGGCCTCGTCGATGACGAGCGTCCCGTACTGCGAGGGCAGCGGTACGACGGTGACCGTCGCGCCGCCGTCGTGGTTGTCGTGGCGGGCAGCCAGTGCCGAGATGTCGACGTTGCCGACCCCATCGCCGTACGTCGCGAAGAACCGCTCGCCCACCCGGTCGAGACAGGCCAGGACCCGGTCTCCGGTGTCGGCCTCGTCGCCCGTGTCGACCACCTCGACGGTCCACTCGGAGGGCCAGTCGCGGTAGGCCTCGATCACGTCGTGGCGGTAGCCCGCGGCGAGCACGAAGTCGGTGAAGCCGTGGCGGGCGTAGATCTCCATCACGTGGTGGAGCACCGGCCGGTCAGCCACCTGCAGCATCGGCTTCGGCACGTCGGCAGTAGCCGGCCACGCGCGAATACCCCGCCCACCGCACAGGATCAGCACACGCACCCGCCGAGGATATTGAGAGCGGATGGCACATACGTATTGCCATAGCGATACCGATGGCACATTCGTATCGCCATAGCAGTACGCATGTGCCATGCGCTCTAGAGCAGGAGGCGGCGGGCTCTCGCGCTACCGATGAGCAGTGCGGCGAAGCCGACCAGGTCGGCCACCAGCAGCTGTGCTGCTCGCAGAGGCCGAGGCACGCAGGGGCGAGCACCGGCCTCGCGCCACAGCACGG
The DNA here is from genome assembly GCA_035547515.1 of Mycobacteriales bacterium. GTDB lineage: Bacteria > Actinomycetota > Actinomycetes > JAFAQI01 > JAFAQI01 > DASZTV01. The sequence goes on from DASZUS010000075.1 coordinate 9,023, forward strand.
TCGCCCACGGCACCGCTGCCAGCAGCGCCAGCAGCCCGAGCCACCGGCCGGCGGCGGCCAGCCCGATCGCCAGCAGCAGGCCGCACACGCCCAAGTCGGTGATCGCCCGCCGCCTGCCGAGAAAGATCCCGAGGTACGCCCGCGACCGCAGCTCCGGAACCATCCGCACGAGCAGCGGGAAGCCCATCAGCCGCCAGCGCTCCCGCAAGAAGTCGCGGTAGCTCCCAGGCATCACCCGGTGGTGCACGAGCGCGTCCGGGGCAAACCGGAACCCACCGCCCGCGGCGATCGCCGCGCCCAGCACAACGTCCTCGCCGAACGCCCGGCCCGAGAGCAGCCGCTTCGCTCCGAAGCCGCCGGCGGCCTCGAACGACGTACGCCGCACCGCCAGGTTCGCGGTCTCGAACAGGCCGGACGCCGCGGGCACCGACAGGCTGCGCCCCCACGGCCCGGCCCAGCCGCCCGGCTCCGGCGCGGTCGCGCCCTGGACGATGTCCACCCCCTCGCCGGCCGAGTCGTCGAACGCAGCCACCAGGGCCGCGAGCCAACCAGGGGTCGGCAGGCAGTCGTCATCGGTGAAGGCGATCAGTGAGGCACGCGCGGCGGCGACGCACGTGTTGCGAGGTACGCCGGGGCCGTCGTGGAACGGCAACCGCAGAGCCAGCAGCCGTAGGGGCGTCGACGCGCAACGCTCCACCAACGCTGCCCAGGTCTCGTCCGGCGAGCCGTTGTCGGCCACGACCACCTCGAAGTCGACACCCGCCTGGCGCTCCAGCGTGTCCAGCAACCCGCCGAGCAAACCGGCCCGGCCGTGGGTCGAGACCACGACCGCCACGGCGCCGCCCGGCCCGAGCCACCCAGCGCTCTCGGCGCTCTCCAGTGCAGCGGCGACCGCGAGGGAGGTGGAACCGTCGCTCATGGACTCACGGTCTCGGTCTCGGTCTCGGTCACGGTCTCGCGGCCGCGACGTGGAGGTCCTCGAGCTCCTGCGCGAACCGGTCCACTCGATAGCTCGCCGACGTCGCGAGGCCGCCGCTGATCAGCCGCCGCCGCAGCGGCTCGTCGCACTCGAGCGCGCGCACCGCGACCGCCACCGCCTCAGGATCGTCGACCGGCACCTCGAGGCAGTTCAGGCCGTCGGTGAGGAACTCCGCCGACCCGCCGCGCCGCGTCGCCACCACCGGTAGACCCTGCGTCATCGCCTCGAGCGGGACCAGCCCGAACGGCTCATCCCAACGCGACAGGAACAGCAGCGCGTCGGCCTCGGCGTACACGTCCGCGAGCTCGCTGCGCGCGACGAGGTCGACGCACGTCAGCCGATCCGCGACCCCGAGCTCTGCCGCGAGCCTGAGCAGCTCCTCGCGGTGCGCCGCGTCTCCGGCCCCCACGATCCGCAGTGTCGCGCCGGGCAGCTCCGCCAGTGCGCGCACCGCGACGTCGAAGCCCTTGCGCGGCTCGACCCGCCCGACGGCCAGCAGCTTGCCCGACCACGGCCGCGGCCCCGGCCGGCGCGGCGGGAAGTCGACCGGGTCGGTCCCCAGCGGCACGATCGCCCACTTCGTGAACTCGATCGCTCCCTCCGCCTCGGCCCGGCGGCGCAGGTAGTCGCTGGCGAACGCGACCGTCGCCGACGGCGGCAAGCGAGGTACGCCGGTGGGCAGTCCGGTGATCTGCGCGGTGAGCGCGCCGAGCCATCGCGGCCGGCGCTGCCAGGCAGCCGTCCAGGCATCGACGTTCGGTGCGTAGACCAGCCAGTCGTCCTCGATCACGGCGACCACCGGGTACGCCCGCTCGACACAGGTTGCGATCAGGCCGACCGACATCCCGCCCATCGCCCACAGCGAGACCACGTCGGGCGCCGTCTCGGCCAGCACTTCGGCGAGCCGGCGCTGGTTGGCTCGCTCGATCCGCAGCCGCTCCCGCGGCGGCGGCCGCAGGACCCGATGGTCGTGCCAGTACCACTCGAGGACCCGCCGCACATGCGGCTCGGGCTCCGCCGGCGCGGCGTCGGCCTCCCCGCCAGCACCAGCACCAGCACCAGCAAACCTGGTCGTGGTGGTCAGCACCGTCACGTCGTGACCGTGCGCCCGCCAGGCGTCCACCGTGTCGTGGCAGGACAGCTCGTACCCGCCGAGCGCGTGCGGGGGATAGAGGTTGACCAGGACGAGGATCTTCACGGCCGCTCCGCGCCCGAAGCGGTCCGCGGGTGCTTCCCTGCCGCGGGTGGAGCGACCGGCATAGACGACATCTAAGCGCCGCGGGCCGTCCGGACGACGGAGCCGCGTCGCGGCCCACTATCCTGTCTGCGGTCATGACCGCGCCTTCGACGTACGAGCTGAGCTCGCAGCAGGCGCTCGAAGCCGAGTCGATCCACATCTTCCGTGAGGTCGCGGCGGAGTTCGAGCGTCCGGTCCTGCTGTTCTCGGGCGGCAAGGACTCCGTCGTCATGCTGCACATCGCGGCCAAGGCGTTCTGGCCGGCGCCGATCCCGTTCCCGGTGATGCACATCGACACCGGCCACAACTTCCCCGAGGTCCTCGAGTTCCGCGACCGCACGGTCGAGCGGATGGGCCTGCGGCTGGTCGTCGGCAGCGTCGAGGAGTCGATCGCGAAGGGCCGGGTCCGCGAGCGGCCGGACGGCATCCGCAACCCGCTGCAGACCGTGACCTTGCTCGACGCGATCAACGAGGGCCAGTTCGATGCGGTGTTCGGCGGCGCCCGCCGTGACGAGGAGAAGGCTCGCGCCAAGGAGCGCGTCTTCAGCTTCCGCGACGAGTTCGGCCAGTGGGACCCGAAGAACCAGCGGCCGGAGCTGTGGTCGCTCTACAACGGCCGCCACCACAAGGGCGAGCACATCCGGGTCTTCCCGCTGTCGAACTGGACCGAGCTCGACATCTGGAGCTACCTCGCCGCGGAGAACGTCGAGATCCCGAGCATCTACTTCGCCCACGAGCGGGAGGTGTTCCAGCGCGACGGCATGTGGCTGCCGGTCAGCCACCTGACCTCCCCGCGCGAGGGCGAGGAGGTCGTCACGCTGTCGGTTCGCTACCGGACGGTCGGCGACATCCCGGTGACCGGTGCCGTCGAGTCCACCGCGAAGACCTACGCCGAGGTGATCGACGAGGTCGCAGCCACCCGCGTCACCGAGCGAGGGGCGACGCGCGCCGACGACCGGCTGACCGAGGCAGCGATGGAAGACCGCAAGCGCGAGGGCTATTTCTGATGGAGCTGCTCAGGTTCGCGACTGCGGGCAGCGTCGACGACGGCAAGTCGACGCTGATCGGCCGGCTGCTCTACGACACCAAGTCGATCTTCGAAGACCAGCTCGAGGCGGTCGAGCGGACCTCTCGTGACCGCGGCGACGAGCACGTCAACCTCGCGCTGCTGACCGACGGTCTGCGGGCCGAGCGCGAGCAGGGCATCACCATCGACGTCGCGTACCGCTACTTCGCAACGCCCAAGCGGTCGTTCATCATCGCCGACACCCCCGGGCACATCCAGTACACCCGCAACATGGTCACCGGGGCCTCGACGGCGAGCCTCGCGCTGGTGCTCGTCGACGCCCGTAACGGCATCGTCGAGCAGTCGCGCCGCCATGCGTTCATCACCTCGCTGCTGCGGGTCCCGCACCTCGTGGTGTGCATCAACAAGATGGACCTGGTCGGCTACGACGAGACCGTCTTCAACCGGATCAAGGACGAGTTCCGCGCCTTCGCTGCGAAGCTCGACATCGGTGACCTGTCGTTCATCCCGATCAGTGCGCTGCACGGCGACAACGTCGTACACCGGTCGCAGAACATGCCCTGGTACGACGGCAGCTCGTTGCTGCACCACCTCGAAGACGTCCACATCGCAAGCGACCGCAACCTCATCGACGTACGGTTCCCGGTGCAGTACGTCATCCGGCCGCAGTCGACGGCCTACCACGACTACCGCGGCTACGCCGGTCAGGTCGCGGGCGGCGTGCTCAAGCCCGGTGACGAGGTCATCGTCCTGCCGAGCGGGCTGAAGACGACGATCGCCGGCATCGACACCGCCGACGGCGAGGTGGCGGAGGCGTTCCCGCCGATGTCGGTCACCGTCCGCCTGACCGACGACATCGACGTCTCGCGCGGCGACATGATCTGCCGCCCGCAGAACCAGCCAACGGTCAGCCAGGACATTGACGCGATGATCTGCTGGCTCGCTGATGAGCCGATGCGGGAGCGCGGGATGTACGCCATCAAGCACACGACGCGTTCGGCGCGCGCCCAGGTGCGCGGCCTGGACTACCGGATGGACGTCAACACGTTGCACCGCGACGAGACGGCGGACTCGCTCTCGCTCAACGAGATCGGCCGCGTCAAGCTTCGTACGACGGCGCCGCTGTTCGTCGACGAGTACCGCCGCAACCGCACCACCGGGTCGTTCCTCGTGATCGACGAGTCGACCGGCGCCACCGTCGGCGCCGGGCTCGTGCTGTGACCGATTCCCGTACTGACAGCGAGCTCGCGCGCGACTTCGCGACCAGCGCCGGCCAGCTGTTGCTGAAGCTGCGCGCCGAGCGTGGCTTCACCGATCCCTGGAAACTGCGGGACGCCGGCGACCACGACTCGAACGTCCACCTCCTCGAGCTGCTCGCGCAGGCCCGTCCCGACGACATCGTGCTCTCCGAGGAGTCTGCGGACGACCAGCGCCGGCTCGAGGCCGACCGGGTCTGGATCATCGACCCGCTGGACGGCACCACGGAGTACGGCGAGGCGGGCCGCACCGACTGGGCGGTGCACGTCGCGCTGTGGCAGCGGGGCCGGGGCCTCACCGATGGCGCGGTGGCGCTGCCGGCGCGAGGCGTGACGCTCTCGACTGCCGATCCGCTGCCGACCCGCGGCGAGCCGCCGCGCGAGCCGCGGCTCGCGGTCAGTCGCACCCGCCGGCCACCGTGGGTAGTCGACGTTGCGGAGAAGGTCTCCGGTGCGCTGACGCCGATCGGCAGTGCCGGCATGAAGGCGATGTCGGTCGTGCTCGGCGAGACCGACGCCTACCTGCACAGCGGGCGGATGAAGGAGTGGGACTCGGCGGCGCCGGTCGTGGTCGCGGCCGCGGCCGGGCTTCACACCAGCCAGCTCGACGGCTCGCCGCTGGAGTTCAACAAGCCCTCGCGCCTTACCGAGCAGCTACTGATCTGCCACCCGAGCCTGACCGAGGCCTTGATCGCCGCCAGTTCGTAGCGCCTGGTGCTCGCCGCCCGGCTGGGCGCGGCGGGAGCGAGCCCGGAAGCGTCGCTCGACCTGGTAGTAGGACAGCGACGCCAGCGCGAAGGCGACGACCAGGACGGCGACGGCCCGCAGCGCGAGCGGCCACGACCGGGAGCGGCCCCCGACCTCGCTGACCGAGAAGACGCTCCACAGGTACAGCGAGTACGAGATCACGCCGACCCACACGACCGGCTTGCTCGCGAGGAACCGGTCAACGACCCATCGGCGGTTCCGCGGCGCGACGATCGCAGCCGTCGACAAGGCGGTCAGCAGGAAGCCGTACTGGTACACCCACGAGTCGAGGTAGTTCGCCCGCACCGTCGCGAAGATCAGGAACAGCAAGCCGAGGCTGCGCACCCAGTTGGGGATCCGCTGCGACATCGGTAGCAGCGCGATCGCGCAGCCGGCGAGCATGTCCTGGAAGCGCAGCACGCCGAGGTGGTAGTTCAGTACGACGTTGCCGTCGTGGTGCAGCAGCCAGATCCGGATGAGCGAGCAGACCGCGACGCCGAGTACGGCGAGCCACCCGATCACCTGCTTCGGCACCCGCAGCAGGAGCAGGATCACCAGGGCGATCGACCACGCGATGTAGAACTCCCACTCGACCACCAGCGTCCACACCTGTGACAGGCCGAACGGGAAGTTCGAAGCCGTGGGCCGGCCGTACAGCGTGTAGGTCAGCACCCGGAGCAGCCCGCGCGCTTGTGCCTTCCCGTCGCTGTGCGCGAGCTGGTAGTAGGCGAGCGTGAGCACGAGGAATGCGAACAGCGCCGGCAGCAGGCGGCGCGCCCGGCGTTGGTAGAAGTCCCCGAGATCGATGCGGACGCCGCGGCCGGCGTTGGGCGCGGAGTCGGAGTCGCCGACGGGGTCGACGTCGGCGACCAGGATCTCGGTGATGAGCAGGCCCGACAGCACGAAGAACAGGTCCACCCCGAGGTACCCGCCCTGGCCGACGTGCCGGAGCCAGGGCACGAGGAAGGTCAGGTGGTAGAGCAGGACCGCCAGCACGGCGCATGCCCGGACGCCGTCGAGCTCGGGCCGGTAGCCGAGCTTCCTGACCGGCGCGGTCATCCGTCGATCAGGGCGAGGATCCGGGCGACGGCGTCCGGCACCGACACCTCGGTCGTGTCGATGACCAGCTCGGCGTCGACGGGCTCTTCGTACGGGTCGTCGATGCCGGTGAAGCCGGTGATCTCGCCGGCGCGCGCCTTCGCGTAGAGGCCCTTCACGTCGCGCCGCTCGCACTCCTCGAGCGGCGTGGAGACCCACACCAGCACGAACGCCCCCGGGCCGCCGGCGGCCTCGACGATCCCGCGTACCCAGCGCCGGGTCTCGTCGTACGGCGCGATCGGCGCGCACACCGCGACCCCGCCGTGCTTGGTGACCTCGGCAGCCACCCACCCGATGCGGCGGATGTTGACGTCGCGGTCCTCCTTGGAGAAGCCGAGCCCGCGCGACAGGTGCGTGCGGACCACGTCGCCGTCGAGCAGCGTGACGCTGCGGCGAGCCGCCAGCTCGTCCACCAGCGCGCGGGCGATCGTCGACTTCCCGGAGCCGGACAGGCCGCTCAGGAACACCGTCCGGCCGCCGTTCGCGGGCTGCGGCACCGTGGCGGCGGACACCTGCGGACCGGAGGTGTACTTCGACACGATCCCTCCGCCGCGGCTGACAGCTTCGGCAGGCGTGAGCGGGATCTCGACCGTGGTGGCCGCGGCCGCCCGCCAAGCGCTCGCCCAGGCGCGGTGACGTGCGTCGTCGCTTCGTACGCCGGCGCTCGGCAGCAGCAGCACGGCCTCCGGCGGCAATGGCCCGGCGGGCAGCGCGTCGGCGACCGCGATGACGACGGGTGCATCGGTGTAGACGTCCTCCGGGCGCTGCCACTTCGGGGTGCGCAGCCCGGTGATCCCACCGCTGTCGCGGCGCGCGACCGGCGTGCCCTCCTCGTCGAGCAGGTCGTCGCCGTCAGCGCCGGGAAGCGCGTCGGCCGGGCTCAACCCCAGCAGCACCTGGTCCAGCAGCGCCAGCCCGGCAACGTCGAGAGTGAGCGCAGGCACGTCAGGACACTAACTGGCCCTCGTCGCTTGCTACGCCGGTGATCAACGCTCGGGTGGCGGGGTCGAGCACGCCGTGGTCGAGTACGTCGTGCGCGCCGCCGGTCTGCAGCGGGCTGGGCGGGATCGTGACGCGGTGCGAGACCCGTCGCAGGATCGGCTGCTCCACCAGGTGGAAGCTCGTCACCGCCACCGCGAGGGTCATCGCCAGCCACAGCGTTCCGCGCTCGAACTGGTGGTGGCGGCTGACCAGCGTGCCGACGAAGAGCCCCAGCGTGCTGTTCCAGAGGTAGACGCCGTAGGAGATCTGGCCCAGATAGGAGATCGGCCGCCACGCGAGGAGCCGCGACACGATCCAGCGTGGTGCTCCGAGCAGGCCGTAGATCAGCCCGGCCGACGCAAGGGTCGCGACCGAGAACCACACGGTGTAGGTCGAGCGGGTGAAGACGTTGGTGTCGGCGTAGGTGAAGCCCAGCACCGCCAGGCCCGCCGTACCGAGCACGATCGCCAGCGGCCGGTTGAGGATCTGCGGCCAGCGCCACAAGGCCATCGCGAGCAGGCAGCCGGCGAACAACGCGTCCATCCGGGTGTCCACGCCGAAGTAGGTCCGGTAGGTCCAGTTGAGCCCGTTCGGTGCGAGCAGCAGGTAGCTGGTGTGGGGCGCGGTCACGATGCGCGTGACGGTCGGCACCACCACGCCGAGCACCGCAAGCGCTGCCGCGACACCCACCCGCTTGCGCCACAGCGCGATGCCCAGGATCGCCGGCCACACCAGGTAGAACTGCTCCTCGACCGACAGCGACCAGGCCCACGAGACCGGGTTCGACGCGTGTGCGACGTACGCGACCTTGATGTCCATGCCGTAGAACAGCGCCACCGCGGCGTTGCCGAGCGCCGAGCCCATGCTCTGGCCGAGCCGCCCGGACACCGCGATGAAGCCGCCGAGCGCGAGAACCAGCGCGGGCAGCAGCCGGGCGGCGCGCCGCAGGTAGAAGTGCTTCCCGTCGATCCGGCCGGTCTTGTCGCGCTCGCGCAGCAGCAGCGTGGTGATCAGGTAGCCGGAGAGCACGAAGAAGGCGATGAGCCCGAAATCACCGCCCGGGATCTTGCCGCCGTGCAGGCCGAGCACACCGATCATGCCGATGCCACGGATCCCGTCGAGGTCCCGGCGCCGTCCCATGTCGAAACTGTAGGCGCCCAATCCCGGAGGCCCAATCCCGGTGATCTTGACGAAGCGCACCCTATGGCGCGCGAATAGCGTGCGGTTCGTCAAGATCACGCGGGGGTTTGCGGCAGACTCGAGGCGTGGACTTCTCACTCACCGACGAGCAGAAGGCGTTTCGCGCCAGCACCTATGAGTGGGCGGCGGCGATCCTCGCTCCGGGTGCGAGCGAGCGCGACAAGGACGGTCGGTGGGATCCCGCGATCTGGAAGTCCTTCGCTGCGCAAGGCCTCGCGGGGCTGCCTGTGGCCGAAGAGTACGGCGGCGGGGGCGCGTCGATCATGGACTGCGTCATCGCCAACGAGGCGATCGCCGAGGGCGGCCACGACGGCGGGTTCAACCTCTCCATGGGCGCGCACTGGGTGATCGGCGCGGTCCCGATCTGGCTGCACGGCACCGAGGAGCAGAAGCAGCGCTGGCTGCCCGGTCTTTGTGACGGGTCGATGGTCGGCGCGTGGGCCTCGACCGAGCCGGAGGCTGGATCGGATGCGGCCGGCGTGCAGACGAAGGCGGTCCGCGACGGCGACGACTGGATCCTCAACGGCAACAAGATCTTCATCACCAACGGCCCGATCGCCGGCGTCTGCAACGTGCTCGCGCGCACCAGCGAGAAGGGTGCGACGGCATTCATCGTCGACACGACCAATCCCGGCTTCCGGGTCGGCAAGGAGCTGGACAAGATGGGGTGCCGGTCCTCGCCGACGGCCGAGATCGCGCTGGTCGACTGCCGTGTGCCAGGCGACTGCGTCCTCGGCGAGGTCGACCAGGCGCTGTGGCGGGTGGCGTTCGAGTGCTTCGACTGGGAGCGCACGGTGATGATCGCCAGCGGCATCGGCGGCATGCAGGGAACCCTCAACGCGTGCATCGCCTACGCCAAGGAGCGCAAGCAGTTCGGCCGCCCGATCGCGTCCTTCCAGGCCATCGCGCACAAGCTCGCCGAGATGAAGATCCGGCTCGAGGCCTGCCGTACGGCGGTCTACCGCGCGGCGTACCTCAAGCAGACCGGCGTCGAGCACCAGATGGAGGCGTCGATCGCGAAGTACCTGATCGGCGAGTACAGCGTGCAGAACGCCCTCGACGCGATCCAGATCCACGGCGGCTACGGCTACCTGCGCGACTACAACGTCGAGCGCAGCCTGCGCGACGCGAAGCTCGCGACGATCGGCGGCGGTACGTCGGAGATCCAGAAGCTGATCATCAGCCGCATGCTGCTGGGCGACAGCTGACCGTGAGCGACGCGCTGCCGGAGGTCGTCCGACCGCTGGAGTTCCTCATCGGCACCTGGCGAGGTGAGGGCCAGGGCGCCACGCCGGGCAACGCCGCCGCGGACTTCCCCTACCTCGAAGAGCTCACCGTCAGCAACGACGGCCTGCCGTGGCTCACCTACTCGACGCGGGCAGTGCACCCGGAGAACTCCGAGATCGTGATGCACATCGAGCACGGCTGGATCCGGCCGCAGCCGGCCGGCGAGGACGGCAGCATCGCCGTCGAGATGGTGGTGGCGCTGCCGAACGGCATCGTCGAGGTGCTGCTCGGCGGCCTGGTGGAAGGGGCTGCGGGCACTCATCTCGAACTTGTCAGCGATGTCATCGCGCGGACTCCGACGGCTACCCAGGTCTCGGCCGACCGGCGGCTCTACGCCGTCCGTGGCGGCAAGCTGATGTACGCCATCGACCTGGCGACAGGTGAGGCCGGGCTCGTCCCGCATCTGGCGGCTGCGCTCGATCTCGTCACGACGTGACCTGGAGCGACGACCGGGTTCGGGAGAAGTACCTCCGCGACACCGAGAAGCTGCGTGAGAAGCGCCGGCGGGCCCGCGGGAGCTATCGCCGGCGGCGTCGCTCACGTCGTGCCCGGTTCGGCCGGGCGGTTGCGCTCAGCCTTCAGCTCGGGGTGATCGTCGTCGTACTGGTCCTTGCCGCCGCACTGTGGATCTTGATCCACGCGCTTGATGCCACCGGCCGGCTTGCCGACGCGCGTGAGGACATCCAGCGCATCCAGGCGGACCTGCTCGCCGGGCGCAGCGCGGAAGCGGACATGCTCGCTGCGCAGCACGACGCGCTCGCCGCGCACAGCGACACGCACGACTTCGTCTGGGGCGCGGCGTCGTGGCTGCCGCCGGTGAAGACGGTGCGCGGCATCACCACCGCGCTCGATACGTTGGCGACCGGCGCGCTCCCCGACGTCGTACGGGTCGGCAGCCGATTGAGCCCGTCGGCGCTGCGGATCGCGCCCAACCAGATCGCCATCAAGCCGCTGGTCGCGGCGGCGCCCACGATGCGGGACGCGGCGGCGGCTGCGATCCTCGCGCGCACCGAGATCCAGTCGCTGCCTAGCGGGTGGATCGGCTTGATCTCCTCGGCACGCAACAAGGTGCTCTCGGAGCTGACCTCCCTCGCGGGCTCTGTCGACGATGTCGCGCGGTTCGCGACGGCCGCGCCCACCATGCTCGGCGAGCACGGGATGCGGCGCTACTTCGTCGGGATCCAGAACAACGCGGAGTCGCGCGCCACCGGGGGTCTGGTCGCCGCCTACGCGATCGTCACTGCAGACCATGGCCGGATCCGGGTGGTCGACCACGGCAACGACCAGAAGCTGCAGTCGTTCCAGGCCGCGGAGCCGGTCGTCGACCTCGGCTCCCAGTACGACCACGAGTACGGCAACTACCAGCCGGCGCAGCACTGGATCACCAGCAACGTCTCACCGCATTTCCCCTACGCCGCCGACATCTGGGCGCATCTGTGGGAGGCACAGACCGGCGAGCACATCGACGGCAGCTTCGGGGTCGATCCGGTTGGCCTCGCGACGATCCTCGGCGCGGTCGGCCCGGTGACCGTCCCCGGCTACCCCGGGGTGTTCAGTGGCGCGAACCTCGCCACCTTCATCGAGTCGACGGAGTACGCCGCGTTCCCCGGCCTCAACAACCCGCAGCGCAAGACCTTCCTCGGTGACGTCGGGGAGACCGTGATCAAGAAGATGCTGTCGGGCTCCGGCGATCCGCAGGCGATCGCGTCAGCCCTCGGGTCCGCGGCGGGCGGCGGCCACCTGTCGCTGTGGTCGCCGATCCCCCACGAGGAGCGCCAGATCATGGGTACGCCGCTGGCCGGTGCCCTGCCCGCGACCGTCGCGCCGTTCGCTTCCCTCAGCGTCGACAACGGCTCGGCCTCCAAGCTCGACTACTACCTCGACCGGTCGCTGACCTACCAGGCCGGCAGCTGCAGCTCGTCCCGGCGGCAGTCGACGATCACGGTGACACTCGACAACGACGCGCCGCTGCACGGGTTGCCGGCGTACGTCCGGCTGACCACACTGCGCGACGGCGCGTTGAAGGTCGAGCAGGTCCCGAACAACAAGCTGTTCGTCTTCATCCACGCCACAGACGGCGCGGCGCTCGAGCAGGCGACGCTCGACGGGCAGCCGGTCGCCGTCGGCGAGGGCGTCGAGCTCGGCCACCCAGTCTTCGTCCTGCCGGTCATGCTGCATCCCGGCGTACCCCGCACAATCGTGTTGCACCTGTCGGAGCCGTCGACCGCGGGACCGGTGACGACGCAGGTGCAGCCGTTGGCCCGCCCGCAACAGACGAATCTGGAAGTGCCGCAATGCTCCTAGCCCAGTCGGCTGCCCGTGGACACGGCCAGGCGCCAGGCGTCCCGTCCTCGACGGTCCGGGTGACCGGGCCGACGCAGGTTCGTTACTGCGTCTCGAGCTACGCGCCGAGCCACGACGTCACGGTGACCGGTCCTCGCGCTGCCATCGCGACCATTCACACGAACTACCTCGGGACCGGCTGCACCGAGATCTCCTACGACGCCGTGTGCGGCGGCGGAGACCAGGCCGTGGCGACCGGCATCGGCGCTGACGGCAACCCGGCCACCTCGGCGGCGACGCTCACCGCGCCTGCGGGAACTCCGACCTGCGCGCACACCGGTGCCGGTCACGCCAGCGGTGCCGGCGCGGGTGGCGGGCTCAGTGGCACGGAGGTCGGCGTGCTGGTCGTGGTGATCGCCGTGGTCGCGGCCGGCGCCGCCGCGCTGGCCCTCGCGGTACGGCGACGCCGGTCGGCAGCGGCCGACCAGGGCACGGACTGAGGCCCGAGCGTTACAGAGGGCCGGCGGCCCCGATTTCGGCCGGTGCGAAAAACCGGACAACATGCGACACTTCCCACTGGGGGATTGACGGTACGGATGGAGACTGCAATGGGCGCGATCCTGCGCCGCGCGGTGCATGCGCTGCTCCTGGTGATGGTGCTCGGTGCGCTCGGCGTCACCGTGGCGGCCCCCGACATCGCGTCCGCCGCATCGCTGCCCGGGTCGAGCGCGACTCCTGGCGTCCCGACGTCGACCATCGTGCCGTCGAACTCGGGCCCGATCACCTACTGCGTCTCCAACTACGCCCCGAACAGCGTCGTCACCGTCGTCAACCAGCGAAACGGCGCCACCGAGACCATTCACACCGACGCCAGCGGCTCGGGCTGCACCAGCGTCCCAGTCGACCGCGCCTGCGGCTCGACTGTCAGCCAGACGATCGTCGCCTCCGGGGTTGACGCCGCAGGCAAGCCGGCGACCTCGCAGGCGACGTACGTCGCGCCGCCGGACTCCTCACTGTGCTCCGGCGGCGGTGGCGGCGGTGGCGGCGGCTCCGGCGGCGGTGGCGGCGGCTCCGGTGGCGGTGGCGGCTCCGGTGGCGGTGGCGGCTCCGGTGGCGGCGGCTCCCCGACCCCGACGCCTTCCACGGCGCCCGTGGTCGCGGTGTGCGTGGCGCACGGCGCCGTCCTGAGCGTTTACCACGTGCCTTCCGGTGAAGTCGTCCGCGGCCAGGCCTGCGGATTCGACCCGGGCGAGCTCGTCTACATCTACGTCCACTCGACGCCGCTGTTCATCGGCAGCACCTACGCCAACGCGAGCGGCATCGCGGTCAAGCACGTGCGGATCCCGCGGTGCCTTCCCGCCGGCCACCACGAGTTCATCATGGTCGGCCAGAGCTCGGGCCACGTCGAGACCGCAGGCTTCACGGTCACCAAGGGCGGACCCGGCTGCAGCGGCACCGGCTCGGTGCAGCCGGTCAGCGAGGGCACCGGCGGCGCCGGCGGGACCGGCGGCGGCTCGCTGGCCTTCACCGGCGCGGACATCGCCGCGATGGTCGTGGCGGGCCTGGTGCTGCTGGCCTTCGGCTCGGTGCTGCTGAGCGTGCGGCGCCGCCGCGTTACGCCTGCGGCCTAACCTCCAGCTCGATCGCGGCTTCGCCGCGCTGACCGGAGACCGCGCGGGGTCGCGGTAGCCGGACCGTCGGCTGAAGCCGCCGCGCCGGGCGGCTGGCGAGCTGGCGGTCGGCGTCGAGCAGGATGTCGACGCAGTGGGGCGGCTGCGGGCTCGAGAACAGGTAGCCCTGGCCCAGGTCGCAACCGAGCTGGTCCAGCGCCTCCTGCTGGGCCCGGTCCTCGACACCCTCTGCGACCACCACCCGCCGGGTGGCCTGCGCCATCTCCACAACGGCCCTCACGATCGCGACATCCGCGTCGGACTGGGTGATGCCTTGCACGAAGCTGCCGTCGATCTTGACGACATCGGCTGGCAGCGACCGCAGGTGAGACAGCGAGGAGTAGCCAGTCCCGAAGTCATCGAGCGCGATGCGAGCGCCGAGCCCCCGCAGCTGCTGCAGGCTCTCGACCGCTCGGCCGAGGTCGGCGATCGGCGCACTTTCGGTGACTTCGAAGCCGAGCTGCTGCGGGCGTACTCCTGCGTTCTCGATCAGGCGCTGGATCCGGTCGACCCGCGATGCGTCGTCGAGCTCCGCGGCCGAGATGTTGACCCAGATCGGCAGCGCTGCCCGGTCCCAGCGCGCGCTCGTCCAGCGCGCAGCCTGGCTGAGCGCCGTGTCGAGGACGTGGTCGGTCAGCTCGCCGATCGTGCCTGAAGACTCCGCGAGCGGGATGAACTCGCTCGGCAGGATCACCCGCCGGTCCGGCCGGTGCCAGCGGACCAGCGCCTCGACGGCGGCGATGTGGCCGGTGCGGAGGTCGACCTGCGGCTGGTAGACGAGGTCGAGCTCGCCCTGGCGCATGGCACGTCGCAGCTCGTCCACCGAGAGGGAGCTGGCTGCCATTCATCGAACGTAAGTCCGGCGTACGCAGATCCCTAGAGCCCGGATCGAAGATGAGCCGAACATGGCCCGTGCGGACTATGGTGCCGCCGTGGCGGGGGCCCGTACGGCGCCGAGATCCGCCCGGTGTGTGGGGTCAAGGACTAGCCGGGTACCTGCCGAGAACCATACGTAACGGATGTTGCACGTGGTACGTCGTCGGCGCGGAAGGAGAACGCTGGTGCGGTGGTCACCCGGCGCGCTTCCGCGCGCCCTGCTGACCGTCGGCGCGGCGCTCGCCGTCACGCTCAGCCTCTGCGCGCCAGCCGCCGCTGCTACCCAGCCCGCGGTCTCGCCGTCCGCGACTACGACTCCCGCCGGTGACGCCCCGGTCGTGCCCGTGGCCGACACCGCGTGCGCGACACTCGGCCAGGGCACGACGGGCGCTGCGGTGGCCACGATCCAGCAGCTGGTCGGGGCCACGCCGGACGGCGACTTCGGGCCGCAGACGGCGGCTGCGCTGTCGAAGTGGCAGAGCGCGGCCGGGATCCCCGCGACGGGGGTCGTGGACGAGGCGACGTGGGCCGCAATGCCGGCATCGGTGTCATTGAGCGCGTGCGGGCAGCGGATCGGCGGCACCGGATTCACGGTGGCCTGCGCTGTCCTGTCCGCCGGCGACACCGGACCCGCCGTCGACGTGCTCGAGGGCGCACTGAAGCTGACTCCCGACGGCGAGTTCAGCGACGCGGTGGGGCAGGCGCTCGGCGCTGCCCAGAAGGCCGCCGGCCTTCCCGCGAGCGCGGTGACCAACCGCAAGACCTGGAAGGCACTTGGCCTGAGCGGGACCCCGGCATGCACCCCGGGCAGCACGACGCCGGCGCTGCCTAAGGACTACCAGGCGCAGCAGAAGGTCCGCAGCCAGGTCGCGGCCCTGGCAGCGACGCTGCTCGACAAGCCGGGGACGACGACGAACAAGATCGCCCTCGCGGCGGTCGCGTTCGCCAAGCAGCAGATCGGCAAGCCCTACGTCTACGGCGCGGCCGGCCCGGCGTCGTACGACTGCTCGGGCCTGCAGATGGCGTCGTACCTGCATGCCGGGCTGACGCTGCCGCGCGTCGCCGCGGACCAGTACGCCGGCTCCGGGCCAACCATCCCGCTGGACCAGGCGCAGGCAGGTGACCTGCTGTTCTTCGCCAGCGACGTGACCAAGCCCGCGACGATCTACCACGTCGCGATGTATCTCGGCGGCGGTCAGGTCCTCGACGCCCCGCACACCGGGACCACGGTGCAGATCCGCCAGCTGTGGACCACCGACCTGCTTCCGGTGGTCGCGCGGCCCGCCGCGGGTCTGACCCTGCCGCTTCGCGCAGGGACGACCGGCTGGTCGGTCACGCAGTTGCAGCAGATGCTCGACCGGCTCGGCGCGAACCTCACCGTCGACGGCGGCTTCGGCCCGGCGACGAAGGCCGCGGTGAAGTCGTGGCAGCAGCAGCACGGGCTTGCCGCGACCGGAGTGGTACGCCTCGCGACCTGGCTGAGCCTGATCAACCCGCAGCCGGACGGGTCGCCAGCACCGGGACCGACCTCCGCTTCCAGCTAGACGCGCGCGGCTGAGGGCGCGACCTCAGGAAAGCGGATCGAGCCACCGCAGTCTTTCGAAGTGGTATGTGGCGCGGTGCGAGTGCTGGCTGACATAGGAACGCCCCCGGGCGGTTCCGCTTCGCGGTGAGCGATGCGGGCCGGTTGGACTTGACCGGCGGCCCGGGGGCGCGATGACTGCCGTGGTCTCGCCGTACGCCGTCACCCCTTGCGGGCCGGGCGGCGCGTGGCTGCCACTGACGGCGACTAGCGGACAGTCACCTCACGAGTCCGACGACTACACAAGTGTTGGACCACCTCCTCTCCCGTGTGCTGCCACGGTAACGCGGCTTTCGCCACTCGTCAGAGCTTTTTCGGCCATCGACCGAGGCTCGGTACGGCGTGGCCGTCCGGGATGTCTGCAGCTGCGTGTTTTGATCTCTGGGTGCGCCTCCTGCGGGGCCCCGCGATGAACCTGCTGCTCGTCCTGTTCCTGGCGGCAGACGGCTTGCTCATCGCTGCGGCGGTCCACCACACCCGCAGCGCGCCCGCCTCGGGCCAGTACGCCGGGATCCAGGCGTTGACCGCAGGTCTGTCGGCGGACGGCTCGAGCAGCGCGGGCGGGGTCGACACCGCGTCCGGCGCCACTGCTGCAGCCGGCCTCGGCGCCGGCATCGGGGCGGGCCTTGGCACCGCCGCCGACGCCGTACCGATCCTGCTCAGCGCCAGCAGCGCGACCGACGGCTGGCGCACGCGGCCCGGATGCCATCGCGCGCCGCACCTGCAGGCAACGTCCGACGCCGGGAAGACCTGGCGCCCCCTGACGTCGCCGGCGGCGCACATCCTGCGGATCGACATGACGGGCCCGACCAGCGGCTGGCTCGTCGGCGCCGACGCCTCCTGCGCTCCGGAGTTCTTCTCGACGACTGACGGGGGTGCGACCTGGACCGCGGGGTCCGGCCTCGGCCAGGCGTGGGTGGTCATCGGCCACCGGGTACGAACGCCGAGCGGTCAGATCAGCAACCCGTGCGGCGCAGCCGGCGCAGGTGGCCGCGCTCAGCTCGTCACCGCTGCCAGCGTCACCGCTGCCCTGCTCATGTGCGGCTCCGGCGTGCTCGAGACAACCGACGGCGGAGCAACCTGGGCACCGGTTGCGGTCTATCCCAGCGGCGGTCAGGCCGTTGCCGCGGCCCTCGTGCCGGGGAGTGCAGGTCGCGGCGTCGCCCTGCTCAGCGGTGCGACGGGATGCGCGGGCCTGTCCGTGGTGCGGACCGCGGACACCGGAAAGTCGTGGCGGGCTGGTCCCTGCCTCAGCGCACTGCACGCCCCCGCGGCGGTCTCGCTTGCGGCCGATGGGAGCGGCTACGCGCTCGGTGGCGGCGCCTCCGAGTACACGACGGACGCGGGCGCGACCTGGTCTTGACGGCCCTGCCCGGCTTTTGCGCGGTGGTTGCGGGTAGACGTAGTGCGGTACTGTTGTCAAGACCCAGAACGCCGGTACGGATGGGGATACACATCATGAGGATTCGCCCAACCGCGTCCGCGATGGCCGTCGCGGCGATTTTGCCGCTCAGCGCCGTGGGCTATGTGGTGGCAGACGCCTCGCAGGCGTCGGCATACCCGCCGCCGCCACCTCCCACGAGTCCGCCTCCGACGCCAACCCCGACGCCGACGCCCACTCCGACGCCGACGCCGACTCCCACGCCGACTCAGACTCAGACCCCGCCGCCGCCCCCGCCACACCACCACCGGCTCACGGTCGTGCTGAACCCGGGTCACCACCACCGCGCGCACCGCGGCGGTCATCCTCTGGTTCACATCCCGCGCGGTGCGCTGTCGGGTGACACGACGGTGACGATTGTGATCCACGGCCCGCACGGCTACACGAGGGTCTTCCACGCCATCACTGGTCCGCGCGGCGGTCTCAACCACCGGATCCACATCCCGCGCCACGCTCGTATCGGTAGGTACACGGTCGTCGTCCACGGTGTGGTCGGCGGGGCCCACGTGTCGGCGCACAGCAGCTTCACGGTTGCCAAGTAGCCGCATCGGATTCTCTGCTCGTTCTGGGGGCCGGCGCCGACAGGTGCCGGCCCCCAGAACTGTTCAAGGTGAGCATTGATGGCACCTGAGTCGCAGCCGCCCGCTCCAACGACTCGGGGGCGCCGTCCGAACCGTCGCCCGCTCATTGCCGGCTTGCTGCTCGTCGCTGCGGCGCTGCTGGTCGGCGCCATCTGGATCGTGGTCAGTGGTTGGCGTGCCCATGGCGACCTGGAGCGGATGCGCGCAGACGTCGTCCGGCTGCGAGCTGATCTCGTTGCCGGACGGGTTGCCGACGTCCACCACGACCTGGCTGCTATCCAGGCAGAGGCGGCGGCTGCCCACAACCGCACCACCGGGCCGGCGTGGTGGGTCGGCGCCCACATTCCTGGCCTTGGCTCGCCGCTGCGGACCATCCGCGGCATCGCGCTGACCGGCAGGTCGCTCAGCCGCACCGCCCTGCCGGAGGTCGTCGCGGGCGGCGTTGCGCTCGACCCCCAGCAGCTGAGGGTGGCCTCGAACCGGATCGACCTCGCGCGCCTGGAGCAGGCTGGTCCGTCGCTTGCGCGCGCAGTGCCGGCCGTGGACGCTGCCAGGAGCCGGGTCGCAGGCTTGCCGGCCAGTTGGCTCGGCCCGGTAGCCAACGGCCGCAGTTCGCTGCTCACGCAGCTGAGCTCTCTCGAGGGCACCCTGCGGGACACCGTCATCGCGACGCGGGTGATGCCCGCGATGCTGGGCGACGCCGGCCCGCGCAACTACCTGGTCGTGTTCGAAGGCGACAACGAGGCCAGGGCCATCGGCGGCATCCTCGGTGGCTACGGGGTGGTTCACGCCGACCACGGCCGCTTGCAGCTGTCGCAGTTCGGCAACGACAGCGACCTCGGCGACGTGACGGCTCGGGTCGACCTCGGCCAGGAGTTCGAGAAGGCGTACGGCGGGACCGACGCTTACCAGTCCGTTGCCGATGCCGACATCAGCCCCCACTTTCCCGACGCAGCTCGGATCTGGTCATCGATGGCGGCGCAGCGGCTCGGCATCTCCCTTGACGGCGTCATCGCGATGGATCCGGTCGCGCTGGCGCGCGTCCTGTCGGTCATCGGGCCCGTGGAGATGCCCGACGGAACGCGGCTGACCGGCACGAATCTGGTGCGCCTTCTCGACGTCGGCGTCTACCGGCGTTTCGACTCGGGAACTGCCGCCGACACCCCGGCACGCCGGGCGTTCTTCGTCGCCGCGGCGCAGGCGGTCACCCAGGCCGCGCTGCATCGCTCGATCGACACTGCGGCGCTGCTGCATGCGCTCGCCAGCTCGGCCGGGCAACGGCGGCTGCTGGTCTACGCATCTTCGCCGCAGGAGGAGGCACCGCTGGCGACCACGCCGTTGGCCGGCATCCTGCCTGAGACCACCCGGCCCTTCTCCGAGCTGGTCGTCACGAACGACTCAGCCACCAAGCTCGACTACTACGTGCATCGCTCTCTCACCTACCAGCGGTCGAGCTGCGCGGCGACGACGGCAACCGTGACGCTGCGGTTGCGCGACGCCGCTCCGCGCAGCGGGCTCCCGGCGTACATGACGCAGGGCGTGCAGTGGGGGGATGAGCCGCACCCGCCCGGCTCGGAGTACCTGATCGTGAGCTTGTACTCCACCCAGGGCTCGTCGGTATCCAGGGTGACCCTCGACGGGGGCCCGCTGGGCACGTACACCGCGCGAGACCGCGGGCATCCGGTCACCGAGACCAGCGTGACGATCAAGCCGGGCCACACCGTCGAGATGGTCTTTACCGTCAAGGAACCGGCCGCCACCGGACCGGTGATCCTCCCGGTGCAGCCCCTGGCGCAGCCGATGACCCTGCGAGACGAGGCTCCGGCCTGCTAGCCGCTCCAGGTCAGGA
Source organism: Mycobacteriales bacterium (assembly GCA_035547515.1). GTDB lineage: Bacteria > Actinomycetota > Actinomycetes > JAFAQI01 > JAFAQI01 > DASZTV01. The sequence goes on from DASZUS010000075.1 coordinate 29,117, forward strand.
CGGTCGTTGCCGTCCCGCGGCAGGCGGACGAGTCGGTTCGGTCCGCTCTCGATCTACCGGCTCTTCCTTTTCCGGCGTGGCGGGCGGGTAGTACGTCGTGTCGGCGCGCCCGTTCGCAGGGCGCAGCGGCGTGCTCGCGTTGCCCCCGGGAACGGTCGCTGTCCGCTTGAGGAGGTCGCTCGACGGCGTGGTGTAGCGGTACGCGTATCCGTAGTAGGCGGCGTCCGGACCGCGGTGTGGCGCGAAGTTGATGATGCAGCCGAGAATGCGGGAGCCCACTGCCTCAAGCGCCGCGGCGGCGCGCTCCACCTGCTCGATCCGGGTCTTGCCGTGGTGGACCACGATGACCGCCCCGCTCGCCTCGGCCGCGAGCACGGCCGCATCGGTCACCGGAAGGAGAGGCGGGGCGTCGATGATGACCAGGTCGTATGCGTCCTCCATCGCGCGTAGCAGCTTGCCCATCTCCCGCGACCCGAGGAGCTCGCTCGGGTTGGGCGGGTTGGGACCGCTGGCGAGCACCCGCAGGGGGAGCTGCGGATTCCACGTCTGGACCGCGTCCTCTAAACCGGTCGAACCGATGAGCACGTTGGTCAGACCGACTGTGGAATCGAGGCCGAGGTATTGACCGACGCGGGGTCGGCGGAGGTCGGCTTCGACCAGTAGAACGCGGACGCCGGCCTGGGCGAGCGTGATCGCGAGGTTGCACACGGTTGTCGTCTTGCCTTCGGCGGGCACCGAACTACTGAAGACAATCGACCGAAGGCGAGAATCGATCTCAACGAACTGCAGGTTCGTGCGCAACTGGCGGAATGCCTCTGCTCGGGATCCGCTGTGGTCGGCCAGGCTGATCAGCGGCTGCCGCTTGGCTTCGGGATCGTAGGCAATCGCGCCGATCGTCGCCGCGCCAGTGATGGCCTGAAGATCGGTCGTCGTCTTGACCGTGGTGTCGAGGGTCTCCCGCAACACCGCGCCGCCAATGCCGACGAGCAGACCGACTACAAGGCCGAGGCTCACATCGAGCGTGGTCTTCGGTGAGGTCGGTGACGCGGAGTAGGTCGCCGGCTTCACGACGCTTACCTTGACGAGTGATTGACCGCTGCTGTCGGTCGCCTCTACTTGGTGGACGATCGAGGGGAAGACTTCGCCAATCCCAGCGGCGATCGCCTGGGCTCGCGCCGGCGACCGATCGGTGACCGTGACGTTCAGAAGCACCGTGTTGGCCGGCGCGCTGGCAGTGACCTCGCGTTCGACTTGCGCAGCAGTCAGGCCGCCGCCGAGCTGAGTGGCGACCCTCTGCGCTACGAGGGGTCCGCCGACGATGTCTGCGTAAGACTGAACCCTGGCCTCGGTGAACTGTCCGCCTTGATAAACAGTGCTCGGATCAGTCGCGGCGGCGCTCGTCGAGACGAATAGCTGGGTTTGCGACTGGTACTTCTCCGGGCTGGCGATGACATACAGGGCACCCGCCGCGATCCCGACAACAGCGCAGAGGACGACGATCCGCCAGCGATTGCGGAGAACGCGCAAGTAGTCGCGGAGTTCCACTCGCCGCCCTAACCGTTGATCTCGGCGAGACCGACAACGGACGGCCCTTGCCGCAGAGGCACTATGCGATGCATCCGGGCCAGGTTACCGTCGAGGGAGACCAGACGTCCGAGATCGTTGGATGGGCCGCGACTCCGAGGCGCCCGGGCGTGGCAACGGGCTTTGTGGCCTGCGGTCCTGCCCACGTATCCTGGTGGCTCCGGAATGCCCTGTCTCTCCCGGTCGGCCGGCACGTCGCCTCTCGCACTGGCGCGCTGCCTGGCGTCTAAATCCGCCGCCCGCCCAGCAGACTGAAAGGTCGATTGACTGTTGAAGGCTGTGATCACCGGCGGCGCCGGCTTCATCGGGGCGAACCTCGCTCGCGAGTTCGTTGGGTTAGGCATCGAGACCGCCGTCATCGACGACTTCAGCACGGGATATCGGGCGAACCTCGACGGGGTTGCCGTCGACTTGCATGAAGGCTCGATCCTCGACGCTGAACTGCTCCGGCGCGCCGCTGAAGGGGCCGAGACGATTGTTCATCTGGCTGCGCGGGGTTCAGTTCCTCGATCGTTGGTCGATCCGGTCGCCACCCACGAGGTCAACGCGACGGGGACGCTGAATGTGCTCGAGGCGGCGAGGACGGTAGGTGCGCAAGTGATCTTTGCCTCATCCTCATCCGTCTACGGATCGAACCCGGCGATCCCGAAGCACGAACAGCTGGCCTGTGCGCCGATGAGCCCGTACGCCGCCAGCAAGCTTGCCGCCGAGTCCTACGTTTTGGCGTACCAGCAGTCTTACGGCGTTCCCGCTCTCGCGTTCCGCTTTTTCAACGTCTACGGGCCACTGCAGGCGGCGGACCATGCGTACGCGGCGGTTGTGCCGCGGTTCGTCTCGGCCGTGCTTCGGCAGGAGCCGGTGACCATCTACGGCGACGGCCTTCAGACGCGGGACTTCACATCGGTGAAGTCGGTGACATCGGTGATCACGGACGCGGTTAAGCGCCGCGTCGCCAGTCCCACTCCGGTCAATCTTGCATTCGGAACTCGTACGAGCATCCTGGATCTGCTCGGAATGGTCGCGGCGATTACCGGCATCCCTTCGACGGCGCGCCACGAGGCCAGCCGGACGGGGGATGTCCGCGACTCTCAAGCGGACTCCGCGCGGTTGCACGAGTTGTTCCCCTCTGCCCATCGAGAGTCGCTGGAAGACGGCTTGGCAGCCACAATCGCTTGGTTTCAATCGGTGGCGAGCGCAGTCCGTTGAGTTGGAAGCGACGGGCGAAAGCCGAAGCTGGTGACTCCAACCGACCGTTGCTCGTCGTCCTGATTCTCAAGACCTGCGAGGGCGGCATGTGGGCCGTGCCACAGATCGAGGAGCTACGGAAGCTCGGCCACCACGTCGTCGTAGTGCTGCCGCCAGGCCCCGGTAGGTTGAGGGCCGCACTCGATGCGGCTCACGTGCCGGTCCGGGAGTCTCCGTTTGACTTTGCGTTCAGGCCGAAGGGGTCGACGGTGCGCGGGCTGTTGGCGCTGCGGAAGATGCTTGCGGCGCTCGCTCCGGACGTCGTCTTCTACCAGCTTTATGCGTCGGCGGTGGCGGCACGAGTCGCGACGCTCGGCATGGGCATGCGCAGGGTGCACATGGTGCCGGGTCCGCTGTTCCTGGAATCGCGTCTGATCCGGGCTGTGGAACGTTTCTTCGCCCGTCTCGACGACACGATCATCTGCGGTTCGGAGCACACCCGTGCCATCTACTCAACGCTCAGCTTGGACTGGCGCACCCTAGAGGCTATTCCGTACGGAGTCGACGTCCACAGATATGTGCCATGTTCGTCGGACGACCGGGCACGAAGCCGCGTGGAACTCGGGATCGCACCGTCTTCATTCGTCGTAATCATGGTGGCGTACGTGTATGGCCCGAAGCGCCTCGTGCACGCGGGCATCGGCATCAAGGGCCATGAGGTGCTCCTAGAGGCCTGGAGTGAGTTCTACCGGCGCCATCCGAACTCAACACTGCTGCTCGTGGGCTCGGGATTCGACGAGCATGGGGAGCGGCACCGCCGCGATCTCATGAGCCGTTATGCCGAACAGAATGGCGTCCACTGGGTGGGGACCGTCGACGACGTGAGATGGCCTTACGCCGCCGCTGACGTGAGCGTCTGTCCGTCGCTGTCAGAGAACCATGGCGCTGCACTCGAGAGCGCCGCGCTTGGACTTCCGGTGATCGTTAGTGACGCAGGCGGCCTGCCCGAGACGGTAACCGATGGGTCGGGTTGGGTAGTGAAACGCGGCGACCGCGCGGCCCTGTTGCACGGGCTTGAACAGGCTCACTCTCAGTGGCGGTCCGGCGGTCTCGCTGGGTGGGGAGCCCGCTCGCGACAGCACATCGTGGAGTCGTTCGCACAAGATCAGTGCGCATCCGCGGTTGCGCGAACCGTGGTGGGCATGCACACGGCCGCCCGGCCAGCCCTGGCAATCGTCACTGAGGCCCGCTTTGGCTTGAACGCCGCCGGCCAATGCGCCGCCCAGGACGTGGCGAACGGCGCCGCCTCGTGGGAGCCGTACCTGAAGCGCGCGCGCAGCGTGAGCGTCGTCGCAAGGGTCTGCGGCCGGCTCGGAAGCGGGCAGGTGGACCTTGGGCGAGCGCTGGTGAACCGCGTGCCCTACTACGAGGGCATGACGGGGCTGGTGCTGCGACTCCCAGTGGTAGCGGTCGCCGTGTTCCGCGGCGTCCGCCGAGCCGACAAGACAATCGTCCGTGTGCCCGGCGTGCTCGGCACACTTGCCGTTATGTCCTTGAAGATGCTCCGGCGCGGATATCTGGTTGAGGTCGTCGGCGACCCCGACGAGGTGCTCCGCACCGGAACCATCGGACGCCTAGGCACGTGGTTGGCCACCCCAGCCCGCAGCCTGTATCGGTGGCAGGTGGGTGGGGCTGTGGGATCGCTGTACGTCACCAGCTCCGTCCTTCAGACGAAGTATCCGCCGCGGCCTGCGACCCCCACCGTCGGGATCTCGCGCGTGCTCCTCAATGACGCAGACTTCGTGCCCGCTGCGCGTTCGTGGAACCGGGATGGTGAGCCTGTAGTCGTTGCCGTCGGGAGCCATGACCAGCTTTACAAAGGTCATGATGTCCTCATCAGAGCCGCAAGCCACCTCAAGGAGGACGGCCACGAGGTTCAGGTCGTGATCGTCGGAGATGGGCGCAGGCATGAGGAGCTCGTGCGGCTACGCGACCAGCTCGAGGCCGAGTCGTATGTCACCTTCCTAGGCCAAATCAACGAGCGGGCGCGCCTACGGGCTGTGCTGGATTCCGCTGATCTGTTTGCACTGCCTTCCCGGACCGAAGGCATGCCTCGCGCTCTGCTCGAGGCCATGGCGAGAGCGCTGCCAGCCGTCGCAAGCCGCGTCGGCGGTGTCCCGGAGCTGCTGGATCCGGCGGCGCTCGTCGAGCCCGGCGATGCACGCCAGCTCGCAGACACGATCACTCGCCTGATTGGTGATCGTGCCCTGTACGAGGCGCAGTCAGCGCGCAACCTCGAGACCGCGCGCTCGTACCGGGGCGAGGTGCTTGGCCGGCGACGCGATCTCTGGCTTACCGACGTCCTGTCCGCTTGAGTGACTAGAGGGATCACCCGGCCGGCGGGCCGGCACCGCGCGTCCTCGACAGAGGCCGGCCCATCCTCGACAAGGCTGCGAGCGAGGGGCGTGGGGCCGCTCACAGTCGGCAACGCCATCTACGCTGGCGGTCAATGGGGCGTCCTAGCAGGCCTGGCACACATGCACTACACAGCACTTGCCGGACGCTATGCACTGTGCCTAGCGATCGCAGCGCCGACCTTCATGTTGGCAAGCCTGTCCCTTCGTAGCGTTGCCCTAAGCCACCAGCAGCCTGATCTAACGCTTGGTGACTTCTACGCGGCGAGGCTGCTGTGCTCGACGGTCGCGCTAGCGCTGATGGTCGCGGTCGGGGTTGCCATCGGCGGGAGCCTCCGCGTACCACTGCTCCTGGTCGGTTGCGCGAAGTGGCTCGATGCGATCGCGGACATCTACTTCGCGCCGCTGCAGAGCGATTCGCGCTTGACTCCGATGGCGGTTTCAATCGGTCTGAACGGTGTGCTGACCTTCTGCCTCGCGAACCTGTTCGCTTACACGACGGGGAAGCTCCTCTGGGTCGTCGCGGGGTCGGTGATCGGATCGTTCTTCGCGTCCGCTGTCTTTCCGGCGGGCTACCTCACTCGTCTCCAGCATTCGCGCCGCGTCGCCAATGGCAGCGACGTAGACGGGTGGCTACCGCTGGTCCCCCAGTGGCGCCGGCTGGCGCTTCGCACGATCGTGCCGCTTGCGGCTCCGCTGGGAGTGGCATCCGGCGTGGTCTCGCTGACCAACAACGTTCCGCGCTATGTGCTTGATGCAGAAGCCAGCAGCGCGGCGCTCGGCGTTTTTGCCGTCCTCACCTACATCATCAACGTGTCCGGACTGGTCGCGGGGGCGACAGCCCAGGCGCTGCTACCGCAGGCGGTACGCATGGCGAAGGCCGCTAACTCTGCAGGCCTTCGTGAACTTGTGCATCGCGCCATCGCGCGAATCGCGGTACTGCTAGTGCCGGCGGTCGTGGTCTCAACCCTCGCCGCGCACACCGTGGTCCGGTTCTTTTTCGGGCAGCGATACGCGGAAGCGTCCGGCGCGCTCACCTTGGCGCTAGCCGGTCTGGGCTTTACGGCCGTTGGTTTCATTGTCGACATGGCATTGACCGCGCTCGGGCATTACCGGCAGCAGCTGCTGATGGCCGTGATGGTGCTGTCACTGTCCGGCGTCTTGTCAGCATCTGTGATTCCGAGGTTCGGGATCACGGGCGCGGCCTGGGTCGTCTGCATCGAGGTAGCCGCGCGGGCCTTGGGTAAGTACGCGCTATTGCGGCATTACACAGCCCAGCTGCGTCCGGAACGCGCTCGGATGCCGTACCCGGTGGAGAGCTCTTTGGCCGCCGTGTTCCTGCTTGCCAACGGGGGCGTGTGCGGGTGGAACGCTGGAATGCAGCTCGACTCGACGTGGACCTCAGCGCTTCCGGCGACATGGTCGCTCGTGCTCATGGTCCTCTTCTTCGCCACAGCCGCGGTGTGGGGAGCCCGTGCTCGAGGCCGTCGCGGCAGGGTCAGTTAGCGAGGCGACCGGGAGACCGCGCCGCGTTCAACACCGGCGTCCGGAGGGCCTCGGACCGGGTGGCCACTTCCCGTCCGCGGACCGGCATCACAAGCACGCAGTAGATCACGGCCGCATAGAAGACGGTCTTGAGCAACTGCGATGAGTCGCCGCGGATGGAGTACATGAGGCCGAACAGCACGACCATGCTGCGATAGATGTGAGCCAACGAGCGGTCCATGCTGTTGACGGCGGAGCGTTGTGCGAGCCCGACCAGCATGAAGACGAACGCGATCCCAACGGTGCCGAAGTTCATATACGCCTCGGCCGACAGCGAGAACCCGTAGCCGGAGCTGCTCCCGGGGGCGTACATGTTGACGAGCCACTGCGTCGGACTAGGTGTCGAGTTATTCAGCACGTGGAAAGGCAAAATGTTGTGCAGGGTGGTCACGTAGGTGTGGCCGTGCGCATATCCGATCGACGTGGGCACCAGCGAGCGGACGAAGGTGTCGACGAACAGTAATGAACCCTGGTTCAAAATGGCCGTGAGGTCGAACGGCGACCCGGAGCGAAGCGAGACGAGTCCGCCGGCCAGAACCACCGCACCGACGCCGAACGCGGCACCCCGATAGGTGATCACCCTCCCGGAAAGGAGGGCACGGTGAATAACGATCGCCGCCGCAACAAAGATGAAGTCACGCTCGTCGGATAGCACACAGTAAAGCAAGTAGACGATGGCATTGAAGGTGTACGCCCGTCGTTCGCGGCGCCCAGCCCAAACGACGAAGTGCATGAGCAGCAGGGCTGCCTCGACCAGCAGGACGATGTAATGCCCGTGTAGCGCATGGACCTTGTCGGTTTTGGTGCCACCGACGAGCACGGGTCCCGCTATTACCAGTGTGACGAGCATGTACGCGGCCGCGAGGTAGTAACCCGTGACCAGCCGCCTGTAGCTGCGGCTAGAGATGTCCTGCCTTAGTCGCGAGACATCGAAGTTGTAGCGCTGCGGCAGTAGGAGATCGGCCGCCAAGAGGCCACCCAAAGCCACGGTAAACCCAACTGACGCGGCTGCCACCTCGTCTAATCGGGTTCCAAAATAGGCGGTCTGGCCGATCAGTAGGTTTATCACTGGGCCGAATGCGACCAAGTAAAAGTATGCAGCGATCACCGCAAGGAGGTTGGTTCCGCGGAACCTGAGCAGCATCCAGGCCACGACCGCGCTGGATATCAAAAGTGACGATATCGCAGTCGTGTGGTGCGTTACGACACCCACACGCATTCCTCGATTCTGGTTACCGCTACAGATACTCTACGGTCGCGCCAACCAGCCGATGGCGGGTGTCGAGGACGTACCTCGCTGCGGCGCCGATCAACTCAAAGTCGTACACGTCGTGGTCCACAAGCAGCAGCACGGCGTCAGCCGCGGAGATTTCCTCGTAGTTGGCCGCGGGGACTTTTTCGATCCGGTCACGGAGCGGGTAAGCATCGACGAGTGGATCGCACAGGCGTACCTCGCAGCCCATAGCGACGAGGAGTTCGAGCACTCGGTTCGACGGCGACTCTCGCGCGTCGCTGGTGTTCCGCTTGTAGGCGGCGCCGAGCACTAGGATCCGTGACCCATTCAGTGGCATCCGCCGTGCATTGAGGGCGGCTGACAGCCGACTGACCACATATTCGGGCATGTGCTCATTGACGTCGTTAGCCAACTCCACAAATCGAAAGTTGTGACCGAGCGCACGCTTGACTCGCCACGATAGGTAGGACGGGTCAATCGGCAGGCAATGGCCTCCGACGCCGGGCCCCGGAGTGAACGGCATAAAGCCGAAAGGTTTGGTCGCGGCGGCCTCGATCGCCTCCCAGACATCGATACCTAGCTCGTGTGCGAAGAGCGCGAGCTCGTTGACCAGCGCAATGTTCACGTGCCGGAACGTGTTCTCGAGAAGCTTGGTCAGCTCGGCCTCCATCGGCGACGAGACGGGGACGGTCCGCTCGATCACCGAGTCGTAGAAGCCTTGAACTGCCGCAAGCGAGCTCGAGGTCACGCCGGACACGACCTTCGGGGTGTTGACGATTGTCCACTTTGTGTTGCCAGGATCGATTCGCTCGGGGCTGTATCCCAGGTGGAAGTCAAGACCGGCGGTCAGGCCGGACCGTTCCTCAAGGATCGGTGCCACCACTTCTTGCGTTGTCCCTGGATAGGTAGTCGACTCCAGGATGACCGTTGCGCCCGGCCGGACATGCGCTGCCAGCTCGCGGGTTGACGATTCAACGAAGGACAGGTCGGGCGATCCTTCTCGCAGCGGTGTAGGCACCGTGATCACCGCAACGTCGAAATCCGCGGCGAGAGCGTAATCGGTGGTCGGTGTGTATCTGCCGGTTGCGAGTGCGCCGGCGAGACTCCCGTCGGTTATGTCTTCGACGTAGGAATGAGCAGCCGCCAGTTGGTCGACGCGGCCGGGATCGACGTCCAAGCCGACGACATCGTGTCCGACTTCAACTGCCCGCATTGCTAGCGGCAGACCGACGTATCCCTGCCCAACTATCACCACCCGCACAGAAGCGCTCCCTCGCTGTTGCCGTGCCTTGTCTTGTTCGTGTTACGTCTTGCGGGTTGCGCGAGACGGAGGACGGCTGTCACCGGGCCGGCACCCCCTTCACAACTTGGCCGGGATCCACGGACCTCACCACGCATGCTGCGGCACCGACCACGGCGCCGCGACCTACTGTCAGCCCCTGCAGAACCACACATCCAGCTCCGAGCAGGACACCTTCCTCGACGACGCACTCGCCGGAGACGGTCGCGGCCGGATTCACCGACACAAAGTCGCCGAGGGCAGCGTCGTGCCCGATAGTCGCGTTGGGGTTGAGATGCACATGGCGGCCTGTGCGCACGTTCGTGGATATCTGGGCTCCGGCGCATACGACGGCGCCGGGACCTAGCTCGGACATAGCCCCGACGGTGGATGCCGGGTGAACCAATGTGGCCGGAGCGCAGTTGGCGCGTTCGAAAGCGCCCACCAGCTGACGGCGGGTGGACGGATTACCCACAGCGACCGCGAAGGAGAACCCTTCGCGTGGCCCCTGCGCGAGCCACTCACCAATCGCTCCCAGGAACTGGACGCCGCGGAAAGACAGTCGGGCGAGGTTCGTCTCACTAGGCGCGTCGTCCAGGACCCCCACGAGCTCGAAGGAGGGTCGCTCCGAGTTCATCGCCTCGACTACGTCGAGAGTCTCGCGGCCGAAGCCGCCGGCGCCGATGACCACAAGCGGCTTGGTCACGGTACCTCCGGAGGCGTCAGGGAGCCTCGGAACTCCGGCATGGTCGCTTCGCCGGGTGCGTTGATGCCCTCGCGCCGGATGACAGCGGACACCGTCCGGGCGACGATCCAAGCGTCGAGCTTGAGGCTGCGACGGTCGACGTAGTCGACGTCGGCGGCGAAGCGGTCTTGCCAACTCATCGCATTTCGTCCCGACACCTGCGCTAGCCCGGTGAGCCCCGGAGGAGCCTCATGGCGGCGAGCTTCGGCAGGCGAGTAGAGCGGCAGATAGTGCGGGAGGAGCGGACGGGGGCCGACCAGGCTCATCTCGCCGCGCAAGACGTTCCAAAGACTGGGCAGCTCGTCGATGCTCGTGCGCCGCAGCCACAGACCCAGGGGGGTCAGCCGGTCTGCGTCAGCCGTGAGCCCGCGGGCTGGGTCCGGCGGCAGCATGGTCCGGAACTTAAAGAGCGTGAAAGTCCGCCCGAGATAGCCCGCCCGCTGCTGTCGAAAGATGATGGGCCGTCCAAGCCTCCGGAGTATTGCGAGCGCGACAGCGACCTGCAATGGGGCAGTCAGCACGAGCATCGATGCGGACACCGCAACGTCTATGAATCGCTTGACGATTAGGTAGACCGTCGACGCACCGTCACTGCCTCGCAAGAAACTCGCCGATCGCGTCGATCACGGTCTGAAGGTCTCCGTCGCTCATTCCGGAACCACTGGGCAGCGTGAGTCCGTGGTCGAACAGCCAGTCGCTGTTGCCATTGAGCGTGCTGCGCGAAGCCGCATACACCGGCTGCAGGTGCATTGGCTTCCAAAGGCGACGGCTCTCGATTCCGCGCTGCAGGAGGTGATGCTGGAGTTGGTCCGGCGCCCACTCCGTCGTACTGGCGACAATCGACGTCAGCCAGCAGTTGTCCTGATCATCCGCGCCGCCCAGGATTTCGACGCCAGCGACGGAGTCAAACAGCGAGCGGTAGGCCTCCCGGATTTCCCGGCGCCGCGCGATCATTTGATCCAGGCGCGCCAGCTGCGCGCGTCCGAGGCTGGCGAGGAGGTTGCTCAGCCGGTAGTTGTAACCGACATCGGTGTGCTCGTAGTGGCTTACCGGCTGGCGCGCTTGCGTCGAGAGGTACCGCACCCGGTCTGCGAGGTCGACGTCATCGGTCAAGAACATGCCTCCGCCAGAGGTGGTCATGACCTTGTTCCCGTTGAAGGACAAGACTGACGCGTTCCCGAAGGAACCAGCGGGCCGGCCGTCGAACGTGGCCCCCATCGATTCCGCCGCGTCGACCACCAAGGGCACATCGAGATGGCGGGCTAGCGCGGTCAACGCGTGCATGTTTGCGCACTTGCCGAAGAGGTCCACCGGCAGGAGCGCCCCAATGGAGCGGCCTTCGGACCGCAGTTGCGCGGCAGCCGCAGAGGCAAGCTCGACGTCGATGTTCCCCGTAGTGCGGTCGCAGTCGACGAAATGGGGCTCGGCCCCGACGTATCTAATGGCGTTGGCGGTCGCTGCGAAGGTAAGCGTTGAGGTGATCACGACATCCCCTGCGCTCACACCAAGCACAAGGAGCGCGAGGTGCAGGGCGGCCGTTCCGGAACTTAGCGCGACGGCAGCCTTGACCCCGACGCGCGCAGCTACCTCAGCCTCGAACGCCGCCAGGTCCGGGCCAGCGGGGGCGGCCCAACCTGAGTCGAGCGCGCGGACGATGTACTCGCGTTCGAGGTCGCCCACGTCCGGCGCGGACAGGTAAATGCGAAAGTCGGTCACGGACGTTCAACAGTTTCCTTTGCGGTCGGCCGGCGCTTGGTCACCGCCGAGTCCCCATCCGATCCGAGGGACTGTTTTCGCGGGCATGGCCGAACTCGGCCAAGGCTCGGCTCGCAAGGGCCTGCCGGACTTCTTCCGGCTCCGACGAGGGGTCGAGACCATCGAGCAGGCTCTCGTCGACCGGCGCCCCTGGAACGTGGCTGATGAGCGGATGCCGCGTCCGGTTGTCGGTCTCGGAGGAGCTGAGCAGGTCCTCGTGGAGCTTCTCGCCGGGCCGCAGGCCAGTGAAGACGATGTCGATCTTTCGCGGGGCCTGCTCAGCGAGGCGCTGTGCGACGTCGCGGATCCGCACCGGCTCGCCCATGTCGAGCACCAGCGTCTCCCCGGCATCCCCGATAGCACCGGCCTGGATCACCAGTTGGACGGCTTCTTGCACCGTCATGAAGAACCGAGTCACGTCCGGATGCGTCACGGTGATCGGTCCACCCGCCGCGACCTGGGCAGCGAACGCGGTCAGTACCGAGCCGCGGCTGCCGAGCACGTTGCCGAAGCGCACCGAGAGGAAGCGACGCTCGTCGCTCCGCTCGGCGACGCCCGCGGTGAGCCGCTCGGAGACCAGCTTCGAGTAGCCGAGGACACTCTCCGGGTTTGCCGCCTTGTCCGTCGAGATGTTGACGAAGTGCGTGACGCCCGCGTTGTACGCCGCCTCGAGCACGTTCCGCGTGCCCCAGACGTTGGTCTTGACCGCCTCGCCCGGATGGCGCTCCAGCAGCGTTAGGTGCTTGAGCGCGGCCGCGTGGAACACCACTTCGGGACGCCGCGTGGCGAAGATCTCGCGGATCTGGTTCCGGTCGCGAATGTCGGCGAGGACGAGCTCGTCGCTGTCGAGCAGCGCACGGCCGTAGATCGACAGCTGTACGGCGTGAAGCGCCGACTCGTCGCGGTCGAGCATCATCAGCTCGGCTGGACGGTAACGGTAGATCTGGCGGCACAGCTCCGAGCCGATCGAGCCGCCCGCTCCGGTGATGAGTACCCGCCGGCCGGTGAGGTAGCCGGCGATGGAGTCCACGTCGGTCTCGACCTGGCGTCGTCCCAGCAGGTCCACGAGGTCAATGTCGCGGATGTCGCTGACGCCCGGCGGGCGGATCAGCTCGGAGACCGGCGGAAGCACCTTCACGTGCAGTCCCGCGTGCTCGGCGAGCTCGGTGACCCCCCGCAGCAGCGCCGCGTCGGCGCTGGGGATCGCGATCAGCAGCGTCTTGGCGCCCGTCGCCGAGGCGACCGCCGGGATTGCGTGGCGGTTGCCTCGGACCGGGATCCCGAGGACGCGCAGCCGCTGCTTCGCCGGGTCGTCGTCGAGCAGCGCGATGGGAATGTATGTCGCGGCAGGGTCATGAAGCATCGCGCGGATCACCCGGGACCCGGCCTCACCGGCGCCGAAGACGATGAGTGGCTCGCCCGCAGCGAGTGCGCGCTGGCGTCGCTCGAGATAGTCGCGCCACAGGTAGCGCGTCGCGAACATGAGCACGAGCGCGCCGATTCCGGCGACGAAGGGGACTGAGACTGGAACCCGCTTGTAGTGCCCACCGGCCGAGATCGCCAGGTCGACGGCGGTGACCGCGCAGGTCGTGCTGGCGACGGTGATGGCGAGGCCCGCGACCTCTTCGAAGGAGCCGAACCGGTAGCGGCCCCGGTAGAGCAGCGTGGCGCGCCCGACGGCGATCTGGCCGACCCACGCGACGAGGATGCAGACGCCCAACGCGGCGCCCTCGCCGTGGGGAGGCATCCTGAAGTCGTAGCGGGCAGCGAGACCGACCAGGACCGCAAGGGCCCAGGCAAGGAGGTCCGCCGCCAGCTGGACGGCTCCACGCTGCTGCTCGGTCAGTCTGCCGATGCGCGACAACACGCTCACGATGGGTCTGGGGTCCCGTCTGTGTTCCGACCTCGGGCTCGGGTCAGCATGGTTCGGTCCCCTCCTCCGTGAGGCGAGTCGCTCCGGTTGCGGGGCGATGGACCGTTGTGACTCACTCCATTGTACCGAGAAGGCGGCGGTGAGCGACCCTCTCGCGGGCTGGCCCGGCAGCGCCACTGCCAATAGCGGGTCGTCCCACGCGGCACGTGGGACACTGGCTTTCGGCGCCGAGGAACGATTGTTGCCATCGGTTCACGATCGATACGAACCGGATCGAGGAGCGGCTGGATGTCCCTCGCGGAGCCGTCGAGGCCGGCCAGTGCGGGCGAGCAGCTCGCTGCGGCTGAAGCGGCGAGCTCCCAGCCGGCGCAGGTCTGGCAGCGCCGGTACTTGTCGGTGCTCGTCGGCGTCGACCTCGTGATGATCCTCGCGAGCACGCTTGTCGCCTTCGTCGTGCGGTTCGGGGACACCGACAGCTCAGTACGCGGCATCTCCTACGTCGCGCTGAGCTTCCTGTTCCTGCCGATCTGGCTCGTCGCGCTGGCGTGTGCCGGGGCATACGAGCTGCGCTTTCTCGGCGTCGGCGAGGAGGAGTACAAGCGCGTTGCGTGGGCCTCCTGGTGGGTGATGGCCGTCATCGCGGTCGTCGCCTACACCTTCAAGATCCAGTTCGCTCGCGGGTACGTCGCCATCGCGCTACCGCTGGGCACCGTCCTGCTGCTGGTCACCCGCTACGCGCAGCGCAAATGGCTGCACCGGTCCAGGCGCCTCGGCCGCTTCCAGCACCGGGTCCTTGCGGTTGGCGGCCAAGCCGGGATCGAGCAGCTCGCTGCCGAGCTGGCCGCGGAGCCCTACCTCGGTCTGCACCTGGTCGGCGCATGCCTGCCGGCGGCGGAACACGGCACGGGAGTCGGCGACGTACCGGTGCTCGGCTCGCTCACTCAGGTGAGCCAGTCGCTTGCGCTCTGCGCCGCGGACACCGTTGCCGTCACGGCTGGACCGGGCATGACCCCAGAAGTCGTGCGGCGCCTGTCGTGGGAGCTCGAAGGCAGCGGCGTCGATCTCGTCGTTGCACCCGCCCTGCTCGACGTCGCGGGCCCGCGCATCCTCGCCCGCCCGGTCACCGGCCTGCCGTTCCTGCACGTCGAGGAGCCGGAGCTCTCCGGTCCGCGGCAGGTGCTGAAGGGCAGCGTCGAGTGGCTGTTCGCCGTCCTCGCCCTTCTGCTGGCGATGCCGCTGTTGCTGGTCCTCGCCGTCATCGTGCGCCTCGACAGCCCGGGCCCGCCGGTCTTCCGCCAGATGCGGGTCGGCCGAGGCGGCCAGGAGTTCACCGTCTACAAGCTGCGCACCATGTACGTCGATGCCGAGCAACGGCTCGATGCGCTCCGCGAGCACAACGCGAACGCAGACGGGCTGCTGTTCAAGATGCGCGACGACCCTCGGGTGACTCGCGTCGGCAAGCTGCTGCGCCGCTGGTCGCTCGACGAGCTCCCGCAGCTGTGGAACGTCGTCCGCGGCGACATGTCGCTCGTCGGGCCGCGCCCGCCGTTGCCGCGCGAGGTCTCGCAGTACGACCGTGAGGTCGCGCGCCGGCTGCTGGTGCGTCCAGGCATCACGGGGTTGTGGCAGGTGTCCGGCCGCTCCGACCTGAGCTGGAAGGACAGCGTCCGCCTCGACCTCTACTACGTCGAGAACTGGTCGCTGGCACTCGATGCGCTCATCGTCTGGAAGACAGTGTTCGCGGTCTTCCGGCGCAAGGGCGCCTACTAGGCCGGCTTTGTTGGCTAACGTCCCTGCCTGATGAGCACTGATCTGCGTCGGCTGCCGTGGCTGGTGCGCTACGGCTACGCCCGCCGAATCGCGTACCGGTGGCGTCGGGCAGCACTCCTGCTGATTCACAACCACCTCGACGTGGAGATCGCGAAGGGCGTGGCGATCGGCCCGCGGTTCGACCTCTGGATGCCCGCCCCGGCGACCTTTCACGTCGGCACCGGGTCGGAGTTTCGCCGCGACTTCTTCTGCGAGATCGGTCCGGGTGGCCGGGTGGAGATCGGCGAGCGGGTGATCTTCACCTCGGCGGCGCTGATCCAGATCTCGACTTCGCTCATCATCGGGAGGCGGGCGGTGTTCGGTCAGTCGGTGATGATCGCCGACGGCAACCACAAGTTCCGCGACCACACCAAGCACCTGCTCGACCAGGGCTACGACTTCCGCCCGATCGAGATCGGCGACAACGCGATCGTGACGTCGAAGTGCACCATCCTGAACTCGATCGGGGAGGGCGCGATCATTGGCGCCGGCAGTGTGGTCACCAAGCCGATCCCGGCGTACTGCCTTGCGTACGGCGCACCGGCTCGCGTGGTCGAGTACTTCGGGCCCGAGGAGCTGCGTCCCGAAGGGATCTAGGCGCGCGCAGCGTCGACCCACAGGTCGGCAACCGCGAGCGGCGCGGTGAGCCGGTGCCTGGCCAGCCGGTGGTAGAGATCCTTGCCGCGCGGCGACGGCACGAAGTCGGTGTGCACCCACTGCCCGAACCGGACGTCGGGCGAGCGGAAACCCGCGGTGCGCAGGGAGCGTCGCAGGCCTGACCGGGTCTGCTCGTTGACGTGCATCCGGTGCTCGTAGTCGTTGCGCGGGTCGGCGGGCCAGTGGTGACCGCGCAGCCCCGCGACGGCGCGCATCCCGCGGTAGGTCACGTCGTAGATGGTCCGGGTTGGGAAGGTATGCGCGAACAGCCGCCCGCCGGGGCGCAGCACGCGATGCGCCTCCGCGAAGGTCGCGGCCAGCTCGGCGGGCGAGAGGTGCTCGATGACGTCGATCATGAAGACGAGGTCCACGCATCCGTCGGGCAGCGGGAGGCGGCGGGCGTCGGCAAGCACCACCGTGGCGCGCGACGCGACCTCGCGCTGCGCCATCGACTGTGCGGCCATCCCTGCCGCCGCGGGCGAGTACTCGACGCCGATCGCCCACCGGGCGCCGTGCTCGGCGGCTAGCGCGACCAGCTCCCCGCGGCCGGCGCCGATGTCGCACACGGTCATCCCGGCCGAGATGCCGCAGCGCTTGAGGATGCCCTTGTAGAGCCCCGCCTGCCCGGCGCCCGCCGAGCTGACCCACTCGTCGTGGCCGGCGCACGCGGTCCGGTAGTAGTCCTCGTCGTACTCGTCCGGCGAGACGGTCGGCCGCGCGAGGTCGCGGTCAGCGGTCATTCGCCGCTCGCTTCCCCGGGTGTTTGCGCGGCCTGCCCACACGCCATGATGGACACATCACCGCGTCACGTCACATCAGCCGGCCGCGTCGACTGGCTGCGCGCGCCGTCGTCGCGGCCACGGTGCTGCTCGCGGTCGTCGAGCACGGCGGAGCCTCCGCGGCGCGGGTCGCCGGCCCACCTGGTCCGGTCCGCGACCTCGTGGCGACGGCGTACGGCGACACCGCCACGGTGTCGTGGCGCCCGCCGCGTCACGGCGAGGTGGCCCGTTACCAGGTCGAAGCGCACCTCGACGACTACTACAACGAGACCTCGCCCGGTTTCGGAACCCGCGTCGTCGGCGGCGCCACGCACTCGATCGTCTGGCCGGATCTTCCGCTCAACCTGCGCGTCTACTTCACGGTGACGCCGGTCGCTGCTGGCGCGGCAGGTGCCGCGGGCGCCGGGTCCGGCATCGTTGCTTGGAACGCCACCGGACCGGTCGTCCCGGCAAACTCGCACTGCCCGACGACCCTCGTCGGGGACTGCGTCGTGGTCGATCCGGCCGAGTCACTCGGCGTCGAGACCCGCCCAGGGGCAGGCATCCTCCACGGCGTCGTGAGCACCGGCAACCGGTGGGTCCGCCCGCTCAACCTCACCCACTGGCGGATCGACGCCGGAAACGCGGCTCAGTTCCACGACGCGTCGGCGGCGGTCGGGCCCTCTGGGGTGATCGAGATGCTCTCCGACGCCTGGTACGCCCACACCCACCACCGGGTGCGCGGCCGCAGCTACGCCGCGGACCCATGGTCGGACTGGTCGTCGTACGCCGGCTTTGTCGCCCGGCAGGTCCGCGAGGCGGCCCGTCGCGGCGACCACCCGATCTGGGACATCCAGAACGAGCCGGAGGGCTACATCTACGACCCCGGCCTGCCTGTCACCAAAGCGCGGGTCGAGAAGGAGTACCTCGTCGCCTACCGCGCCATCAAGCGAGTCGACCGCGACGCCAAGGTCATCGGCCCCTCGATCGGCTGGACCGCGGGTACGACGTCGGCGACCGAGCTCGACATGGCGACGTTCGTCTCCTACGCCGCCGCCCATCACATGAGGCTCTACGCGCTGTCGTGGCACGAGAACTCCGACCGCCGCGACGCCAGCCCGCTGACCTACCAGGAGATGCCGCAGGCGGTCCGCGACGAAGCCGAGCAGGTGCGCGAGCTCATCGCGGAGCACCCCGCGATCGGGGACCCGAAGCTCTGGGTCGACGAGAACAGCTCGGCGGCCGGCCAGTACATCCCGGGCTTCACCGCCGGCTACCTCGCCGCCGAGGATCAGGCGGGCCTGGCCGAGGCGAACCGGTCCTGCTGGAGCTATCCCGGCACCTTCGACGGCAACACCTGCTTTCGCGCGAACCTCGGTGGCCTGCTCAACCACGACGGCGCACCCAACGCGAACTACTGGGTGATGCGCGACTACGCCGAGCTGTCCGGCACCAGGGTGGCCTCAGCCACCTCCGCGCTTGATGTGAGCGCTCTCGCCGTCACCGACCCTCGCGGTACGACGAGGGTGCTCATCGGCCGTCATCAGACCTGCTCGCAGCCGACGACTGGCCCGGGCTACTGCGCTGGCCCACCGCGGCTCGCTGCCCCTGCCGCGCTCACCGTTCGCGTGCTGGTGCCCGCCGGAGCGTCGAGCGCGGTGGTCGGTGTGCAGGTCGTCCCGGACACGCTGCGCGACATGACGCGCCCGCCCGCGACGGCGCACTCCGTCGTACCGGTCCGGTCCGGCGTTGCGACCATCGGCGTTCCGGCGCTCGGCGACGGCGAAGCTCTCTTCGTCACGGTGCGCCCTGACGCCACTGGCGGGCGTCCTCCGCGCAGCGGCGACCGGCAGCGCCGGGAGGTTCCCGCTCCTCGCGGGGCGGCCGTCCCGACCCGCCTGTTTCCGCTCGCGGGAGCCGACCAGTCGGTCGCGGCGCTGCACCCCTACCCCCAGCCGCTGACCGCGCTGCTGACCGACCAGTACGGCAATCCGTTGGCCCACGAGAAGGTGACCTTCTCCCTGGGCCGCGGTGGCCACGGGCACTTCACGACGGGCGGGACGACAACGACGTTGACCACCAACGGCGACGGCATCGCGACCTCACCGACCGTCGTCGACGGCTTGCCGATCGGAGACTGGAACGCTGCTGCGTACCTCGCCTCCGCAGGGCCCGCGCCCGGTGCGCCGATCGCCTACTACCTGCTCGCGTCCCGAGCCGTCTGAGCGCCGAGGCCAGGGACCCGCCTCAGCTGCCCTCGATCTCGGTGCTCTGCCGTCGCTCCCGCTCGAGGTCGGCGTCGACCATCATCTCCACCAGCGTCTGGAACGAGACTGAGGGCCTCCAGCCGAGCTTCTCCTGCGCCTTCGTGGCATCACCGCACAGGTAGTCGACCTCGGCGGGCCGGACGAAACGCTGGTCGACCTCGACCAGCTTCGACCAGTCATCGACGCCGACCCGGGCGAACGCGATGTCGAGCAGCTCCGAGATGGAGTGGGTGGCACCGGTAGCGACGACGTAGTCGTCGGGCTCGTCCTGCTGGAGCATCCGCCACATCGCCTCCACGTAGTCGCCGGCGAAGCCCCAGTCGCGCTGGCTGTCGAGGTTGCCGAGCGCGATCGTCTCCTGCAGCCCCAGTGCGATCCGAGCCACACTGCGGGTGACCTTGCGGGTGACGAACTCGTGCCCGCGCCGCGGCGACTCGTGGTTGAACAGGATGCCGGAGCAGGCGAAAGCGCCGTATGACTCCCGGTAGTTGACGGTGATGTAGTGACCGAACGTCTTCGCCGCGCCATAGGGCGAGCGCGGATGAAACGGCGTCTGCTCGGTCTGCGGCGACTCCCGCACCTTGCCGAACATCTCGCTGCTGGAGGCCTGGTAGAAGCGGATCCGCTCCATGTGGTTCTGGGTCGCAATCCGGATCGCCTCGAGGATCCGCAGCACCCCCATGCCGGTGACGTCAGCCGTGAGCTCCGCCTGGCGCCACGACAGGCCCACGAAGGACAGCGCACCGAGGTTGTAGATCTCGTCGGGCTGCGCGATCTCGATCGCGCTGATCAGCGACGGCAGGTCGGTGAGGTCGCCCTGCAGCAGCTCGACGCTCGGGATCAGCCGCTCGACCGTGTGGACCTTGGGGTTGTTCTGGCCGCGCACGACGCCGTACACGTCGTAGCCCTTGGCGACGAGTAGCTCGCCGAGATACAGGCCGTCCTGTCCGGTGATCCCGGTAATCAGCGCGCGAGGCATGGCGACACCCTAAGTGGCGGCGCTCCTGTCCAGGCGCGGCTAGGCCGTCAGGGCTTGGGCCTCGCGGGCGAGCGCGTCGGCGAGTGCGTCACGCCACGGCGCCATGGCGGGCAGCCCCGCGGCGTTCCACTTGGCGTTGGACAGGACGGAGTACGCCGGGCGCGGCGCCGGCCGCGCCATCGCCGCGCTGGTCGTGGGGCGGACCCGCTCGGTCGGCACGCCCAGCAGGTCCGCGAGCGCAACCGCGACGTCGAACCAGGTCGCCTCGCCCGCTGCCGAGCAGTGCCAGATCCCCGGCTCGACGCCGGCGGTGCCGAGCGCGACGAGGCGCGAGGCGAGCTCCCTGGTCCAGGTGGGCGCACCGCGCTGGTCGGTGACGACGTCGACGGTCTCGCCGCCGAGCAGCTTGCGTCCCACCGCGCGCACGAAGCTCGGCCCGTTTGCGCCGTACAGCCAGCCGGTCCGGACTACGTGGCCGTCGCCGCCGGCAGCGAGGACTGCGTGCTCGCCGGCGAGCTTGGAACGCCCGTACGCCGAGACCGGGCCGACGGCTGCGTCGACCTCGTAGGGCGCGCTGCCCTCGCCCGGGAACACGTAGTCGGTGGAGACGTGGATCAGCCGGGCGCCGTGCGCCGCGCACCACGCGGCGAGCAGCCCAGGCCCGACGCCGTTGACCAGTGTCGCGTCGTCCTCATGCGCCTCCGCGTCGTCGACCTTGGTGTAAGCGGCTGCGTTGATCACCACCGTCGGCTGATGGCTGTCGAGGGCCGCGGTCACCGCCTCCGCGGACGCCACGTCGAGCGCCTGGTGGTCCAGCCCCACCACATCGGCATCACTAGCGGCGCCGGTCAGCACGTCGAGCAGGTCGCGACCGAGCGCGCCGCCCGTGCCGGTGACCAGCCAGCGGGTCACGCGGGCCGGTTGGTCGCGGAGTGGGCGGCCTTCAGCGGCCGCCACCAGCTCTCGTTGTCGCGGTACCAGCGGATGGTCTCGTCCAGCCCGACCTCGAGGTCGACTTGCGGCGAGTAGCCCAGCTCGGCGCGGATCCGCGAGTCGTCGAGCGCGTACCGGCGGTCATGCCCGCGGCGGTCCTCGACGTACTTCACCAACGACCAGTCCGCACCGCATCCCGCTAGCAACCGCTCGGTCAGCTCCCGGTTGCTCAACGCGACGCCGCCGCTGATGTTGTAGATCTCGCCGGACCTGCCGCGCTCCAGCACCATCGCGATCGCCCGGCAGTGGTCGTCGACGTGCAGCCAGTCCCGGACGTTCTCCCCGTCGCCATAGAGCGGGACCGGCAGCCCGTCGATGAGGTTGGTCACGAACAGCGGGATGACCTTCTCCGGGAACTGGTAGGGCCCGTAGTTGTTGGTGCATCGGGTGATCACGACGTCGAGCCCGTGGGTGACGACGTAGGCGCGCGCGATCAGGTCGCCGCCTGCTTTGGCGGCTGAGTACGGCGAGCTCGGCTCGAGCAGGTCGGTCTCGACGAACCCCGGGCCGTCGGTCGACCCGTAGACCTCGTCGGTCGACACCTGCAGGACGCGGGACACTCCTGCTCGCAGGCACGCGTCGAGCAGCGTCTGCACGCCTACCGCGTTCGTCATCACGAAGTCGGCGGCTCCGGCGATGGAGCGGTCGACGTGCGACTCCGCAGCGAAGTTGACGACCAGGTCGTGGCCGGGAAGCACCTGGTCCAACGTCGACGTGTCGAGGATGTCCCCCTGCACGAAGGTGTAGCGGGGGTCGTCGGCTACTGGCGCGAGGTTGGCGAGGTTGCCGGCGTAGGTCAACTTGTCGTAGACCGTGACCTCGGCGTCGCAGTACGCGTCGTAGCCACCCGCGAGCAAGGTGCGGACGAAGTGCGAGCCGATGAAGCCCGCCCCGCCGGTGACCAGCATCCGCATGCCCCAAGCATGCCTGAGCCGGTCAGCCGAAGTAGGAGGGCGTCATCGACAGCCGCCGGCGCACCGGCTGTGGCAGCAACCGGTGTCCCGCACCGAGCTGGTGGCCGAGCAATGCCGCCGCCGACCGCGCCACGACCCCTGCCTGGGCGGCCGGCCCGTCCTCGCGCGCTGCCGCCAACTGCCGGGCGACGAGCTGCCGGCCGTATCCGTGCGGCCGGCCGAAGGTCTCCCGGTGCCACTGGTTGGTGGACTCGAAGACACCGGCGTCGAAGTAGCGCCGGATCGTCTGGCCAAGCGTGTACTCGTGGGAGTGGACGACCTGCGCGTCGGCGACGTAGGCGACCGACCAGCCGTGCCGCAGCATCATCCCGGCCGCCCAGCGGTCCTCGTGGCTGACGATCCTGGACGGGAACCGGCCGATCGCCTCGAGCGCGGTACGGCGGTAGGCGGAGAAGGAGTTCGACGCGAAGCTGGCGCGGATGCCGAGCGTCTCGGCATCGCTGGGCCGCACCGTCGACGAGGTCTCGGGATAGAGCATCGCGCGGTGGGCGCGGGTCGCAGCACTTGCCGCCGGGTTGGGCAGCTGGCGGCCGAACGCCATGCCCGCGCGGGCGTCGGCGACCAGCGCGGCCACCAGCTTCGCGACCGCGTCCGGCCCGACCGGGATGGCGTCCTGGGTCAGGAAGACGAGGTGGTCCGCGTCACTCAGGTCGAGGACGCGGTTGCGGGTGCCGCCGTGGTCGAACTCGCTTCGCGAGATGCGCTCGATGCGTGCGCCGGCCTGCGCCAGCCGGTCCACGGAGCCGTCGTCGGAGGCCGAGTCGATCACGACGATCTCGGCGGGTGCCGGGTCGAGGGTGCTGAGCGCCGCCGAAAGCTGTTCGACCCATCGCCCGGGGTTGAGCGTCGGGATGCAGACGCAGACCGTGTCGCTCATGGTGCCAACGATGGCATCAGCCACACGATCGCGGTCTTCGCCACGAGGTAGGGGAGCATCGGCACGCGCACCCGCATCGGCAGGGTCCCGCGTCGCCACACCCGCCAGTCGTTGCGCAGCGACAGGCGCCGTAGCTGCCGGCGCGACTCCGGCGACGCCGTGACCGCGTGGGCCCCGCGCACGTGCCCTACCTCCAGTGCCGGGTCGTAGAGCAGCCGCCAGCCCTTGGCGCGCAGCCGGTAGGACAGGTCGACGTCCTCCTTGTACATGAAGAACGTCTCGTCGAAGACCTGGCCGCCGATCGCCACCTGCTCGAGGACGGTACGGCGCGCGAAGAAGGCGGCGCCGCACAGCGCGGGCACGGCTTCGATGCCATCGCTGTGGCGGCCGTCGTCGGGCTCGCCCTGCCCGCGGTCGTAGCTTCGGCCGTACCAGCTGTGGAACACCCCGGCGCAGTCGATCTCGCCGGTTCGTTGCAGCGAGTCGGGGTCGAGCCGGACGAGCTTCGGGTTCAGCGCCGCCGCCGCAGGGTCGCCGCGCAACGTCCTCACCGCGGCCTCGAGGAAACCGGGACCGACGACGGCGTCCGGGTTGAGGAAGAGCACGAACTCGGTGGGGGGCAGGAGGGTCAAGCCGAGGTTGTTGCCGCCGGTGAAGCCGGGGTTGTCCGGCCGGTTGGCGACGATGACGCCGGGATGCGCCGCGGCGCTGCGTGCCACGTCGGGAGAGGCGACCGGCGAGTTGTCGACCACCACGACCGCGGCCGGCTGCTCGTCGAGGATGGCGGCCAGCGTCCGGCCGATGATCGGCCCGGGCTCGTAGGCCACGACCACGACGCCCACGCTGCCGGGCGGCGTGCTGGGGGGGCCGGCCACCTACCCTTTCTACCAATGGAGAACGGGTCGGAGGAGCGCGTCACGCCGCGGATCCGGGTGGCGCTCGACGCCCGCTCGATCCAGGAGCAGCCGCCGAACGGCGTGGGCCGGGTGACGCGTCAGGTGCTGCCGGTGCTCGCCGACCGGGTCGACTTCGAGCTGATGACCCAGTGCGAGCGCCCGCCGATCGAGATGGGTCTGCCCGAGCACCCGCTCCGCACGCCGTGGCCGGGCCTGGCCAGTGGCTGGCTGCAGCTGCCGGCGGCGCGATGGCTGAAGCGCTTCGATGGGATCTTCCACTGCCCGTGGTACGCGCTGCCCTTTGTCCAGCACGTCCCGATGGTCGTCACCCTGCACGACCTGACCTTCGAACGCCATCCGGAGTGGTTCGGCCGGGCGCGATGCGCGTCGTACGTCGTCCAGGCTCGGTGGGCGGCGCGGACGGCGCGGTCGATCCTGACGACCTCCCATCAGGTCGCGGACGACGTGATGCGCACCTACCGCGTCCCCGCCGAGCGGCTCTTCGTCGCCCGGCCGGCGGTCGAGCCGATCTTCCGGCCGGGGGTGGACGCGACCGGAGTGCTCGACCGGCTCG
The DNA here is from genome assembly GCA_035547515.1 of Mycobacteriales bacterium. GTDB lineage: Bacteria > Actinomycetota > Actinomycetes > JAFAQI01 > JAFAQI01 > DASZTV01. The sequence continues at coordinate 53,515 of DASZUS010000075.1, forward strand.
GCATCCGCCGGCCGTACGTCGTCGCGGTCGGTGGCGGGTCCCCGCGCCGGAACCTGCCCGCCGCGGTCGAGGCGTGGCGAGCGGTCAGGCGCGAGCACCCGATCGACCTGGTGGTGCTCGGCAGCAACCCGTTGCCGCCAGAGACCGGGCTCGTGGTCACCCCGCTGACCGACGAGGACTGGGTGGCGGTGCTGGGCGGCGCGCTGGCCTTGCTCTACCCGACCCGGTACGAGGGGTTCGGGCTCCCCGCGGTCGAGGCGGCCGCCTGCGGGACCCCGGTGGTCTGCGCGCCGGTCGGGTCGCTGCCGGAGGTCCTGGGTGAGACGGCGGCCTGGTGCGCCGAGCCCGAGGCGTCGGCGGTCGCCGATGTGCTGCGACGGCTGGTCAGCTCGCCCCAGTGGGCCGACGAGCTGTCGGCCGCCGGGCTCGATCGTGTCCAATCGATGAGCTCGCTCGTTGAGCCTGCTGAGGCATTCCTCGCGGCGTACTCAAGGGCTGCCTCCTAGATGACGAGTCGGTAGCAACCGGGCAAAATCGGACAACGTTTACTGACAAATCGGGATGAGTTGTGTCAACCTTCCCAGGCTGGGGGGCGGGCACTGGATCGAGGTGGCAGGACGTGAGCGCGACTTCCCCGACCGCGCGACGCGCACGCCGCGCCGTGGTTGCGGGCACCGCCGGCAAGCGCGCGTTCGACCTCGTCGTCGGCGCCATCCTCTGCCTGATCGCGCTCCCGGTCGTGCTGGTCCTCGCGGCGGGCGTCGCGATCTCGCTGCGCAGCTGGCCGTTCTTCGCCCAGCAGCGTCCGGGCTGGCGCGGGCGCACGATCACCATCCTCAAGCTGCGCACCCTCCCGCCGTCGACGCCCCGCTACATGGACAAGCACACGCTCGGGCTCGCGACCGCGAAGCTGCCGTGGCTGTGCTCCCTGTTGCGGCGCACCCACCTCGACGAGCTGCCGCAGCTGGCGTCGGTCGTGCTCGGCGACATGAGCCTGGTCGGCCCGCGGCCGCCGCTGCCGTCCTCGGTCGAGCCGCTGGAAGCGGGCTTCGAGGCGGCGCGCCGTAGCGTCCGGCCGGGCTGCACCGGCCTGTGGCAGATCAGCGTGGCCTCGCACGACACCGCCACCAGCGCCCCCCGCTTCGACCTGTTCTACATCGACAACGCGTCGCTGCGTCTCGACATCTGGATCCTGGTGCGGACCGTCGGCTGGATCCTCGGCCGCGTCGAGCCGATCGACATCGACGACATCCCGCAGTGGACCTTGGGTGCGGGCCTGCTCGTCGAGGCGGACCAGCCACGGAGCGGCGACCAGGCGGCGCAGTACCCGGTCACCGCCGTCGTGGATCACGTGGGGGCCCACGTCGTGGAGCAGCCGGCGTACGCCGACGCGGCTCAGCCGGGCATCGAGCTGGCCCATGAGCCGCTGCACGTGGTGGTGGCGGAGGACGGCGCGCTTCGGAACGTCGATGTTGAGCTCGCCCAGCTCGCCGACTAGGACTAGGGCGGCGGGGCGGGTCTCCCGCGTCAGGCAGCGCGGCTCGGTACCGCCAGGATCGCGGCGTGCGGATTGCCGCGCAGCCTGGTGACGATGATCTCGCGGCCCTTACGGGTGAACGGCATCCACGGGGCGTATCGCGGCAGCCGCTGCCCGGCGCCCGGCCGAAGGTAGATCGGCCCCGACTCCCACCGCACCTCGAAGCCTGCGGCCTCGACCATCCGCCGCAGTGCCGCGGCATTCGGCAGCCACCACCACGGCCGCCCGACCGCGTCGAGTGAGGCATGCGGGCGCCGCGGGTGGCGGACAGTGAGGCCGAGGTCGATGGCGTCGACGAAGATCGCCCGCGCGCCGTCCCCGCAGACGCTGCGCACTCGCTCGAGCGCGCCGATCGGGTCGCGCAGGTGCAGCAGCAAGCTGCCGACGTAGACCATGTCGAACTCGCCGACCGTTGCGGGGTCGAGGTCGTAGACCGACAGCTCCCGGTGCTCGATCCCGCCGCCGAGCGCGTCGTTGACGAAGTGGAAGCCCTCACCGTGCTGCTTGCGTTCGCCCAGCGTCGCGAGCAGCTCCGCGGTGCTGCCGGCGGGCCAGTCCCACTTGCGGGGGTCCAGGATGTCGATGGCGACGACCTCGGCGGCGCCGCGCTGCTTCATCTCCCTGGCCCAGAAGCCTTCGAAGGTCCCGACGTCGAGGCAGCGCGCACCCGAGAGCTCCGGCCAGGGCAGGGCCTTCGCGGTCGGGCGGGTGTCGAACCAGCCAGGGGTCTCGATGCCCTCGCGAAGCTCGACCGTGTGGTACCACGACCGCGATGCGACGTAGCTCCGGAGCTCGTCGTCCGACAGCTCACTCGCGGCCGGGCTCTGCTCGGTCATTAGCCAGAGAATAGGTACGTGCGTACCCTCGGGGGCACAGGGGCGGGCGAAAGGGGTGCGGGCCGGATGAGACAGGCTCGCGGTGCTGAGTGGCAGATCGAGCTCCGTCCGTTGCGGCCCGGAGCGCCGCCGGTCAGCCCTGATGCGTCGAGCGGCGCAGTGCCCGCGGGCCAGCTGTCGCCACAGCAGGCGCTGGTGATCGAGGCCCGGTTGGCCGAGATCGTGACCCGCCTCGACGAGCTCGGTGCCGCGATCGAGCGGCTCGGCCAGCGGGTGGAGGCGATCGCCGTGGCCCGGCCGAGGCCGGCACCGCGCCCGCGTCGGCAGCCGGTGGTACCCCTCGAGGGGACAGCGCCGGACCCGGCCGGAGGCGCCTAGCCCTCGCGGGCCATCAGTTCCAGCTGCGGCCGTAGTCCGTCGTCCGGTAGACGGCTGACAGCGACGTCGTCTCGCCCTGCCCGTCTCTGGCCAGCGAGACGAACGTCGGGGTCTGCGTCGCCGTCAGGCACTGGCCGACCCGCCAGGTTGCGCCGTTGTCGTCACTGACCAGGACCCGGATCCCCCTCCGGCAACCGGGGCTCGCCGCCATCATCACCACGGCGTGCCCGCCGGAGGTGAGAGCCAGCGAGTCGACGGTCCCCGCTGTCACGTTCCCAGCCGGGGTCCAGCTTCGCCCGCCGTTGCCGGTGCGATAGACGCCCTTCGAGCACTCGACCAGCGCATTGGATCCGGCGCTGCTGAGCAGCAGCACCTTGCCGGAGCAGGGCCGAGTGATGCGCCCGGCGGGACCGTAGACCCCGATCGGCAGCGCGAACCACACCCCGGCGAGAGAGCGCGGGCTCCAGGTGCGCCCGCCGTCTCTCGTGACGTACGTCGTCGGTCGGCAGTCGACATCCGCGCCGATTGCGGTGCCGTCGTTCGTACTCCTCGCATCCAGCGCGAGCAGGTGGAAGGCGGGCTGCACCGCGTTGGTCCACGTGACGCCGGCGTTGCGCGAGATCTGCAGGTTGGCGGGCGTCGTGCACCCGCCGCTGGCCCGCCACGCGATCGTGGTGCTCGCAGCCGAGAACAACGGTGCCGGGTCGTCGAGCGACGACGCGACGCTCGCGGCGGACTGGGTCAGCTTGGCTGACCCAGTGGGGCCGGAGGTGGTGGTCGCCGTGGGTACGACGACGGGGCCGCTCGCCGGCGGCTGGCTCGAGTGGTGCTTGACGGCGTAGTAGACCAACCCGGCGTTGGCAACCAGCAGGAGAAGAACGACGATGCGGACGGTGCGCTTCACGTCAGCGGGCCCCCGACCCCTCGGCGGCAGACCCGGGCTGGACGAAACCACGAGCGGCGTAGTGCGCCTGACACGCCTCGTAGCTGGGCAGGATCCCGGCGCTCAGCGCCTCGGCAAGTGACATGGCCGACGCATCGCGCGGTGAGAGCCGGGGCGGGGTGTCGGTGGACATGCTCCAGGGCAGATCGAGCTCGGGATCGAGCGCGGAGATCGTGTGCTCGACGGCTGGGTCGTACGTCGTCGACACAAGATAAACGACCTCGACGGTGTCGGAGAGTGCGCAGAACGCGTGCCCGAGGCCCTCTGCCATGAGGACGGCGCGATGGTCGAGCGCGTCGAGCTCGACTGCGGCGTGCCGCCCGAACGTCGGTGAGCCGACCCTCAGGTCGACCACGACATCGAGGACCGTGCCTGACGCGCAGTAGACGTACTTCGCCTGGCCCGGCGGCACGTCGGCGAAGTGGACGCCGCGGATCACGCCACGAGCCGAGATCGAGTGGTTCGCCTGCATCACGGGGAAGGGACGGCCGGTCCGCTCGGCGACGAGGTCGCCGCGGAACCACTCGAGGAAGGCACCGCGCTCGTCCCGGTGGACCGTCGGTGTGAGGACCCAGCTGTCGCCGACGGCAAGGGCGTCGAGCTTCACGCCCCGGGCTCCGGCGGAAGGTCGGGCAGGCTGTTGAGGTAGGCGCCGTACTCGCTGTTGCGGTATCGGTCAGCGCGACTGCGAAGCTCGGCGTCCGTCAGCCACCCGTGACGCCACGCGACCTCCTCGGGACAGCCGACCTTCAGGCCCTGCCGCTCCTCGACGACCCGGACGAAGTCGGCCGCCTGGACCAGCGTCGTGGTGGTGCCGGTGTCGAGCCAGGCGGTCCCGCGCGGCAGGACCGTCACCTGCAGGCGCCCCTGATCGAGGTAGGCGCGGTTGAGATCGGTGATCTCCAGCTCGCCGCGCTCGCTCGGGGTGAGCTCCCGGGCCAGCTTCACCGCGTCGTTGGAGTAGAAGTAGAGCCCCGGAATCGCGTAGGCGCTGGTCGGCTGCTGCGGCTTCTCGACGATTGCGACCGGGTTGCCCGCATCGTCGAAGGTGATCACGCCGTACGCCGACGGGTCGGCAACCCGGTAGGCGAACAGATGCGCGCCATCGATCTCGCGGAGCTCGGCCAGCCTGGTGCCGAGACCGGGGCCGTGGAAGATGTTGTCGCCGAGGATCAGCGCGACGGCGTCGCCATCGAGGAACTCCTCGCTGATCAGCAGCGCCTGGGCAATCCCCTCGGGACGCGCCTGGACCGCGTAGTCGATCCGGATCCCGAGCTCCGAGCCGTCGCCGAGCAGCCGGCGAAACGCCTCCTCGTCGTGCGGGTTGGTGATGATCAGCAGCTCGCGCAGCCCGGCCATCATCAGCGTTGCGAGGGGATAGAAGATCATCGGCTTGTCGAAGACCGGCAGCAGCTGCTTGGAGACGGCGCCCGTCACCGGGCCGAGCCGGGAACCGGTGCCGCCGGCGAGGATGATGCCCTTCACGCCCGGGTGCCTCGTGGGAACGCGGGCACGGCGGCTGCTGCGGATGTCACGCGGGGCCCACTCCGGGTCGGGGTCGTTAGGGTTGGCGAACCATGCTTGATCGTAGGAGGTAGGGGCGCACGTGCCACCCGAGGTCACGGTATGCGTGTCGACGAGGAACCGCTCGCAGCTGCTCCCGCGGCTGGTGGGCTGTCTCGAGCGCCAGACGGTGGGCCGGGAGCGCATGGAAGCCGTGATCGTCGACAACGGCTCGACAGATGACACCTGGGACGTGCTGACCAGGCTCGCCTCGTCCGCGTCCTTCGACCTCCGGGTCTACCGCAACCCTCCCGGCAAGGGGCCGGCGGCCGGGCGCAACCGGGCGTGGCGCGACGCCAAAGGCACCTGGTGTGCCTTCACCGACGACGACTGCTCGCCGACGCCGAAGTGGCTCGAGTCGGTGCTGGAGGGAGTCGGCGACCGCGCCGTCGTGGCCGCCGGGGCAGTCGGGGCGGCACCCGAGGACCGCGACCTCATCAGCACCTTCACCCGGTGGACGTTCGCGACCGAAGGCATCGCGCGGTGGGGCGCCACCGCCAACTTCGTCGCCCGTCGTGACGACCTCGAGAAGGTGGGCGGCTTCGACGAGACCTTCCTCAACGTCGCGGGCGAGGACACCGATCTCCTGCTGCGGCTGCTGGAGACCGGCCTCGAGTTCGAGTTCCTGCGCGACGCGATCGTCCACCACGACATCAGCCAGCCGGGCTTCATCGGCATGTGGCGCGACCAGCGCCGGTGGGTCGACATCCCGGCGGTGTTCGCCAACCACCCGCACGAGCGTCAGGCGATGCTCTACCGCGGCGTGTTCTGGAAGCGCAGCCACCCCAAGACGTTGCTGCTCATCGCGGGTCTGGCCGGGGCGGTGTTCGACCGGCGTGCGGCGCTGCTGGCCATTCCGTGGATCCACGAGCGCACCTGCCACCGGGCCGCGTCGGAGTCCATCGCGGACCGCGTCGCGACGCTGCCCGGGGTGCTCGCGCTCGACCTGCAAGAGGTCGCGCTGATGGTGCGAGGCTCCCTGCGCTACCGGACGCTGATGCTCTGAGCGGCCTTATGCCGTGAGGCCGCCGTCGATGACGAGCGTGTGGCCGGTGATGAAGCCGGCCTCGGCGGAGGCCAGGAAACGTACGGCGGCATAGACATCGGCCGGCTCACCCAGCCGGCCCGCCGGCGTACGGCGAACGATCTGGCCGAGCTGCTGCTCGTCGAGGCCGTGGCTCATGTCGGTGCGGAGGTATCCGGGTGCTACCGAGTTGACCCGGATGTTGCGCGAGCCGAGCTCGCGAGCCAGCGACCTGGTCAGACCGTCGAGTGCGGCCTTGGTCGCGGAGTAGACGCTCAGCCCGCGGTAGCCGGACAGCCCCACGATCGAGGAGATGTTGACGATCGAGCCGCACCGCCGCGCCAGCATGTGCCGGGAGACGGCGCGGGTGATGTTGAGCGTGGCTTTGAGGTTGAGGTCGATCACGGCGTCGATGTCGTCGTCCGAGGTCAGCGCCAACGTGTCGGCGTGAGCGACGCCGGCGTTGTTCACCAGCACGTCGATATGACCGAACCGGCCGATGACCTCTTTGACGTATCCGGCGCCGGCTGCCCGGTCGGCGAGGTCGAAGCTGCGGTAGAAGAAACGATCGGCGCATGCCGGGTCGGCCTGCCACCCCTCGACCTCAGCGGTCGAGGACCGGCTGCACGTGGCGACGCGTGCCCCGTCGGCGAGATAGCCGGCGACGATGCCCGCGCCGAGCCCGCGGCTGCCGCCGGTGACGAGGACGGTCAGCGGCTTGGTGGCGTCGGCCGTGCTCACCTGAGTGAGCCTCCCGCATCAGCGGCCGCCGCGCGCACCACCTTGCCGCCCCGCTGCTCGATCGTGTCGACGAACCTGATCAACCGCGGTCGCGCCGCGGGCGGCAGCGCCTCGCAGCCGCGCCGGATCGCCTCCTTGAGCACGGCGGGGTCGTGGCCCGGTGCCGCGACGACGTCCACTGCGACGATCGAGCCGGTGATCGGGTTGGGCTTGCCGTATGCCGCCGCTAGGGCGACCCCGTCCACGGCGTGGACCGCTGCCTCGATGGCGTGCGGGGACACCTTCGTCCCACCGACGTTGATCCGGTCGTTGATGCGCCCGACGAACATCACCCGGTCACCGGAGACCTCGACCAGGTCGCCGGTGGGAAACCACTCGCCCGCGATCTCGTCGTCGTCGGCGTAGCCGACCATCCCCACTGTCGAGCGCACCTGCAGCTCGCCGTCCACGACCCGCAGCTGCGCCCTCCCGCCGTCCGCGCGTTCCAGCAGCGAGGCCGGCAGCCCGGGCAGGCCGTCGCTGACCGCGACCGCCGAGCCGAACTCGGTTCCCGCGTAGATGTGGGTGATGCGCGCGGCAGGGAACGCGCGGTGCAGCCGCTCGAGCAGGTCACCGGGGACGACCTCGCCGCCGAGCGTGATCTGGCGCAGCGGCATCTCGTGCTGCCCGATGCCCGCCGAGCTGCCGGCATCGACCAGCAGCAGCCGCCAGAAGGTGGGGGTTCCGCTGGCATGGGTGACGCCGTGCTCGGCGATCGCCGCCGCGGCGTCGGTCGGCCGCCGCGACGCCGGCACCACGATGGTCCCGTCGTTGACGAGCACGTGGAGCAGCACCTGGATGCCCGCGAACTGGTTGACGTTGTAGGTCAGCAGCCAGCGCGACCCCGGGTCGTTTGCGATCCCGGCGACCAGCCGGGACCATCGCTGCCGGGTCGGCTTCGGCTTGCCCGTCGTACCGGTGGTCAGGATCAGCAGCTCGGGGTCCTCGGCGAGGTCGTAGCTGTCCTCGGCGGCGCCGCTCGGGGCGCAGAGCTCGGCGACGGTCACCACGTCGCGCCCGGCGGGCCGGCGGCCGGTGTCGGTGACCACCAGCGCGGCATCGAGGGAGTCGAGCAGCTCGTTCAGCGCCGCATCGTCGAAGTACGTCGGGCAGACGCAGACCTCGGTGCCCGACGCCGCCGCCCCGCACAGCACTGCGACCAGTGACGCGACGTCTTCGATCACGCACGCCAGCCGGCGCGGGCGGCGCCGCGCGAGCTCCGCTCCGGCGGCTTCCGCGCGGGCCAGCACCTCACCGACGGTCGCGGTACGGGAGTCGGAGACGACGAGGGCTCGCCGCGAGTCCCGATCCGCGCTGGCGCGCAGCAGCTCGATCAGCATCCCGGTGGGGCTAGCCGTCCTTGCTGCTGCTGGCGGACTGGTAGAACGCGAGCACCTCGCGCGGCGTGCGGGCGAGCGTGCCGGCGGTGTAGGGATCCTCGCCGTACTCCTCCTCGAGGACCGCGGACAGCTCCGCGATCTCGAGGGAGTCCATCTCCAGGTCGGCGATCATGTCAGAGTCCAGGGTGACCGTCGCAGGGGTGCCGGTACGCCGCTCGACCATCTCGCGCACGGTGTCCATCACCAGTGACTCGTGGTCTCGCATGATGTCCTCGTTCGCTGGGAGCTGTCGGGTCTGGCGGATCGCCCGTGATGCTAACGGGTGAGGGCTTCCTCTCTTGACGCCGTCGATGCGGCCACGGTGGGCAGGAATCATGCAAACGGGTCCGCATCGTCGCGCGCCTTGCGCACGTCGACGATTGCCCGAAAGACGGCGCGCAGCTCTGGGGTTCCGACATAGTGGCGGCCGCGCTTCTCGCCCCGGGGCAGGAGCAACCCCCCGTCGACCATCTGCCGCAAATCGCGGCTGGCGGTCTGCTCTGAGATCGGCTCGTCGTCGAAGTAGCTCATGTAGGTAGCGCGCCGGATGCGTAGGCCCTGAGCGGCGTCGAAAAGGGCAAGCAGGCCGCGAGGACTGAGACCCCGACTGGCCACGAGTCGCTCGAGTTGCTGCCAGAGCTGTTCACTCTCTGTGACCCGCGTCTGGAGTGTCCTCGCTTGGCGCAGATGTGCCGTGAGAATGAATCGAACCCATGCACGCGGATCACGGTGTGGTTGGCACGAGCCCCCGCCGACTTCGCCGAGCACGCGGTAATAGGCATCGGTGTTGCGCCCGAGGTACTCCTCGATGCTCATGAACACCGGCGACAACACGCCTTCGCGGGCTAGGACGAGACTCTGAAGGCATCTCGCCATCCGGCCATTGCCGTCCCGGAATGGGTGGATCATCGCGAGGTTCAAATGAGCCATGCCGGCCCGGACGATGACGGGAAGGTCAGAGCCGCTTTCGTCCATAGAGAGCACGAGCTCGTGCATGAGCTTCGGGACTTCGGTGATGTCCGCGCCCTCGTGAACGATCTGGTCGGTCCGCTCGTTGTGGACGTAGATCGGCCCGGACCGCCATCTACCTGGTCGGTTCTTCAGGTCGTAGCTCGTCATCATGAAGTGCAGGCTCTTGATGAGTTGCTCGGAATGCGCAAAATCCGGCTCGTCTGCAAGCTGCAGGACATACGTCATCGCGTCTCGGTAGCCGGCAAGGGCAAGACGCGTCTCCTCACTTGCATCCAGCGGTTCCTCGCCAGCAAGGACAGCGGCCGCGTCGTCCAGCGCCGCATCGAATCCCTCGATGCTGTTGGACCCCTGGATGTTTCGCGCGAACGACAGGCGGCGAAGCGAACCGAGCCACCGTCTTGGCTCGTGCAGCTGCCAGCGCAGGCTCTGCTTGAGATCTTCGACCTGCTTCACGACCGCAAGCTCCCGGTCGTCGAGGTCCCGGCACTCGAACAACATCGCTGTAATGTCCTTATTAACGTGCGTGATGATAGATATTAAGCGTCATCCTGATGGTTGCCAAGTACGATTGGCTCAGGGACATGAGACCGCCAGCCAAGTAGCGGCTGCCTATGCTTGCGCCGTGGCTGACCAGCCTGAGGCCCCGCTGTCGCAGGACCGGGCGTTGCTCGGCCGCGCGATGGACATCGCCCGTGCGGTCAAGCGGACGCCCACGCTGTGGCGCGAGGAGCCGTTCTACCGGGTGTACCTGCGCCGCCGGCTGCTGGCGCCGTCGTACCGGCGTCGCTTCCACCACTTCGGCGAGAAGGTGACGCTGGACAAGCCGTTGTGGCTCTACGGCACGAAGTACATGTCGATCGGCGACGGTTCGATCATCCTTCGCGGGGCGTGGCTGGCCGTCGAGCGCGAGGCGTGGCAGCAGCCGGCGCCGGTTCTGGAGATCGGGAGGCGCTTCGCTGCGCGGCCGTTCGTCACGATCTCTGCCGCAGGGTCGGTCGTGATCGAGGACAACGTCGGCGTCGCGTCGTTCTCCACGATCATCGACTCCGACCACACGTGGAGCGAGGCCAGCACTCACGTCCTGGACAGCGGGCTTTCCGCGACGCCGATCCGGATCGGTGAGGGGACGTTCATCGCCGAGCGCGCGGCGATCCTCGGTGGCGCTCAGATCGGCCGGCAGTGCTTCATCGGCGCGAACACGGTGGTGAAGGGACGAGTGCCCGACTACTCGATCGTGCTGGGCGTGCCGGGACGCGTCGTCGGCTCGACGCGGCCGGAAGCCAGTCGTGACGAGTAGCCAGACCTCCTCCGAGCCGGGTCGTCACTACGACCGGGTCACCGAGGGTTGGCGGTTGATCTTCGGCGACGAGCTGCACTACGGCGTCTTCGACGACCCTGGCGACGACCTCGCCACGGCGACCGGGCGGCTGACCAGCTTGATGGTCGACACCGCGGCCGCCATCACTGCCGGGGCGGAGGTGCTCGACGTGGGCTCGGGCACGGGTGTGATCGCCTGCGGGCTGGGTGCCGAGCGCGGCGCGCGGATCCTTGGCATCACGACAAGCGAGGTCGGCGTCGAGTCGGGCCGGGCGCGCGCCTCGGAGCTCGGGGTGGCGGACCGGGTTCGTTTCGAGCAGCGTGACGGCACCGCCAACGGCCTGCCCGACTCGACGTTCGACGTCGTGTGGGTGCTCGAGTCCTCGCACCTCATGCGTCAGCGGGAACGGCTCATCGCCGAGTGCGCCAGAGTGCTGCGCCCGGGCGGCCGGATCTGCCTGTGCGACCTCATGCTGCAGCGCGACCTCGAGTTCGCGGAGGTCAAGCTGCTGCGCAAGGAGCTCGCGCTGCTTCGCGACGTGTTCGGAGACGCGCACATGGAGCGGATGGCGCGCTACGTCGACTGGATGACGGCACACGGCTTGTCCGTCGACGTCAGCACCGATCTGACTGCCCGAACGCGGCCGACCTTCGAGCGGTGGCGGGCGAACATCGTCGCGAACGACGCGCAGGTGACCGAGCTGCTCGGCAGCCGCGGGCGCGACGACTTCTGGGAGTCGACCTACGTGCTCGAGCGGCTGTGGGACGACGGGATCATGGGGTACGGGATCCTCGGCGCGCAGCGGGCTGCGAGCGCCGGGTAGCTGCCGCCCGCGGCTTGGGCCCGAACGTCGCCTTGAGGTCCGCGATGCCCTGCACCATCGGGCGGCCGATGACGTGGATCAGCCGCGGCGGCGCGAGGTCGAGTTGCACCTGCTTGCCCGCGATGTCGGAGCGCTGGTAGAGCCCGACAGTGACCGAGTAGGCGCCGGTCGGAAGCGCCAGCTGGAGCCCGATGGTCACGCGCTTCGTCGTACCCGCCTTCACCAAGGGCCACGGCGTCTCGTGGGCGCTGTCGGCGTAGACCAGCGTGCCGTCCTCGGAGTGCACCGCCACGCCGAGGAATCCGTCGACCAGGTCCTGCTCGGCGTGGACCGTGACCGGCAGCGCGAGCTTGTCGAAGCCGTTGATGCTCGAGGTGGTGGTGCCGTCGCCGGCCTCCAGGGCGCCGAGGTCGACGGTGGCGATGCCACTGCGGCGGATCGCCCACCCGAGGTCGGACTCCTCGTCCTGGTCGATCCGCAGGAGGTCGTGGAAGTGGCTCACCGCCGCGTCCGGCGCTCCGTCGAAGACCGAGGTGCCGTTGCTCATGACGATCGCCCGGTCGCACAGGCTGCGGATGATCGTGAGCTGGTGGGTGACGAACACGATCGTCGCGCCCTGGGCGCGGATTGCCCGCATGCTGTCGAAGCACTTCATGCGGAACGCGAGGTCGCCGACCGCCAGCACCTCGTCGATCAGCAGTACGTCGGGTTCGGTGTGCACCGCGACCGCGAAGCCGAGTCGGACGTACATGCCGGACGAGTAGAACTTCACCGGGGTGTCGATGAACGACTCGAGCTCGGCGAACGCGATGATCGAGTCGAGCCGCTTGTCGATCTCCCGGCGGGAGAGCCCGAGGATCGTCGCGTTGACGTAGATGTTCTCTCGGCCGCTGAGCTCCTGGTGGAAGCCGACGCCGACCCCGATCAGCGGCGCGACCCGGCCGCGCACCCGCAGCCTGCCGTCCGACGGCGCGGTGACCCCGCACAGCATCTGCAGCAACGTCGACTTGCCCGCGCCGTTGCGCCCGATCACGCCGAGGCTCTCGCCCGGCTGGACGTCGAGGTCGACGTCGCGGACTGCCCAGAGCTTGCTGCGCCGAGAGCGGCGGAACATGTGCGTGGCCGCGGTGATCAACGCCGGTGCGTCGTCGTACTTCGTGTAGCGCTTGCCTACACCGCGAAGCGAGATGGCAGCGTTGAGATCGATGTCGCTCACAGCAGATCAGCGAAGACGCGGTCGTGGCGGCTGAACAGCAGCACGGCGGCCCCGACGACTGCGGCGGTCCAGCCGTACGTCGCGATCACCGGGATCCACCAGTGGTGGTCCGCGCCGACCGTGCCCACCCGGGTCAACTCGATGATCCCGGTCACCGGGTTGATCTCGTCGAGCACCCGCAGGAACGCGGGGGCCTGCCCGAGCGGGTAGAAGGTCGGCGTCACGTAGAACGCGACGAGCAGGATTGCCTGGATGGCATAGCGCATGTCGCGGAAGTACACGTGCATGCCCGCGAGCAGGGTGGCGATCGAAGCGGTCAGCAGCAGGAGAGTGAGGATCGCCGCGACGATGCCAAACGCCTGGGGTCTCGGGTCGACACCGCTCGCGTAGACCGCGATCACGACGATGACGTAGTTGACCACCGCGATGTAGCTGTTCGCCACCACGGTGACGATCGGGAGCGCGGCGCGCGGGAAGTAGATCTTGCTCGCCAGCTGCGCGTTGTCGACGATCGCGGTCGACGCGACGCCGAGCGTGACCGAGAAGAACGACCAGCTCGCCAGGCCGGTGAAGACGTAGACGAAGGCGTTGCCCGGCAGCCCGACCCGCGCCACCTTCGTGAAGACGATCGCCAGCACCACTGCCTGAACGAGCGGCAGGATCACCGACCAGAAGGCTCCGAGTGAGGTCCGCCGGTAGCGCGAGAAGAACTCGCGACGGGCAAGGGTCGCGATGATGTGGCGGGCGTTCCACATCTGGCGCAGCAGCGTCCCCGGCGGGGTCCACGGGCCGGTGACGTCGAGGACGGGCTGACTGTCCGTCGCCGCGTCAGCGGTCAGCGTCACCGTTCCTCCATGGCGCCGCACGTCTGGGTGCACTGGCGGTCTGGGAGCACATTAGCCTCTCGCCAATGCCGAGTGACGTCCCCCGGGTGGACGTCTGCATGCTGACGTGGAACACCCGCGACCTCACCGCGGATGCGCTGCGCCGACTTCGCGCCAGCGATCAAGGTGTGCCCTATCGCCTGCTGCTGCGCGACAACGCATCGTCGGACGGCACCGCCGAGGCCGCCGCGGAGGCCTACCCGGACGCCGAGCTCGTCGCCGCCCCCGACAACGTCGGGTTCGCTGCGGGGATGAACGACCTGCTGCGCCGCACGACCGCGCCGTACGTCTTCCTGCTCAACGGCGACGCCTGGCCGGAGGACGGTGTGCTCGCGGCTCTCGTCGCGGCGGCGCAGGCGCACCCCGACGTCGGGGTGGTCGCTCCGAAGCTGCTGCGCCCCGATGGCTCCGTCGAGACCTCGGCGTGGCCGTACCCGTCGCTCGGGTTGTCGTTGCTCTTCGTGCTGGGCTTGCGGCGGTTGGTGCCGGCGCGACTGGCCCGGCGGTGGATGCTCCCGCCGGAGTGGGCGCACGACGAGTCCCGCTACGTGGGATGGGCGGTCGGTGCCGCACTGCTGGTGCCGCGCCCCGTGCTGGAGGCAGTCGGCGGGCTGGACGACTCCTTCTTCATGTACGGCGAGGACGTCGAGTGGTGCTGGCGGATGCGACGTGCCGGCTTTCGGGTGTGGTTCGCCGCCGACGCCGTCGTACGTCACGTCGGCGGCGCCTCAGGCGAGCAGCGCTATCCCGGTGCGGTTGCCGCTCGCAAGGCTGCCGCGTCCGCACGCGCCATGGGCAAGATGCGCGGGCCGGTGGTCGGCGCGGCGTTCCGGACGCTCGAGATCCTCGCGGCGCTGCGGATCCTCGCCGTTGCGACGGTTCGCCGGAACCCGGTCGCGACCGCGTGGGCGCGGGGCAGCCTGCGCGGCTACCTCGGCCGATAGCTATCCGGGCCGGCGCAGGACCAGCAGCACGTGCATGCCGTGCCAGGCGAAGAACCGCCAGCGGTTGTCGGGCCGCTCCAGCCACGGCACGAGTCGCTCGAGCCGGCGGTAGACGACCGGCTGGTTGGCGATCCGGTCGGTCAGGGCGAAGCGGCCGGTGATCGCCTGGCCGTAGTCGAGCGCCGCGACCCTCACCAGCTCGAAGTGCGGCTGCGCGTGGCGCCACAGCCGGCGGCCGGTCATGAACGCCTCGTAGCCACCCTCGTGGGCTCCCCAGGGGTTGTAGTCGTGGCGGCGCCGCAGCCCGTCGGAGAGCAGCTTGTGCAGACCTACCGGGTTGGCGTAGTTCGGCGTCGTCACGATCGCCGTCGCGCCGGGTCGCAGCACCCTGGCCAGCTCGGCGAACACCGCTCCGGGGTCCGCCACGTGCTCGAGAACCTCGGTGCAGACCGCGCCGCCGAAAGCCGCGTCCCGGAACGGAAGCCGTGCGGCGTCCGCTGCCGCGACCGGGCCGAACGCCTTGGCGGTCGCCAGCGGGCTCGGTGAGACGTCGACCCCGACGCTCGCCCCCACGGTGCCGAGCAGCCGCAGGTTCTCCCCGACACCGGTGCCCAGGTCGAGCAGTGGAGCGTGCAGATCCGCCTCGGCGATGGCCGCGGCCATCGCCCGCCGTACCGGCTCGGGGCTGGTCTGCGAGTCGGTGTCGGTGCGCGCCGAGTAGTGGCGGGTGACGTCCATCGTGCCGGACGATACCGGTCTGCGAGCTGTCCGGATGCGTATCGTGCTGGTGTGCACGGGCGGTTCGGTGACCGCTTCCGGTGCGGCTGCTGATGCGGATCCTGAGCCTGTCGAACCTGTACCCGCCGCACGCGTACGGCGGGTACGAGTGGACCTGCTTCGACACGATGCAGCGCTTCGTCGAGAACGGCCACGACGTGAGCGTGTTGACCTCCGACGCGACGGTCGAAGGTGCCGCCGGCCCTGACGCTCATCAGGTCGACCGCTCCCTCGAGTCATGGTGGGACTGGCGGTGGCAGATCCCTGCGCAGAGTGCTCCCCGCGAGGTCCTGCGTCGGGAGCTGCGTAACCTCGCACGGCTTCGCCGGGCTCTGCACCGCAGCCGCCCGGACGTGGTGTCCGTGTGGCACATGGGGGGCCTCAGCCTGTCGTTGCTTGCGGAGGTCGAGCGCCGGCGCCTGCCGATGGTCGTGGTCATCGAAGACGACTGGTTGGTCTACGGCCCGCAGCGCGACCCCTGGCGGTCCGTCGCGGCCGGTGCGCCATTGGTTCGTCTTGCCGGACGGCTCGCGGGGGTGCCGCCACGCGCGGCGACTCTGGACAGCGCGCACGTGGTCTTCGCGAGCGCCCACACCCGCGACCGTGCCCTGGCCGCCGGGGCGTGGGACCTGCAGCACGTCCGCGTCGAGCCGCTCGGTGTCGACACCCGCGTCTTCCCGATCGTGTCGCCGGAGGACCGCTCCTGGTCCTGGCGGCTGCTCTATGTCGGTCGCATGGAGCCGCAGAAGGGTGTCGACACGTTGCTGCGCGCGTTCGCGCGGCTCCCCGAACAGGCGCAGCTGACCGTGCTCGGCGGCGGAAACGAAGGCTTCCGCGCCGCGATGGTCGACCTGGCTGGCAGCCTCGGTGTCAGCGGGCGGGTGAGGTTCGGTGTCGCGCCTCGGTCCGAGCTGGTGAGCGAGTACCGCGCCTGCGACGTGGTGGTCTTCCCCAGCGAGTGGGCTGAGCCGTTCGGGATCGTGCCGCTCGAGGCGATGGCCTGCGCCGTACCGGTCGTCGCCACCGGCACCGGCGGTTCGGGCGAGTTCCTCGAAGATGGCCGCAACTGCCTGCTCTTCCCGGCCGGAGATGCCGACGGCCTCGTCGCGGCGTTGCGCCGGATTGCCGAGGACGATGCGCTGCGGCGGCGGTTGGTGGCCAATGGCGCGGATACTGCTGGCAGGCTGACGGCAGACCGGTTCTCCGACCGGATGCTCGCGGTGCATGCCGAGACGATGGACTTGACGGGAAGGGCGTGAGGATGGGGACGCGGTCGGTTCGCATCGGCGGCTGGGAGCTCTCGCTGTCCCGCCCCGCCACGATACGAAGTCATCGCACGGCCGGGCCCGACGACTCGATCCTCGAGTTCATCGAGCCGGTGCCCCAGCCGAACATCGCGCGTCGCGACCCGCAACAGGCGACCGCCTTCGTGACCACCGCACAGGAACGCGGCGCCGAGCACGCGCGCGCCACGGGCTGGCAGGACGACTCCGAGCTGTCGGACCGGGTCTCCTCGATCCCCTGGTACCACACGATCGAACTGCCCGACGGGCGCCGTACGCCGGGGCAGTTCGACCACCGAGCGCTCGTGCCGCACTACGGGATGCCCCACCGCCTCGACGGCAAGCGCGCCCTCGACGTCGCGACGTTCGACGGGTTCTGGGCCTTCGAGATGGAGCGGCGCGGCGCGACCGTCACAGCGATCGACATCGAGAGCAACGCGGACCTGGACTTCCCGACCCGCGCTCGGTCGATCGTCGACGCCGTCCCGCAGCACGCGCCGACCGGTCGAGGCTTCGCGCTCGCCCACGAGCTGTTGGGCTCGTCGGTCAAGCGGGTGATCTCGAGCGTCTACGACCTCAGCCCGGATCGGCACGGCAGCTATGACTTCGTCCACTGCGGCGATCTGCTGCTGCACCTCCGCGAGCCGCTGAGAGCGCTCGAGGCGATTCGCTCGGTGACTGCCGGCGAGTTCCTGCTCTCCGATGTCGTCGATCTCCACTCCCCGAGGGGGACGTTCGGTCCGACGGTGCAGTACCTCGGCGGTTGGGCGGACGTCGTCTGGTCGATCCCCTCACTCGACGCGCTCGGCCAGATGCTCGAGGACGCCGGCTTCACCGACGTGAAGGTCAACACCGTGTACAGCCTCACCAAGACCTACGAGGACCGCGGCCTGTGGCGGGCCAGCATCACCGCGAAGGCGTGACGGCCAGCCGCCGAAGGGCGCAACCGTGACGGCGGATGGGCCGAACGTCGTCCTCGTCGTACTCGACACCGCGCGCTGCGATGCGTTCGAGCCGTACGGCGCGGCCGCCGGCGCGACTCCGGCGATCGCGGACCTGGCACGCCGGGGCAGGGCGGTGGCCGACGTTTACGCCACAGCGAACTGGACGTTGCCGTCCCACGTGTCGATGCTGACCGGCGCGCTGCCGCGCCAGGCCGGCCTCAACCTCGCGCTGGGCGAGGTCGCGGAGACCGGCCGCAACGCCGCGGCAGTGACATCGCTTGCGTCCCGCTTCCTGCCGGCGGTGCTGGCAGAGGCGGGCTGGGAGGTCCGTGGCGCAAGTGCGAACCCGTGGATCAGCGAGGCGAACGGCTTCGCGGCCGGCTACCGCGAGTTCCGCGAGGTCGCACCGACGCGGCGGGTCAGCCCGTTCGCGCTGCCGCAGCCGGACGACGGCAGGCTCTCCCGCGATCTGAAGCGCAAGTATGCGGCCATGGTCTTCGCGGCGGAGGCCTTCGCCGCGCGGGCCGACGACGGCGCCGCCGCCCTGTTGGACGAGCTGCGGTCCATGCTCGCCACCCGCGACCGCACCCGACCCTTCTTCTGGTTCTTCAACGTCATGGAGTGCCACTCGCCGTACCTGCCGCCGCGCCGGTTCAGCCGGCTCGGTCCGACCGAGCGGGTGCGCGCGAGCGCAGATCACCGCCGCTACGGCACCTCGGAGGCGACCGGGCAGGTCAACTGCGGCTACCTGACCGTGCCCGAAGAGGTGCTTGACCGGATGCGCCGTGGCTACGCCGGCGCCGTCTCGGCTGCGGACGCGTGGGTCGGTGCGCTGCTGGAGGAGCTCACGCGTGCCGGCCTGCTCGACGACACGATCGTGATCGTCACCTCCGACCACGGTGAGAACCTCGGCGAGTCGGGCCGGATCGCCCACGCCGTGTGGCTCGACGACCGGCTGATCCGGGTGCCGCTGGTCTACGCCGGGCCGGCGGATCTCGCGGTGACCGGGGCGACCAGCCTGGCGTCCCTCCCCGCGCTCGTCGCGGAAGCGGTGGGCGTCGCGGGCCACCCGTGGGAGCGGGACCGGACTCCCGGCGTCGCTGTGGCCCAGTCCGACGCCATCGTCCGTCCCGACGACCCCCGGCTGGCAGATGCGATCAAGCAGCACGACCTTGACGACGACGTGATCTGGCGGATGACCACGTCGTCGACCTGCGCGGTCGACGGGCGGCTCAAGCTGGTGCGCGAGGGTGACGACGACTGGCTGTTCGACCTGCAGCGCGACCCGGCCGAGGTTGCTCCGATTCGCGTCGACGGACGGTCGATTCTCGAGTGGGGTGACGCGGTCCGCACGCTGCGTGCGGCGGTCGATGCCGCGGCGCCGCGGGACGGCGTGGGGCCCGCGGCGTCCTCGGAGGGCTGGCGAGCGCCGGTCGCGGATGCCGACCTGTCGGCCCGGCTGCGGATGCTCGGCTACCTCTAGCGGGTCAGTCCCGGAATCCCTCGACGTAGGGGACCTCGAGCAGCAGCTCGTGCGCCATCGGCCCGTGACCGAAGAACCCGTCCTCGCCGAACAGCTCGCCGTGATCCGAGGTCACGACGATCGAGGTGTTGCGCGGTACGACGTCGAGCAGGTGCTCGAGCAGGGTGTCGACGTAGCGCACCGACTTCACCTGGCGATCACGAAGCTCGGCCAGCTCCGCAGGGGTGAACGGGATGGCCGAGTCGACATCTGCTTGCCGGGAGACCGACTTCACCGCGCCGTGCAGGCCGGAGATGTGCGGGAGGTCGGAGCCGTCGTCGCCTTCGAAGCTGAACGGGTAGTGCGTCTCACCGACGTTGAGCAGATGGAAGTTGGGTCGCTCCGAGGAGAAGTGGAGCTGCTCGATCATGCCCGGCAAGTCGTGGTGGTTGGGCATGAGCTCGTAGCGGTCGAAATCCCGGTTCAGCAGGGAGTAAGGGTTCAGCACCGGCATCGAGACGTAGGCGTTGGTGACGTAGCCGAGGTGCTCGCGCAGCAGCGTCGGGAGAAACAGGTGCGGGAGCAGGCTCGCCATGCTCAGGCCCTCGATGCCGAGCCGCTCGGAGTAGCGGTCGTAGTCGGCGCGATAGGTCGCTGCCGCGAGCACGTCTGCCCGGTTGCGGTGGGGAAGCAGCCCCATCAGCAGGTTGAAGTGGCTCGGGGCGGTCCACGTGGCGTAGCTGTGCCGCCGCTCGATCTCCCCGATGCCGCGCATCACCCTCGGGGCCGCCTCGACGCAGGTGTCGTAGCGCAGGCTGTCGAGGATCACGAGCACGAAGTTGCGCGCGCCGGGCGCCGGATCGGGCCGTCGGGACGGATAGGGGTTGGCGGCCTTCGGGTCGGCTGCCTCAGGCATCGGCGGGCGGCGGCTGCGCACCGCCGAATCGTATGTGCCGCACCTACCATTGCCCGGTGTCACGCGACGACGGTCGAACGCGGATCAGCGTGCTCATCCCGACCTATCGCCGCCCACGCCTGCTCGCGCTGTGCCTGGACTCGCTGCGCAGCCAGACCGTGCCGCCCGGCGATTTCGAAGTCGTTGTCGTCGACGACTGCAGCGGTCCGGAGACCGTCGAGATCCTGACCGGGGCGGAGGCGACGATGCCGACGCTTCGCTGGGTGTCACAGCCCGAGAACCGAGGCCCTGCGGCGGCCCGCAACCGGGCGATCGAGATGGCGAGCAGCGATCTGCTGCTCTTCCTCGACGACGACATCGTGGCCAGTCCGACGCTGGTCGAGCGCCATCTCGCGGCCCACAGCGAGGACCGGGGACCGGTCGGAGTGGTGGGTCACGTCGCGTGGCTGCCGGAGCTGGAGATCACGCCGTTCATGCACTGGCTCGAGGCAGGGACGCTGCAGTTCTCCTTCGCCTCGATGAAGCCGGGCATCCAGGACGACTCGACGACCGGCTTCTACACCTGCAACCTCAGCCTCCGCGCCATCGACCTGGCCGAGGCCGGTGGGTTCGACGAGCGGTTCCCCTACCCGGCGTACGAGGACACCGAGCTTGCGATCCGGCTCGCGAAGCGAGGCTTCCGCCTCGACTACCGGCCCGATGCCCTTGCCTGGCACTCGCGCGCCGTGACCCTCGCGGAGTTCTGCGCGCGGATGGTCATGGTTGGGGAGTCGGCGCTGATCCTCGGCGAGGTGCTGCCGGGTGCGAAGGTCATCGCCGACGAGCTCGCCGGCTACCGCCACGCGATGCCGGTGCGGCTCGCCGTCGCGGCCGCGCACCGCGTCGTCCCCCGCGCGTTCGGCAAGGACCTCCGTGGCTCCTACTACCTGTCCCGGGTGAGCGCGGCCTACCAGGAGGGCCTGCGTCGGGGCGCCGCCGCACGCGCCGGGCGACAGACCGGCTAGCGGCGCCCGAGAGCGTTGCGCAGCCGCGCGCGCACCGCCAGCCCGGTCTCCACACCGTCCATCACGAACGCGCCGGGCAGCACGAACCACCGTCGCTTGTAGCCCGCCGCGCGCGGGTTGGTGCAGGTGCGGCCGTGAAGCCAGGGCAGGGTGAACGCTAGGTAGCGGCGGTCGCGCAGGCTCAGCGCCAGCCCGAGCAGAAGCAGCACGAGCTGTGCCTGCGCGCCCTCACGGATCACACCGCCGGCCAGCAGCTGCGAGCGCGCGATCGGGCGCTCGGCAAGGAACTCGACGGCGGCCGCGGTACGCCGGCGGTCGGCGAGCATCTCGGCGATCGTCCACTGCGGTACGTCGCCGAGCAGTACGGCGTGGCGTGCGCGGTAGGGCTCGACGCCGTCCTCGACCAGCCGGGCCGCGAGGTCCAGCACGGTCGAGTCCAGGTCCGCGTCGGACTCCTCGAACCCGCCCACCGCTTCCAGGTCGGTGCGCCGCACCGCGAAGTTGCCGGTCGGCACGAGGCTCGCATCGCGCGGCGAGGCCCACAACCGGTAGGACAACGGTCCGGCTTCGGGCAGGGACGGCGTGCTCGGCAGCCAGCGGCCCATGACGAGGCGCCGGCCCCGACGGGTCGCCGCGGTGATCTGCGCGAACCAGGACGGGTCCACGACGGCGTCGGCGGCGACGAACGCGACCGCGACGCCGTTGCCCGCGCGCCAGCCGAGGTTGTACATCGCGCCGAGGGAGGCGCCTGCCGGCGCGGTCACCTCGATGTGGTGCAGGACCGGCGGCCACGTGATCACACCTGTCGCGTTGCCGCCGGTGCCGTCGACGACGACTACGTCGAAGGAGTCCTTAGGGGCTTCGATCTGTACGAGTGCGTCGATGGTGCGCTGCAGCGGGGCTCCGGCGTCGGTGACGACGATGCAAAGCGTGAGGTCGCACTCGACCTGCTCGCCGGCCACGGCGGTCACACTAGCCGCGGCTGATGGCCGGTAGGTTGCATCCCGGGGGGTTAGCCTTCTGGATCCGCGACGCAGGGGAGACACGGTGAGCGGTATGACCAGGGCCTGGCGCGACTGGCTTGCCGCAGCGCCGGTACCAGGCCGCGCGAGCAGCAGGGGCTCGATTCGCCAGGGCGGGTTGGAGTTTCGCGATCCCGCTCCGCAGGCCTCACCGATGGCACGCGACATCAACGCAGCCATGGGCTTCGTCCACCTGCCCGACCCGTCCGCCCCGGAGCCGGAGGAGCCCAAGGACCTGGCGGATCGCGTTGCCGCGGTCGGCTGGTACCACACGATCGAGCTGCCCGGCGGGATCCGGACGCCCGGCCAGTTCGACCACGCCGAGCTGCTGCCGCGCTACGGCCTGCCGGCGTCGCTGGCCGGAAAGCGGGCGATCGACGTCGCCACCTTCGACGGGTACTGGGCTTTCGAGATGGAGCGTCGAGGCGCCGACGTCACGGCTATCGACCTGGACGACTCCGCCGACCTGGACTTCCCTACGCAGGTCAAGCAGCGGCTGTCGCAGTTCGGGCCGATGCCGCGGATGGGCAAGGGCTTCGCCATCGCCCACGAGGCGCTGCAGTCCAAGGTCAAGCGGCTCGGCACCAGCGTCTACTCGCTCGATCCCGACAAGCACGGCACCTTCGACTTCGCGCACTGCGGGGACCTGTTGCTGCATCTGCGTGACCCGCTGACCGCACTGGAGCACATCCGATCGGTGACCACCGGGTCGTTCCTGCTCTGCGACGTCGTGGACCCCGACGCGCGGCCCAGCAAGTACGGGCCCGTGCTGTCCTACCGAGGCGGCTGGAGCGACGTCACCTGGTGGGTGCCCTCGCTCGAGGGCCTCGCGCAGATGATTATCGACGCCGGCTTCGCGTCCGTGCACGTCAACTGCGTCTACCGGCTCGCCAAGACCGCGGAGTCGGACGGCTACTGGCGGGCCAGCATCACCGCGACCGTCTGATCCACCCGCGGTGACCGAGATGAGCGACGACGCAGCGTTCGACCGGCTGGTGGCTGCCATCGACGGCCAGCCGATGATGTCGCCGGAGCAGGGCCGGCGGATCTGGGACCACTTCAGGAAGACGCAGCCCGAGCTCGCGCTCGACCTCGGGACCTACATGGGCGCGTCGGCGGCGTACATGGCCGGCGCGATGCGGGAGAACGGCAAGGGCCGCGTCATCTCGATCGACACCGGCCAGCTCCCCGACTGGAACGAGTACGCGATCTCGGCCTGCAACGCGGTCTGGGACCGGTGCGGCGTGCGCGACCTGATCGAGCACATCCGGGTGCCGGACAGCTACTACTCGTGGTGGCTGCTCGAGCGAGTCGCCGAGCAGACGGACGCCAGCGGGGTGTGCGAGCCGCTGTACGACTTCGCCTACCTCGACGGGGTCAAGCTGCTCAACGTCGATGGCGTCTGCACCGCCCTGCTCGCGCAGCTGCTCAAGCCGGGCGGCTGGCTGCTGCTCGACGACCTGCGCTGGACCTACGAGGAGCAGCCTGAGTTCCAGCCCGAGGTCGTGCTCGGCTCGGGTGCCAGGTTCACGCTCTCGGACGCCGAGCGATCGACGGCGCAGATCCGGGCAGTGTTCGACTACCTGGTCCGGCCGAACCCGGCGTACGGCAACCTCGACATCGACTTCGACGGCTGGTGGGGATGGGCGCAGCGGGTGACCGACAGCGCTGACGTCGCACCGACGCCCTTCGCTCCGAGACCGGCCGAGCCGCCTCGTCGCCTGCCGTCGCCCACCGGGGCGCCCAGCCGCCTGCGCTCGGCGCTTCGCCGATACACCGGCGGCGCCCGTTAGCGTTGGCGGCATGGCAACCGCGACGTTCCGCCCGTCGCGCCCTCGACTGATGTCGGGCTCGATCAGCAGCGCGCTGGTCGTCGTGGTCGTCGCGGTTGCGCTGTTCGGCGACATCGTCGTCGGCGGCATCCACGTCGCCGAGCTGACCCTGGCGGCGGGCGTCGCCGGTGCGGCGATCCTCCTTGCCGCGACCCGGCCGGGCGGCGCGATCGGGGCGCTCGTCTTCTACGTCCCGCTGCAGCAGACGATGCTGGCGTGGGTCTATGCCAAGGGCCTTCCGCTGACCCTGGTGAAGGACTTCGGCTACATCAAGGACGCCCTGGTTCTCGGCGTGTGCATCGCGGCCGTGCGTAACGTGCAGCAACGGCGGGTGGCGCTGCGCCTCGATGCTTTCGACGGCTTCGCGATCCTCTACGTCACGATCGCTCTGGTCTATCTCGTGCTGCCGAGCGTGTTCCACGGCGCACTCGGCGGCCAGAGCTTCACGACCCGGATCGACGCGTGGCGGCTGGACTGCCTGTTCCCGATCCTTGCGCTCGCCGGCCGGCGTACGCCGCTGAGCGAGGCCTCGATCAGGCGGATCCGGTACGTGGTGTTCTTGGTCGCGGCTGCGATGTTCGCTGTCGCGGTCTGGGAGAGCGTCGACAAGCTCAACTACAACCACTTCCTGGTCAGCACGATCCACCTGCCGGAGTACCAGCAGCAGGCGCTGAAGACCCTCCCACCGATCAACGACGACTACATCATCACCAGCGTCATCGGCGGGCTGACCGTCGTCCGGGTCGGCGGGCTGCTGGCCGACCCGCTCGGCCTGGGCTTCTACATGGTCTTGCCGCTGGCGCTTGCCATCGAGCGGATCAGCAGTTCGCGCGCGCAGCGCCTGACGGTCCTGGTCGCCGTCGCCTCTGGCGTCACCGTCGCGCTGACCGAGACCCGCTCCGCGATGATCGCCGGAGGTCTCGCGATCGGTCTCGGCAGCTACGTGGCCTACCGCAAGGGATCGGAGGCGCGGGGCCGCTTGGCCGTCTTCACGATCGTCGCGCTGCTCGTGGCGGTACCGCTCACCGCCCACACCGCTTTCAGCTCCAGGCTCGCCAGCGCCTTCTCCGGCACCAGCCAGAACGTCGACAACCAGACCCACGCCCAGCGGTCGGAGTCGGCGTACCACCTAGTGCTCCACCATCCCGCGGGCGAGGGCCTCGGCGCGAACCCCGCCACCGGCGCCCGCGACCAGACGTCGAACTCGGTCAAGAGCGAGAACTCCTACCTGCAGGTCGGGACCGAGCTCGGGATCGCGGGCATGCTGGCCTTCGTCGCGATGTATCTCGCTCTGCTCTACAAGCTGCGATGGCGCTCGCGCTTCCACGACGAAGCGGGCGGCCTGGCCGGTGCGTCGTGGCTGGCCGGCATGGGCCTGTTCGTCGGTGGCTTCTTCCTGCACGTGTGGATCAACTACCCGGTCTCGCTGACCTACTGGGGGCTCGCCGGGATATCGCTGGCGGTCCCGCCGCCGGCCCCGTCGCCGCAGCCCGCGGCGGCCCTTCCCGGGCAGCGGCTGCGGGCTCGCGCGCTGGCCGAAGGCATCTGGTAGCCGCTGCTACTGTTCGCTCGTGACGTCCACGAGGGCGCCTGAGATCTGCGTGGTCATCCCGACATATCGCCGGCCCGAGCTGCTCGCCAGATGCCTCGACGCGTTGCGTGGCCAGACTCTCGATGCCGCGTCGTTCGAGGTCTGCGTCGTCGATGACGCCAGCGGTGACGACACACCGCGAGTGCTGGAGACCGCCGCCCGGGCGATGCCCAACCTGCGGTGGGCCTCGCAACCGGAGAACCGCGGTCCCGCGGCGGCGCGAAACCGGGCGGTCTCACTCGGCACCGGCACGCTGCTCGTCTTCATCGACGACGACGTCATCGCGAGCCCGACACTGCTCGCCGACCACCTCGCGCTGCACCGGGCCGCCGACGACCCGATAGCGGTCGTCGGGCACCTGACCTGGGAGCCCGGGCTGCCGGTCACCCGCTTCATGCACTGGCTCGACGAGAGCCGGCTGCAGTTCAGCTTCGAGACGATGCCCGAGGGCGAGCAGGAAGACGTCGTCAACTCCTTCTACACATGCAACCTATCGCTGCCCCGCGCCGCCTTCGAAGCGGTCGGGGGCTTCGACGAGCGCTTCCCGTTCCCGGCGTGTGAGGACAGCGATCTCGGCCTGCGGATCACGGCGACGGGCGTCAAGCTCTACTACTGGCCGCAGGTCGTGGCTTGGCACTCCCGCCCGGTCACGCTGCCGGAGTTCCGCGACCGCATGGTTCGCGCGGCGCGATCTTGGCAGCTGCTCGCCGAGCTTCACCCGGACCGGGTCCCGGTGATCAAGCCGGCGCGGGTGCCGCGGCGAATCCAGCGCTGGGTGTACCGCAACACGGCCGCCACGCTCGCCGCGGTGGTGCCCGACTCGCACAACGCCCGGTTCTCGCGCGTCTACTACCGCACCGAGCTCGCCCGCGCGCTCGACCGCGGCGCGTCCGCCGGGCCGATCGACCGGGCGGCCTGACGAGGCCGCCTCACTCGCCGGCCGCCTCGTCCTCCTTCCAGCGCTCCATGCGCTCGAGGTCGACCTCGGTGGTCTGTGACGGGTCGATCGAGTCGTAGAGACGTAGCTGGCGGACGCTGCGCGCCTTCGTCTTGTGATGCTGGATGCACGGCCCGTTCATCGGCAGGTAGATCGCGGTGCGGGCGAGGATGTACTCGTGCACCGGCCTGCGGTAGCGCAGCGCGGTCCGGTGCACCCGAGTGTGGGGGTCCGGCCAGCGGGTGGGGACCGGGTCGTCCTCGACGAGGTTGAGCCACGGCATCACGATCGTGTCGACATCGGTCCTGCCGAGCGCCTCGAGCACCTCCCTGCCGAGCTCCGCGGGCACCCGCTCGTCGCAGTCGAGCATGAAGACCCACGGGGTGTGGACATGGTCGAGCAGCGCGTTGCGCTGCGCCGCGAAGTCCCGGTCGAACGGTCGGTGATAGACCCTCGCGCCGTACGACGCGGCCACCTCCGGGGTCCCGTCGGTCGAGCCTCCGTCCAGGACCACCAGGTCGTCCACGAACCCGCTGAGCGAGTCGAGCGCACCGCCGATCCGGCTCGCCTCGTTCGTCGCGATCAGCGCGCCGGTGATCGAAGGCCGCTGTGCGGGTGCGGGCCGCGGTCGTGGCCGGGGCCGGCCGGCAAGCAGCTCGGTGACCGGTGACTCGTTGCCGGAGATGTCCAGCACCGTGGTGATGCCGAAGTAGTAAGCGGTCTCCAGCCAGATCAGCGCGCTGGCGATCTCCCTGGGCCGCATCCCGCGGCGCCTCATCCGGGCCACGGCTAGCGCGTTGGACGCTGCCCGCCCGGGAAGCAGGCGGCGGGCGAGCCTCGACGACGGGCGGTGGAACGCGCGTTGCGCGACGGCGATCGTGTCGGCGTAGGACACGTCGTCGGGCAGCCAGACCCCCACCGATCCGGCCTCCGGCTCGGCCGAGCGGAGCGGGTCCGGACGCACGCCTACACGCTATCGTCGGGCTCCCTCGCAGTCGGTCGTCGCGCGAAGTGGGGCATGAGCACGCGAACCACGGTCGTGATCGCGACCTACAACCGCTCCCAGACCTACCTGCCGGCCACCATCGAGAGCGTCAGGCGGCAGGAGTCTGTCCCGCGGCTCCTGGTGGTCGACGACTGCTCACCCGACGACACGATCGGTTACCTGTCGAACCAGCCGGATCTCGACTACTTCTCGACACCCGGGCGGTCGGAGCGCGCGGTCACCCGCAATCTGGGCCTCGCCGCCGTCGAGTCGGAGTTCGTGCTGTTCCTGGACGACGACGACCTGCTGCGGCCCGGCGCCGTCCGGCTGCTCGAGGCCACGCTCGACCGGTTTCCTGGCGTGGCCGCGGCGATCGGCGGATGGTGGACGACGGCTGACTCGCTGCCGGGCCCGTACCCGCTCAACGCCAGCCGGACGACGAGCGCCTCGTTGTGGCGCGAGGTGCTGCTCGGCTGGAACCCGGCGACAGCCGGCCAGATGCTGTTCCGGACGTCGGCGCTGCGCGACGTCGGAGGCTTCCCGACGCAGTACCCCGGCATCGACGACTTCGTCCTGTTGCTGAACCTCGCCTACCGCAGCGAGATCGCCGTCGTACCGGAGATCGTCCTCGACTACCGCATCCATTCGGCGCAGCAGAAGCAGGCCGACCAGACCTGGGACGGCACCGCCCGCCGTGAGTTCGTGACGGCTGCGCGGGCGGCCGACCGTGAGGAGGCTGCCACCCTCCTCGCGGCCCGGGCTGACTTTCTGCGGGCGATGCAGTCTCGCGACGCCGAAGGCCGCGCTGCGCTTCGCCGGTTCGTTCGGGTCGCGCCGTGGGCCGTGCGCTCCCCGGTCATCGGCATGCCCGTGGTGCGGCTGCTCGGCTCGGCATTGGGTGAGGTAGTTCTGCCGCGGCGCGCGATGACGGCGCTGCGGGCCCGATACGGGCACTCCGGCAAGAGTGCAACGTAGGCTGCCCCCGTGGACCTGTTCGGAGTGCTCGCGGTTCTTCGACGCCGGTGGTTCGTGATCGTGCTGTGCCTGGTCGCGGGGGCGGCGGGCGGCTTCGACATCGGGCATCGCGGCGCGAAGCAGTACGAGGCTTCCGCGAGCGCTCTGGTGAACATTCCCGCCGCGGGCGACGTCCAGGAGCAGTTCACCGGGTCCCAGCTCGCGGGCAACCTCGTGTCGACCTACGCGAACCTCGTCACGTCAAGGTCCGTCGCCGACCGGTACCTGAGCGCGCTTTCCGCAGCGGGCGTCCAAGGAGTCGGCTCCGTCTCTGCTACCGCGGTGACCGGGACCTACCTGATCAACATCTCGTCGCGGGCGACCGTGCCGACGGTGGCGCAGTCGACGGCCAACGCCGCGGCGGACGCGCTGGTCTCGGAGGTCGCGCAGCTGGAGGCGGGCCTCCCGGACAAGATCACCGTCCAGGTGGTGAGCCCTGCCGGGCTGCCGACCTCCCCGGTCAGTCCCCGGCCGACCCTCGACCTAGTCGTCGGCCTGATCCTCGGGCTCGGCGGCGGCCTCGCGGTCACGGCGCTGCTCGAGGCGCTCGACCGGACGATCAAGACGGTCGCGCAGGCCGACGTGGTCATGTCCGCGCCGCTGCTCGGCGTCGTGCCTCGCCGGCACGGCGGCACGCTCGTCCTGACACCCGACAGCACGCGCGCGGCGGGTGAGCCCTATCGGTCACTGCGTGCCGCGGTGCGGTTCCTCGACCCGGACAAGCCGCTGCGCACGTTGTTGGTCACGAGTCCCATGCCCGGCGACGGCAAGACCACCACCGCCGCCAACCTCGCTGTCGCCTTGGCGCTGGCCGGTGACCGCGTGGTGGTCGTCGACGCCGACCTTCGCCGTGCCCAGCTCGCCAGCGCCTACGGGCTGGAACGCTCGATCGGACTGACCAGCCTTGTCCTCGGTCACGCGACTCTCGCTGACGCGCTGCAGGACTGGCACCCGAACCTGAAGGTGCTCGCCAGCGGGCCGATCCCGCCGAACCCGTCGGAGATCCTCGGCTCGCAGTTCGTGAACAGCGTGCTGAAGGAGCTCTCGAGCATCGCGGACATCGTCGTGATCGACGCGCCGCCGATCCTGCCCGTCGCCGACGCGGTCGCCCTCGCACCGCAGGTCGACGGCGTCGTGCTCGTCGTACGTCACGGGACCACCGTTCGCGGCGCGGCGGCGGCCGCCCGGCGTCGGCTCGATGCGGTGGGTGCCCGGACCGTCGGCTATGTCTTCAACGCGGTACCCCGCGCCGAGTCGCGCGGGTACTACCTCGACTACCGGTACGGCTACAACCAGGGCCCCGCGGAGCCGGCACCGGCAGAGGGCCAGCTTCAGACGCGCTGAGCGACGACCTGCATCCGGTCGTGGAAGTCGGGCGCGACGAGGCGTTCGGCCATCCCGATCCCGCGAGTGCCGGCGACGGCCGCCCGCGCGAGGGCCGGCGAGTAGCCGCCGAGCCGTTGCGCGTAGTAGGTCGCGGTGAAGACCTTCGGGTGGCTCGCGACGTCGACCACGCGTAGGCCGTGGCGCTCCAGCAGCCGGCGCATCGAGTCGACGGTGAAGTACTGCACGTGCATCGGCAGGATCGACCACCACCGCGCGCCCATCAGCCGCGCTACCCGGCCGCCGGCGTCTGGTGTGGTCAGGTAGAGCACGCCGCCGGGTTCGAGCATCGCCGTCGTGGTGGCGATCGCGGCGGACACGTCCAGCAGGTGCTCGATGACATCGCACATCGCGACGCAGCGCATCGAGCCAGGAGCAACTCCGGCCGTCTGAAGATCGCCCACGCGCACGTCGAGCCCGCGCTCCTGCGCCCGGCCGACCGCCCAGGTCGAGGGCTCGACGCCGCTTGCCTGCCAGCCGCGGCCGGCGGCGGCAGCCACGAACGAGCCGGTCCAGCAGCCGATGTCAATCAGCTGGCCCGGCGCGACGAAGCGCTCGATCCGCTGCAGTGACCGGCGGGCCGTCTCCTGCTGGCCCGCCTCTTCGTCCAGCGACACCTCATCCGCGGCGTCGCCGTACGCGGCGGCGAGGACCTCATCGGTCGGCGTCTCCGCCAGCGACGCGTGGCCGCAGTCGAGGCAGCGCAACACCGTCCCGACGGTCTCGCCGTACCGATCCGCGCTCGGCCGGAACAGCTGCGGGTCGACGCCGTTCTCCGTGGCGTCGCCGCCCACGCGCCACAGCAGCCGGGATCGGCTGCCCTCGCAGACCGGGCAGCGCCAAGCACTCATCGAGGCGCCCGCTGCCGATCGCTACGGATCGCCGCCGCGGCCTCCTCGCCGATCCGGATGCCCTCGCTCACGCCGCGGTCTGCGGGGTAGATCTGCGCGGTCGTCGCGACGTAGAGGCCTTCGAGCGGCGCATGCAGGGGAGGGATCCGCTTGCGGTACCCGAGAGTGACGAGCGGGGCGGCGTACGGCGTCTTGAACGGGTGAACGGCCTGGACCGACGACCGGTCGAAGCGGGGGTACGCCGCCGCGAGGTTGTCGAGCCACTCGTCGGTCAGCGCGGCCGCGTCGGTCGCCGCGATGTCGCGTTCCGCGGCAGTGAAGTACCGGCCGAGATAGGTGACGTGGCGCCCGCCGTAGTCGGCAGGTGACAGCAGGTTGGTCTGCTCGATGATGGCGCCGAACCCGAGCGCCGGGTCGCACACGTTGGTCCAGTAGACGTCGGTGATCGGGCGGTCGGTCTCGATTACCGAGCACACGACGCCCATCCCCTGGGCGCCTGCCCACAACGGGTCGGCGTGCTCGGCCGGGACCAGCCGGGTGATCCCCGGCAGCGCGCCGGTGTAGAGGACGGTGTCTGTCTCGACGTCTCCGCCGTCGCCGGCCACGCCCGTCACCGCGCCGCCCGCTGCCTCGAGCGAGGTGGCCCGGCTGCTCGTCCGGATCTCGACGCCGAGGCTTTCGAGCCGCATGGCGAGCGCGTCGAAGAGCTGCCGGAAGCCGCCGCGCAGGTAGCCCAGCTTCTCGCCGCTGCCCTTGCGCGCGCCGCGCCGCTGCTCGAAGCGCCCCCACATCCATGCCGCGGGGACCTCCGGCGCGGCGGCGCCGAACTTGGCGCGGAGCAGCGGGTCCCACAGCTCGCGCACCGCCGCGGGACCGGTCGCGTCGGTCAGCCATTGGCGCGCCGGGACCTCGTCGAGGCTCTCCCAGTCCCTCCAGCGCTGCAGCCGCAGCCCGCCGACGCCCATGCGCAGCCGCTCCGGGAGGGTCATCGGGCCGAACCGCAGGATGTCCAGCGGAGTGGTGAAGGGCCAGAGCCTGCCGCCGGTCAGCACGCCCATCGTGCTGGGAAGCCATTCCAGCCGTCTGGTCAGCCCGAGCTCGTCGATCAGCCCGCGGATGTGCGACTCGTGCGGGAAGATGTGGTGGTAGAAGCACTCGAGCGGCGTGCCGCCGACTTCGAAGGACACCACCAGCCCGCCGAGCCGTTCGCCGGCCTCGAACAGGATCACCTCGCGACCGTGCTCCGCGAGCCGCAGGGCCGCGGCAGCACCGGCGATGCCGCCACCGACGATGACGACGGGTTGCTCGGCTGCCACTACTCGGGGCGCTCAGGCAGATTGGCGGGAAGCGGCCGCTCGGTGGGCCGAAGGTGTGCGAGCTCCATGCGGGAGAGCTGCTCGTGCATGCGGCGGAGCTCGCTGAACGCGCGGAAGATGACCTTGATGTCCGCGCCCTGCGGCTTGCCCGCCGTACGGGGGAAGTGCTGCACGCCGACCTCGACCACCCGGTAACCCGACCGTCCCAGCTTGACCATCAGCTCGGTGTTGACCATCGCGCCGACGCTGTTGAGCTCGAGACCGTCGAAGACCTCGCGGCGGAAGAGCTTGAACGCGCAGTCGATGTCCCGGACCGGCACGTAGAACAAGGCGCGCACGAGGTAGTTCCACGCCTTCGCGTTGACGCGCCGGAAGAACGGGTCACGCCGCTTGATCCGGTATCCCGCGACGACGTCGACGCTCTGGATCAGGTCGATGAAGACCCCGAGCTCGTCGAGGTCGAACTGGTTGTCCGAGTCGGTGAAGAAGACCAGGTCCATCTTCGCCGCGAGAAAGCCGCTCTTCAGCGCCCCGCCGTAGCCCTGGTTGGTCTCGTGCTGAACGAGCTTGATGCGCGGGTCGGTGGCCGCGAGCCGCTGCACGATCTCCGCCGTACGGTCCGAGGACCCGTCGTCCACGACGATGACCTCGTGGTCCGTGGTGTGCCGCGACGCGACATCGGTGGCGCGGCTGACTGCCGCCTCGATGTTGGCTTCCTCGTTGTACGCCGGAAGCACGATCGACAGCTGGGTCAGCGGGGCAGCGTCGCGGCCGGGCGTGCGTGCTGCCAACGCGTCCTCGCAGGTATCAACGATCGGAAAGCGGTCGGATCGATCGTACGGTGGGCGCCGTGGGTGTCGACGCAGCCGCAGCCGAGTCGCTCCGGGTCGGTCTCGACGTCACTCCGGTGCTCGCCGGCCTGACCGGCGTGGCGCGCTACACCATCGGTCTCGAGCTCGGGCTGCGGGCGCGCGGGGTCGACGTTCGGGCGTTCGGGATCGGCAACGGGCGCGGGGCCCTCGGCCCAAGCGCTCGGCACGTCAAGATCCCGCTGCGCGTGATGCGGCGCCTTTGGGCGCTTCACCTGCCCCCGCGCGCCGAGAGCTTCACCGGCCCGATCGACCTGTTGCATTCGGTCGACCTCGACCCGCCGCGATGCCGAGTCCCTGTCGTGTCGACCATCCACGACCTCGCCGCACTCGAGTTCCCGGAGCTGCATCCCCCGGCAGCGGTTGCGGGTGCCAGCCGGCGCCTGCGCTCGTTGGAGCGGGCAGCGGCAGTCCTCGCCGACTCCGGAGCTACGGCGAACGCGCTGGTCCGCAACGGGATCGAGCGGTCGCGGGTGACCGTCGTGCCTCTTGCGCCCCACCCGTTGCCGGAGGCACGTGCGGACGAGGCCGGGGTGCCCGGCCCCTATCTGCTCGCGGTCGGCGAGCTGACACTGCGCAAGGACTACCCGACGTTGTTCCGAGCCTTCGCGCAGGCCGACCTTCCGGACTTCCGGCTCGTCGTCGTCGGGCCCGACGGGTTCGGCGCCGACGAGGTGCACGCCGCCGCCGCCGCGAGCGGGCTCGGCGACCGGCTCGTGATGGTGGGCTACGCCTCCGACCGCCGGCTTTCGGCGCTGTACGCCGGCGCCAGCGCTTTGGTCCTGACCACTCGAGAGGAAGGCTTCGGCCTACCGCTGGTGGAGGCAATGTCGCGCGGTCTCCCGATCGTCGCCAGTGACATCGAGGTGGTCGCCGAGGTGGCAGGGGAGGCAGCGCTGCGCGCGCCGACCGGCGACGCCGCCGCCTTCGCGGCATGCCTGGAACGCGTGGTCCGCGACCCCGAGGCGAGGGCGGCCGCAAGCACCGCCGGCCGGCAGCGAAGCCTCACCTACACCTGGGACCGGACCGTGGACAAGACCATCGAGGTCTACCAGCGCGTGGCGGGCTGAATCACCCGTACGCGGGACGCGATTCCCCCGTACGGCGGGTCATGATCACGGCCGCGATGGACGACACAGACATCGTGGCCGACGCGATCTCGACGGATCAGCGGGTCAGCGTGGCCATGCGGCTGCTCGACGCCCGCGTGCCTCTGTCGCTGCTGTTCGACCTGCTCTCGCCCGAAGGCCCCGACAGCGAGGCGATCCTCGAGTCCGAGCGACCTCAGCCGCAGCCAACCGCCGCTTCGTAGCCGGCTCGCTCGCTCCTACGATGGAGCGCGAAATGCCCACCAGCCGGATCCTCGCGCGCCGCGGCGCGGTAGCCGGCTCGGGTGTCGATGCGCCGGTTGCCGCGCACTACGGAGACCCGCTTCGCGAGCAGCGGACGCTGTTCGAGGCCGGCGGCGTTGTTGACCGGTCCCATCGGGGTGTGGTGCGAGTCGATGGCGCGGATCGGCTGAGCTGGCTGCATTCGCTCACCTCGGCCCACCTCGAGACGCTGCCGCCGCACGAGGTTCGCGAGGCGCTGATCCTCTCCCCGCACGGCCATGTCGAGCACCATCTCGTGCTGTGGGACGACGGCGAGGCGACCTGGCTGACTGCGGAGCCGGGGACGGCGGAGGCGCTGGCGGCGTACCTGGACTCGATGCGTTTCATGTTGCGGGTGGAGGTGAGCGACCTGTCGTCGTCGTACGCGGTGATGACCCGGGTCTCGACGGAGGGCGTCCGCGACGAGCTCGTCGCTCGCGACGACGTGGAGCGCTGGGTCGAGGAAGCCGGCCTCCCGTTGGTCGGGCACGGCGCCTGGGAAGCGCGCCGCGTCGCTAACCACGTCCCACGGCTCGGCTTCGAGACCGATCACCGCACGATCCCGCACGAGGTCGGCTGGATCGGTGTCGCGGTTCACCTCAACAAGGGGTGCTATCGAGGGCAGGAGACGGTCGCGCGGGTGCAGAACCTGGGGCGCCCGCCGCGCCGGCTGGTCTTCGGCTACCTCGACGGCACGAGCGACGAGCTCCCCGGCCCTCACGCCGAGGTCGAGCTCGACGGTCGCCCGGTGGGCTACCTCGGAACCGCGGTGCAGCATTGCGAGCTGGGACCGGTTGCCCTCGCGGTGATCAAGCGCAATGTCGCCGACGACGCCCCGCTGACTGTGGCGGGAATGGCGATGCGCGCCGAACGGGTGGTCGACGCGTAGGCCTGCCTTACAGGCCGAACAGACCGATCTTCTTCTTCGCCTTCTTCGGGTCGGGCTGGATCGGCCGCGGGGCGCGCGGCGTCACCGGCGCCAACGCGGGACGGTCGTCGTCCTCGACGCCAAGTGACGACAGCTCGCGCAGCAGTGCCGCGGTGTCGGCAGCCTCTCCGACCTCTGCGGCTGGAAGCGGATCCGGGTCCGGGTCCGGTTCGGGATCGGGATCCGGCTCGTGCGCCGGCACCGGCTCCGCGGTGAGGCTCGCGGTGTGGTTCAGCTCGGCGAGCATCGCCGACGCTTCGGCGGCCTGGTCGGCCTGCAGCGCCGCGAGAGCGAAGTCCTGGTCCTCGAGGGCGGTCCGGTTGGCAGCCGCTTGCGCCTGCGCCTCTTGCTCGTCGGCAAGGCGCTGTGCCTCCTCGGCCAGCCGGCGAGCCTCGTCGGCCGCGGCGGCCTGTGCTTGCGCCGCGATCAGCGCAGCTTCCGCCTCGGCTCGCGCGGCGGCTTCCCGGCTCTCGGCCTCAGCGCGTTCGGCGGCTTCTGCGGCTTCTCGGGCTGCCTGTTCGGCGGCTTCGCGTTCGGCGGCTTCCGCGGCTTCTCGGGCTGCCTGTTCGGCGGCTTCCCGTTCGGCGGCTTCTGCGGCTTCGCGGGCTGCCTGTTCGGCGGCTTCGCGTTCGGCAGCTTCTGCGGCTTCTCGGGCTGCCTGCTCGGCCGCCTCGCGCGCCGCTTGTTCGGCGGCTTCCCGTTCGGCGGCTTCTGCCGCTTCCCGTTCGGCGAGCTGGCGGGCAGCCTCCTCTGCAGCGGCTTGCTCCGCAGCCAGCCGTGCGGCTTCCGCGGCCGCCCTGGCGAACTCTTCCGCGGCCCGCCGGGCTGCCTCCTCCGCAAGCAGGCGCTCGGCTTCCTCGGCCTCACGCGCGGCTACCCGCGCGCGCTCGGCTTCCAGGTCGACCAGCTTCGGGGGGCTGTCCAGGACGTCGGTTCGCGCGTTGGCATCGCGGTCCGGGCGCAGCGACTCGGCGGCGAGCTGTGCGGTCACCAGCTCGGCGGCCGCAGCAGCACGCAGCCGCCGGCTGCGCTCGAGCTCTTCCTCGGGGTCGACCGGCGCCAGGTTGCGGGACCTAGGGCGCCTGGCGATCTCGATCAGCGACATGGTGTAGCCGTCCTCAGGCGCGGGACCCAGGACGTCGGCGAGGGCGCCGGAGACCCGACCCATCGAGGCGGCGAACGACTCGCCGTTGCGGCGCACCGGGACGGTGAGGTGGGAGGCGCCGTTGAGCTGCGCCGCCATGACGTCGAGCTGCAGCGGGTTGGTGGTCGTGGTGGTCGCGCCGTGGCTAGCCACGTCGCTGGCCAGCCGGGCGAGCCTCGTCAGCGCGTCGTCGCTGCTTGCGGGCCTCCCCGACGACCCGTTGCCGCGACCGCTCAGTGCCCCGGCGAGCGCGCTCGCGCCGTACACGTCGGCGGCGCTGTGGTCGACGTCGTCGGTGATGTCAACGAGGCCGGCGTCGACGAGGGTCACGAGGATCCGGCCCGCCTCGAACAGCGTGTAGCCGCAGTCGTTCGCCAGCTCAGCGACGCTGCGGACCCCGTCGATCTTGCACAGCATCGACCAGGCGTCGCTGTCCAGCGTCGTCTCCGGCGCACCGTCGCCGCGAGCTGACAGGACCGGGATGGCATCTGGGGAGTCGACGACCGAGGAGATCGCCTCCCACTCGTAGCCGCGCTCGCGCAGCGTCTCCAGCAGCTCGACGACTGGGTGCGGCGGGCGGATGTCCTCGCGCATCTTGGCGTTGGCGCGGAACTTCCAGCGGCCGTCGGTCCACTGCAGGAGGTCCCACAGCGCCTCGTGGAGCTGCTCGGTCACGAACTCGCGGATGACGTCCTCGTCGACGTAGCCGAGGTGGACCAGCAGCTCGCCGAGGTTCCACGCCGACAGGTCGGTTCGCTGGGCTTCGAGCGCTTCGGAGAGCGCTTCGGGGGCGAGCACGCCCGAGGAGACCAGCTTCGCGCCGAGGTCGGCTCGCTGATCGAAAGCGCTGATGCCGCAGACCAGCCCGTCACGCAGGTAGATCTGCGCTTCAGCGCCGTCCGCCCGGATCAGGACAAGGCTTCCGGTCGAGGCGGAGGCGGCGAGATCGAGCAGGACGGCGGCGAGGGCGGTGGTATTGAGGTCGCCCTTGAGCATCGACGACCTCCTTCACCTGTTCAGCGGCAACCGTCCCACCCTTCATACCCATCGGCAGCCGAAAACCGATTGTTGAGCCATACGGACCAATTTCACGCTCATGCGGGTTAATGGACGTGCCGAAGAGTGACAACATGGCCGTATTCGTCCTTGTGACGAACCCTGAATCCGGCTGCTGCGCTGCACGCCTGCGGAGCAGGGCATGAGAGGCATGTGGTGAGCTACCCAGCAGCGGGCCGGCGGCTCGATCGGGTGCTCGCGCCCGACTATCTCGACGGGCTGGCCGATCGCCCCGTCGAGGAGATCCGGGCGATGCGCGCCGAGAGCGAGCAGGAAGAGACCGACCTGTCCTACCTGCGGCGACTGCTGCAGGGCCGGCTCGACATCCTGCGCGCCGAGCAGGCGCGCCGGCGCGGCGAAGGTCCCGAAGGTTCGCTGGTCGACTCGCTGCCGGAGATCCTGGCGGACGAGCGCACCGCACCGCACGGCCTGGGCCGCCACGCCTCCGTCGAGCCGTTGGAGCTGGACCCGCAGTACCGCTACGTCGAGTCGCTGGTCTCCGACAGCGAGCTGTCGGACCCGTCGCGCCACGACGACGAGACGCTGGCGCGGCTGGTCGACGTCCTCGATGCCGAAGAGCGCGAGGTCTCGCGCAAGCGCAGAGCGGTGCAAGCGGTGATGGATGCGTGCACCGCGGAGCTCGGCAGGCGCTATCGCGACGGCGGCGCCGACGTCGCGGATCTGCTGCCGCACGGCTGAGCCACCTCGTTGCCAGCCGCGTGCGGCGGAGCGCTTGCTAGGCGCTTGCAACAGTTAGCACTTCCGGTTAGGGTGGGTTTGTGGCCAAGTTGGACGTCCGCAACCTCGGGGACTACATCCGCGAGCAGCGGTCCGCAGCGCAGATCTCGCTGCGGCAGCTGGCCAGCCTGGCTGGGGTCTCCAACCCCTACCTCAGCCAGATCGAGCGCGGCCTGCGCAAGCCGAGCGCGGAGATCCTGCAGCAGATCGCGAAAGCGCTGCGCATCTCCGCCGAGGCGCTCTACGTGCAGGCCGGCATCCTCGAGGAGCGGTACGGCGACAGCGATGTCCCCGCAGCAATCCTCGGCGATGCGCACCTCGCCGAACGGCAGAAGCAGGTGCTGCTCGAGCTTTACGAGGCCTACCGGCGTGAAAGCGACGCCCGCAACGGGAACACAAGCCCGGTGACGCCCAAGGAAGGCAGCGAGGCGGCTTCGGCCGCGCCGTCCCGGACGAGGACGGCTCGGCGTGCGAAGCCGGTCTCGACTGATGACGGGGCCAGCGATACCTCGCCCTAGCTGCCGTCCCCGCTGACCTGCTCCACCCACCACAGACCACGAACGTCTGAGTGTCGCCGCACGGCGGCACCCACTCGGTACCTGGAGGTTCGAAAAGCCATGCCATCTGTCCCCACCATCGACACCAAGCCGCTCTACGCGATTGCCGGCGCCGGCGAGTACGCCGTCGAGACCCTGCGCGCTGGGGCGACCGTCCTGCAGACCCGCGTCCTGGACCTGCCGTCGCGCGCCCAGACCCGCCGCGCCGAGGTCACCAAGCAGGCACGGGCGCTGCCGAGCGAGCTCCGCAAGCAGGTCGAGGAGATCCCGACCACTCTGCGCAAGCAGCAGGAGACCCTGCGCAAGCAGCAGGAGGTCCTGCGCAAGCAGGCGCAGACGCTGCCGGCGGACCTGCGCAAGCAGGCGCAGTCGCTGCCGACCGAACTGCGCAAGCAGGTCGAGGAGCTCACCACCACGGTTCGCAAGCAGGCTGACGAGCTCGGCGCCCGCGTCGCCTCGACGTACGCCGAGTTCGCCGACCGCGGCGAGAAGGTCGTCGCGGGTCTGCGCGGCGACGCGGTGAAGACCCCGGCGAAGCCGGCCGCGAAGAAGCCGAGCACCAAGCCGGCGACCCGCAAGCCCGCGGCCAAGGCTCCGGTGGCCGGCGCCACGGCGACCACGCCGACGACCCCCGCGGCGCCGGTCAAGCCGGCGTTCTCGGCCTCGGCGATCGACACCGACGCGGCGCCCGGCCAGTAGCCGTAGCCCAGTCACAAGCGGTCCCCGGCGGGTATGAGCCGCCGGGGACCGTTTGCGTCTCTTCAGGTTTCCTTGCCCTGCCGGAGGACCATGGAGCGGTGAGCACGGACGGGCTGCCGCTGCCGGTCCCGGCGCGGCCACCGGGCCGCTGGGCCAAGGTGAAGCAGGCGGCTGCCCCGCTTACGGGCTTCGTGGCCCTGGTCGCCAAGCTCAAGTCCGCGCTGTTCCTTGGCTCGATGGCAGTCTCGATCGCCGCGTATGCGCAGCTGTGGGGTTGGCGCTACGCGGTCGGCTTCGTCGCGCTGATCCTCGTCCACGAGCTCGGCCACGTCGTCGCGCTGCGGGTGCGCGGGATCCGGGCCAGTGGGCTGGTGTTCATCCCGCTGCTCGGCGCGTTCACCAGCTGGCAGCCCACCGAGCACCGTCCCTACCAGGAGGCCGAGACCGCGCTCGCGGGGCCGGTCATCGGCACCGTCGGCGCGCTGGCGCTGGCGCTCTACGGCCACGAGCAAGGCTCGAGCTTGCTGCGGGCGCTGGCATTCACGGGCCTGCTGCTGAACCTGCTGAACCTGATCCCGCTCGTCCCACTCGACGGCGGTCGCGTCGCCGACCTGCTCTACCCGTGGGTCTGGGTCGTGGTCGGGCTCGGCTTGGTCGGCTACCTCGTCGTGCGCTTCGAGCCGTTGGTCCTGATCATCTTGCTGCTAGTCGGTTACGAGCTCTACTCCCAGCGGCGCCAGCGCGGGCGCGCGGCGGCGGTGCAGCCCCGGCTCCGGCTCAGGCTGTCGATCGCCTACCTGGTCTTGCTCGCCGTTATCGGGGTCGGCCTGCACGCGACGTACCTGCCGCGTCACCTGTCCTGACCGCAGGCTCAGCGGTTGAGCCACTTCCCGCCGAACCACATCAAGTCGTCGGCGAGCAGCTCGATGCCGATGCCGTCAGGGTCGCGCAGGTAGATCGACTCGGGGATGCCGCGCTGCGGCCCGTCGTAGGCGATCCCTGCCTCGTCGAGCCGGGCGCGCAGTCGCGCATGTGCCTCGGGAGGTACGCCGATGGCGATGTGCTGGACGCCGCCGATCCCTTCGGGCAGCTGCTCGAGCCCCAAGCCCGGGAAGTCGAAGAACCCGAGCAGCGTGTTGTTGCCGAGGTCGAAGAAGAAGTGCGTCGAGCCGGGATAGTCGCGGTTCTCGACCAGCTCGATCAGCGGGAATCCGAGTAGGCCTTGGTAGAAGGCGATGGTCTGCTCCACGTCGCTGCAGATCAGCGCCGCATGGTGGATTCCGCGGCCGTTGGTCGCCGGGCGGCTGACAGGCGGCTCGAGGTACTTCGCGCGCAGCTCGTCGCGCCGGGCGGCGAGCCGGGCCTGAGCCGCGGCGTTGGGAGCAACCATTCCTAGAGTCTGACGCCATGAGCGTCCTCGAGATAGCCCAGGCCGACGTCTGGTTCGCCGACGGGCCTCATGTGCTCCGCGGAATCTCGCTGACCGTGGCAGAAGGCGAGCACTGGGCGCTGCTCGGCCCCAATGGCGCCGGCAAGTCGACGTTGCTCGCGCTGGCCTCAGCGCAGCGGTTCCCGTCCCGCGGCACCGTGCGCATCCTCGGTCAGGAGATGGGCCGCGTGGACCTGCGCGAGCTTCGCCGGGCGATCGGCAGCGTCGACGTCCGGTTGCGGCTGCCCGCCGAGCTCACGGCGGAGCGGTACGTCGAGACCGGCATCACGCAGACGGTGCAGTGGCTGGGGCCGGCGACGGGGGCCGCACAGGAGCGCGTGTCGGATCTCATCGCGCGGTTCGGTCTCTCGCAGCTGCGGGACCGCTCGATCGCAGTCTGCTCGCAAGGCGAGCGCGGGCGTGCCCGCTTGGCGCGCTCGCTCGTGGCGCACCCCGCGCTGCTGCTGCTCGACGAGCCGGCGGCCGGCCTGGACCTGCCCGGCCGAGCGGATCTGCTTGCGGCACTCGAGACGACCGCCCGCGAGGAGCCGCGGTTGGCCAGCATCATGGTCGCCCACCATCTCGAGGAGCTGCCGACCTCGACCACCCACGTCGCGCTGATGCGCGACGGTGAGCTCGTGGCGCAGGGCGACGTCTCACTGCTCGGGGACGAGGCGGCGCTGTCGTCCTGCTTCGGGCGGCCGGTGCGCGCTCACCAGATCGCCGGCCGCTGGTTCGCCACGAGCTGACCGGCGCTCGCCATCACTTGTTCGCTCACCCGTGGCTGAGCACGATCCCGTAGAACAGCGCGAGCAGCGCGAAGATGCCGGTGCCCGCGCCCCAGACCGCCTGGCCCCGCCGTGACGTCGCCCGGCTGTGAGCGAATGCGGTGACCCCGGACAAGACGACGAAGACCAGCTTCGCGATCAGCGTGTTGCGGAAGTCGCTGACGTCGCTGATCTCCTGGTGGTCGGCCTGGATGTTCCACAGACCCGTGATGATGAGGACCGCGAACGCCGGCCAGGCCACCCGAGCAAACGCGCGGGCCGCAACCTTCGGGATCTCCGCGCCGCTGCGTCGAAGTGCCGGGACCAAGCCGGCGAGCGCGATCTGCCCGCCCACCCAGATGGTGGCGGCGAGGACGTGCAGGAACAGCCGGGCGTCGGCGAGGGTGACGGTGAGCACCGGCCAAGCCTGCCACCGCCAGTGAGCTAGCCCCTCAGGTCCTTTGCCACCGCTGCCGTCCACGCCTTGGACGGCAGGAGCGTCGGCAGCCGCTTGCCGTCACGCGTCACCTGCACGTTGGTGCATGCGCTTTCGGTTGCCTGCCACACGTGCTTGGCGCCATAGAAGCTGACGACCGTGGTCGGTCCGCCGGCGACGTCACAGTGCATGATGTCGCTCGGCTCGCGGTGCAAGGCATCGAAGAGCTTCACCAGCCGGAGCGCCTTCGCGCCCGTCACCATGCGCTTGCTCGCCGCCGAACCGCTGTCCTGCATCACAGATGCGCTCTTGATCGAGCTCGGCACGTGCTCGGCCGCCGGGCGGCCCACGGTGCCGCCGGCGGCGTGCGCGATGCCCGCCGACGCAGCCATCAGGCCGGCCACTGCCAGACCGCTGGTCGTGGTTCGGAAACTGGTCATCTCGTCCACCTCATAGTCGTGGGACGTCGGTACCCACCCTGCGGTTCCCGTACGCTCACCAACGATGGCGACCGTGCGGCTCGACCTCGACGACGCGACGCTTCGCGAGTGGCAGGCGATCGTCGTACGAGCCGACGAGGAAGGCATCGTTCTGGATCGCTCGGCCTTCTACCCGGGCGGCGGCGGCCAGCCTCCGGACGAGGGCGTGCTCCTCTGGCAAGGGGTCCAGACGCGGATCGCGGGCGCCCGGAAGACCCGGGACGACGTCTGCCTAATCCCAGCGGAAGGCGAGCCGATACCCGCGGTCGGGACGGCGGTCGAGGGCGCCCTCGACGACGATCGCCGTACGGTGCTGATGCGCACCCACTCCGCGCTGCACCTGCTCGCCGGCGTCGTGTTCCGCGACTACGGCGCGCTGGTGACCGGGGGGAACATGGAGCCGCTCGAGGCTCGCATGGACTTCAACCTCACCGAGGTCCCGGAGGGGTTCAAGGACTCGATCGCCGAAGCTTGCGCGACCGAGATCGCGGCGGACCGCCGGATCGACGTGAAGGTGCTTCCGCGCGACGAGGCGTTCGCGATACCCGACATCATCCGCACCGCAACCAACCTCCTGCCGCCCGACCTGACGGAGGTCCGGATCGTCGACATCGTGGGACTCGACACGCAAGCCGACGGTGGCACGCACGTCGCGTCCACCAAGCAGATCGGTGGCATCGAGGTCGTCAAGGTCGAGAACAAGGGCAAAGGGTTCCGCAGGCTGAGGGTCCGGTTGCCGAAGTGACGGACCTCTCGGCGGCCACAGAGATTCCGGTGCCGCGGTACG
This sequence comes from Mycobacteriales bacterium, assembly GCA_035547515.1. Taxonomy (GTDB): domain Bacteria; phylum Actinomycetota; class Actinomycetes; order JAFAQI01; family JAFAQI01; genus DASZTV01. The sequence continues at coordinate 96,688 of DASZUS010000075.1, forward strand.
GCGAGGCGTCGCTGGCCGACGTCATGCCGTCCGTGCTCGCGGCGCTCGGCGTGGGCGACGACAACCGGCTGGGGCTTCCCGACACGGCCCGCGCCGTGGTCGTGCTGGTCGACGGCATGGGCCTGGTGGGGCTGCAGGCGCGAGCCGAAGCGGCGCCGTTCCTGTCCTCGCTGTCCTGTCGTGAGCTCACCGCCGGGTTCCCGTCGACGACGGTCACCTCGTTGGCGTCGTTGTCGACCGGGCTGCCGGCCGGTGAGCACGGCATGACCGGTTACTCCTCCTACGTCGAAGAGGTAGGCGAGCCGGTCAACTGGCTGTCGTGGCGGCAGGTCTCCGGCAAGGACGACCTGCGCGAGATCCTCGAGCCCGAGGAGATCCAGTCGCGCACCACGGTGTGGCAGCAAGCCGCGGATGCCGGTGTCTCGGTGACGATCGCCAGCTCGCGTGACTTCGAAGGCACTGGGCTGACCCGCGCGGTCTTTCGCGGCGGCAGCTTTCGCGGGGTGACGACGACGGGCGACATGATCGCCCACGCCGCGGACGCGGCCGACCGCGGTCATCGGTCGCTGGTCTACACCTATGCCTCCGAGCTCGACTTCGTCGGCCATGTCCGTGGGCCGGCCAGCGACTCGTGGACCGCTCAGCTGTCGATGATCGACCGGCAGCTGGAGCTGCTGGCGCAACGGCTGCCGGCGGGGACGAGTCTCTACGTCACCGCTGACCACGGCATGGCCGACGTGGCGCAGGACGAGGCGGTCGACGCGGACGAGGTTGGCTCCCCGCTGCGCGACGGGGTGATCGCGATCGCGGGCGAGCCGAGGATGCGGCATGTCCATGCCCGGCCCGGAGCCGCCGCCGACGTGCTCGCTACCTGGCGGTCGGTGCTCGGTGAGCGCGCGTGGGTGCTCGACGCCGAGACCGCCATCGGCTCGGGTCTGTTCGGCCGCGTCGTCACGCCGAGCGCACGGGCCCGCATCGGCGATGTCGTCGCGATCGCCCAAGGCCGGATGGGCATCGTCCAGCGCAAGCGGGAGTCCCGGATGTCGGCACTGCCCGGTCATCACGGCGCGCTCACCGACGACGAGCTGCTGGTGCCGCTGCTGTCCTCGACGGTGTGACCACGCAGCTCTCGCTCGTCCTCGGCGACATCGTCGAGCAAGACGTCGATGCCGTCGTCAACGCCGCGAACAGCGGCCTGATGGGCGGGGGTGGTGTGGACGGCGCGATCCTTCGCGCCGGCGGCGAGGCGCAGCTGGCTGCCCGCCGCGCACTGCGCGACCGCATCGGCTCGCTGCCTGCCGGGCAGGCAGCGGCAACCGAGGCCGGCTCGATGCGCTGCCGCTGGGTGATCCACGTGGTGGGACCGGTCTACAGCCGGATGGAGGATCGCTCGCACCTGCTGGTCTCGTGCTACCGCGAGGCGTTGCGAGTCGCCGACGAGCTCGGCGCCACCAGCGTGGCGTTCCCCGCGGTGTCGGCCGGCATCTACGGCTGGCCGATGGCATCTGCCGCCGATGTGGCGATCTCCACCGTGCGGGCGACGCCGACCGCGGTCATCGACGTACGTTTCGTGCTGTTCAGCCAGCAGGCGTACGACGAGTTCGAGCGCGCCCTCAGAAGTTGAGGACGCTCCGCCAGGCTTCCAGCAACGAGGCGTCACCGGAGATCTCGACCGAGCTGAGCGGCACCCGCCCGTAGAGGCTCAGCAGAAGCCCGCTGCTCGTGCCGGTGGCCGTCGCGTCTGCCTCGCCGGAGTCGACCTTGCGCACCCCGCCGGGCTCGAGCTCGAGAAACCAGCTGCCGCCATCGCTGGACTGCAGTGCGAGGGTTCCGGTCGGCCCGCTGACCTGGTCGCGGCGGTAGATCCGCGGCACCAAGACGTCGACCAGCTCGTCGATGCCGTCAGAGGCCAGCTCGTCGCCGATCGGCTCCTGGATGCCGTGGGCGTTCTGCGCATCGAAGCGGTGGACCGCCGACTCGTGCGCCATGCGCCGCGCCCAGAAGATCGCGCCCGATGGCGCATCGAACACCCACGTCCAGACCGGTGTGTCCGCGTCGCACTCGGTCAGCGCGCCGACCAGCTCGTCGAGCTGTGCCTCGAGCAGGTCGACCACGTCGCCCTTCGGCCGCTCCGGGAGGGCATCGGGCCGCCGCGTGGCGCGGGTCGAGACGAAGAGCGTGACGTTGGCGTAGACCTGCCACACGTGCGCGGCGAGGTCTCCCACTGTCCAGTCGCCGCAAGTCGGGACGCGGGCGTCGGTGCCCTGACGGGCGGCGGTGAGCAGCGCCTCGCCCTCGCGACGAACCGCGCTGACGAGTTCCGCGTAGGCGGGCGTGGTCATCGGTTCACGCGCTCAGCGAGCAAGTGAAGGGTCATCAGGTCGTCTCCCGGTAGATCTTGTGTTGCGCGGCTTGCGCGCGTGGGCGAACCACGAGTAGGTCGACGTTGACGTTCCACGGCCGGGTGGCGGCCCAGGTGATGCAGTCGGCGACGTCGTCGGCGGACAGCGGGCCAGGGACTCCGGCGTAGATAGCATCCGCCTTGCTTCGGTCCCCTCCCAACCGATTTAGCGAGAACTCCTCGGTCGCCACCATGCCCGGCGCGACCTCCACTACCCGGATCGGCTTGCCGAAGACCTCGAGGCGCAGCGTCTCGGAGACCGCGCGTTCGGCGTGCTTCGCCGCGGCGTACCCAGCGCCGTTCTCGTAGACGATGTGCCCGGCGACCGAGGTCACCGTGACGACCACGCCGTCGCCGCTGCGCTCGAGTGCCGGGAGCAGCGCCCGCGTCACGCGCATCATGCCGAGGACGTTGGTCTCCCACATCTGCCGCCACGCTGCTTCGTCGGCGTCCGCGATCGGCTCGAGACCGAATGCGCCGCCTGCGTTGTTGACCAGCACGTGACACGTGCCGAGCGAGTCGGCGAGGGCTCGCACCGAGGCCTCGTCGGTGACGTCGAGCGCGACCGGGCGTACGCCGCACTCCGCCGCCAGCGCTTCGAGCCGGTCGACCCGCCGCGCCGCGGCGACCACGTCGTATCCCTCCGCGACCAGCCGTCGCGCGGTCGCTGCGCCGATGCCGCTGCTTGCACCCGTGACTACTGCTGTCCGGCTTT
>DASZUS010000076.1:0-5681 GCA_035547515.1 Mycobacteriales bacterium
CGCTCCGGTCGTCATGCTCACGGCGTTCAGCCAGCGGGAGCTCGTCGAGCGGGCCGCCGAGGCCGGCGCGATGGCGTACGTCGTGAAGCCGTTCGGCAAGGCGGACCTGTTGCCCGCGATCGAGGTGTCGGTGAGCCGTCATCAGCAGATGCGCGCACTGTCCGGCGAGGTCGCCGACCTCACCGAGCGGCTGGAGACCCGCAAGCTGCTCGACCGGGCCAAAGGCCGGCTGCAGGCCGAGCACGGGATGACCGAGCCCGAGGCGTTCCGGTTCATCCAGAAGGCTGCGATGGATGGCCGACGTTCGATGCGCCAAGTGGCCGAAGCCGTGCTCGACCAGCCCGACCCGGCGGGCTAACCGGCCCGACCCGCGTACCTGCGTGGCCGGACTCGGTTTGGTAACGACCTGACAACGGTTAGCCCTGATGCGTCTGTTACTTGCGCGGGGCGCTAGGTTGCGCAGGAACCACGAATCGGCCAGTTGAGAGGAGCAAGGATGCAGACCGGTCGATCGATTCGACTTGTCGTCCCGCTCGCCGTTGCCGCGATGACCGCGGCGGCCTGTGGCAGCAGCTCGAGCGGAGGCGGCGGAAGCGCCGGTGGGACCGGCGGGGGGAAGACCTACACGATCGCCTGCCAGGGTCCGCTGACCGGCGACAACGCGGCGCTCGGTATCAACATCTGCGACGGCGCGAAGCTGGCCATCGACCAGGCCAACGCCAAGGGCGACCTCGGATTCACCCTGAAGTACCTGGGCGTGGATGACCAGGGCTCGCCGGACAAGGCGCCGGCCGCCGCCCAGAGCGAGGTGTCGAACTCCAACGTCATTGCGGTGGTCGGCCCGGCGTTCTCGGGTGCCACCCAGGCGAGCGAGAAGAGCTTCGCGGACGCCGGTCTGGTGTCCGTGACCGCCTCGGCCACGCTGCCGACCCTCACCGATCCGAGCAACGGCTTCACGACCTTCTACCGGGCGATCGGGACCGACAGCTCGCAGGGCGCGGGCGCAGCCGACTACCTGACCAAGAAGCTCGGGGCGAAGTCGGTCTACTCGATCGACGACGCCGAGGCGTACGGGCAGGGCCTGGCGAAGGTGCTCGAGAGCGCCCTGAAGGCGGACGGCGTCAAGGTCACCCACGACAGCCTCCCGCAGGGCACCAAGCCCGGTCCCGAGGCGTCGAAGGTCGCGCAGGCCAACCCGGACGCGGTCTACTACAGCGGTTACTACGCCGACGGCGGCCCGCTGCTGAAGGCGCTGCGTTCGGCCGGCTACAAGGGCACGTTCATGTCGGACGACGGCGTGAAGGACCCGAACTTCATCAAGCTGGCGGGCGCGTCCAACGCCGAGGGCACCTACTTCACCTGCCCGTGCTCGGACCCGAGCAAGGCGGCGGACTTCTTCACGGCGTACAAGGCCGCGTTCAACCAGGACGCCGGCACGTACTCCGCTGAGGCGTACGACGTCGCCAACGCGATCATCACCGCGATGAAGGGGATCAGCGGCGACATCACCCGGCAGGCGCTGGTGGATGCGGTGGCCAACGTCAGCTACGACGGCATCACCAAGACCGTTGCGTTCGGCTCGAACCACGAGCTGAAGAGCACGACGGTGTACCTGTACCAAGTCGTGAACGGCGCCATCAAGTACCTGGGCGCGATCGACGATCTCGTCTAGGTACGGCAACCGCTAGCAAGATCAAGCGCTAGCAATGGAGGCGTCGCGGGGCGGACCGTTATAGCGTCCGACCCGCGGCGCCTCCGCTGCGTCGTACCGCATCGCTCAATGGGGAGCCGCCGCGCCGATGTGCTTCACGCATAACTTCTGGCCGCTGCTGGTCAGTGGGATCGAGAACGGCTCGGTCTATGCGCTCGTCGCACTCGGCTACACGCTGGTGTACGGCGTGCTCCAGCTCATCAACTTCGCGCACAGCGAGGTCTTCATGAGCGGGGCGTTCGGCGGGCTGTTCGCGGTGCAGCAGGTGGTCGGCTCGAAGCAGCCGCACGGCATCGCGACGGTCGGTCTCATCGCGCTCGGTGTCGTGTCCGGCGCGATCGTCGGAGGCCTGGCCGCCTTCATCCTCGAGCGGGTCGCCTACCGTCCGCTCCGGCGTCGCGGCGCGCCGCCGCTGGCCTTCCTGATCAGTGCGATCGGCGCGTCGTTCTTCGCCCTCAACCTCGCCGGCAAGGAGTTCGGCAACAACCCGATCGCGGTGCCCACGCTGTACGACGAGCGCGCGGTCTTCCACGTGTTCGGCGCACCGGTGCTCAACACCTACCTGATCATCTTCGGCGTCGCCGCGTTCCTCTACCTCGTCGTCGATCAGGTGATCACCCGCACCAAGCTGGGGCAGGGGATCCGCGCGGTGGCGCAGGACGCCGAGACGGCGAGCCTGATGGGGGTCGACGTCGAGCGGATCATCGTCGCGACGTTCGTCCTCGGCGGGCTGCTCGGCGGCGCCGGCGGCTTCCTCTACGGCATGGCCTACAACGTGCAGTTCAACATGGGCTTCTTCCCTGGGTTGAAGGCGTTCACCGCGGCCGTCCTCGGTGGGATCGGCAACATTCGCGGTGCCGTCGTCGGCGGTCTGCTGCTCGGTGTGATCGAGTCACTCGGCGTCGCGTGCATCCAGACCCAGTGGTCGGACACGATCGCCTTCCTGGTGCTCGTCGTCGTGCTGATGGTCAAGCCCACCGGCCTGTTCGGCGAGAGCCTGGGGCGTGCCGCATGACCAGTCCTGCTGCGGATCGGCGGATCCGGTTGGCCGAAGGCGCGAAGGGCCGCCTGGTCGGCTGGCTGTCGATGGTCCTCGTGCTCGCCCTGATCAGCGGCCCGGGCGGAAGCTCGTCCGCGCTGTCCTACGGCTTCCGGCACTCGATCCTGCGGCCCCGGGTGATCCCGTTCGTGGTCGTTGGTGTCGTCGCGTGGGCGCTGCTGGAAGTGGTGCGGCTACGTCGCGAGATGGTGCGCTCGGCCGTCCTGGGCCGGTTCGAGGGGATCCGGCAGCGCGCGGGCGCCGTCCCGCGCAACCGGCTCACCCGCAGCGTGCTTCCGCTCGTCGCGCTGGTGGTCGCGATCGCCATCCCGCCGTTCCTCAACGGCTACTGGCAGACCGTGCTCGTCCAGGAGATGGGCATCTTCACCCTGCTCGCGCTCGGCCTCAACGTCGTCGTCGGCTTCGCCGGTCTCCTCGACCTCGGGTACATCGCGTTCTTCGCGGTCGGCAGCTACACCACGGCGTACTTCACCGGCCGGCTGCCGGTCGTCCCGCCGTTCACGCTCAATCCGTTTTGGGTCCTGCCGCTGGCGATCCTCGCGGCGCTGATCGCCGGAGTGGTGCTCGGCGCGCCGACCTTGCGGCTCCGCGGCGACTACCTCGCGATCGTCACGCTCGGGTTCGGTGAGATCGTGTTCAGCTTCGCCCGCAACAAGACCGACATCACCAACGGCGACAGCGGCGCGTTCAACATCCCGCACTTCTCGATACACGCGGCCGGCATCCACTACACGTGGGGCGGCAAACAGCTGCCCTACTACTGGGTGCTGCTCGTGTTCGTGGTGCTGATCATGTTCCTGTTCCGCCGGCTGGAGCACTCCCGGGTCGGACGGGCGTGGACCGCGATCCGCGAGGACGAGGTCGCCGCGGCCGCGTCGGGCGTGCCGACCGTGCGCTACAAGCTGCTGGCCTTCGCGATCGGCGCGTCGACCTCTGGTTTCGCCGGCGTGCTGTACGCCGCCAACGTCGGGTTCATCACCGACACCAACTTCGTCCTGCAGCAGAGCATCCTCGTGCTCGTCCTGGTGATCTTCGGCGGCATGGGCTCGATGTGGGGCGTGCTGGTGGGCGCGGCGTTCCTCGAGTGGCTGCCGGAGAAGCTGCGCGGCTCGGTGCCGCCGTCGGACCGGTTCATCTACTTCGGCCTGCTGATCATCCTGATGATGATCTTCCGGCCGCAGGGGATGATCCCGTCCCGTCGCCGCGCGCTCGAGATCAAGCAGGCGGAGGCCGGGGTCGGCGAGGCCGACGCGCTCGGCCTTCCGAAGGAGGTCGAGTGACCGCGCCGGCCGGGCCGATCGACCGCGCGGCGACCCACGACCCGGTGATCAGCGTCGAGGACGTCACGTTGCGCTTCGGGGGTGTCACCAGCCTGTCGGAGGTGTCCCTCGCTGCGCCGCGCGGTGAGGTGATGGCCGTGATCGGCCCGAACGGCGCCGGCAAGACCTCGCTGTTCAACTGCCTGACCGGGGTCTACCTCCCGCAGGAGGGCACGATCTCGCTGCGGCGCGCGGACGGCTCGACCGCGCGCCTCAACGGCCGCAAGCCCCATGCCGTGACCCGGCTCGGCGTAGGACGCACGTTCCAGAACATCCGGCTGTTCAACGCGCTGACCGCGATCGAGAACGTGAAGGTCGGCGCCGACGCCCGAGGCAGGTCCGGTCCGGTCAGTGTGATGCTCGGGTTGCCCCGGATGCGCCGCGAGGAGCGGGCGACGACCGACCGTGCGCTCGAGCTGCTGTCGTTCGTCGGCCTGGCCGGCCGCCACGACGCGATCGCGTCGTCGCTGTCGTACGGCGAGCAGCGGCGGCTCGAGATCGCCCGAGCGCTCGCGACCGGTCCCCAGGTGCTGCTGCTCGACGAGCCGGCGGCCGGGACCAACCCGGCCGAGAAGAACGACCTGGCCCGGCTGATCACGCGGACGAACCAGGAGCTCGGCATCTCGGTGCTGCTGATCGAGCACGACATGAAGCTCGTGATGTCGGTCGCGTCGTACGTCGTGGTCCTCAACTTCGGGCGGGTGATCGCGGCCGGTCCGCCGGAGCAGATCCAGCGGGATCCCGCAGTGATCGAGGCCTATCTCGGCACGGCACAGGACGAAGGCGGTGACCCGCACGATGCTGCTCAGGATTGAGTCGTTGCGCGTCGCCTACGGCCGGATCGAGGCGCTGCGGGGCATCGACCTCGAGATCGAGCAGGGTGAGATCGTCACGCTGCTCGGCGCGAACGGCGCCGGCAAGACGACGACGCTGCGCACCATCTCCGGGCTGCTGAAGAGCTCCGGCGGGGCGGTGACCTTCGACGGCCGGCGGATCGACGGGCTGCCGGCACATCAGATCGTGGCGGCCGGCATCGGCCACGTGCCCGAGGGCCGGCGGGTGTTCCCCCGGATGTCCATCCTCGAGAACCTGCAGATGGGCGCCTACCAGCGGCGCGCGGACCTCACCGAGGACCTCGAGCGGGTGTACACGCTGTTCCCGGTCCTGCAGGAGCGGCGCGGCCAGTCGGCCGGCACGCTGTCCGGCGGCGAGCAGCAGATGCTCGCGATCGGGCGGGCGCTGATGGGTCAGCCGAGGCTGCTGTTGCTGGACGAGCCGTCGATGGGGCTCGCGCCGATGATCGTGGCCCGGATCTTCGACATCATCCGCGAGATCAACGCGCAGGGTACGACGATCCTGCTGGTCGAGCAGAATGCGGCCCAGGCGCTTCGCCTCGCCGGGCGTGGTTACGTGCTCGAGACCGGGTCGATCGCGCTCGCCGACCGGTCCGAGGCGCTGCTCGCCGACGACCGGGTGCGGTCGGCGTACCTCGGGGAGAGCGTCGCTTAACCCGCGCCGGCGCCGAGATTCGTTGCCAATCAACGAAAAAGGGAGCCCGGCACCTTTGGGTCCACCCGCGTTCTTCCCCGTA
>DASZUS010000077.1:0-79921 GCA_035547515.1 Mycobacteriales bacterium
AAGCGCCCGCCGGTCGAGCAGATCACGTACTGGAACCAGTGGGGGACGACTTCCTGATGCAGCGGTTCGAGACCGTCTTCGAGGTCGACGCGCCGCCGGCGAAGGTGTGGGGACTGCTGCACATGCCGCCGCCGGCCGACGCGCCGAGCCCTCGCACGGTGAGTTATCCCGGTGGCTCGATGGAGATCTGGTTCGAGGGCGACGACAAGGGTGAGGGCCTGGTGCGCACCTGCGTGTTCCGGGTGCCGCGATACCTGCTCTCCGGGGGCAAGGCGCGCTCGTGGGAGGTCGTGTGGAAGGTGGTGCCGCTGGAGCGCGCGCACTACCGCGGCGTCGGCAAGCCGCTGTGGTCTCGCGGCGAAGGGTGGCATGAGCTCGAGTCTCTCGACGGCGGCACGCGCACCCGGCTGACCTTCGTCGAGACCTACCACGTGATGAGCCCGGTCCTCCGGCCGCTGCTGGAGAAGCGGGTGCACACCTACATCTCGCGCGACAACCACAAGCTCTACCTGAAGCTGCTGTCCTATCTCGGTACCGCGAAGGAGATCAGCAGCGCACGAGACACGCTGCCGAACCCGCCCGACTGACCCGCCGAGCAGGTGCACGATTCCAGGGTGAGCGAGGTCGACCCACCAAGGTTCCGTCCGGACCTCTACAAGGGGACTGCCGCCTACTACGAACAGTTCAGGCCGCCCTATCCGGACGCGCTGTTGGCCGACCTCCGGAACCGTCTCGCGATCAGCGGTGACGACCGCCTGCTCGATCTCGCCTGCGGCACCGGTCAGGTCGCTGCGCCGTTGAGCGGCTTTTTCCGCGAGACGGTAGCTGTCGACGCCGAGGCAGAAACCATCGCCTTCGCGTCCGGCAACGCGGCACGTCTCGGTCGACCTGGCATCCGCTGGCTTGTCGGCACCGCCGAGTCGCCACCGGTCAGCGGAACGTTCGAGCTCATCGCAATCGGCACCGCGTTTCATCGCCTGGACAGACCCGCGGTCGCACGACGGATGCGTGAGCTGGTCACGGCGGACGGTGCCGTCGCTCTCCTTTGGTCGCCGGTCCCGTCCGATGGCGACCAGCCCTGGCAGCAAGAACTCAGGCAGATCATCGTCGACTGGCTGGACCGTTCGGGCAGTGCAGATCGAATGCCATCAGGCTGGCAGGAGGCGTTGGCGGCCAGCCCAGATCGTCAGGTGTTGGAGCGGGCCGGCTTCACCTATCTCGGCCGGTTCGAGTTCCCCCGCGACGAGACCTGGACAGTTAATGCGCTCATCGGGTTCATGTACTCCACCTCGATCCTGAGCCGCGCCGCGCTTGGCAGTGCGATCCCGGACTTCGAGGCCGACCTGGCACGCGTCAGCTTGGGTCGAGCAGGCCGTCGGGCGCGCGCATGTGCCAGGCGTCCGTCACCAGCTCGCGTAGCCGCGTCACTTCGACCTTGCTCAGGTGAAGCAGCAGGTACGGCCAACCATCCCAACCCGGCGGAACGGTGAAGACGTCGGGTTCGCCGAGCGCCAGTGCTTGCTTCTCAGCCTCATCGCCGACGTACAGGACCGCGATGTCGAGCCGGATCACTCGTGGCTTGCCGGGGCACCGCTCCGGATAGGACCAGATGAAGCCCTTGTTGCCGACTCGGAAGTCGAAGCCGTCGCTCTCGATCTCCACCACGTGCGGAAGGCTGAGCGCGATCCGCCGTACGTCGTCCGCAGTGGCCACGCGGTGACCGTAGCGGCCGACCGCGACTGCACTTGCCTGCGGCGCCCCCGGTCCAGAACCACGGGATGCCGTTTGCTCACCTCCGCAACGGAAATCGGGGGACCGACGGAAGTCGGACGGGCCCCGGCGACGAGGCCACGGCATCAGGAGCGACATGGCAGCGACGTCACGTCACATGGTCCTGGCAGGGCTGGCAGCCGGGCTGCTGGCGACCACCACATGCGCCACCGCCACGGCGCTCGCCACGGCCCGCGGCGGGCCGGAGCACCATTCCATCGCCTCTGCAGCCTCGAGCTCCCGCCTGCCCGTCAAGGAGATCGAGGACATCGAGCAGGCCGACGGCACCTATAGCAGCGGCGTCCTGACGATCGACATCGACCGCGACGGCGCCTACCGCCTGCACGGTGTCGCGCTGTCGAAGGGCTTCGAGGTCCAGCACGAGCTGTACTTCCAGTCGCTGGGCAACGGCGACGCGCTGTTCAACGGCGAGCTCGCCGTTCCGCAAATCAGGGTCCAGGCAACGATCAGCGCCATCGAGGACCAGGGCCTGGTGTTCCAGGCGCTCCATCAGCACTTCCTCGACATCCACCCGATGGTGTGGTTCATCCACTTCCGGGGTTCGGGCAACACCCGGCAGCTCGCTGAGCGCGTCCACGCCGTGGTCGAGGCGACCCGGGTCGATCTGCCGCAGTCCTCGCCAAAGCATCCGACGACCCGGTTGCCCGTGAAGCAACTCACGCAGATCCTCGGCGGCGATGCCCAGGTAGAGGCGCACGGCGTCGTCGACATCGAGATCGATCGGCGCAACCACGAGACGCTCGGGGGGCAGCAAGCGCGGCCCGACCTCGGGATCGCCCCGAACGTCGAGTTCATGCCGCTGCGGCGCGGGCGTGCCCTGGTGGTTCCGGACTTCGGGATGACCACACCGGAGATTCAGAAGGTGACGGCGCTGATGCGTTCGCTGGGCTGGACCGACGAATGCCTCTACAACCAGGAGAACGGAGAGCACCCCCAGCTGTTCTGGTCCCACATGGTCAAAGCGGGCTCCGCGACGACGCTCGCCCGGCAGGTGCGCCGCGCGCTCGACCTCATGAACGTCGAGCCGGCTAAGGGTTAGCTGCCCAGCGAGACAGCCCTTGCCCGGGCCGCGTCAGGCCGAAAGGATGGCTGCGTGGCTCATGATCTTGTGATTGCCGGCGGGATCGTCGTTGACGGGACCGGCGCCGATGCGCGGCCTGGTGACGTCGTCGTCGTCGACGACGGACGAATCACCGCCGTACTCGCACCCGGCTCGACGGTCGAGGCGGCCGAGACGATCGACGCCACCGGCCTGCTGGTGACCCCGGGCTTCGTCGACATCCACACCCACTTCGACGGCCAGGCGACCTGGGACGACGAGCTGACACCGACGTCCTGGCACGGCGTGACGACCATCGTCATGGGCAACTGCGGCGTCGGGTTCGCCCCGGTCGAGGACGGCAAGCAGGACTGGCTGATCGGCCTGATGGAAGGCGTCGAGGACATCCCGGGCACCGCGCTCGCCGAAGGCATCGACTGGCAGTGGGAGACCTTCCCCGAGTACCTCGACGTCCTCGCGAAGCGGCGATGGACCGTCGACGTGGGCGCGCAGATCGCGCACGGGCCGGTACGGGCGTACGTCATGGGTGAGCGTGGCGCTCGTAACGAGCCAGCCTCGCCCGAGGAGATCGCGCAGATGCGGGCGATCGTCGCGGAGGCGGTCGACGCCGGCGCGCTCGGGTTCACGATGTCGCGCACGATCGGGCACATCGCGATCGACGGCGAGCCCGTGCCGGGCACGTTCGCGGCCGAGGACGAGATCTTCGGCATCTGTGGCGCGCTGGGTGAGCTCGGCAAGGGCATCGTCGAGCTCGCGCCGGCCGGTTCCGCGGGCGAGGACATCGTCAACCCCGCGAAGGAGGTCGACTGGATGCGCCGGCTCTCCGCGGCGATCGGGCGGCCGGTGACCTTCGCGCTCCAGCAGGTCGATGTGGCGCCCGATCTCTGGCGCGAGCTGATGGAAATCTCCCGGCAGGCCGTCGAGGAGGGCGCCGACGTTTGGGCGCAGGTCGCCGGCCGCCCGACCGGGCTGCTGTCCGGGTTCCGCACCCGCTACTGCTTCTTCGACGGCATTCCGCCGTACGCCGCGCTCAAGGCCAGGGCCCTCGGGTGGGAGGAGCTCAAGAAGGCCGTACGGGACCCTGCCTTCCGCGCCAGCGTCGTCGACGCCGAGCTGGATGAGCCGGCCGCAATGCGCATCGGGAAGGCGAGTACGCAGACGTTCGTGCTGGGCGACCCACCGGACTACGAGCCCGGCCCGGAGAAGTCGCTGGCAGCGCTCGCCGAGGCAACCGGCCGCTCGCCGCTGGAGGTCGCCTACGACACCATGCTCGCGAACGACTGCGAGGGACTGCTGTACGTGCCGATCCTCGGCTACAGCAACGGCAACTCCGACCACGTGCGCGAGATGCTCACCCATCCGCGGTCCGCGGTGGGTCTCGCCGACGGCGGCGCGCACTGCAGCGTCATCTGTGACGCCTCGATGCCGACGTACATGCTCACCCACTGGACCCGTGACCGGCTGCGTGGCGAGCGGCTGCCGCTGGAGTTCGTGGTGCGAAAGCAGACCTACGACACCGCGCGGCTGTACGGGATGACCGACCGCGGCACGATCGAGCCGGGCATGCTGGCCGACCTCAACCTGATCGACTACGACCGGCTGCGCGTCCTCTCGCCGGTCGTCGTCGACGACCTGCCGGCCGGCGGCACGCGGGTGGTGCAGCGTGCCGAGGGCTACGTCGCGACCATCAAGCGCGGCGTGGTGACCTACCGCAACGGCGAGGCCACCGGCGCCCGCCCCGGCGTACTCGTCCGGAGCTAGCCCGCCAGCGTGATCTTGACGAAATCCACGCTATGAGCGCCGTTTAGGGTGCTTTCCGTCAAGATCACGCGGGTTTATCGGGTGAAGAGGAAGGCTCCGCCGGGTACGCCGCCGCCGATTCCGCAGACCGCGACCTCGGCGTCCTTCACCTGGCGCTCCCCCGCGTCTCCGCGCAGCTGGGTGACCGCCTCGTGCACGAAGCCGAACCCGTGCGTGCGGCCGGCGGACAGCTGCCCGCCATGGGGGTTCACCGGCAGCTCGCCGTCGAGCGCAATCCGCTTGCCGCCCGCCACGAAGTCCTTCGCCTCACCGAGCCCGCAGAAGCCGAGGCCTTCCAGCCACGCCACCGTGTTGAAGCTGAACCCGTCGTAGAGCAACGCGACGTCGACATCGTCTCGGGACACCGAGGCGCGCGACCACAGATGCGCCGCCGGGCCCCACGCGTTGGGCAGGTGGGTCATCGTGCCCTGGTCCCAGGACTGCCGCTCGGTGATCTGCGTGCCCGCGGCGTCGACGTAGATGGGCGTCTGGCGCAGGTCCTTCGCGGTCTCCCGCGCCGACACGATGATCGCGACGGAGCCGTCACACAGCACATCGCAGTCGTAGAGGCCGAGCGGCGTGGAGATCAGCCGAGCCGACAGGTAGTCCTCCATCGTCATCGGGTCGCGGTAGATCGCCAGCGGGTTGAGCTGCGCGTTGCGGCGGTTGTTCATCGCGATCCAGCCGAGCATCTCCCGGTCGGCGCCGAACTTCGCGAAGTACTGCGAGGCCTGCATCGCGATCCAGTTGCTCGCGCTGGCCGCGCCGTACGGGATCCGCCACTGGAAGTCGCCTCCGACGGCGCCGCCCTTGGGCAGCGGCAGCTGGCCGGTGCGCAGCAGGTCGGTGTGCGTCGCCTCCCAGACCGTGCGGAAGCAGAGCACGTGCCGGCACAGACCGCTGGCCACGGCGAGCATCGCGTTGACGATCGCTCCGGTCTGCGCCGACTGCTCTAGGCCGCCGTTGTGCCACGTCGGGTGGATGCCAAGCGCCTCTTCGAGAACGGGTACGCCGCCCTCGGTGATGCCGCCACCGCCGGGCATGCCGCCGGGCCAGGTGGCGAGGCCGTCGATGTCGTCGAGGGTCAACCCGGCGTCGGCGACCGCGGCCTTCGCCGCCTCGACGGTCAGGCTGATCGGCGGCCGCATCAGCCGGCGGCCGACCTGCGACATCCCGATGCCGGTGATCGCGACCTTGTGCTCGTAGCGCTCGGCAGACACCGGCGCGCGCGTCACCACGACCGGCGGGTCCACCAGGTTCGCCACCGGAGCGTCCGGCTCGTCGAGCGGCTCGAACAGCGGGAACCAGATCCCCTCCTGCTCGAGGAAGCGCACCCTCACCCGCTGGCCGACCCGCAGCTCGTCCTCGGTGACGTCGACCAGGTTGGTGGTCAGCCGGACATGCGGAGCCTCGTCGACGATCACCACTGCGATCGGGTACGGCGGGGCGAAGTTCGGCATAAACATCTGGTGGTTCATCGTCACGCCGACAACCGTCGCCTTGCCGCTGACGGCAACCCAGCTCAGGTTCGCCTCGTGGCAACGCGGACACACGGTCTGCGACGGGTGCAGGTAGCCGCCGCACCCGTCGCACTTCGGCAGCCGGAGCTCGCCGACCTCGCCGCCGGTCCAGAACGGCCGGTTCCACGGCGAGACCTCCGGCTGCGGCCGGCGCGCCTCGAGGACGGTCTGCGTCATCAGGCAGATGCGGGTACGGCGTACGTCTTGGTCTCGAGGTACTGCTCGAAGCCCTCGTCGCCGTTCTGCCGGCCGATGCCGCTGTTCTTGTAGCCGCCGAACGGCGCGTCCGCGCCGTACCAGATGCCGCCGTTGACGGTGACCGTGCCAGTCCGGATCCGCTTCGCGACGTTGAGCGCGCGACCCTCGTCGGCGGAGGTGACCATGCCGGACAGGCCGTACTGGCTGTCGTTGGCGATCCGTACCGCGTCGTCGTCGTCCTCGAACGGGATCACCACGAGCACCGGCCCGAAGATCTCCTGCTGCGCGATGGTCATCGAGTTGTCGACGTCGGCGAACACGGTCGGCTCGACGAACCAGCCCTTCGGCAGGTGCGCGGGCTTGCCGCCGCCGATCACCAGCCGGGCGCCTTCCTTCACGCCGGTCTCGATCAGGCCGAGCACCCGCTCGCGCTGCTTCTCGCTGATCTGCGGTCCCATGAAGTTGTTCGGGTCGGCAGGGTCGCCGTAGCCGATCGTCTTGAAGCTCTCGTGGACCAGCTCAAGGCCTTCGTCGTAGCGCGACCGCGGGAGCAGCATGCGGGTCGGCATCGCGCAGCCCTGGCCGGCGTGGGTGCACACCGTCAGCGACGCCATCGCGAGGTTCGCCTGGAAGTCGGCGTCGTCGAGCATGATGTTGGCGCTCTTGCCGCCGAGCTCGAGGAACAGCCGCTTGAGCGTCGCGGAGCCCTTCTCCATGATCCGCTTGCCGGTCGCGGTCGAGCCGGTGAAGGAGATCAGGTCGACCCGCGGGTCGGTGACCAGCTGCTCGCCGAGCATGTGGTCCGAGGAGGTCACGACGTTGACCACGCCGGCCGGGATGTCGGTCTTCTCGGCGATGACCCGGCCCCAGCGGGTGCCGCTCCACGGGGTGTCGGGCGCCGGCTTGAGGACGACGGTGTTGCCGGTGGCGAGGGCCTGGCCCAGCTTGTTGATCGTGATCTCGAACGGGAAGTTCCACGGCGTGATCGCGCCGACGACACCCACCGGCTCCTTGCTGACCCACCGGCGAGAGCGCGACCCGAACACCTCGGCGATCCCGAGGTCGCGCTCCCACGCGAAGGACTCGGCACGCGCGGCGGGCCAGAGCAGGCCGTCCTGCAGCGGCGCGTCGAGCTGCGGGCCGTAGGTGATCAGCAGCGGCGCACCGACCTCGGCGATCAGCTCCTGGCGGATCTCCTCCTGCTCGGCGACCAGCGCCTCGTGCAGCTGCCGCAGGCACTTCGCGCGAAACGCGTGGTCGGTCGCCCATGACGTGTTGTCGAAGGCGTTGCGAGCCGCCGCGATGGCGGCGTCCATGTCCTCCTTGGTGCCGTCGGCCACCACGCCGAGGCTCTCCTCGGTCGTCGGGTTGATGTTGTCGAACGTCGCACCCGACGACGCCTCGCGCAGCTCGCCGTTGATGTAGAGCCGGCGCTCGCCGATCTGTCCGTCCGTCATGCCATTCCCCTTTGTTGATGCAGCCGCACTGTCAGTGAACTCAGCCTGCGTTGATTACTTCAGCACCGTACTGTTCGAGCGTTTCGAGTGCATGGGCGAGGGAGTCCCCCGGTACGCCGGTGGCCAGCCAGGTCACTCCCAGGTCGGCCAGCTCGGCCACTCCTTCGAGGTGCTCCTCGGCGTTGAACGAGGCCTTGCCCGGTGCGCCGCCCTTCGGCGTACCGAACGAGACGTCGATCGCGCCGCGGTCGCGGCCTGCCTCGTCCACCTTGCGCCAGAGGTCCTCGAGCAGCCGCCCGAGGTCCTCGGCCGTCTCCAGGACCACCGTCTTTGCAGCGCCCGCCAGGCCCCTCGGCGCGGGGAACGGGTTCCACCCGTCGCCGAACTCCGCGACCCGCGAGCGCGCCCTCCCGCTGTTGCCGCCGACCCAGATCGGGACATGCGCAGGCTTGGGGTTGGCGGTCTGCCCCACCGCGCTGAACGTCGAGCCCTCGAACGCGAAGTCGTCGGTCGACCAGATGCCCTTGAGGACCTTGATCGCCTCGTCGAACAAGTCGTTACGCGAGTCGTAGTCGACACCGAGCGCGCGGTACTCCGACTTGCTGTAGCCCACGGCGGTCGACAGCGTGAACCGGCCCCCGGACAAGGCATCGATCGTCGCGACGGACTTCGCCACGATGAACGGGTTGCGGTACGGGAGCACGACGATGTTCGGGATCAGCCGGATGGTCTCGGTGACCGCCGCGATGAACGACAGCGCGGCGAACGGGTCGAGCGCGTCGTGACCGCCCTGCTTGAGCCACCGGTCCGACGGCGCCGGGTGGTCGGTGAACGCGATCCCGGAGAAGCCCGCCTGCTCCGCGGTCTGGGCGAACCTGGTGAGCGCGTCCTTCGTCACGAACGCAGGGTCATAGGGATGCGCGATGAGCGGATAGGTCACCCAGTACTTCACTGCTGCGCTCGCTTCATCGAGGTGGTCCCAGCGTGTACTCGCCGGTCTGCGGATGGTGGTACCAGCCGCCGGCCGCCTGGGTTCCGCCGTCGACGTGGATGGTCTGCCCGGTGATGTACGCCGACAGCTCCGAGGCCAGGAAGACCGCAGCGCCCGCCATCTCGTCGACGTGCCCGGCACGTCCCATCGGCACCATGTCGCTCATCCCGTCCAGCACCCCGTCGTGCGCGACCGCCTTCAGCCCCTCGGTCAGCGTGAAGTCGGGAGCGAGCGCGTTGACCCGGATGCCGTGCGGTGCCAGCTCGAGAGCGGCGGTCTTGGTGTAGTTGATGACGCCCGCCTTCGCCGCGGCGTACGACGCGTAGCCCGGAGCGGCGCGTACCCCTTCGATCGACGGGATCGAGATGACGCTGCCGCCGACCTTCGCCGCGACCATCGCTCGCGCGCACCGCTGCGTGCAGAGGAACACGTGGCGCAGGTTCGCGCGATAGAGCGCGTCCCAGCCGTTCTCCGAGGTCTCGAGCAAGGGCGAGTGGAAGACGCCTCCCGCGTTGTTGACCAGGATCGTGGGCGTACCGAGCTCGTCGACGGTTCGGGCCAGCGCCGCATCGACCTGCTCGGACTCGCGGACATCGGTGGTGAGGCCGAGCCCGCCGATCTCCTTTGCCGCGTCGGCGCAGGACTCGGCGTCGCGCTCCCAGATCGCGACCGATGCGCCGAACGCAGACAAGCCGGCGGCGATGCCGCGGCCGATGCCGGACCCGCCTCCGGTGACGACCGCGACGCGCCCGTCGAGCCGGATCTGGCTCGGGTCGATCGGCACAGTCGCGGGCTAGCTCAGCGGGCTACGACAGGACCTTGACCGGCACGTTGTGCCAGCCGGAGACGTTGGTCATCGCGACTCGGCGGGAGCCCGCGCGGTCGACCTCGAAGCGCGGCATGAAGTCCAGCAGCATGTCGATCGCGATCGCGCTTTCCATCCTCGCGAGCGCAGCTCCGAGGCAGCTGTGGATGCCGTAGCCGAACCCCACGTTCACGGCCTGG
This sequence comes from Mycobacteriales bacterium, assembly GCA_035547515.1. Lineage (GTDB taxonomy): Bacteria > Actinomycetota > Actinomycetes > JAFAQI01 > JAFAQI01 > DASZTV01. The sequence goes on from DASZUS010000077.1 coordinate 9,823, forward strand.
TCACGCGGCCGATCGAGGTCGAAGGTGTCGGGATTCGGGAACGCTCGCTCGTCACGGTTGGCCGCGGCAGGCACGATCATCACTGCCTTGCCCTTGGGGATCGTCACGCCGTGCAACGTGATCTCGCGCTCGGTCCAGCGGACGGCGTACTGTGCGGGCGCCTCGAAGCGCAGCAGCTCCTCGACCGCGTTGGGGATCAGCGAGCGATCAGACTTGAGCCGCTCCCACAGCTCGGGCCGCTCGCCGAAGACGACGGCGGCGTTACCGACCAGCTTGGTCACGGTCTCCGCGCCGGCCCCGCCCAGCAGGCTGCAGAACCCGGCGATCTCGGCATCGTCGAGCGCCATCTCGGTGCCGTCCTCGCGCTGGACCCGGGCGGCGATGAGCTCGCTGATCATGTCGTCTTGCGGCTCGGCCCGCCGCTGCTGGATCAGCTCGAAGTAGAGGACGCCCGCGGCGATTCCCGCCTCCATCCCCTCCTGCGTCATGTGGATCGAGCCGGGCTCGCGCTCGAGGCTCTTGTCGATCCAGTGCCGGATCTGCTGGCGGTGTTCCGGCGGCACGCCCAGCATCGTGGTGATGATCTCCACCGGGAACAGCGCGGAGAAGTCCTGTACGACGTCGAAGCCCGCGGGGTCGCACTGCGAGAGGAACCGGGTGATCGTCGCGCGGACCATCGGCTCGAGCTTGCCAACGGCCTTCGGCGTGAAGACCCGGTTGACCAGGCTGCGCATCGTGCGGTGCTCGGGTGGGTCCATGAGGATCACCAACGGCACCGGAGGCGCCGTACCGGTCAGCACCATGCCGAGGTCGATGCCGCGCGCGGAGGAGAACGTCTCGGTGTCCCGGTATGCCGCGAGCACGTCCTCGTGGCGGGTGATCGCGAAGAAGTCGTACTTCTCGCTGTAGTACACCGGCGCCTCGTCGCGCATCCGCCGGTAGGTCTCCCACGGCGCGTTGAAGAAGTCGTCGGAGAACGGGTCGAACTCGACCGGCCCGGAGGGTCGCGACACAGCCGCCTGCGTCACAGGATCGCTCCTTGCTCCTTGTACTTCTCGATGTCCTCCCAGGCGACGCCGGCTTCGAGCAGCAGCTCCTCGGTGTGCTGGCCGTGCTCGGGCGCGCCCGGCGGCACGACGTGCTGCTCGTCGAACTGCACCGGGTTGACCGGCATCGCGAACTTCGCGCCCGCCATCGAGGTGATCTCAGGGATGTAGCCGTTGGCGATGACGTCGGGGTCCTCGTGCAGCTCGTACGCCGACTGGACCGGGCCCCATGCGCCGGAAAGGTTCTCGAGGATCTCGGTCCACTCGGCAAGGGTCTTCTTGGCGAACTCCTCGTCGAGGGTCGCGATCAGCTCCACACGGTTGTTGAACCGGTTCATCGGGTCCGCGTAGCGCTCATCCGTGATGAGGTCGGGCCGGCCGATCACGGTGCAGAACTCGGCGTAGAACTTGTCGCCCTGCAGCATCATCAGCGTGACGAATCGGTCGTCCTTGGTCTTGTAGTTGCCGACCAGCGGGTTCGGCGCCGACTTGCGGTCGAAGTTGGGGATCGGGCTGCTCTCGTACAGCTTCGAGCTGGTGATGTCGGGGCTGAGGTTCCACGCCGCGAGGCCCAGCAGCGAGACGTCGACCACCGAGGGCTTGCCGGTGCGCTCCTTCTTGAACAGCGCGGCGACGATGCCGCCCGCGATGGTCATGCCACCCATCACGTCGCCGAACGCCGGGCGCGGCGACACGATCGACTCCGCGTTGGGCACGCTGAGCGTCAGCTGGTGACCGACCCCGCCACGCGACCAGTAGGAGACGCCGTCGTACCCGGGCTTGTCCGCGCCGGGACCGTTGGGGCCGTACGCCGAACCCCGTACGTAGATCACGTTGGGGTTGATCTTGCGGATGTCGTCGAGGTCGATGCCGAGCTTCTTGCGGACCTTCGGCAGGTAGTTCGTGACGAAGACGTCGGCGCCCTCGACGAGCTTGTAGAGGACTTCCTTGCCGCCCTCGGTGGCGAGGTCGATGCCGATCGACTTCTTGCCGCGGTTCGGCATCTCGATCATGTAGTTGACCCCGCCCTTGCCGGCGGGAACCAGGCCCATGGTCACCAGGCCGCGCTGCGGGTCACCGCCCTCTTTGGGCTCGACCTTGATGACATCGGCGCCCCACTCTGCGAGCACCGCGCCTGCGGCGGGAACGAAGGTCCAGGCGGCGACTTCGACCACCTTGACGCCAGCCAGGACGTCGTTCAACGAGCTGCCCCCTTAAGCGGGTATCTGGGTTGTTGCGAGCTGCCGCAGCTAGGCGCTGACCGGCACCTTGATCTTCAGCAGGTTGCACATGTTGCCACCCATGATCAGCTCGATGTCGGACTGCGGTAGACCCGCCAGGTCGTCGACGTAGCTGATCGGGTCCTTGAGGCCCTCGGGGTGAGGCCAGTCCGAGCCGAAGACGACACGGTCCGCCCCGACCAGCTGCACGATGTCGGTGAAGTTGTCCTCCCAGAACGGGGAGATGTAGACGCAGCGCTTGAACGCCTCGATCGGGTTCTCGCCGAACTCCTGCGGCATCTTCTTGTAGACGCTCGTCAGGTTCTCGAACAGGTGCGGCACCCAGGCGGCGCCGTTCTCGATGGACAGGATGCGCAGGTCGGGGTTGCGGGTCAGCGCGCCGTGGCAGACCAGCGCCATCATCGCGTCCTCGATCGGGCGGTGGCCCATCGCCGCCATCCGGAAGGCGGTCGGCCGGAACGGCAGGAACTCCCGTGCCGGCTCCCACGCGTTGAGCAGCTCGGCGTACCCGGAGTCCGAGGCGTGCATCGCGACCGGGATGCCCGCCTTCACGCACTCGGCCCAGAACGGGTCGAACTCGGGCAGGCCGAAGGAGCGGCTGCCCTGGTAGCTCGGGACCGGGGCCGGCCGGACCAGCACGGTCTTGGCGCCGCGCTCGAGGCACCAGTGCAGCTCTTCGATGGCGCGGTCGACATGAGGCAGCGTGATGACCGGCGTGGAGAAGATCCGGCCCTCGTAGTCGAACTGCCACTGCTCGTACATCCACTCGTTGAGCGCGTGGATGACGTCGATCGTCAGGTCCGGGTCGTCCTTCATCCGCTCCTCGACGAGGCTGGCCAGCGTCGGGAACATCAGGCTGTAGTCGAGGCCTAGCTCGTCCATGACCTCGAGCCGCGCCTTGGGCTCGCGGAAGGCGGGAATCGCCTTCATCGGCTCGCCCATGACCTCGCGGAACGACTTCCCCTCCGGATTGCCGTGGCGGAAGTAGTCCTCCTGGGCTCCGGGGCGGGCGACGACCTCGAACGTCGGGTTCGGGATGTAGTCGCTGATCTGCCCGCGTACGACGATCTTGGTCCGGCCGCGCACGTCGATGTAGTCGATCGCGTTCTTGGCGTGGTCCGGCAGGAACTTCGTCAGTGCTTCACGCGGCTCGTAGAAGTGGTTGTCCGCGTCGAAGACCGGAAAGCTCAGCTCGCGAGACGGCACGGGGACTCCCTCGTCAGGGCACTGATTCGACCTGTGTTTGCGCTTGCAAGAGCGACGGTTGCCACTCGTGAGAATGACGTTACCACCTCGCTGAGAGCCTCCGCTACGGTTCCTTCGTGCCCCTCGACCTCGCCAATCTGATCGCCCGTCTCGAGCTCCGGGAGACCGCTTCCGGGCGCTACGACGGGGACAATCTCGACCTCGACTACCGGCGCGTGTTCGGGGGCCAGATCCTCGCGCAGACCATCGAGGCGCTGCACCGGCACAGCGACGGCAAGTCGCTGAAGTCACTGTGGCAGCAGTTCCCGCGCGAGGGCGACGTGGCGCTGCCGATGACCTACGAGGTCACGGTTCACCAGGCCGGCCGGACCTTCGCGACGCTCGGCGTACAGGCCTCTCAGCAGGGCAAGGTGGTCAGCGTCGCCGCCGCGTCCCTGCACGTGCCCGAAGAGGGTCTGTCCCACCCGGCGTCGCCGCCTTCGGTGCCGGGGCCGGAGGCCGGCAAGACCACTGTGATCGACATGATCCCGTGGGAGATCTCGGTCATCACCGATGCCGACCTCAGCTCCGCCGACGTTCACCCGCCGCACTACCAGTGGTGGCAGCGCACTCCGGATGTCTCCTCGCTGCTCGCTGACTCGGGCAGCGCCGACGACACCGACTGGCTGCACCAGGCGCTGCTCGCGCACTCGACCGATCTGACGGTGATCGGTACCGCGCTGCTGCCGGTCGAGGGGCTCTCGCAGGCCGACACCGGGACCAAGTTCCACTCCGCGGTCACGTCGCACACGATGTGGTTCCATCAGCCGTTCCGGATGGACGAGTGGCTGCTCGTCGACCAGGTGTCGCCCGTGCTCGCCGGCAGTCGCGGCTTCGGGCGCGGCGACGTGTGGACCCAGGACGGCCGCCTGGTCGCCAGCTTCGCTCAGGAGTCGATGATCCGCCCGCTCGCCCAGTAACGCTCCTTGCTTGGGGGCTACTTCTTGGCGGCGATCTCCTTCTTCATCGCTTCGAGGTCGACCAGCACCGGGTAGCCGCACTCGGTCATCGCGTGGCCGTGGCCGAGCGTGTGCACGTCGAACACCGCCTGCACCGCGTTGGTGAAGCCCTGGATATCGAGGGTCTGGTTGACCGCGCGCTTGGCCATCCGCAACGCCCACGGGTGCTTGCTGGCGATCTCCAAGGCGAGCTCACGGGTCGCGGTCTGCAGATCGTCGAGCGGTACGACGCGGTTGACCATGCCGACCGCTTTGGCCTCCTCGGCGGTGATCGCGCGACCCGTGAACAGGATCTCCTTGGCCAACCGCGCGCCGAGCTCCCAGGTGTGCCCGTGGTACTCCACCCCGCCGATGCCCATCGCGACCACGGGGTCGGAGAACTTCGCGTTGTCCGCGGCGACGATCAGGTCGCAGGGCCAGGCCAGCAGCAGGCCACCGGCGATGCAGACACCCTGCACCGCGGCGATCGAGGGCTTCGGCACGTTGCGCCAGTGCAGCGAGTACCCGACGTACTGCCGGGTCTCGATCTTGTAGATGTCCTGCACGGTCCACTTCTTGGCGGCCTCGCTGTCGCCGCCACGCATGTCGTGCCCGGAGGAGAAGTGCTTCCCGTTGGCGTTGAGGACGATGACCTTCACGTCGTCGTCGTTCTCCGCCATCGTCCAGCACGCATCGAGGCGATGCAGCAGATCGGGGTTCTGCGCGTTCGCGGCCTCGGGCCGGTTGAGGGTGAGCGTCGCGATGCCTTCGGAGACGTCGTACAGAACCAGGTCGTCGCTCACGGTGGATCTCCTCTTGCTCAGTTGGGTACGGCGGAAATCTAGTAGGGGTTTCGCTGTCAGTAAGGCCTAGGCAGCCCGAGCACGTGCTGGGCGATGATGTTGCGCTGGATCTCGCTGGTGCCGGCGTAGATCGTGGTCCCCTTCGCGTTGCGTACGGCGTACTCGATCTCGCCGCCTTGCAGCGTGGTCGGGTCGCCCCACGCCCGCAACCCGTCGGCGCCGACCAGCTCCAGCGTCTCGTCGGCCTGGGCCTCCAGCCGCTCGGTGCTGAACAGCTTCGCCATCGAGCCCCGGCCATGGCCGTCGAGGTTGTGCAGCCCACTGGTGATGGCACGCCGTTGCAGCAGCAGGGAGACCTCGATCTCGGCGTGCGAGCGACCGATCCGCTCGCGGATCGCGGGGTCCTCGACGCGAGGCCGGCCATCGTCGTCCGTCGCCGCAACGGCCCAGGCTTCGAACGCCTCGACCAGCCGCATCTGCTCTCCGACGAACGCCGCCGTGTGCTCGTGCATGAACGCGGCGGCCATGACGTTCCAGCCGCCGTCGACCTCGCCGATCCGCCATGCGTCGTCGACGTACACGTCGTTGTAGAAGGTGATGTTGGTGCGCTCGCCGGACATCGTCCGGACCTCCTGCACCTCGACGCCGGGCTGGTCCAGCGGCACGAGGAAGGTCGTGAGGCCCCGATGCTTCGGCGCTTCAGGATTCGTCCGCGCGAGCATGAAGACGTAGTCCGCGATCTGCGCGTTCGTCGTGAACATCTTCGAGCCGTTGATGCGCCAGCCGTCGCCCGAGCGCTCGGCGCGCGTCGCGGCGGCTGCGGCGTCGGAGCCGTTCTCCGGCTCGGTGAAGCCGAGCGCGATGACGATCTCGCCGCGCAGCGCCTTCGACACCACCTCGTCGCGCTGCGCCGGGGTGCCCATCAATGCGATGACGTGGGAGACGGTCATCGTCGTACCGATGGCATACATCGGCGCGTTGCGATACTGCATCTCCTCCCGCAGCCCGATCAGCTCGCGGGGGTCGCGACCCGCGCCACCGAGCTCCGACGCCCAGTCGAGGCCGAGCAGGCCTGCTTCCGCGAGCGCCTTGGCGAACCCGGCGTCGTGGTTGGTGCCGGTCAGGTAACAGCGCTCGAGGATGTCCGGAGTCAGGTGCTCGTCCAGGAACGCCCGCGCCTTCGCACGCAGTGCGTCACTGCCCTCCCCCAGCCGGAAGTCCATCTAGACCGCCGCCAGCCGTAGGTCGGCCACGCGCCGGAAACTGGCCTGTGGGCTCTCGAGCACCGCCGCCCAGCTCCGCGCTCTGCGGTAGTACAGCTGGATCGGGTACTCCAGCATGAACCCGTAGCCGCCGTGGAAGTGCAGCGCGTAATAGCTCGTGTCACGCGCGGTCTCGGCGGCGAAGCCCAGGGCCATCGCGGCGAGCTCCGCGAACCGCGCGGGCTCCTCGTCCTGCGCCCAGGCGGCCTCGTGGACCAGGAGCTCGCTGCCATCGACCTCGCTGGCCCGATCCGCCAACGGGTGGGCCACGCCCTGGAACGAGCCGAGGGTGCGGTCGAACGCCTTGCGCTCGAGCACGTAGCTCACCCCGATCTCGAGAGCGCGCGCCGCAAGGCCGGTGAGCGCGGCGGCGGTCAGCACCCGCCACTCGTCGGTGGCCGTCTGGTACGCCGACAAAGCAGCGGGACCGGAGGCGAGCACCCGGTCGGTCGCCGCCACCGAGACGTCCGCGACCGGCTGGCAACCGAGGGTCGCGACGGCGCTGGCGCGGCCCTCAGTCTCGACCAGGACCAGGTCCTCGCCCCTGGCGACGATCACCGCATCGGCAACCGCGCCAGCGGGGACGAGCTGCGCCTGGTCGCCGCGCGGCCGACGGACCGCGAGCGTCACCAACCGGCCGTCGTGGATCTCACCGACGACATCGGCCGCGGGTTCGCCGAGCGCGGCCAGCAGGCGCGCTGCGACCTGGGCCTCGACCAGCGGGGCAGGCGCGACGTAGCGACCGTGCTGCTCCGCGACCAGCGCGAGGTCGAGCAACGTCGCGCCACCACCTCCGGCCGACTCCGGCAGCGCCATCTCCACCGCACCCATGTCGAGCAGCCGCCGCCACAGCTCCGGCGAGTGGCCCAGTGGCTCGCATGCGCGCACCGCCTCAGGCGGCGACGCATCGGCGTACAGGGCGGCGAACGCGTCGACGAGCTGGCGCTGCTCCGCGCTGGGATTGACGTCCATCGCTACTCGGTGTCCGGCCGCGGCAACGGGCCGCGCAGGTCGAGCTGGCCTTCGCGGAGCTCGAGCACGACGAACGTCGTCGTCGCCGTGGCACACCACTTGTCGTCGCGGCCCGCGTCGTAGACCTCGACCCGGATCACGCACATGCGCTTGCCCTGCCGCAGCACCGTGGCCTCGGCACGCGCCGGTCCGACCGTGACGGCGGACATGAAGTGGAGGTTCATGTCCGAGGTAGCCGCGCTGTGACCGGGCGGCAGCGATGCGATCGCCGCGCGGCCCGCGACGATGTCGACCAGCGTCGCGAGCAGGCCCCCTTGCAGCCCACCGCGGCTGTTGGCCAGCTGAGGGCGCAGCGGCAGCTCCATCGCGAGGTCGCAGCCCTCCGCCGGCACGTCGTACATCCCGAGCTGGCCGAGGATGTGCCGCTTCGAGCCTTCGCGAATCGTCTCGGCTCGGCCCTCTTCCTCGAGCCAGAGCTCGCCCACCTCGGCCGGATCGATGGTCGGCCGGCTCATTCCGCCAGGCTCAACGCCTGTCGAGGACACCGGATCACCGCCTGCTCCATCGCGGGACGCTCGGCCTCGGAGACCTCGTACGAGTGAATCGTCAGGTAGTCGTCGTCATCGAGCTCGAAGCGAGCCGGGTCGATGGTGGTGCAGATGCCGTGCGCCTCGCACAGACCTGCGTCGTGGACGATCCGTGTCACCCCTGCTCCAGTCGTTCGTTTTCGTGTCGGCGTTCTGCGGCGGGTCGGCCTAACGGCCCCGCCGCGACGGTTTCTTCGGCGCCGTCTCACCGACGAGGCCACCGAGGCAGAACTGCCAGAGCTGCTCGGTGTCGATCGGCTCCCCGGTGGGCTCGGAGCCGAGCGCGTGCATATGGGCCGCGCCGACGATGGTCTGCATCATGATCGTCGCGAGCGTGTCCGCATCGATGTCGCTGCGGAACACGCCCTCGTCCGCCCCGCGCTTGACCAGCTCCAGGATCAGCTCGCGCAGCGGTGCGAGGACCCGGGCGTACTCCGCGGGACGCGACTCGGCGAGCTGGAGGTGGAAGACCGACAGGGCGCGGTTGATGCCGCCGCTCATCGGGCTCGCCGCCTGCGCGTGCACCTGCTCGACGACGAAGTGCAGGCCGTCGAGCACGTTCGGCGCAGCCTCGATTCCCGAGCGCCACTCGGCCGTGGAGGTCGCGATGACCTCCTCGAACAGGGCCAGCAGCAGCTCCTCCTTGCCGGAGAAGTGCTGGTAGAAGGAGCGAAGCGAGGTCTTGGAGCGCTCGATCAGCTCCTGCACCGTGAAGTCGGTACGGCCGGTCTCGGTGAGGATCTCGATGGCCGCGTGGATGAAGCGGTCGGATCGCGACACGGCCTTGGCGCGGGCGTTGCGCAGCGAGCGCTCGATAGCGCGCTCCCGCCAGCCCACGTCGGGCGATGTCTCGGTCATCGCGTCAATGACATTACCGCTATCGGGAGTACGCCGTTCTCATCTCGCCGAGCCCTACGAAAGTTGCGTCCCCACCGGCGTGTCGCGGCCACTAACGTTGGGCTCGACGTGAACACCAGACCTGTCGCGCTCGTCACGGGTGCGAGCCGCGGCATCGGCAAGGCGTGCCTGCTCGCCCTCGCCGCCGCAGGGTTCGACGTGGCGTTCACCGCCCGCACCGCCAGAGAGGGCGAGGGGCGCGACGACTCCGACGCCGGTGACAACGCGGTCATCGAGGGCAGCCTCGAGCGGACCGCCGCCGAAGCATCGGCCCTCGGTGCCGAGCCGCTACCGCTGCTCGCCGACCTGCTCGACTTCGCCTCGCTGCGCACGGCGGTCGCCACCACCGTCGCGCAGTGGGGCCGGCTCGACGTACTCGTGCTCAACGCCGTCCACACCGGCGCCGGCAGCATGCTGCGCCTGCTCGACACACCGGTCGAGACCCTGCAGACGAAGCTCACCGCCAACGCTGCCGCGCAGTTCGTCCTCGTCCAGGCGGCGCTCCCCACGATGCTCGCTGCCGGTGGCGGCCGGATCATCGGGATCACGTCGTACGCCGCGAGCCACAACCCCAAGGCACCGGTCGGTGAAGGCGGCTGGGGCTACGCGTACGCCGCGTCGAAGGCCGCATTCGAGCGGCTTGCAGGACACATCGCCGTCGAGCACGGCCTGGCGGGCATCGTCGCGATCAACGTCGATCCGGGGCACGTGGTGACCGAGCGGATGGCAGCCAACGCCGCCCGGCTGGGCGTCGAAGGCCACTACCAGGGCGCGCCGCCGAGCGCACCCGCCGCGGCCGTGACGTGGCTGGCCACCTCACCCGAAGCGGTCGACCTCAACGGCCGGACCGTGAACGGCCTCAAGCTCGCGCTGGAGAAGAACCTCCATCCCGACTGGAGGTCGTGAGCCGCCCACCGCATCCCGACGCGGCTGGCGGCTCACAACCCGTCAGCCACCGCGGGCCTCGACCATCGCGCCGCGGCTCACCTTGGTCGCCGCGCTACGCGGGATGGCGTCGATGAACTCGACGGTCTTCGGCACCTTGTAGCCGGCCAGCTTGCTCTTCGCGTAGGCGATGACCTCCGCCTCGGTGGGAGGTGCGGCCTTGTCCTTGGGCTCGACGACGGCGTGCACCCGGCGGCCCCACTGCTCGTCCTTCAGCCCGATCACGACGACGTCGGCGATCTCCGGGTGGTCGATAAGTGCGCTCTCGACCTCTGCCGGGAACACGTTGGCGCCGCCGGTGACGATCATGTCGACACGGCGGTCGGCCAGGTAGAGGTAGCCGTCCTCGTCGAGGCGGCCGATGTCTCCCGCCGTACCGAAGCCGTCCTCCGTCATCGGCAGCAGCGCCGCGCCGCCGCGGTAGTCGTAGGAACCGGTCAGCGGCGAGCGCATGTAGATGTCGCCGAGCTCGCCCACCGGCACCGGGTTGCGGTTCTCGTCGAGGATCTTGATCTCGGTGTCACGGAAGCCGCGCCCGACGCTGCCCTCGTGCTCGAGCCATTCGTCGCCGCGCAGCGAGGTCAGGCCGAGCTGCTCGGTCATGCCGTACGCCATCACGATCTTCTCGGGCGCGAGCAGCTCGAACCAGGTCCGCAGCAACGACGGCGGCATCATCGCGGCGCCCTGCAGGATCCACTCGACGCTGGACAAGTCGCGCTCGAAGACGCCGTCGACGTCTGCGATCCGCTGCAGCATGGTCGGGGTTGCGGTGAACGTCGTCACCTTGTGCCGCTCGATCGCGTCGAGCGCAACCCTCGCGTCGAACTTCTCGAGGATCACGAGGCGGTCGCCGCCGAGCAGGAAGTGCAGCGTCGCAAACCCGTTGGTGTGATACATCGGCGCCATCACGAGGATGATCTGCGGGCGCTTGCAGCCCTGCCAGTTGGAGATGAACGGGTCCGAGAGGCTCGGCAACCACTCCGCGGCGCGGGTGCTCATGATGACCTTCGGGGTGCCGGTCGCGCCGCTGCTGCAGATGCCGTTGATCTGCGGCGCGACGACCTCCGGCATCGGCCCGTCGTCCGCCGCCGCGGCCTCCGCGCGCATCGCCGCGAGGTTGTCGCTCGACACCACCACCGCCGCCTCGATCACGGCGAGGACCCGGTCGCGCTCCCAGTCCGGCAGGTCCCAGCGCACCGGGACCGGTACGGCGCCCGCCTTCCAGCAGCCGAGCAGCGCGCAGGTGAGGTCGACGGAGTTCTGTACGGCGACGGCCACCCGGTCGCCCACGCCTGCGCCGTGCGCCTGCAGCACCCGCCCCCACTGGTTGGCGCCACGGTCGAGCTGCGACCAGGTCAGCGGGGTGTCGCTGCCGTCGAGGGTGACGATGACGGCGCCGATGCCGTCGGGGTCTGCCTCGGCGAGCTGCTGCAGCTTCGTCCCGAACGGGATCGGCGCGGGAGGTGCCTGCTCTGTCATGACCGCTGCTTCGCCTTCGCCTGTGCTGCCGGCGGGAGCAACGGCGGCGGCGCCAGCGGTCCCTCCGGGTTCGCGTACATGAAGATCTCCGGCACCACGACCCGCGGATGGAGGCTTTCAAGGAACAGCACCGCATCCACGACGTCGCTGGCCTGCAGCGCCACCATCTCGAAGGTGACCTCCTCGAGGATGTCCGTCTCGACCGGCGCGGGGATCACCACGTTGACGTTGATCCCGTCGCGGCTCACCTCCCGGCGCAGCGCGGCGGCGAATGCGTCGAGCCCTGCCTTGGAGGCGGAGTACGCCGTACGACCTTTCATCGGCTCCTTGCTCGCCGACGACCCGAGGTAGATCAGCCGCCCGCCGACCGGCATCTTCGTCAGCACCGCCTGGGTGGTTACGAACGCGGAGCGCAGGTTGGCGCTGAGCGTCTGGTCCAGGTCGTCGAGCGAGAGCTTGCGCAGGAAGGTGCCTTTGAGGATCCCCGCCGAGTGCACCAGCAGGTGCACCTCGTCGACCGCATCCATCACGGCGGCCATCTGGTGCTCGTCGGCGCCGTCGGCGACGACGTATCGCGCCCCGATCTTCTCGGCCGCGGCGCGAAGTCGGTCCTCGCTGCGAGCCGTGATCACGACGTCGTACCCGCGGCCGACCAGGCCCTCCGCGATGGCGAACCCGATGCCACCGCTGCCGCCGGTCACAATCGCCGTCTTGGTCACGTTCCCTCTCCCGCTTCCAGCAGCTCGACGAGGCCGGTGCGCACGACCTTCCCCATTGCATTTCGCGGCAGCGCGTCGATCACCTTGATGCGCTCGGGCACCTTGTAGTCGGCGAGCTGGCTCCGGCACGCCGCCACCAGCCGGTCCAGGTCGACCTCCCCGTCGGTCTCGACGAGGGCCGCGACCCGCTCCCCCATGCGCTCGTCCGGTACGCCGAAGACCGCGACGCCCGCCACACCCTCCTGGGCGAGCAGCACCCGCTCGACCTCCGCCGGGTAGACGTTGGCGCCGCCGCGCACGATCAGCACCTTGAGCCGGTCGAGCACGCTCAGCCAGCCGTCGCCATCCACCACGCCGTAGTCGCCGGTCGCGACGGGCACCGCCGGCGGGTCGACCACCTCACCGTCCCGCCAGACACCGAGGTACGGCGTCCACCGCCCGGCCCACTCGCCCTGCGAACGGGGCGACAGGCACAGCTCGCCTTCGGCGTCGCGTGGGAGCAGCGTGCCGTCCTCACGGCGGGCCTGCACCCACAGGTGCGGCAGCACCCGCCCGCTCGCACCCGGCCGTCGCTCGCCTCCGACGGGATCGATCGACACGACGGTGGGCGCCTCGGTCAGCCCGTACGTCGCGCGGATCGGCAACCCGTAGAGCTCCGCGAACCGGGCGCGCAGCTGGTCGGGACAGTCACCGCCACCGCTCCATACCTCCTGGAGGGAGGCCAGCCGCGCCGGGTCGACCTGCTTGCGCGTCACCAGGTCGTGCAGCTGCGCCGGTACGCCGTTCCAGTGAGTGACCTGCTCCTGCTCGATCCACTCGGTGATGCCCTCGGCGTCGCGGCGGTCCATGACGATGCAGCAGCCCTGCGCCTGCGCCGTGAGCAGCGTCGTCAGCACCATCAGGTTGAGGATCGTCAGTGGCAGGCAATCGCCCTTGCGCAGCGACGGTCCCCACCCGCGGCTGGCGACGAGCACCTCACCTGGCAGCAGCAGGTTGTGCTGCGAGTGCACGATCCCCTTGGGGACCCCCGTCGTACCGCTTGTGTAGGCGATCCCGGCCGGCGTGTGCGGATCGACCTCGACCGCCGGCGCATTTCCCGCCGACGCGGTGGCAGCGCGGAGCTCCTCAACCGTCACGCCCCGACCGCCGACGGCCTGCAGCGCCACAGAGCAGTCGCCGATCACGGGGTCGGGGCCGAGCAGCAGCCTTGGCGCGCAGTCGTTGACGAGGTGCTGCTTCTCGGGCGCGGCGAGCGCTTCGCCGATGCCCACCCAGATCGCGCCGAGCCGCATGGCGCCGTGAAAGGCGAGCACGACATCGATGTCGTTGGGCAGGCTCGCGGCCAGTCTGTCCCCCGGGCGCAAGCCGAGCTCCCACAATGCCGCGGCGCTGCGATCAGCCGCAGCATCCAGCTCGGCGTACGTCATCCGCGCCGACCGGGCAATGACAGCCATGGCATCAGGTCGGTCACGGAGCGCGGCGTCGAAGACGCCTGGGATGCCGGCCGTCACGAGAAGAGGGTCTCGAACTCGCCGCTGCGGACCGCGGGAACGAGGCGCAACGCGAGCGACTCCCCTGAGCACGGCTCGCGAAGCAGCGGCTGCAGGTGGCGGTCGATGACGGAGACGTCGTGCTCGTCGCAGAAGCCGATGGCGCCGAGCAGCTGGTGACAGGTGCGCATCACGCTGCGCGCGGTGTCCACCGCGTGCAGGCGCAGTGCGACCGCGTCGGCCTGCCGCCTCGCCGGCTCGGCAGCGGTGAGGCGCCACGCGGTGTAGCGGGCGAGCTCGTCGAGGCCGAGCAGCGCCACGTTGGCGTCCGCGATGCCGAAGCGGACGACCTGGAACTGTGCCAGCGCCTGGCCGAACTGCTTGCGCGCCTTGACGTGCTCGACCACCTGGCCGAACGCGGCCTGCAGACCGCCGAGGATCCGCCAGGCGCCCAGCACGAGGTGGCGCGCGATGTCGTCGGGATCCACCGGCGCGACCTGCTCGCCGATCCGCGCCGGGACGAGAAACGGGCCGAGCTTCGCGCGATAGGGCACCGGGCCGATCTCGAGCCGGTGGGCGATGCCATCGAGATCCGCGCCGAGCCACTCCCCTGGCAGGTCACCGTGGTCGACCCGCGGCGTAGCCGGGTCGATCAGCGCGAGCCGCTGACCGTCCACCCGTACCAGGCTCTCGACGACGGGTAGCGGCAGGCACAGCGCACCGGCCGCGCGGCACAGCTCGGCGGCAGCAAGGAACTGGTCGAGGTCGTCGCGGACGTCGAGGTCGAACGCGCCGAGGTCGTCGAGCGCCTTGGTCGCCTCGTCTCGCAACCCGCGATCCGCCTCTGCGCGCAGACCGAAGTCGACGCCGCCGAGCCGTTCCAGTCGGCGGCGTACGGCGTCGCCGTACGAGACGGCGTCGTCGGGAAGCGATGTCTTCATCGAGAAGACCCGAGAACCGAGCGGGCCACCAGCATCCGCTGCACCTCGATCGTCCCGGAGGCAACGGTCGCCGCCTGCGCGTAGCGCCAGTGGTCGTCGATCGACCCGTGCAGCACCGCGTCGGGACCCGCGTCGAGCGCACCGGCGCCGACCGCGTCGACCAGCACCTCCGCGACGGTCTGGTCACACGTCGTCGTGACGATGCGGGCGGTCGATGCTGCCGACGGGTCGATGCCGCCGGCGTCGCCGACCGCGCGGTAGGCCAGCAGCCGCGCGACTCGCAGATCGACCAGCGCCCGTACCCATCGCGCGTGCAGCGCCGGAGCGAGCGACTCCCACGTGCCGTCGTCCTCGAGCACCTCGAGCAGCCGCTGCATGAGCGACTCGCAGCGGGCGTACCTCGCGATGCCGACCCGCTCGTAGGCGAGTGCGTCGCGCATCACCTTCCACCCCTGCCCAACCTCCCCGAGCACGTCGTCCGGGCCGACCCGCAGCCCGTCGATGAAGACCTCGTTGAGGTGGTGCGGGCCGAGCATCGACGGGATCGGCCGGACCTCGATGCCGGGCCGGTCCATCGGCACGAGGAACAAGGTGATCCGCTGCTCGCTCGGCGCTTCCGGGTCGGTGCACGTCGCGAGCACGCACCACTGCGCCATGAGGGCGTACGACGTCCACACCTTCTGGCCGCTGACGACCCAGCCGTCGCCGTCCTTCACCGCCCGGGTCCGCAGCGAGGCCAGGTCGCTGCCGGCCTCGGGCTCGGAGAACCCCTGACACCAGATCACCTCGCCGGCCGCGATCGCGGGCAGGTGCTTGTCCCGCTGGGCCTGCGTCCCGTGACGCATCAGCGCGGGTCCGACCCAGTTGACGCCCATGTACTGCGGGCCGCGCGGCTCGTGGTGGGCCCACATCTCCTCGCGGACGATCGTCTGGTCCCAGACCGAGCCCCCGCCCCCGCCGTACTCCTCCGGCCACGCCAGGCAGAGCAGGCCCTGTTCGGCGAGGGTCCGGCAGAACGCGTTGCACAGCTCGAGGTCCGCCGGGTCGTCGGTGCAGGCGCCCTGGAACGTCTCGGGGATGTGCTGGTGGATCAGCTCGCGCAGCCGGTGGCGAAGCGCCGCCGCGTCCGCCCCGAGGTCGTAGTCCACGACGCATGAGCATAGGAACACTTCGAGCTCGAAGTAGCACATGACCGCCGGCTTACCGGGCCGATTGCTGCCTCAACGCCCGATTCGGCGACCACTTCCTGTGCTGCTCCGAGCAGTCATGTGCTACTTCGGGGGTCGGCGGATGGGTCGGCGGATGAGGGATGATGCGCACATGACTCAGGTGAGTGAGCGCGCGACGTTCCACGACATGGCGCAGAGCACGCGCGAGGACTGGCAGATCATCGCCACCCACCAGGCCAACTACATGGTCGACCTGCCGAGCCGGGTGCTCGACCACCTTCGGTTGCTCGACGGGGACTTCTGCGGGTTCGCGGTGGACCGGCTGACGCACTCGTTGCAGACCGCGGCTCGCGCCGAGCGGGCCGGCCGCGACGACCGCTACGTCCTCGCCGCCCTGCTGCACGACATCGGCGACACTCTCGGCTCGTTCAACCACGCCGACATCGCCGCCGCGATCGTGAAGCCGTTCGTCAGCCCGGAGATCCACTGGATGGTCGAGCACCACGCGGAGTTCCAGGGCTACTACTTCTTCCACCACCTCGGCCTCGACCGCGAGATCCGCGAGAAGTACCGCGGCCAACCCGAGTTCGACCTCACCGCGGAGTTCTGCGCGGAGTACGACTCGCCCGCGTTCGACCCGTCGTACGACACCCCTCCGCTCGAGCACTACGAGCCGCTGGTGCGCGAGCTGATGGTCAGCCCGATCCGATCGATCTACCTGCGCGACCAGGCTTAGCCGTCGGCGGCGAGGTACGTCGCCAGCGAGCCGAGCAGCCCCACCGTCCCCGCTTCGCGCTGCGCGGAAGTGTCGTGGCCGTCAAGGAAGACGCCCTGCTCGGTGACTGTTAGCTGCGTGGTGCCGGCTGGCTCGCTGAACTCGACCGTCGCCACGCTGACCGAGATGCGGTCGTCGTCGGCGTACATCTCGTACGAGTAGACGATGCGCTGCTCGTCGACGATGTCGTGAAGGTCGGCGTCGTAGGTGTAGACGGGGGCGTCGGGGTGCGGCCGGCCGCTGAACCTCTCGTGGCCGCCGACCCGGAAGTCGAGCTCGTAGCCGTTGCCGAGCGCCTCGGCGGAGCCGGTGAACCACTGCGCCTTGCGGCGAGGGTCCGCCCAGGCTCGGAACACCGCGGCAACCGGCGCTTCGTAGGTGCGCACGATCACGAACGTGTCGTGGCTGACGCTGGACTGGACGGACTGGGTCATGAGCTCTCCTGGTCGGTGGCTTCTTCGCGGAGCAGATCGCCGAGGCGGTCGAGCCGGGTCTCCCAACCGCGGCGCCGATCAGCCATCCACTGCTCCGCCGCGGTCAGTGCCGCAGGTTGGATCCGGCAGATCCGGGTGCGCCCGACCTTCTCGGTCGTCACGACGCCGCAGGCCTCGAGGACCTGGACGTGCTGCATGACGGCGGCGAGGGTCATAACTAACTAGAAGGACACGCGGGCGTCCACCAGCTCGACCATCACGCCGTCGGGGTCGGTGACCGTGGCGGCGAAGCCTTCACGCGCCCGGATCCGGCGCGGCGTTCCCCCGAGGCCGAGCGCCGCGAGGCGCGCCAGCGTCTCGTCGACCGGGACGTGGAACGAGATCAGCGTCAGACCGCGGTGCGGGAGCCCGTCGCCCGCAGGCTCGGCGCGTGCCCGCCCGTCGTAGAGGTCGAGCAGCTCGAGCCGCGTCGCCCCTGGGTTTCCGGGCTGCGCGAGAAACAGCGTGCGGGCCTTCTCGGTCTTGACCCCGAGAAAGGCCTCCATGTCCATCGGCAGCGTGACGTCGAAGACCACTTCGAGCCCGATGCCGTCGACGTAGAAGCGAAGCGAGGCGTCGAAGTCGGCAGGGCACAGGCCGATGTGGTCCACGAGCTCACCCGTTACAGGTCGATGAGGATGTCGCCCTCGGGCGCGGCCTGAGCGCGTTCGCCCGGCCCGACGACCACCGTCGTGAACGGCCCAGCAACCGCCGCGGGGCCGACCACGGCGGCACCGGGACGCATCGCCGTCATGTCGTAGACCGGTACGCCGTCATGCCACGCATCGCCGATGTACATCCGGCGCTTCGTCGTCGGCTCGATCGCGGCAGCCGCGTCCAGCACTCGCTCCGCCGGCTGACTGACCTCGCCGACCGCGACCAGCCGCACCCCGCGAAGGATCGGGTCCTGCGCGCGTGCCTCGATCAGCCGGGCCTCCGCGTTGCGCCGGTGGAACTCGTTGACCGCGGCGTCGACGTCGGCGGGATGCTCGACCGGGATCGAGACGTCGAAGGTCTGGCCCGGGTAGACCAGCAGCAGCGACCACTCGAGCTTGATCCGGTCGTCGGGGACGTTGGCCACCTTGAGCTCCGCGCGGGCGTTCGCCTCGAGCTCGGAGGCCAGCGCGCCGAGGTGGGTGAGGTCGACGCCCGCGATCGGCGTGATGTAACCGCGCGAGTCGTCGATGACGTGGTTCGCCGACAAGAGGCCGAGCGCGGAGAACCCAGCGGCGGCCGCCGGTACGACGCACCGGCGCATCCCCAGGGCGCGCGCCTGCACCGTCGCGTGGACCCCGCCCATCCCGCCGAAGGCGACCAGGTTGAGCTTGCGCGGGTCGGCGCCGGCGAGCGAGAGGACGCGGCGTACCGCGTCTGTCATGTTCGCGTCGACGATCCGTACGGCGGCTGCCGCGACCTCCTCGACCGACATGCCGACTCGGTCGCCGACCTTCGCGAGCGCGTCGCGAGCGCCCTCGACGTCGAGGGTCATCCGGCCGTTGGCGAAGCCATCGGGGGCGAGCCGGCCGAGCACCAGGTCGGCGTCGGTCACCGTCGGCTCGGTGCCGCCCCGCCGGTAGCAGACCGGTCCGGGCTGGCTCTGCGCGGACTGGGGGCCGACGTGGAGCACGCCGCCCTCTTCCCAGATGATCGAGCCGCCGCCGGCGCCCACCGACGGGATGTCGATCATCGGGATCCCGATGCAGTAGCGATGGAACCAGTTCCAGTCAATCTTGATCTCGTGACGCCCGTCGCGGATCAGGCACACGTCGTAGCTCGTCCCGCCCATGTCGACGCTGACCACGTCGCCGAGATCGGACTTGCCCGCGACCTTGGCGGCCGCCGTCACGCCGCCGGTCGGCCCGGAGCCGATCGTCGCGACGGCGCGCCGCGCGGCGGCGTCCGCGGTCGCCACGCCACCTGAGGAGGTCGCGACCAGCAGCTCGTGGGCGTACCCGGACTCGGCGAGACGGGCGGTAAGCCTGCCCAGGTAGCGCGCGATCGGTGGCCCGACGTAAGCGTTGACCAGGGTCGTCGAGGTCCGCTCGAACTCCGGCGGCTTCGGCAGCACCTCGTGGGAGAGGGAGACCATCTCCACCTCGGGGTACTCGTCGAGCACGATCTCCCGAGCCCGCAGCTCGTGGCTGTGGTTGAGGTAGGAGTGCAGAAAGCTGATCGCGATCGAGGTCACCCCGAACGCGCGCAGCCGAGCCGTCGCCTTGCGGACGCCCTCCTCGTCGAGCGGCGTCTCCACCTCGCCCTCGGCGGTCATGCGCTCGTCGACTTCCAGCCGGACGCGCCGGCGGGCGATCGGGTACGGCGCCGGCAGCGTCGGGTCCCAGATGTCTTCCTTGTAGCAGCGGCGGAACTCGATCTCGTCGCGGAAGCCCTTGGTGACGATCAATCCGGTGGGCGCACCCGTCATCTGGATCATCGTGTTGTCGCCGGTGGTCGTGCCGTGCACGATCGTGTCGGTCTGGCGCAGCAACGCCTTGAGGCTGAGGCCTTCAGCCTCGGCCGCCTGCGCGATCGCGTTGATGACCCCGTCGCTCTGGTCGCCCGGGGTTGTCGGCGCCTTCTCGAGCAGCAAGCTGCCGTCCGGACGCATGACGACGCAGTCGGTGAAGGTGCCGCCGACGTCGACCCCGATTCGGTAGCCGGTCACGCGGCGGGGCTCCGGCGGCTCGCCCGCTCCTTCGCGGTGGCCTCCTCGTCGAGCGCGAGCGTCATGTCCTCGAGCGAGCCGGTGATCACCACGCCGTAGTCGCGCTTGGCCGCCTCGATGGAGACGTACTCGTCCCACACGTCGTCGAGCACCGCCTGCGGATCGCGCAGCAGCGGGTCGCCCCAGCCGCCCCCGCCGCCGAACTTGTAGTCGAGGCGGTCGCCGGTCTCGAGCAGTACACCGGACACGGCGGTCTCCACCTTCGTCTCACCGACGTAGCAGATGTCCGGGGAGCCGTCGTGGCCGCCGGCGATGCCCGGGTGGGTGTGGCGCTGGTTCACGACGTACTGGTTGATGTAGGTCGGCGTACGCACCTCTTTGATGAAGTGGCTGCCGCAGCCGCCGCGCCACTGGCCGGGACCTCCCGAGTCGGTGACGAAGTTCCTGCCCCGCAGGATGTGGGGGAACAGCTGCTCGTTGATCTCGGCGCTCGCCTTGATCAGGTTGCCCATCGAGGCGGCCAGCGCGCCCCAGCCGTCGGTGCCCTTGACCGCGCTGACCCAGCCGGCGCTGACCTCGCCGCCGTGGTCGAAGAACGGACGACCGGTACGCGGGTCGAGATCACCCCACATCTGCCGCGGGCTGCCGAACTTGTAGCTCTGCGGGCAGCAGCGGTCGGGAAGGATCTTGCTCATCGCGATCGCGATGGCGTCACCCACCTCGACGCCCGGATGGTGGGTGCCGCTGGAGACCGGCTTGCCCTCGACCGGGTTGAGGCAGCAGCCTTCCGGCACCCGCAGGTCGATGCAGTTGAAGAAGCCTTCGTTCTTGGGGATCGTCGGGTCGACGAGGCTGGCGAGCTGCGCGATCACGTTGCCGCGGGTGTTGCCGAAGGTCGACCACGCCTGGATGTTCGGGCGGGTGTCGGAGCCCTCGAAGTCGATGATCAGCCGGTCGCCGGTGACGGTGATCTCGCAGTGCACGTGGATGTCCGTGTTGCCCGCCGGGTCGTGGTCGCAGTAGACGTCTGCGGTGTAGGTGCCGTCAGGCCAGCCGGCGATCTCCTCGGAGAACCGCCGCGTCGCATCGGCGATCGTCCACTCGACGGTGCCCTGCAGCGCGGCCGCGCCGTACTCCTCGATGATCTCGGTCAGCCGGCGGGCGCCGAGCTGGGCAGCGCCGACCTGTGAGCGAAGATCGCCGATGAAGCCGGCCAGGCGGCTGTTGGCGCGCATCATCAGTACGACGTCGCGGCGCTCGACGCCGCGCTCGACCAGCTTGAGCACCGGATAGCGGACGCCTTCGCTCCAGATGTCCTTCGCGAAGACGTTGTAGCCCCCGGCCATTGCACCGCCGGTGTCGCCGTGGTGGCACTGGATCGAGGCGAACAGCATCAGGTTGCCGTCGGGGTCGAAGACCGGCGCGAACACGTTGACGTCGGGTAGGTGGCCGCCGCCGTGATACGGGTCGTTGGCGATCAACACGTCGCCCGGGTAGAGCTCGCCTTCGAAGAACTCGCTGGCGAAGCGGACCGGCAGCGTCGAGGAGAGCATGAACTGCGGGATGCCGACCGACAGCGCGGCCAGCCGGCCGGTTGCATCGAGGATCGTCGCGTTGCGCTCGTTCGACTGGTTGAGGATCGGCGTCGTCGCGGTGCGCGAGACGTAGGTCGCCATCTCGAAGCAGATCGTCTCCATCGCCGAGCGAATCACGGTCGCAGTGACCGCGTCGACTCCTGGGCTGGCCTCGATCGTCACGACGAGCCTCCGGTAAGAGAATCTTGACCGCGCTGTAGGAGAACGCTGCTCTCCTAGGTGTGGAAGTCTGTCACAGCGATGAGCGAGTCGGAAGGGACCAAGGTGGCACGCGAGGAGGCAGCGGATGCCGCCGGTCCGGCGTTCGATCCGGAGACGTTCGCCGCGTCCGGGCGGCCGCTGACGATGGGCGGATTCCTGCTCGAAGTGGCTCGCCGGTACGCCGGGAACGAAGCGCTCGTCTTCGACGACCCACTGCGCGGCGGCGAGACGGTGCGATGGACCTACGCCGACCTCGAACGCAACGCGCGCGATGTCGCAAGAGCACTGATCGCGCGCGGCGTGAGCCGTGGCGAGCGCGTCGCGACGCTGATGGCCAACCGGCCGGAGGCGGTCGCGGCGTACTTCGGCGCGGCGCTCGCCGGAGCGGTGATCGTCCCGCTGTCCACCTTCGCCACCAAGCCCGAGCTCGCCACGCTGCTCGATGCCGCCGGCCCGTCCGCGCTGCTGCTGCAGACCACGATGGGCTCCCGCAGCTTCGCCGCCGACGTCGCGGCGCTGCAGGACGAGGACGCCGCGGTTCCGGCACTCGTCGTCGCGCTCGGCCCCGAGCCCGACCGCCACGGAATCGAGAGCTGGGAGTCGTTCCTCGCTGACGCGGACGAGACCGACGAGGGCGTGATCGGCGCAACGGTCGCGGTCACGGAGCCGACTGACACCGCCCTGATCATGTTCAGCTCCGGTACGACGTCGACCCCCAAGGGCGTGGTGCACCACCACCAGGCTCCGACCTTGCAGTTCTGGATCCAGTCGGAGCTGTTCGGCCGCCACGAGCAGACCCGGATGTGGACCGCACTGCCGATCTTCTGGACCGCCGGGATGAACACCGCCATGGGAGCCACCCTCGCCGCCGGCGGGACCTGGGTGATGCAGGAAGGCTTCGACGCCGGAGTCGCGCTCGCGCTCATGGCTCGCGAGAAGGTGACGGAGCCCTACACGCTGCCGCATCAGGCGCGCACGCTCGCCGAGCACCCGGACTGGGCTGGCACGGACCTGTCCAGCCTTCGCTGCGTGTTCGGCAAGGCGGTGTTCGCCAAGCACCCGAGCGTCACCGATCCCGACCGGAACTGGCAGATGCCCGTCGGGTGGGGGATGTCCGAGACCTGCGCGTTCATCTGCGCCTACCCCTCGACCAGCTCGCGGGAGCTGATGCGCTCCAGCCTCGGCGTCCTGCTCCCGGGCAACCAGCTGCGCGTCGTCGACCCGGAGACCAACCAGCCGGTCCCGCGCGGCGAGGAGGGTGAGCTGCTCATCAAGGGTCCGACGCTGATGCAGCACTACCTCGGCAAGACGCCCGAGCAGTGCTTCGACGCCGACGGCTGGTTCCACACCGGCGACGTCGGCCACGTCGGCGAGGACGGCGGCGTGCACTGGAGCGGTCGACGCGACGAGGTGATCAAGACCGCGGGCACGCTCGTGTCGCCCGCGGAGATCGAGGTGGCGCTGCGTGCTTACCCGCCGGTGCGGCTGTGCCGGGTGCTGGGGGTGCCCGACGAGCGGCTGGGACAGCTGGCGGTGCTCTGCGTCGAGCTGCGCGAGGGTGCCACCGAGACGGCCGCCGACGTGCAAGGCTTCCTGCGCGAGCGGATCGCGGCGTACAAGGTTCCGAAGCGGGTGGAGTTCTTTGGCGCAGGCGAGATCCCGTTGACCGCAAGCAAGACCAAGGTCCGCGACGACGAGCTGCGCGCATTGCTGGACGCAAGAGAGAAACAGGGGAAATGACCGACTCGACGCAGGCTCCCGACGACGACGGCCTCGACGTGAGCGACTTGGCTCGCCACATGGGCGTCCCGATCATGCCGGGTGAGCTCAAGGACCCGATCGCCCTCAACGACGTACGCCGCTGGGTGCAGGCGATGCACTACCCGAACCCGCTGCACTACGACGAGAAGTACGCCGCGGAGAGCCGGTTCGGGCGGATCATCGCCCCGCAGTCCTACACCGTCGCCACCGACACCAGCCACGGCTGCGCGCCCGCGCAGGTCGGCCGGATCCCGGACTCGCATCTGGTCTTCGGCGGCGACGAGTGGTGGTTCTTCGAGACGCGGCTCGAGCCCGGCGACAAGGTGCTCTGCCACCGGATGCCCTACGACTACAAGGTCGCGGAGACCTCGTTCGCCGGCCCGACGTGCTTTCAGCGCGGAGACACGCTCTACATCACGGACAAAGGCGGCCGCGTCGCGCTGCAGCGCTCGACCGCGATCCGCTACAAGGTCCGCAAGGCCAAGGAGAAGGACCTCTACGGTTCGGAGTCCGAGGCCGGCGACGCCGAGCCGGAGTGGACGGAGGACAAGCTCGCCGAGCTCGACGCGATCAAGGCCGAGTTCATCGACGCGCTGCAGGCGCTCGGCCACGACAAGCGTTTGCTGGGCTCGGTGAAGGAAGGCGATGTGCTCCCGCGCAACGTCCTCGGCCCGCACTCGCTGGCGAGCTTCACCACCGAGTGGCGCGCCTACCCGATGACCCCGTGGGGCGCGATGGCGAAGGGTCCGACCTCCGTCAAGGGCATCGACCTCGGCTACACGAAGGACTTCGCGGGCAACGAGGGCGACCGCAACCTGGAGCGGCGCGACCCCGAGCGCACCGACGGCGCGTACTACGGCCCGTCGCGCGGGCACCTGCAGCCGCAGTGGGCGAAGAAGATCGGCATGGCCCGCGGCTACGGGTACGGCGCGTCGATGGGCGCGTGGGTGCTCGATTACGTCGCCGCCTGGGCCGGCGAATGGGGTCACATCACCCACGCCGACGTCAAGTACCGCTCCCCGGCGCTGACCGGCGACGCCAGCTTCATCACCGGCACGGTGACCGGCGTGCGCGAAGAGCGCCGCCGGGTGCACGTCGCCGACGTCGACGTACGCATCGTCAACCAGGACGACCAGGTCCAGGCCAAGGGCTCGGTCTCGGTCCAGCTCCCCCTCGAGTAAGGAAGCACACCAGGTGCCTATTCACTACGAGGTCGGCGCGCGCGAAGGCGCGGAGCGCGTCGCTCTCATCACGATCGACCGGCCAGAGGCGAAGAACGCCTGCGACCTCGAGCACTTCCACCAGCTCGCCCAGGCGTGGAAGCGCTTCAGCGAGGACGAGCAGGCGTGGGTCGCGATCATCACCGGGGTCGGGCGCAACTTCATGTCCGGCGCGGACCTCAAGACCTACATCCCCGAGGTCACCAAGCTCGCCAAGCAGATCCAGGCCGGCGAGACCGACAAGATCGGCGACTACTCGCTGTCGGACGGGACCGATGCGGTGCTGCGCGGCAGCAAGATCTACAAGCCGATCATCGCGGCGGTGAACGGCCCGTGCGTTGCCGGCGGCATGGAGATGCTGCTCGGCATCGACATCCGGATCGCCACCGAGCACGCGAGCTTCGGCGTCCTCGAGCCGGCCCGTGGCCTGTTCGCCGGTGGCGGCTCGACGGTAAGGCTGCCGCGCCAGCTGCCGTTCGCCCTCGCGCAGGAGTTCCTGCTCTGCGCCGACCGGATCGATGCGGCGCGGGCCCACCAGATGGGCCTGATCAACGAGGTCGTACCCGAGGACGACCTGCTCGACGCGGCGTTCCGGATGGCTGCCCGGATCACCAAGAACGCGCCACTCGCGGTGCAGGCCACCAAGCGCAGCGTGATCGAAGGGCTCAAGACCGACATGCGTGCCGCGTACAAGCTGGAGTCGCAGATCTCCCAGGAGGTGTTCGCGACCGAGGACGCCAAGGAGGGCCCGCGGGCGTTCGCGGAGAAGCGCGAGCCCAACTGGCAAGGACGGTGACCGGATGAGCGGCGAGTACCACCCCTCTTTCCATGCGGCCAGCGCGCCGGATCGGCTGGCTGTCGTCATGCCGTCGACCGGCGAGACGCGGACGTACGCCGAGATGGAGGCACGCTCCAACCAGATCGCGGCGATGCTGCGATCCCGCGGGCTGCGCCACGGCGACGTCGTCGCGGTCGTCATGCCCAACGACGTGTCGTGGTTCGAGATCGTGTGGGGGGTTCAGCGCTGCGGGCTCTACCTCGTGCCGGTCAACTGGCATCTCGCCGCGAAGGAAGCGGCCTACATCGTCGCCGACTGCGAGGCGAAGGCGCTGATCGCGTCGGCATCGCTGGCCGACACGATCGCCGCTCTGGGTGAGGCCGCCGACAACGTCCCCCTCCGGTTCGCGACGGGGGGCTCGCTGCCCGGGTTCGAGTCACTCGAAGAGGCCGTCGCCGGTCAACCCACCGCGGCGTCGCCCGACGACGTCGAGGGCAGCTGGATGTTCTACTCCTCCGGCACCACGGGGGTCCCCAAGGGGATCAAGCCGGCGCTGCCCATCGTGGAGCTCGGCCCGATGAACCCGCTGGTCGGGCTGATCAGCGGGCTCTACGGCTTCACCCCGGAGTCGGTGTACCTGTCCCCCGCGCCGCTCTACCACGCAGCTCCGGCAGGCTGGACGACGACGGTTCACCGCATCGGCGGGACCGTCGTCGTGATGGACCGGTTCGATCCGCTCGAGTGGATGCGGCTGGTCGAGGCATTCAAGGTGACGCACACCCAGATGGTCCCGACGTACCTCGTCCGGCTGCTCAAGCTTGCCGAGTCGACCCGGTCCCGCTACGACCTGTCGAGCCTGCAGATGGTGGTCCACGCGGCGGCGCCCTGCCCGCCCGAGGTCAAGCGGGCGGCGATCGAGTGGCTCGGCCCGATCGTCTACGAGTACTACGCCGCGAGCGAGGGCACCGGGTTCTGCGCGATCGGGCCGCAGGAGTGGCTCGAGCATCCGGGCTCGGTCGGCAAGTCGCTGCTCGGGCCGGTCCACATCACCGATGAAGAGGGCAACGAGCTGCCGGTCGGTGAAGAGGGCGAGATCTGGTTCGAGGCCATCCACCGGTTCGACTACCACGGCGACCCGGAGAAGACTGCTCGCGCGTTCAACGACAAGGGCTGGAACTCGATCGGCGACATCGGACGGCTCGACGAGGAGGGCTACCTCTACCTCACCGACCGGGTGTCGAACATGATCATCTCGGGCGGGGTCAACATCTATCCGCGCGAGGCGGAGGACGTGCTGATCGGCCACTTCGCGGTCGACGACGTCGCTGTCATCGGCACGCCGGACGAGGTGATGGGCGAGAAGGTCACCGCGTTCGTGCAGCTGCGCGAAGGCGAGCCAGCGTCGCAGCAGCTCGCCGAAGAGCTCATCGAGTTCTGCCGGGAGCGACTCTCGCACTTCAAGTGCCCGCGCGAGGTCCGCTTCGTCGACGCGCTGCCCCGCCTGCCGAATGGCAAGCTCCTCAAGCGGCTACTGACTTCGAGCTAGCGCCGGTCAGGGAAACTGGTAGGCGACGTAGGTTCCGGCGCCGACGACGGCGCACGTCGCCAGGGAGGTCATCAGCGGCGGCGCGCTGGCGACCAGCCGGTGCCGCGATCGCCACAACGGGAGCGCGACAGCTGCCGCGATGCCGACCACCAGCTGCGCGTGCCAGTAGCGGTGCGGTGTCGAGAACTGCAGCTGCCTGATCCCGTGCATCGCCTCGCCGGCGAGGAGGCCGCCGACGATGCCCGCGCCGAGCGCGGCCGCCGTACGCCCATGCCCGCGCAACCATGCCGCAGACAGCCCTACCAGGGGACCCGCGGCGAAGCTCGCAGCCGTCCAGAGTGCGACCTGATGTCGCGATACCGGCCAGCCGCGCAGGTGCTCGGCGACGTAGAAGCCCGCCACAAGGGCCACGAGCGTGGTGACCGCCAGCACGACGGCCTCAGCCCAGCGGCGTGTGGTCAGGGCGATCGCCAACGCAAGGACCAGCCACGGCGCGGCGGAGTTGGCGAGCGGCTCGAGCGAGAACGGCAAGTGAGGAACCGACCACTCGAGCACTGCCCCGACTGCCGCACCGGACACGATCGCAAGCGCGCCCCGGGAGCCCGCCCGCACCCACGAGGACGACGCGGCGGGCACGGGTCCCAACCTAGGACAACCGAGCGGCGATGATGTTGCGGTGACCGATCCCCTCGATGACTTCGTACGTGAGCCGTTCACCGCCGACGGCAAGACCAAGGACATCTTCCGCAAGGGCTCCGGGCCTGCGGTGATCGTCATCTCGGAGGTCCCCGGCATCACGCCAGGCGTCGCGAACTTCGCCCGCAAGATCGTCGACCGCGGGTGTACGGCGGTGATGCCGCACCTGTTCGGCGAGCCGGGCAAGGAGATCTCCGCGGGGTACACGTTGAGCACCTTTGGCAAGCTCTGCATCTCGAGCGAGTTCACCAAGCTGGCGACGAAGCAGTCGGGCAGGATCACGGGATGGCTGCGGGCGCTGGCCCGAGCCGAGCATCAACGCTGCGGCGGGCCCGGTGTCGGGGTCGTCGGCATGTGCTTCACCGGTGGGTTCGCGCTGGGAATGATGGCTGATGCGCCGGTTGTCGCGCCGGTGATGAGCCAGCCGTCGGTGCCGTTCCCGATCGGCGCGCGACGCAAGGCCGACCTCGGCATCTCCGAGGCGGAGCTCGCGGTCGTCAAGCAGAAGGTGGCGTCGGGGGGCTGTGTGATGGGCCTTCGGTTCACCGGCGACCCGATGGCGCCCGGGGAGCGGTTCGCGACGCTGCGCCGTGAGCTCGGCGACGGCTTCATCGGCGTGGAGCTCGACTCCTCGCCGGGCAACCCGCACGGCCATCCGAAGGCCGCCCATTCGGTGCTCACCGAGCACCTCATCGACCAGCCCGGCACGCCGACGCGCGAGGCACTCGACCGCGTCCTCGACTTCCTGACCGACCGCCTCGGCGTCGCCGCGGCTTAACTGACATTCACATTCGCCGCTGAGGTCAGGTTCTTCGAAGCTCGACGGTGCCGTCTTTGTTTCGACTGTGGTGCCACTCGGTGTGGTGTTCGAGCCAGTGGTGGTAGGCGCAGAGGTAGATCGCCTTGTCGAGGTTCGTCTGGCCGCCGTTTTCCCAGTAGTCCTCGTGGTGGAGGTCGCAGCGGAGGATGGCTGCCTGGCACTTCGGTGACTCGCAATGCCCGTTGGCGCGGATCTTCGCGGCTCGGCGCTGTGCCCGGCTCCAGGTCCGGGTGGACCGTCCGAGGTCGAGGACTTCCGAGGCGCTGCCGAGGACCGCGGGGATGATGCCGGCGTCGCAAGCGAGCATCCGGGCGGTGTTCGGGCTGACCGCTACACCTTCGAGAAACGCGGTGCAGGTGTCCCCGGCTTCGAGCTGGGCGATCAGGTCGGTGAGGTGGGTGAGCACCGTCACCTGAGTCGGCTCGCCGGCGGCCTCAGGCAGCTCGCCACACTTCATGGCGATGGTCGCGAGCTCTACGAGTGCGTCCGCGTTGCGCTTCGCTGGGGTGCGCTCGTCAACCTCCCCGGCCTTGCGGCTCAGGGGATAGAGGGCCTTGCGCAGGATGGCGGCACCGACCCGGTCGAGCATCCCGTCGATGCGGACCATCTCGTCGATCGTGTCGGTCAAGGTCAGGTAGCGGCCCTCGCGCCGGCGTACCGCGCGTTCTTCAGCGGTCTCGTTAAGGCACAGCCGGTCGGTGAGCTCGCGCAGACCGCGGGCCATCAAGGTCGGATCGGCGTAGCGCGCGATGTCGAGGAGCTCCTTCTCGGCGTGGTCGCGCGCCTCAGAGCTGGGCAGCTTCGGCAGGAACGAGGTGATGACCTTCGCTTGGTCCTGGGTGGCCTCCCCGGCGAGCATCGCCTCGACGATCGCCGGCCGCGTGGGGTAGGTCCGCGCCACCGACAGCCGCGAGCACGCATCGGCATTCGAAAGCTGCTGGTCTTCGACCAGCCATGCGCGCGTCGAGCGGCCGCACTCGGAGGTTGTCGCGTCGCGGGTGTCCATCACCTGCAGGCGGCGCGCGAGGACGCCGTCCAGCCGGCGGCGTGCGTTGAGCAGCGCCTCAGTGGACTCCACGAGCAGGACATCAGGAAGCGAGTGCGGGTCTTGGGCAACCAGTCGCGCAATGTCCTCCGCGAGGACCTGCGTGGGCTGGTCGAGCACCGTGACTCCCTTCGAACTGATGTTCGAATCCTACCTCTCCCCGGTGACAAGATCAACAGGAAATCCGTTGCAATCTAAGGAAAACTTATCCACAAGCACTACCGCTCACCCGCGCGACAGCGCGGCGGGCAGCGCCCACCCTGACGGGCCCTTGGTCAGGCGGTAGGTCGCAGTAACCGCCTCGAGCGGGACCGCGCCGTAGATGTGTGGATAGCGGGCCGAGCCGCCGTCGAGGTTCTCGACTCGCACCTCGGAGGGCACCAGGCCGAGATCGATTTCCACCACCAACAGCTCGCCCGGCCAGTCGCGGTAGTGCTGCCGCCGCCTACGCGGTAACGTTCATTGCTGGATCGGAGAATGGCGTTCCCGTAGGGTGCAGCGCGTGACCGACGCGCCCGCTGTCGGGGTCGCCGAGCTGCTCGCCGCCCGCGCCGACGATGGCGACCTTGCGCTGCTCGCGGGCGAGCGGTCCTGGACGTGGCGCGAGGTCGTCGCGCAGGCCGCCGCGCGAGCCGAGTGGCTCTCGACTGCCCTCGATCCGGCTAAGCCGCGAAACGTCGGCCTGCTGCTCGACAACACACCGGACTTCGTCTTCACGCTGTTCGGCGCGGCTCTCGCCGGAGCGTGCGTCGTGGGCATCAACTCCACGCGGCGCGGGGCGGAGCTGCAGCGCGACATCGATCACACCGACTGCCAGCTCGTGCTCACCGACCGGGCCCACGCGGACCTACTCGACACCGAGCACGTGCTCGTCGAGGACGAGCCGTGGCAGAAGCACGTCGGAGCATCGCTGCCAGCCGCCCTGCCCGATCCTTCGACCCTGCTGTTACTGATCTTCACGTCGGGATCGACGTCGGCGCCCAAGGCGGTACGGCGCTCCTCCGGCCGCATCGCGGCGGCGGCGAACCTCGGCTTCCCGAAGAGCGACACCCTCTACATCTGCATGCCGCTTATCCACGGCAACGCGCTGTTCGGAGCGCTGTTCCCAGCGCTCGCGGCCGGCGCGAGGATCGCCCTGCGCGAGAAGTTCTCGGCAAGCGCGTGGCTCGACGACGTCCGACGGTACGACGCGGACTTCACGACCACGGTCGGTCGGGCGCTGTCCTACATCCTCGCGACGAAGCCCAGCGTGCACGACAAGGACCACAAGCTGCGCGTCGTACTCGCGCCGGAGAGCTCACCGCGCGACGCCAGCGACTTCACGGCACGCTTCGGGGTACCCGTCGTCA
The DNA here is from genome assembly GCA_035547515.1 of Mycobacteriales bacterium. Lineage (GTDB taxonomy): Bacteria > Actinomycetota > Actinomycetes > JAFAQI01 > JAFAQI01 > DASZTV01. The sequence goes on from DASZUS010000077.1 coordinate 40,478, forward strand.
CCGGCTACGGACAGAGCGAGGGCGGCATCACGCTCCTGCCCAGCCGCCGTCACGGCGCCCTCGGCCGAGCCCCGGAAGGCGCCGACATCGCCGTGGTCGACCAGGCCACCGGTGAGGAGAAGGCCATCGCCGACCTGGACGAGCACGGCCTGCTGCGCAACCCCGAGCAGGCCATCGGGGAGCTGGTACGACGGGACTCCACCGGCGCGTTCGAGGGGTACTGGTCCAACGCCGAAGCGGACGAGACCAGGCTGCGCGACGGCTGGTACTGGTCGGGGGACCTCGCCTACCGCGACGCCGACGGTGTCTTCTACTTCGCCGGTCGCGCCGGGGACTGGATTCGGGTCGACTCCGAGAACTTCGCGGCTGCTCCCGTGGAGCGGATCATCGACCGCCATGACGACGTCGCCGCGGTTGCTGTCGTCGGCGTCTCGGACCCGCACAACGGCGACCAGGTGCTCGCCGCGCTGCAGCTGGTCGAAGGCGCGGGCTTCGAGCCCGCCGCGTTCGGCGACTGGCTCGCCGCGCAGCCCGATCTCGGCACCAAGTGGGCGCCGAAGTTCGTGCGGGTCACCCCCGCGCTGCCGACCGTCGCCCACGACAAGACCGACCGGCAGCGGATCAAGCGCGAGGCGTGGGCAACCACCGACCCGGTCTGGTGGCGTCCGGACCGTGACGCCGGTTACCGGCTACTGACCGATGCGGACCGCGATGCGCTCTACGCCGAGTTCGAAGCCAACCAGCGGCTCGCGCTGGCCCCGCCCCGACCCGCGCGGTCCCGCAGCCGAAAGGCGCTCGCCGCCGGATTCTCCGCGTGGTTCGCGGCGCGCGAAGGGGTTGCCCCGCCGGTCAGCGTCGAGCGCCCGCAACCAGGTCTGTCCAGCGACACCTTGCTGCTCGACGTCGCCGGGTCCGGGTACGTCGCACGACTGCCACCGCAGGGATCGGGCTTGTTCCCCGACTACGACCTCTCGCGGCAGGAGCGAGTCCAGCGGGCGGTGAGCGAGGCGGGCATCCCGTCCGCGCCGCCGATAGCGTTCGAAGCCGACCCGGCCTGGGTGGGCGCGCCGTTCCTGCTGATGCCACGCGTCGCGGGCCGGACACTGACCACGAACCCGCCGTACCTCACCCATGGCTGGCTGGCAGAGTCATCAGCTGCCGAGCAGGCGGCGATCTTCCACCGGTTCGTCGACATGCTCGCCCGGATCCACCGCATCGACCCTGCGGCCGTCACGGGCGCGACGACGGGCGGCGGACCGACGTTGAGCGGCATCGTCGACTACTGGGACCGTTACCTGGACTGGGCCACGACCGACGCCGAGGCGACGAAGATCTACCGCGCCGCCATCGACTGGTGCCGGGCCAACCTGCCGGCCGATCCCCCGCCAGCGGGCCTGCTCTGGGGCGACCCGCAGCTGCAGAACCTGGTCGTCGACGATGACGGCGAGATCGCCGCGGTGCTCGACTGGGAGATGTCGGGCGTCGGGCCCGCCGAGGTCGACCTCGCCTGGTTCCTCGTCCTTCACGAGCAGTCGGCGGAGACCGCCGGCGCCGAGCTGCCCGGCTACCCGGGCCGCGCGACGATCATCGAGTGGTACGAGCGTGCCGCCCGTCGCGCCGTCGCCGACCTTCGGTTCTACGAGGTGCTGGCAAACCTTCGCAGCGGCTCGATCGTGCTGCGAATCGGCGCGATCATGGAGAGCGCGGGCCATCCCGCGACGTGGACCGCACACGTGCCGCAGCCGCGACATCTCGCCCGTCTGCTCGGAGTCGCTGAGTGACCGCCGCCACCACTACACAGGCTGACGCCGACGCGGCCACGGTCTTCGACCCGGATGCCTGGACGAGCGGTGCGCCGTACGACGCCCTCGACCGGCTGCGGGCCGATTCGCCGGTCCATCGCGTCGAGCTTCGCGACCTGCCCCCGATCTGGCTGCTCACCCGGCACGATGACGTGATCCGGGTCAGCCGCGACGACGCGACGTTCAGCTCCTCGACCGGCAACACCTTCGTCCCTACCCGGCCCAACCCAGACTCCGCGATGCTCCCCGGGTTGGACCCGCCGCGACACACGACGATCCGGCGGCTGGTCAACCAGGGCTTCACCGCACGCAACGTCGCCCGGCTCGAAGACCGGCTCCGCGAGATCGCCCGCGACATCGTCGACCGGGTGCTCGAGCTCGGCGAGTTCGACGCGGTGCCGGCCATCAGCGCGGAGATGTCGTTGCAGGTGATCGCCGAGGTGCTCGGCGTGCCGCAGGCGGATCGGCTCAAGATCTTCGACTGGAGCAACGCGATCGGCAGCCTCGGCATCGAGGATCCCGACTACGCGCCCGACCCGTCCGCCTTGCGCGAAGCCGGCATGGCGATGTTCGCCTACTGCCAGGACCTGATCGCCGAGCGGCGACGCGACGAGGCCAACGCGGTGACGCCGCGTGACGACATCCTCTCGGCACTGCTCGCGGCGCGAGTCGACGGCGAGGCGCTGACCGACGCGCAGCTCAACGAGTTCTTCCTGCTGCTGGCGGTCGCGGGCAACGAGACCACGCGCAACACGCTCAGCCACTCGATCCATGCGCTGTCCGACCATCCAGACCAGCGCGCCCGGCTCGCCACGCCCGGCGGCACGACCCCCGCGGTGGTTGACGAGCTGCTGCGGTGGTCGACGCCGGTCCTGCACTTCCGGCGTACCGCGACGGCCGACACCGAGCTCGGCGGGCAGCGGATCGCCGCGGGAGACTGGGTCGCCATGCACTACCTGTCGGCCAACCGGGACGAGCGGGCCTTCCCCGATCCGTACCGCCTCGACCTCGGTCGGGAGCCTGGCCCGCACGTCGCGTTCGGCGGCCTCGGCACGCACTTCTGCCTGGGGGCGCAGCTTGCCAAGCTGGAGATCAAAGTCATGCTGGACGAGCTCTACACCCGCGCACCGCACCTCACCGTCACCGGCGAACCGAAGCGGCTGCGATCAGCGTTCTTCCACGGCATCAAGTCGCTGCCTTGCGCGGTGAGCGCCTGATGGCGGCCCGCGACCTCGTCGTCGTCGGAGTGGCCCAGCAGACGGTCCGGCCGCCGGGACCGGCACCCGAGCCGCTCGTGTCGTGGGAGCAGGTCGCGCGTGCCGCGGCGGACGACGCGGGGGTGCCTGACCTGCTCGCCTCGATCGAGTCGATCCAGGTCGTCTACTGCCAGACCTGGCCGTACGACGACCCGGCCGGCCGGCTCGCCGAGCGGCTCGGCGCGGCGCCGAGACACAGGCTGTACTCGGGCATCGGCGGGACCGTCCCGCAGGTGCTGGTGTCGGAGACCGCCGCCGCGATGCAACGCGGCGAGCTGGACTGCGCCTTGATCGTGGGCGCCGAGGCGCTCGCGACCAAGAAGGCGTTGAAGCGGGCCGGCGAGCGGCCGGCGTGGTCGTTCCGGGAGAACCCGCCGTCGCCGTTCCCGTGGACGCCACCCCCGTCGGTCGAGCTCGCCCACGACGTGTTCCAGGCGTGGGAGACCTTCCCGCTGTGGGACACCGCCCGTCGCGCCAAGCGCGGCAGCGACCTCGCCTCCTACGCCCGCGAGATGGCGGAGATCATGGCGGCGATGACGCCGACCGCGGCGGCCAACCCGCACGCGTGGTCGCCGGAGGAGCTCACCGTCGAGCAGATCGAGACCCCGGACGCGAGCAACCGTTACGTCGGCTGGCCCTACACCAAGTACGAGGTGTCGGTCATGGACGTCGACATGGCGGCCGCGCTGCTCGTGACGACGATCGAGAAGGCCGACGCGCTCGGCATTGCCGAGGACAAGCGGGTCTACCTCGCCGCGAGCGCGTACGCCGAGGACCCCGCCGGCATCGCCGAACGCGCGGACATGTCGGCCTCGGCCGCAATGCGGCTGACCGGGGCCGCCGCTCTGCAGACCGCGGGCATCTCGCTTGCCGACGTGACCTGCTTCGACCTCTACTCCTGCTTCCCGTCCTCGCTCACGCTCGCCTGTGACGCGCTGGGGCTGGACTCGCTCGACCCTCGCGGGCTGACGGTCACCGGCGGCCTGCCGTTCGCGGGCGGGCCGGGCAGCGGATACGGGTTGCACAGCATCGCGACCGCTGTCGAGCGGCTGCGCGCCGAGGGCGGCAACGCGTTAGTCACCGGCGTGGGCATGCACCTGCAGAAGCACGTTGCGGCGGTCTACCGGCGCGAGCCCGGCTGGGCGCCGGCACCCGACGTACAGCCCGATGTCGAGGCCGCCCAGCCGCGCCTTCCGCTAGTCGACAGCTTCGAGGGCACCGCGACGGTTGCCGCCTACACCGTCGCGCACGACCGCGAGGGACCGCAGAGCGCGCTGCTCGTGCTCGACGTGCCCGGCGGCCGCACTCTCGCGCGGGCCTTCTCACCCGAGCTGCTCGCCGACGCCGAGTCGCGGGAGCTGGTCGGCGCGACCGTCACCGTGACGACCGACGGCAAGAAGAACACGGCAAGCTGGTGACCCGGGTGATGTCGCGATGAACCGGGACGACCTGGTCGACGTGATGCGGCGCGCCATCAAGCTGCGCGCGGACAGCACCACAGACCTGATGCCCGACGAGCACCTCGAGCCTGCGGCGAGCTACACCGACGTCGAGCGGCACGCCCGGGAACGCGCGCTGGTCGCCGCTGCCCCCCAGCTGGTCGGCTACGCCGGCGAGCTGCCCAAGCCGGGCTCGTTCACCACGAAGGACGTGATGGGCACGCCCGTGCTGCTCACCCGGGCGAAGGACGGCAAGGTCCGCGCGTTCCACAACATCTGCCGACACCGGCAGGCCCCCGTCGCGACCGGCTGCGGGCTCGCGCAGCGGCTGGCCTGCCCGTACCACTCCTGGACCTATGACCTGACCGGCCGCGTCACCGGCGTACCGGGTGAGGAGGGGTTCTCCGCCGAGCGCTCGACCGAGGCGAAACTCGCCGAGCTGCCGGCCCAGGAGTACGCCGGCTTCCTGTGGGTCGGCCTGGACCCGGCGCAACCCCTCGACGTCGTCGCCCACCTCGGTGAGCTCGGCCCGCAGCTCGAGGCGTGGGACTTCGGCTCGTGGGCGCCGGTAGGCGAGAAGCGACTCGACGCGTCGATCAACTGGAAGCTCGGGCTCGACACGTTCGCCGAGAACTACCACTTCGCGACCGTGCACACGACGACGTTCGCGAAGGTCGCGCACAGCAACTGCACCGTGTTCGACGCCTACGGCAGGCACCACCGGCTGGTCTTCCCGCTGCGGGCGATCGACGAGGTCGCGGGCACGCCGGAGGACGAGTGGGTGCCGCTGGACCGCCTGGTGGTGATCTATGCCATCTACCCGAACGTGGTGCTGTCGGTCACCGCGGTCAACGGCGAGATCTTCCGGGTCTACCCCGGCAACACCCCGGGAGAGTCGACGACGTACCACCAGAACTCCTGGCGCTTCCCGCTGGCCGACGACGAAGCTCGAGCCAGCGCGGAGGCCGTCTTCGACTACGCCCATCACACGGTTCGCGACGAGGACTACGCACTTGCCGAGCGGGTGCAGGCGAACCTCGAGACCGGCTTGTCGTCCCACCTGCTGTTCGGCCGCAACGAGCCCGGCCTGCATCATCGTCATGCGGTCATCACCCAGGAGCTAGGAGCCCAGTGAGCATCACCCTGCTGCTCGACCTCGCCACGGGCATCGTGCCCGACCGGCTCGCCGTCGGCACTCGCGATGCCGGCATGACCTTCGCCGACCTCGACCGCAAGGCGCGCAACGCCGCTGCGCGGATCCAGGCCGAAGGCGCCGGCACGCTGGCCTACGTCGGACTGTCCGGTCCGGCCTTCCATGCGTCGCTGTTCGCGGCGGCGCACGCCAGCGTGCCTGCGGCGCCGCTGAACTACCGCCTCGCCGACGACCAGCTCGCCGACCTCATCGCGCAGCTCGACTCGCCGCTGATCGTTGCCGACGAGGCCTACCTGCCACATCTGCCGGCGGGCGTGCCCACCATCACCACCGCCGACCTGTTGTCGCTGCCTGACGCGGACCCCGAGTTCGTCGACGTGCCGGACGAGTCGACCGCCGTGCTGCTGTTCACCAGCGGCACCACCAGTGCGCCGAAGGGCGTCATCCTCCGGCACTCGCATCTCGTCTCCTACGTGCTGCAGACGGTGGACCCCGGCTCGGCCGACGAGGCGGACGCCGCGCTCGTGTCGGTCCCGCCGTACCACGTCGCCGGCGTGGGGACCGTCTTGACCAACACCGCCGCCGGACGCCGGGTCGTCCACCTGCCGGACTTCGCGGCCGATGGCTGGCTGGACGTCGTCGCGCGCGAGGGCATCACCAGCGCGATGGTCGTCCCGACGATGCTCTCCCGCATCGTCGACCACCTCGACGGCGCGCAGGCCGATGTCCCGACGCTGCGCTCGATCGCGTACGGCGGCGCGCGCGTCAGTCATCCCGTCCTCGCCGCGGCCCTGAAGGCGTTCCCGGAGACCGGATTCGTCAACGCCTACGGGCTGACTGAGACCTCGAGCACGATCGCACTGCTCGACCCGGACGACCACCGGGCGGCGCTGACCAGCGACGACCCGGTCGTCCAGGCGCGGCTGTCGAGCGCCGGCAAGCTCATCCCCGGCATCGAGGCGCAGGTCCGCGACGAAGACGGAACGGTGCTGGCACTCGGCGAGCCCGGCGAGCTGTGGGTGCGGGGACCCCAGGTATCGGGCGAGTACCTCGGCAAGGGCAGCGCGGTCGACGCCGACGGCTGGTTCCCGACCCGTGACCGCGCCTGGATCGACGCCGACGGCTACCTGTTCATCGAGGGCCGGACCGACGACACGATCATCCGTGGCGGCGAGAACATCGCCCCGGCGGAGGTCGAGGACGTCCTGGTCGAGCATCCCGACGTGCACGAGGTTGCGGTCGTCGGCGTACCGGACGACGAGTGGGGCGAGTGCATCGTGGCGGTCGTCGTCGCGCACCGTGAGGTCGACCCCGAGGAGCTTCGCGCGTTCGCGCGCAAGTCCCTGCGCGGCAGCCGTACGCCCGACCGCATCGTCTTCCGCGACGAGCTGCCGGTCACGGCGACCGGCAAGCTGCTGCGCCGCGTCCTCGTCGAGGAGCTCACCGCGGGCTGACGCTCGGCGTCGTACGGCGGCTAGCGTCGCGATCGTGCCCGAGCAGAACCCGCAGGCCAGCGCGGTGCTGTCCGACGTGCTGCGGGTGACAGCCGGCATGCCGGTCGAGGATGCGCTGGTCGTCGAGTCACTCGCGTACTCCACGCTTCAAGCCGGCCCGGAACATCGCGCCTGGCTCGCGGCCCGCGCGCCGCGAGAGCCGCGGGTCTCAGCACAGCCGGTCGAGGTCAGCCGCGACGACGACGTCCTGCACGTGCGGCTGATCCGCCCGGAGCGACGCAACGCCATCGACGCGGCGACCCGCGACGCGCTGCTCGATGCCTTTGCGATTGCCGACGCGGATCCCGCGGTCGCGGTCGTGTGGCGCGGCGCCGGCCCGTCGTTCTGCGCCGGAGGGGATCTCGACGAGTTCGGGACGCTGAGCGACCCGGCCAGCGCGCACCTGATCCGTACGGCGCGAAGCCTCGGCGCCGCGATCTACCGCCTGCGTGATCGCATCACCGTCTACGTGCACGGCGCCTGCGCCGGCGCGGGAGTAGAGCTGCCGGCCTTCGCGCACCGCGTGGTCGCCGACCCGGACACGACGTTCCTGCTTCCCGAGCTCGCGATGGGGCTGATCCCCGGAGCCGGCGGCACCGTGAGCCTGCCGCGGCGGATCGGTCGCAGACGCACCGAAGAGCTGGCGCGCAGCGGCGCGCCGATCGACGCGGTGACCGCTCTCGACTGGGGCCTGATCGACGAGATCGGCCGATGAGCGACCTCGATCTGCTCGCCGAGCGGACCCCGGTCGAGTCATGGGCGTACAGCGGCGCGATGGCGCTGACCGGTACGGCGGACGGGCCACCTCAGCTCGTCGCGGGCGAACCGGGCCACGCGGTCCTCAGCGCGCTGCGTCGGCTCGCCGGTACCGCCACCGCGATGGGGCTCGACACCACTGCGCTGCCGGACGAGCGCCTGCTCGGCGAGCGCGCGGCCGTGATGGGGCTGGCGCGGCGCGGTCGGATCTCGGCGGGCGGGGCGAGCAGGTTGCTCGAGGCAGCCGACGGCACGGTCGCCCTCACGCTGTCCCGACCGGACGACCTCACGTCGGTGCCCGCGCTGGTCGGGGGCGAGGCCGGCGACGATCCGTGGCAGTCGGTCACCGACTGGTGCCGCAGCCGCACGGCGACCGAGGTCGTCGAGCGCGCGAGGTTGCTGGGGCTGGCAGCGGGCGCCGTCGATCACACGCTGCCACAACGCCAGCCGGAGCAGCCCGAACCAGCCGCACACCCGCCGGCTCGGGCTGCCGCGCCCCTTGTCGTGGACCTGTCTTCGCTTTGGGCAGGCCCGCTGTGCGCGCACCTGCTCGGGCTGCTCGGCGCCCGGGTCATCGATGTCGAGAGCACGCGGCGTCCCGACCCCAGCCGCGACTTCGCGCCCGAGTTCCACCGCCTCCTGCGCAACGGCGCGCAGCGGTGCACGCTCGACTTCGCCGAGGCCGACGGCAGGTCGAGGCTGCGCGATCTGCTGCTGCACGCCGACATCGTCATCGAGGCGTCGCGGCCCCGTGCACTCGCCCAGCTCGGCATCGACGCCGATGCGATCACCTCTGCCTCCGGCGGCACCTGGGTGTCGATCACGGCGTACGGCCGAGAGCACAACCGGATCGGTTACGGCGACGACGTTGCCGCGGCGGCCGGTCTGCTCGGCGGCGGGCCGGTGTTCGCCGGTGACGCGATCGCCGATCCGCTGACCGGCTGCCACGCCGCCGCCGCCGCGCTCGACGCCTGGAGCTGCGGGCGCTCGGGCGTGGTCGAGGTGTCCATGTACGACGTCGTGCGGTCCACTCGGACCGAGCTGGCGAATGCAGTCGTCGTACGCGACGGAGACGGGTGGGCAGTCGACGACGGCGACCGGTTGATCCCGGTCGCACCGCCGGCAGCCCGCCAGGCCAGCCGATGGTGCTGATTCGCCGCGCGGAGGTCGACCGCAAGATCGTCGACGTCCGCTTCGACGGCCGGGTGATCCGGCAGGTCTCACCGCATCCGTTGACGCCGATCGGCGACGAGGAGGTGGTCGAGGCGGGTCGGTGCGCGCTGCTGCCTGGGCTTCACGACCACCACATCCACCTGCTCGCGACCGCGCGCGCTGCCACGTCGATCGACGTCAGCAATGGCATCGACGCACTGGCCACAGCACCTGCCGGCAGCGGCTGGCTGCGTGCGGTGGGCGGCGCCGACGATCTCGATGCCGCGGCGATCGACCGGGTCGCTCCGCGGCGCCCGGTGCGCGTGCAGCACCACAGCGGAGCGATGTGGGTGCTCAACTCGGCGGGGCTGGCAGCGGTCGGTGCGGCGAGCTCGAGCGAGCCGGGGATCGAGCGTGACGCGAACGGGGTCCCGACCGGCCGGTTGTGGCGGCTGGACGGCTGGCTCGGTGATCGGATCGCCGACGATCCGCCGGACCTCGGCCCGCTCGGCCGCCGGCTCTCGCGGTACGGCATCACCGGCGTCACCGACGCGACCCCGACACTCGGCGCCGGCGCGGACCTGATCGCTGCCGCGAGGCTGCCGCAGCGGATCCATCTCCTAGCGGCTGACGCGCCTCGCTGGGCAACCACGGGGCCGCGCAAGATCGTCCTCGAGGACCACAGCCTTCCGACGTACGACGACCTGCGCGAGACGATCGCGGACGCCCGGGTGCTCGGCCGCGCCGTCGCAGTGCACTGCGTGACCCGGGAGTCGCTGCTTCTACTGCTCGCGGTGCTCGACGAGATCGGGGCGATCCCGGGCGACCGGATCGAGCACGCGTCGCTCGCGGATGCGACGACGGTCGAGCGGATCAGCCGCCTCGGTCTCGCGGTCGTCACGCAGCCCGGCTTCATCTGCCAGCGGGGCGACCGCTACCTCGCGGACCTGCCGGCCGAGGACCTGCCCGATCTCTATCGCTACTCCTCGATGGTCGAGGCGAAGGTCAGCGTCGTGCCGAGCAGCGATGCGCCGTACGGTCCACTCGATCCATGGGCCGTGATGCGGGCGGCGCGGGACCGGCGCAGCGAGAGCGGCGCGCGGGTGAACGTGAAGGAGTGGGTCGCCGCCGCGATGGTGCTCGACGGGTATCTCCGCCCGCCCGAGGCGCTTGCCGCGCCACGGCGCCGCGTGGCGGCCGGGGCGCCGTCGGACCTGGTGCTCTTGCAGCTGCCGCTCGCCGAGGCGCTCGACGACCCGCGCGCCGAGGTGGTCCGCCACACCTGGCACTCCCGCCAGCGATAGCGAGCCCGGTCAGTAGTACCAGGGGAAGCCGGACCAGTCGGGATCGCGGCGCTGCAGGAAGGCGTCGCGACCTTCGGCGGCCTCGTCGGTCATGTAGCCCAGCCGCGTCGCCTCACCGGCGAAAAGCTGCTGACCGACCAGGCCGTCGTCGACCGCGTTGAAGGCGTACTTCAGCATCCGGATTCCCATCGGGCTCATCGCGTTGACCTTCGCCGCCCACTCCAGTGCAACCCGCTCGAGGTCGGCGTGGTCGACGACCGCGTTGACCATGCCCATGCGGTGTGCGTCGTCCGCGGAGTACTCATCGCCGAGGAAGAAGATCTCGCGGGCGAACTTCTGCCCGACCTGACGGGCGAGGTACGCCGAGCCGAAGCCGCCGTCGAAACTCGCGACCTTCGCATCGGTCTGCTTGAACCGCGCATGCTCGCGGCTGGCCAGCGTGAGGTCGGAGACGACGTGCAGGCTGTGACCGCCGCCGGCCGCCCAGCCCGGTACGACGCAGATGACGACCTTGGGCATGAACCGGATCAGCCGCTGCACCTCGAGGATGTGCAGGCGGCCGGAGCGCGCCGGGTCGATCGTGTCGGCGGTGTCACCCTCGGCGTACCGGTAGCCGTCCCGGCCGCGGATCCGCTGGTCGCCGCCCGAGCAGAACGCCCACCCGCCGTCCTTGGGAGACGGGCCGTTGCCGGTGAGCAGGACGCAGCCGACGTCAGAGCTCATCCGCGCGTGGTCGAGAGCGGTGTAGAGCTCGTCGACCGTGCCGGGGCGAAACGCGTTGCGGACCTCGGGTCGGTTGAACGCGACGCGCACCGTGCCCGACGAGCGCGCCCGGTGATAGGTGATGTCGCTGAAGTCGAACCCCGCGACCTCGTCCCAGGCCGACGCGTCGAAGATCTCGGAAACCACCGTGCGAGCCTAAGGCGAAGCGCTCATCGGTGATGCCGGCAGACCGTAGGAAGGCGACCGGGTCCACTCCGAGCTGCGCAGAGCCAGGTCATGCGACGTCGACGGCGAGCAGCACCCAGGTGCCGTCGACCCCCTTGAGCGAGTGCGTCCCTCGGTCGACGAACGAGAACCCGCCACCCAGGACCAGATCCCGCACGGTACTCGAGACGAGTACCTCGCCGGCACCCGCCGCCGACGCTACGCGCGCCGCGACGTGCACCGCCAGTCCGGCAATGTCGTCGCCGCGACGCTCGATCTCTCCGGCATGCAACCCGGCCCGGATCGGGATGCCCGCCTCTCCCGCTGCTGCCACCATCGTCTTCCCGGCGCGCACCGCCCGGCTGGGGCTGTCGAACGTTGCGAGGAACCCGTCACCGGTCGACTTCACTTCGGCCCCGCCGTGGCGTTCGATCTCCTGCCGGATCACGCGGTCGTGGCGGTCGAGTACCCGCCGCCAGGCCGCGTCGCCCAGCTCGGTCGCCCGGCGGGTCGAGTCGACGATGTCGGTGAACAGCACGGTGGCGAGCAGGCGCTCCGAGGTGGCCGGCGCACCGACCTTGCCGGTGAGGAACCGCTCCGCCGCGGCAATGACCGCGTCGGCATCGCCCACCCATGGCACGTGGTCGATCCCGGGCAGCTCTACCAGCTCTGCGCCCGGGATGTGGTCGGCGAGGTACCGGCCGTGGGCGATGTCGACGATGAGCTCGTCGGCGCGGTGCACGACGAGGGTCGGCGCCTGGATCGAGGACAGCACGGCGCGCACGTCGATGTCGCGGATGTAGGCAAAGGCGTCCCGGACGGCACCTGGGCTAGCGCTGGCACGTTCGTATCCGGGGATCCATTTCCGAAAGCCGGCGTCGTCGACGAGGCTCGGCATCCACATGGGGGTGAGCAAGGAATCAGGCGTCGCCCACTTGACGACGGCATCCGCGGACAACAAATCGAAGGTCGCCGCGTCGAGACCGTGGGTGTAGTCCGGCGCCTGGGTGAAGCGCGCGGCCGTGCCGATCAGCAGCAGCTTGTCGACCCGCTCCGGGTAAGTCGCGGCGAACATCATGGCCATCGGGCCGCCCTCGGAGATGCCCGCCAAGGACGCCCGTTCCAGACCCTGAGCCTCCATGACGGCACGGATATCGTCGATTCGCTCCTCGATGCCGTGAAAGCCGCTGCCGCGGTCCGACAGACCAGTGCCCCGCTTGTCGAAGTGCGTCACGGTCGCGAACTCGCCGAAACGCTTCAAGAAATGCGGATAGAGCCCAGTCGGGTCGGCCCACAGAGCTTCGATGTTCTGGACGAATGGCGGGATCCCGACGAGGGCGGGACCGTCGCCCCACGTCTGGTAGGCGATGTGAACCTCGCCGCTTCTCGCGTAACGAATCTCCGGGACCTCTCGCACCGCCTCATTCTGCAGCGCCCCGCCTTAACGACCGTCGACCGTTAACCGGTGGGAACTGTCGGACGTGCGCGACATCATCGACACCGTGGGAATGGCCGTCTTTCCGACCGCGATCGGCGACTGCGGGATCGTGTGGACCGACGCGGGCGTATGCGGAGTGCAGCTGCCCGAGCCGGACGCGCAGACCACCCGGGCCAAGCTGCTGCGTTACTGGCCGACCGCCACAGTCCGGCCGCCGACGCCTCCGGCGGCGCGTGCCATCGAGGGCATCACCGCCCTGCTCGGCGGTGCACCTGACCCGCTGGACGATGTTGTGGTCGACCTCGCCGGAGTCAGCGACTTCCGTCGCGAGGTCTATCGCGTCGCGCGCACCGTCGGTCCCGGCGAGACGATCACGTACGGCGAGATCGCGGTGCGGATCGGCAGCCCCCACGCCGCACGCGAGGTCGGCCAGGCGCTCGGCGCCAACCCGGTCCCGCTGATCGTGCCCTGCCATCGGGTGCTCGCCGCCGGCGGCAAGCTTGGCGGCTTCTCGGCCAGGGGCGGCGTGACCACCAAGTCGCGGCTGCTCGCGATCGAGGGCGCCTCCCTGTTCTAGCGTTGCGTTACAGCACGAAACGTTTTATGGTCGCGCCATGCCCGGGGAGCCGGCGGTAGACGATCCGGTCGACGAGCCGCCCCGGGTCGGCAGACCGCGCGACCCTCGCGTCGACGACGCGATCCGCGAGGCGACCCTCGAGCTACTGGTCGAGGACGGCTACCAGGCGACCACGATCCAGGCGATCGCGCGCCGAGCCGGCGTCAGCGCCCCGAGCGTCTACCGGCGCTGGTCGAGCAAGGCGGAGCTGATCGAGGAGGCGGTCTTCCCGAGCGGCCTGCTTGCCCCGCAGCCGATCACCGGGGACGTCATCACCGACCTGCAGCCCTACTGCCTGCAGATCCTCACCTACCTCGCCGACCCGCCGATCCGTGCGGCGATCCCCGGGCTGCTCGTCGAGTACCAGATCCATCCCGAGCTCTGGCGGCAGTCGATGGAGCGCAGCTTCTTCCCGATGCGCCGGTCCTTCGACGCCTACCTCGAGCAGAGCGGCCGCTCGCCGATCGTGTCCAGCGACGCGCTCTTCGACGTCATGCTCGGCGCGCTGTTCACCCGCGCGCTCAACGAGGGCGCCGAAGGTGCCGCCGAGTTCGCCAAGGCGGTGGCGCAGGTAGTGACCTCGGCACTGCAACCGGCAAAGGGGGCGAGCCGATGACCGAACCGGTCGAGATCGAGCACATCACGATGAAGGTCTCCAGCCGCGAGCCGGAGCAGGTCCGCCGGCAGCTCCAGGCCTTCATCGCCGACCAACTAGGCGAGTCTGCGGGACTCGAGGTCAGCGACCTCGAGGGCTCGGCAGCCAACGGGATGTCCAGCGACACGGTGCTGTTCCGCGCCAGGTGGACCGACGCCGATGGGGCACACGACGAGCGGCTGGTCGCGAGGATCGCCCCGGAGCTCGCCGACGTACCGGTCTTCCCGAAGTACGACTTGCAGGCCCAGTACGACGTGATCCGCGCGGTCGCGTCGCTGACGAAGGTGCCGGTACCCCGGCCGTACTGGTGCGACCCGACCGGTGCGGCGATGGGAGCGCCGATGTTCGTGATGAGCCGGGTCGACGGCCTGGTGCCACCGGACGTGATGCCGTACCCGTTCGGTGACAACTGGCTCTACGACGCAACGCCTGAGCAGCGCAATGTGCTGCAGACCTCGACGGTCGAGGCGATCGCGGCGCTGCACGACGTCGCGGACGCCCCCGCCCGCCTGCCGTTCCTCGAACGGCCGACCTCCGGCGACAGCCACTTGCGCCGCCACTTCGCGAACACCCAGGCGTGGTACCAGATGGCCGTCGATGACGGCACGCCCTCCACCCTTGTCGAGCGGGCGCTCACCTGGCTCGAGGACAACTGGCCCGCGCGTGAAGGCCCGACCGTCCTGTCGTGGGGCGACTCGCGGATCGGCAACGTGCTCTATGACGGCTTCCGGCCGGCGGCCCTGCTCGACTGGGAGATGGCCGGGCTCGGGCCGCGCGAGCTCGACATCGCGTGGCTGGTCTACGCCCACCGGGTCTTCCAGGACATCACGACGATGCTCGGCCTACCCGGCATGCCCGACTTCCTTCGACCCGAGGACGTGGCGACGCAGTACGAGTCGCTGACCGGCTACGCGGTGCGCGATCTGCGGTTCTACCTGCTCTACTGCGCCGTGCAGTGGGGCATCGTGTTCCTTCGCACCGGCGCGCGGCAGGCACATTTCGGCGAAGCCGAGATGCCGGCCAACCCCGACGAGCTGATCCGCAACAGCATCCATCTCGAGTCACTGCTCGACGACATCACTGAGTAGGAACCTCCATGCCGGTCGCCCTCGACGAGTACCCGCTGCACCAGACGCCGCTGTCGATGCGGTACGTCGCAAGCAGCGACCGCAACTTCTACGACCGCTGCTACTTCAACGCTCACGACCGGACCGGCGAGATCTTCCTGATCACCGGCGCCGGCATCTACCCGCAGCTCGGCGTGAAAGACGCCTACGTCGTGGTACGCCGCGGCGACCTGCAGCACGTCGTACGGATGTCGGACGCGCTCGACGACGAGCGGATGAACCTCGCGGTCGGTCCCTACCGCATCGACGTGGTCGAGCCGCTGCAGCAGATCCACCTGGTGTGCGACGCCGACGAGCAGGGCATCGGGTTCGACCTGACCTGGCGCGGCTCGTTCCCCGCCCTCGACGAGGAGCGGCATCTGCTGCGAAGCGGCATCCGGCCGATTCTCGACACCTGGCGGTTCGCGCAGCTCGGCACGTGGGAGGGCGAGATCCGGGTCGCCGGCGACACCGTCGCGGTGTCCCCTGACACCTGGCTCGGCTCCCGCGACCGGTCCTGGGGGATCCGCCCGATCGGGGAGGCCGAACCCGCCGGCAAGCCGGTCGACGGCGCGGAGCAGTTCGGCTTCTGGTGGCTCTACGTGCCGGTGAAGTTCGACGACTACGCGGTCGTGCTGATCGCACAGGAGGACGGCAACGGCCACCGCACCCTCAACGACGCGGTGCGGATCCATCCGGACGGCAAGGCCGACCAGCTCGGCTGGCCGCGGGTGAAGATCCACTACGCGTCCGGCACTCGCATCCCGCAGGGCGCGACCATCGCGATGACCGAGCCGGACGGCAGCGCGATCACCATGGAGGTCGACTGCCTCGGCCACGTGCCGCTCCACGTGGGCTGCGGGTACGGCGGCGACCCGGACTGGACGCACGGCGCCTGGCGCGGCCCGGGCTGGGTGGAAGGCGCGACGTACGACTTCACCGATCCCGCTGTCGCCGGTCGTACCCCGTGGGGGGTGGTCGACCACGTCGCGCGGGTGAGCATCGGCGGCGATGTCGGATGGGGCCTGTTCGAGCACGGGACGATGGGGCGCCACGCACCGAGCGGCTTCGACGACTTCATGGCGGTGGCGCCATGAAGCATGGACACAGCATGGCGGTGGCGCAGTGACCGGTATCAGCGGCAAGCGGATCCTCGTCACCGGCGTCACCAGCGAGGTCGCGAAGCCGGTCGCGCTGGCGCTGGCGAAGGACAACGAGGTGTACGGCGCGGCCCGGTGGAAGAACCCGGCCGCGCGTGAGCCGTTCGAGGCCGGCGGCGTCCGCCCGGTCTACCTCGACCTCGTCAAGGGCGACCTGTCCGGACTGCCCGAGTCAGTCGACTACGTCGCCCACTTCGCCGTGATGAAGAGCGGCAAGTGGTCGGTCGACCTCGACGGCAACGTCGGTGGCGTCCTGCTGTTGATGGAGCGGTTCGCGGAGGCCGATGCGTTCCTGCACTGCTCGACCTCGGCGGTCTACGAGCCGCACCCGCACGACGAAGCGCACGAGGACTCACCGCTCGGTGACAACCACCGCGCGTACTACCTGGAGACGTACTCGATCTGCAAGATCGCCGCAGAGGCGGCGGCGCGGCACGGCGCGCGGCGCTACGACCTGCCGACGACGATTGCCCGCCTCAACGTGCCGTACGGCGACGGTGGCGGCTGGCCGATGTTCCATCTCGCGCAGATGGCAGCAGGCCAGGAGATCGCCCTGCACGAAGTCACTCCCAACGTGTTCCAGCCGATCCACACCGACGACATCGTGAACATGGTGCCGACGCTTTTCGAGGTCGCAGGGGTGCCGCCGACGACGCTCAACTGGGCAGGTGACGAGCAGGTCAGCGTGGAGGAGTGGACCGGCTACCTCAGAGAGCTCACCGGCCTGACCCCGAAGCTCGCCGTGTCCGAGCACTCGCTGGCCAGCGGACGCGTCAACCTCGACCGGATGCACGAGCTGGTCGGCCACACCACGGTGCACTGGCGCGACGGGATGCGCCGCATGGTCCAGGCGCAACGCCCCGACCTGCTGAAGTCCTGACCCGCGTCAGTGGGTGACCGCGAGACCGAGAGAGGCGCAGTCGCCGATCACCTTGAATCCGACACCTTGGGCCCCGAGCAGCTGCGCCGCCGTACCGCTGCCGAGGCCTGCGGCCGCGCCGGCCTGAGCCTCCTGCAGCGCCGCCGCGCGCTCGTCGGCCGCCAGCGTCGCGTAGACCGGGTTGGCTGCCGCGGCTTGTGTCGCGTAGTCGGCTGCCTGCTGCCCCGCGGACTGACAGGCCTTCGCGGCCAGCGCGTGCCCGGGTGGCTCCTTGCTACCGCCGCCGCACCCGGCCACACCGGCCACGGCGGCACCCACCACGGCGACCGCGGCAATCGATACCACCAGCCTCTTCATCACGCTGTCCGTATCGGCAGCTATCCCCTCCCCCTTTTCACGAAGTAGCACAGGACCGCCCGCGGAAACCGGACGCCGCGGCCCGAACCGGGCGCAACCGACCGGCTCGCGCCGCGGTCATGTGCTACTTCGAGGAACGGCGGGGCGGGTTGAGCCGGCGCAGCGTCTCGTCGGCTTCGGCGATCACGCGGTCGATGAGCTCGGCGCAGCTCGGCAGGTCCTCGATCATCCCGACGACCTGCCCGCTGGCCATCACGCCCAGGTCGACGCGGCCCTCCACCATCGCGGCTCGCAGCAGCATCGGCGTGTTGCCGGCCATCAGCACCTGGCTCCAGGTGAGCTCCTGCGTCTTGCGCATGGCCGCGCCCTCGCGGATCATCGCGCCCCAGGTGAGCCCGGCGTCCTTGCGGAACCGCGACGCGTTGCGTACGGCACCGGCGAAGCGCCGCACGTTCGACGAGGACTCGAGCGCATCGACGAGGTCGCTGCGCAGCACTCGGTGCGGTACGCCGTCGACCTGCTTGGTCACCACCGTCTCCGCAACCGACTTCGACAGGTAGACCTGCTTCACCGCCTCGGGGACCGGTGAGTCGCTGGTCAGCAGGAACCGGGTCCCCATCGCGATGCCGCTCGCGCCGTACGCGAGCGCGGCGACCAGCCCGCGACCGTCGAAGTAGCCGCCCGCCGCGACCACCGGCACCTGACCGCCGACCGCGTCGACCACCTGCGGCAGCAGCAGCGACGTCGGGACCGACCCGGTGTGCCCGCCACCTTCACCACCCTGCACGAGAACGGCGTCGACGCCCCACTCGACGACCTTCTCGGCATGCCGTTTCGCGCCGATCGACGGCATGACGAGGACGCCGCCGTCCTGCAGCCGGCTGATGAGCTCCTTCTTCGGCGCCATGGCGAACGACGCCACCCGCACGCCCTCGCGGATCAGCAGCTCGACGCGGTCGCCGACGTCCGGTTGGTCGGCACGCATGTTGACGCCGAACGGCCGGTCGGTCCGGCTGCGGACCTCCTTGATGGCGAGCTCGAGCTCGTCGTACGTCATCGTCGCGGCCGCGAGGATTCCGAGACCTCCTGCCGCCGACGTCGCGGCCGCGAGCCGTGGCGTCGCCACCCAGCCCATCCCGGTCTGCACGACCGGGTAGTCGACGCCGACCAGCTCGGTGAACCGGGTCCTCAGCGCGGGATGCACAGCGCGGGCCATCAGCCTTCGGGGACTTCCTTGTTGCGGTCGCCGCGCGGGTCGAGCTCGGCGATGATCGCCAGCTCTTCCGCGGTCGGCTCGCGCGAGGTCGGAACGTCATCCGGTACGACGAGCTCGAAGCCGGTCGCGGCTACCACCTCGTCGACCGACACACCTGGGTGCACCGACCGCAGCCGCATCCGATGGTCGGATGTGTCGAAGTCGAGTACGCACAGGTTCGTCACGACGTGGCGTAACGAGTGGTACCTCGTGGCACCGGTCCCCGCTGCGGCGGCACGGTCGTAGCCGACGCCGGTCACCACGTCGACGGCCTCGACGAACACCCGAGTGGAGTGGTTCGGCACCCAGTACGACGTGACGTTGTTGACGGTGTTGCCCGGGGCGCCACGGAACCCGAGCAGCTGTGACTTCGGCTTCTTCATGTCGCCGATCGCGGCGAAGTTGTGGTTGCCGAACGGGTCGAGCTGCGAGCCGCCCATCATCACGTGACGGCGGCCCGACCAGACGATGTCGAACATCGACCGGTACGGGTTCCACGCCTCGACGACACCCTCGGCGTCGGTCAGCATCGCTTCGCCGTCGGTCATCACGAGGTCGGGCTCGAACGAGCGCCGTGCGAGCAGGCCGCCGATGCGCGGGATCGTCCCGATCGGGTTCGCCACGATCTCGCCGTCGCCGCGGAAGCACTCGGCGACCGCGACGCAGCAGACGTCTGCTCTCGTCATCTCGGGGTCCCCTCCGCGCTGCGGAGCGCAGCGGAGCAACGTCGTGGGGTGATCGTCATCGCGCCGCCACCTTGCGCTGGTAATCCGCCTCGCTGATGTCGACCCAGTCGGCACGCCATTGCTGCCACGCCTCGGGCGACGCGGCGCTCGCGGCGTACTCCTTCTGAAACGCCTCGTCGCGCTCGTAGTCGGGCGTGCACGAGGTGAAGTGCCCGCCGTTCGGAGCCTCCGCGACACCGTCGGTCCACAGCCGGCTGATCCGCTGCGTGTGATGGGAGCCGTACGTGGCGAACTCCGCGGTCTCGACGATCCGCTCACAGGTCACGAACGAGCGTTTCGCCGCCTGGCACATCAGATCGTCGAAGTAGAGGTCCGGGCCGAGGAACTGCGCGTTGCCGCGGGCGTCCGCGCGGTTCTGGTGCACGAGCGCCACATCGAGATTCAGCGCCGGCATCGCGACCAGCTCCTCGCCATCACCTCCGTCCGGCGCGGGGTAGGGCGAGACGACGGTCTTGATCTCGGGCTGCTTGGCGAGGACGTCCGACCCGAGGCCGACACGGGTCGGCAGGAACGGCACCCGCCACGCCGCTGCCTGCAGACCCAGCAGGAACATCCCCTCGTCGAGCTCGAGCGCCTCGACGGCGCCGGCCTGCCGGGCCAGCCGGAAGTGCGGCTCCAGGGCGATCGAGTCGAGCGAGACGAACGCGAACACGACCTTGCGCACCATGCCGGCGGCGCAGAGCAGCCCGACATCCGGCCCGCCGTACGACACGACCGTGAGGTCCTTCAACGACGACCGCAACATCGCGCGTACGACGGACATCGGCTTGCGACGCGAGCCCCACCCCCCGATCCCGATCGTCATCCCGTCGCGAAGCTCGCCGACGATCTCCTCGATCGTCGTCCGCTTGTCAGGCATCCTTCGGCTTCTCCCAGGCATCGCGCTTCTCGACGAAGGAGTCCCGTGCCTTGTCGGAGACCCCGGAGAGGTTGAGCTCGAAGGTGAAGCCCTGCTCGTAGCGGTACGAGCGCTTCACGTCGACCGGGTCGATGCCGTTGAGCGACGCTTTGGCGGCGCGCATGACCGTCGGGTCGATCGCCGCGATCTGGAGCGCCACGTCTCGCGCGGCCGCTCGGAGCTCTTCGCGGGGCACCACCTTCAGCACCGAGCCGTAGGCCAGGAGCTCTTGCGCCGTTGCCCGTTCGGCGGTGTAGACCATGTGCCGCATCTTGTGCTGCGGGACGAGGCGGGACAGGTGCGTGGCCGCGCCGAGCGCCCCCTGCTTGACCTCGGGAAGGCCGAACGTCGCATCGTTCGAGGCCACGATGACATCGGCGTTGCCCACCAGGCCGATGCCGCCTCCGAGGCAGTAGCCGTTGACCGCCGCGACCACCGGCACGATGCAGTCGTACACCGCGGCGAAGGCGGCGGCACAACCGTGGTTGGCGCCGATCAGCGCGCTGAACCCCTCGGTCGACTGCATCTCCTTGATGTCGACCCCGGCGTTGAAGCCCTTTCCCTCTGCCGCGAGCACGACGGCATGCACGTCCCCGTCGCGGCCGGCGGCGGTGATCGCGTCGGCGAGCTCGAACCAGCCGGCGACGGTGAGCGCGTTGACCGGCGGCGCATCGACGACGATCTCGGCGACGTGGTCGCTGATCGAGGTTGTGATGGTCACGGGCGACTTTCTGATGGGTCGTCAGATTCGGTGCAACCATATACGCGATGAGTACGGACCTGGCCGGCCGCGTGGTGGTCGTCACCGGCGGCACGAAGGGCCTCGGACGTGGCATCGCAGACGCCTTCCGTCATGCCGGCGCGCACGTGCTGGTCTGCGCGCGCAACGCCCCGGCCGAAGCCCTTGAGCACTTCGTCGCCGCGGACCTGCGCGACCCGGATGCGGCGCACGCGGTGGTTGCCCGCACACTCGAGAGCTGGGGACGGCTCGACGTCGTCGTGAACAACGCCGGTGGTGCTCCGCCTTCGCCGGCCGCCGACGCGTCGCCGAACTTCGTCTCGAAAGTCGTCGCGCTCAACCTGCTCGCGCCGCTCTACATGGCGCAGGCGGCGTACCGCGTCATGTCCGAGCAACCCGGCGGCGGCACGATCATCAACATCGGCAGCCTGTCGGGCCACCGCCCGTCACCCGGCAGCTCTGCGTACGGCGCGGCGAAGGCCGGCCTTGCAAACCTGACGGCCACGCTCGCGATGGAGTGGGCGCCGAGGGTCCGGGTCAACGAGGTGATGGTCGGCTACCTCGAGACCGAGCAGTCCGGGTTGTTCTACGGCGACGAAGCCGGGATAGCGCGCGTCGCGAAGACCATCCCGATGCAGCGGATGGCCCAACCCTCGGACGTCGCATCCGCGTGCCTCTACCTGGCATCACCGGAGGCGGCGTTCATCACCGGGGCGAGCCTGGCCGTGCACGGCGGCGGCGAACCGCCACCGTTCCTGTCGGCGGCTTCACCATGAGCGAAGGGCGATCTCCCATGACCAGCTCCCCCGCATACGATCGCGGCCGTGGCGAAAACTGACGCGTCGGCGAAGCCTCCGCGCGCGTCGCGGAACGCGCCGTTGCGCGCCGTCGACGGCCGGGTGCCTGGGCGCCGGGGGTTGGCCACGCGCAAGAAGCTCGTCGACTGCACGATCGACCTGCTCGGGTCCTCGTCGTACCGGGACCTGAAGGTCACCGACATCACCCGCGCTGCGGGAACCTCTCCAGCGACCTTCTACCAGTACTTCGTCGATCTCGAGAGCGTCCTGCTCGCCGTGGCGGAACAGGCGGTCGAAGACGGTCAGCAACTGGTCGAGCTGATCGCCGGCCGGCCGTGGAGCGGCGCGGCAGGAGTGGCCAGCACCGAAGCGCTGGTGGACGGCTTCCTCGACTTCTATCGGAGCCATCGTCCGACCCTGCGCGTCGTCGACCTGCTCTCGACCGAGGGCGACCGTCGCTTCCGGCACCTTCGCGTGCTGATCCTCAACGGCATGACGAAAGCGCTCGCGGCGGAGATCGCGAAGGTCCAGGGCGAGACAGATATCGACCCGATGGCGATGGCCGGTGCGCTCATCGGCCTGCTGCCGCAGATGGCCGGTCACCAGGGTGGCTTCGAGGCGTGGGACATCCCCTTCAGCCACGTCCGCGAAGCGATGATCCGGCTGATCTACTGGGGCGTCACCGGCCCCAAGCTGCCGAAGCGCTAGCCGCTATCTAGCGCTCGACGGGCGGTCGGCTCGCTCCTCCTCGGCCGCGCGTCGCTCGGCTCCGGATTCCCCGACGTCACCTGCGGTGTCGGAACCGACGCGTCCGACGTACTCGTCCCGGGTGCTGGCCTGCTCACCCGCGAAGCTGACCTCGTCCTCATCGCCCTTGCGCCTCATGTCCGAAAAGATTCCCGGTACGCCGACCGGCATGCGGATCAAGCGGCAGAACTGGAGCACATCTCCGCGAGCGCGGCCAGCGGCGCCACGATCGCGCCGAGCAGGACCGCGAACAAGACCTGGAACATCACGAAGTGCGACGCGGCCGCACCGTGGCGGCCGAGCATCACCACGCCGACCACGTCGAAGGGGCCCAGGATCGCGAGCGTCACTAGGCCGAAGCGAACGCCGCGGACCAAAGAGGACGGCGCGCAAGCCCAGGCCCACAGCCGCGACCCGAACGGCGGCTGGATCCGGGTCAGCACGCCGGCGGTCAGCTCCTTCGCCACACCGGGTGTGACAGCCATCACCGTGAGCAGCGGCAGGAAGAACAGCGTGCCGAGCGTGTTGTAGAGCAGATTCGTCGTGAACGGATTGCGGGTCCACCACGCAACGTGGTGGCCGCGAGCCCCGAGCGCCGCGAGTGCGGTGTTGGTGGCGATGTTGACGAAGGCGGTGATCAGCACCGAGTTGACCAGCAGCCACTGCCGGTGGGTTGCGGGCACCCGCTCGATCGCCCCGCCCATCGCCACACCGGCATTCTGGGCCGTCCCAACCCGCCCGTCGAGGGTTGTACCGAAACCGGTAGCGGCAGCCCGGGGCGGGTGGTGCACTTCAGTCATGCGCGTGGCCTTCTACCGCGACGACGAGGCTCGGGTCACCGGGTGGCACGCCGTCCGCGGCAAGCGGATCCGGATCCCCGGCACCGTCATGGCATTGGGCCGTGGCGACATCAGCCACGACCTCGCGCAGTACGTCGTGGAGGCGGCGACCAGCTACCAGGTCGGGTTCTGGGGGCTCCTCAGCCGCGGCGCGACCTTTCGCAGCACCGGGCGCAAGCGGACCCGACCCGGGCGCGCGATCGTCGTCGAACACCGCGCCGACCTCGACAAGGCCGAGCAGATCGCCGGACTCCACATCGCGGCGTGGCGGGCCGGCGAGGCCAACCCCGTCGCCGACGCACTAACCGTCGCCTCGCTGCAGTTCCAGTCGCTGGGACCGGCTGACGAGCTCGTCTTCGAGTGGCCCTCACCCCACGGCGAGCTTGTGCGCCTAGCTGAACAGGCCGGCTCGATCAGCCACTAGCTCGCGCTGTGCATGCCCGTCGCCGAGAAGCATCCGGTTCGCGGTCGCTCGCTTGAAGTACAGGTGCACGTCGTGCTCCCAGGTGAAGCCGATGCCACCGTGCATCTGGATCGCCTCCGCGGCGATCCGGTAGCCCGCATCCGTGCAGACCGACTTGGCCAGCGGCGCGACGACGGGCAGCTCGTCCGGCGCACCGTCGACAACCCAGGCTGCGTAGTACGCCGTCGATGTCGCGGCCGAGAGCTCGACGGCGAGGTCAGCGGCCCGATGAGCCAACGCCTGGAACGAGCCGATCGGGCGGCCGAACTGCTCCCTCGTCGCGAGGTAGCCGACCGTGGTCGCCAGGCACCAGTCGGCGACTCCGACAGCCTCGACCGCGAGCCCGACGCGAAGCAGGTCGACCACGCGCGCGGAGGCGGCGGCGTCGCCCAGCCGCTCGGCGGCAGACCCCTCGACGACCACGGTGGAGAGCCGTCGAGTGGGGTCAAGACCGGCCTCGGTCGTGACGTCCGCACCCTGTACGGCGTACAGGCCCTCAGGTGTCGCGGCGATGACCAGCTCGGCGCCGCCCGCTCCGATGACGTGCCGCGCCGTGCCGGTCAGCGTCTCTCCCGCCAAGGAGACGTCCTCGAACACCGCAACGCAGGCGCGCCATTGACCGCCGGCGACTGCCTGCAGCAGATCGGGAGCGTGGCCCGCCAGCGACGACACCGCCACCAGCGAGCTCAGCATCGGAACCGGCCACAGGCCCCGACCCGACTCCTCGATGACCACGGCGGCATCCACGAAGCTTCCGCCGGTCCCGCCGGCATCCTCGCCAGCGGCGACGCCGACCAGGCCGAGCTCCGCTACGAGCAGGCGGCAAAGCGCTGTGTCCTCACCGGAGGGGGTCGCCATGGCGGCGCGCACCTGCGCCGAGGTGCACTTGTCCGCGGTCACCTCGCGCAGCATCCGGCGCAGCTCGACCTGCTCCGGCGTGAAGGTGAAATCCATCGCGTGCGGATCGTATCGGCGTACCCGGAGCCAAATCTGACGGGTCGTCAGATTTTGATTAGAGTGGCCGCGTGAACTTCGACTTCACCCCCGACCAGCAGGCTTTTCTCGCCGAGGTCGAGGCGTTTCTCGATGCCAACGAGGACCCCGAGGTCTTCGACCCGACCCGCGAGAACATGGCGCAGATCGTCGACACCCCCGAGCGCCGCGCCTTCATGAAGAAGGTCTCCGAGAAGGGCTGGATGGGCATCACCTGGCCGAAGGAGTACGGCGGCCAGGAGAGCGACGGGGTCTACGAGTACCTGCTCAACGAGGCCCTCGCGCGCCGCGGCGGCCCGCAGATCGGCAAGGGCGTCGGCATTGTCGGCAAGACGATCCTGCGCCACGGCAGCGAGAAGCTGAAGGCGGAGTTCCTGCCGAAGATCCTCAACGCTGAGGTCGAGTTCGCGGTCGGCTACAGCGAGCCGGGCGCCGGCAGCGACGCCGCATCGATGCAGCTGCAGGCGGTACGCGACGGGGATGAGTGGGTCCTCAACGGCCAGAAGATCTGGACCACGTCGGCGCACTTCGCGGACTGGTACTGGGTAGGCGCCCGCACCGACCCGGATGCGCCCAAGCACAGCGGGATCACGCTGTTCCTGATCCCGATGGACCACCCCGGCCTGACGATCCAGGGCATCTGGACGATGGGCGACGAGCGCACCAACTCGGTGTTCTTCGACGACGTGCGCGTCCCCAACGACTACATCGTCGGCGAGGAGGGCCGCGGCTTCCAGTACATCTCGGAGGCCCTGGACCTCGAGCGCTTCACGATGTTCACGTTCTCCCCGATCAAGGCGCGGCTCGACCTCCTGGTCGACCACGTGCGCAACGCCACCCGCGACGGCGAGCCGCTCAAGGACGACCCGGTCACGAGGCAGCGGATCGCGGCGCTCGCGACTCAGGCGGAGGTGGCGCGAGTCCTCGGCCTGCGCTTCCTGTCGAAGTCCGTCGCAGGCGGAGCGGCACCGACTTCGGAGGCCAGCGAGTACAAGCTGTTCGCGACCGAGTTCTCGAAGATCCTGGCCGATGCGTCGATGGACATCGCCGGCCCCGGCACGCAGCTTCGGGTCGGGACCGAGGAGGCGCCGATGAAGGGCCGGGCGGAGTCGACGTACCGCTACACCGTGCTCGACACCATCGGCGGTGGCACCTCCGAGGTCCAGAAGAACATCATCGCGCGCCGCAAGCTCGGCCTGCCGAAGAACTTCTAGGCAGCTCGAGTGTCCGGCCTGCTCGACGGGGTGACCGTCCTCGACCTTGCCAGCGTGGGCCCGGCGGTGCGTGCCTCCGGATGGCTCGCGGACTACGGCGCCTCGGTCGTCAAGGTCGCACCGGTGCCACGCGACGCGGGCGCGCAGATCGTCCCGAAGCCGCACTTCTACAGCGGCGGCCGCGGCACTCGGACCGTCCAGATCGACCTCAAGTCGGCAGCCGGCCGCGAGGCGTTCCTGCGCCTCGTCGAGCACGCGGACGTCGTCATCGAGAGCTTCCGCCCCGGTGTCGTGGCCCGACTCGGCATCGGGTACGACGACGTGAAGAGCCGCAACCCGCGCATCGTCTACTGCTCGACCAGCGGGTACGGCCAGACCGGTCCGCGGGCGCAGTGGGCCGGCCACGACATCAACTACCTTGCGGTCAGCGGGTTTCTCGCCACCGGCGAGCGAGGCGTCGACGACAAGCCGGTACGGCCTGGCGCGACGATCGCTGACGGCGCCGGCGGCGGCATGCAGGCACTGGCCGCGATCCTTGCCGCGCTCGTTCACCGCGACCGCACCGGCGAGGGCAGTTACCTCGACGTCGCCGTCGCCGACGGGATGCTCGCGCTGATGGCGCTGCAGGTCGACGACGTTCTGGCCGCCGGGACTCCTCAGCCGCCGGGAAGCGCACCGCTGTCAGGCAGCTTCGCCTGCTACGACAGCTACCGCTGCTCCGACGGCAACTGGGTTGCGGTCGGGGCGATAGAGGCGAAGTTCTGGGCCAACCTGTGCAACGCGCTCGGTGTCCCGCAGTACATCGGCCCGCAGATGGACCCGACGGCCCAGGCCGAGATCCGCTCCGCACTTGCCGCTGCGTTCGCCCGCAGGACCCGCGACGAATGGGTCGCCGAGCTGGCTGGGGCCGACACCTGCGTCTCTCCGGTGCTGACGGCGACGGAGGTCGCTGCCGACGCGACGCTGTGCGCCCGCGGCGGCATCGCGACCGGGCATCCGAGCGCGGGTGAGCCGTTCCGACAGCTCGCGCCGCTGCTCGCCGGAGCCGAGCGCGCCGATCACTACGACCTGCCGGACCGGTCGGTCACCGACACCGACGCGGTGTTGGCGGAGTGCGGGATGAGCGCCGAGGAGATCGACGCACTTCGTCGTGAAGGGGTGGTGGCGTGAGCGACGTTCCTGCCGAGATCGAAGCACTGATCGACGTACCGCAGTACGACGAGGTGGGCGAGTTCCCGGTCGAGCGCGGCTACATCTGGACGTCGTGCGCATCGGTCGAGAACGGCAACCCGCTGTTCTGGGACGACGCCGTCGCGGAGGAGCTGACCGGCGGCCCTATCGCAATGCCGTCGATGATCTCCAACTGGTTCCGCCCTCACTTCTGGGCGCCGGGCCGTGAGGTGCAGCCGATGCCGCTGCAGGTTCACTTCGACCTCAAGGACAAGCTCGGCCTGCCGGAGGCAGTGATGAGCGACAACACCGTCACCTACTACGAACCGGTCCGGGTGGGCGACGTGCTGCGCACCTGCCAGCGGTTGCGCTCGGTCAGCCCGGAGAAGCAGACCAAGCTCGGCACCGGCCGGTTCTGGGTGATCGACGTGGAGTACCGCAACCAGCGCGGCGACCTCGTCGGGATCGAGTCGTGGACCGGCTTCGGCTACCGGCGGGAGGCAGCATGAGCGCCGCAACGACCGACACGGCCCTGACGTTCGGTGACGTGTCGGTGGGTGACGACCTGCCGCCGCTGTCCTACAACGTCACGGCGACAACCGTCGTCCTCGGCGCACTGGCAAGTCGCGACTGGCGACCGCAGCACCACGACTACGCGTTCGCGACGCAGCGCAACGGCGTACGGGACATCTTCCTGAACTCGCCGAACCAGGCAGCGTGGCTGGAACGCTTCGTCACCGACTGGAGCGGACCCCGCGGACGGCTCGGCAAGCTCGGCTTCCGCATGCTCGACTCGATCTTCCCCGGCGACACGATGACCTTCACCGGCACGGTCGTGAGCAGCGAGACCGACGACGTCGGCTGCGGCTGGGTCGGCATCGAGATCAAGGTCTCGGTCGGCGACCGGCTCTGCACCACCGCGACCGCGAAGATCGCACTTCCCACTACATCCGACGACAACCCTTGGTCTCGCCGCGGCGATGACTGGAAGCCCTGAGGCTTCCTTCCAAGACAGCAGCGGCAGGAGACAGCGAAACATGGACCTCGACTTCACCCCCGAGCAGGACCTGCTGCGCGACTCGGTGCGACGCGCCTGCGAGCGGCACGGCGGCCTCGACGCCGTACGCAAGCTGGAGAACGACCCGGTCGGGCACTCCCTCGAGCTCTGGCGGCAGCTTGCCGATCTCGGCCTGTGCGGCCTGCTGGTCGACGAGGCTCACGGCGGCAGCGGCATGTCGATGGTCGACGCGGCTGTCGTGTACGAGGAGTTCGGCCGCGCGCTCGTCCCGAGCCCGCACTTCGTCAGCGCCGTCCTCGCCGCCGGGCTGCTCAACCGCTGCTCTAACGGTGCGCTCCAGACCAGCCTCTTGCCGCGGATCGCGAGTGGGGATGCGATCCTCACCGTGGCATCCGTCGAGCCCGACAGCAGCTTCGCGCCCTCCGGCGTACGCCTGGCCGCCACCGCGGACGGATCGGGCTGGCGGCTGTCCGGCACGAAGCGTCACGTCCCGTTCGCCCAGGCCGCGACCCAGATGATCGTGCTGGCCCGAACCGATGACGGGAATGGCCCTGACGGAGTCATTGCGGTGCTCGTGGACACCGACGCGCCGGGCGTGACGCTGACCCAGCAGCTCACCGTCGCCTCCGACGCGCAGTTCCGCGTCGATTTCGACGACGTCGCCGTCAGTGAGGATGCGGTGGTGCTCAGTCCTGGCGCGGCATGGGCCGCCTGGCACGACACGATGCTCGACGGCGCGACGATGCTGGCCGCGCAGGCGGCGGGCGGCGCGCGGGCGGCCCTGGAGCTGGCCCGCGACTACGCCAACACCCGCGAGCAGTTCGACAAGCCGCTCGCGGCGTTCCAGGCGATCTCGCATTACCTGGCGGATGCGGTGACGACGGTCGACGGTGCGCAGACCCTGGCCTGGGAAGCGGCGTGGGCACGCAGCGAGGGGCGGTCGGTGGAGACGCTGGCGCCGATGGCGAAGAGCTATGCCTGCCAGACGTTCCGCAAGGTGACGGCAACCGCCGTACAGATCTTCGGCGGCAACGGGTTCACCGTCGAGTTCGACATCCAGCTCTACTTCCGCCGCGCGAAGTCGATGCAGCTCAACAACTGGGACGAGCGCTACTGCAACGACCTGATCGCCGCGCAGCTCCTCGACGCCTAGCTACCCGAGCGATTTTTCCCCGAAGCAGCACATGACGTCTCGAAATTGAGCGCGCCGTGCGTCAGGTGTCCGCTGATGTCCGATTTCGCGGGCCGGTCATGTGCTACTTCGAGGGAGAGGCGCTTACTGGGCGCAGCGGGCGGCGAGGCCGGCGATCTTCGCCGACCGGACGAACGCCCCGACCACGTCGACGTCGAGGCCGCTGGTCAGGTAGCTGAACGACAGCCCGGAGTCCGGGTCGGCCCACGCGATCTGCCCGCCGACCCCGAGCGCGCCGAACGCCCGCGGGCCGGTGTGCGCCCCGAAGCCGCGCACCGCGGCTTTGTCGTCATCCCCCGCGACGACCAAGCCCAGGGTGCGGTTCGCCGGGCATCCGAACAGCGGGTCGACCAAGGTGTTGCGTACGTTGCGCGTCGCGTCCTCGAGCACGTCGGGGCGCCATAGCTCGCCGGGGTTGTGCAGCAGCGCCTGGTAGTACGTCGCGACGTCCGCCGCCGTGCCGACCGCACCCGCCCCGGGTACGCCGCTGGCGAGAACTGCCGGCTCGTTGAAGCGCATCAGGAAGCTGCCACCGGTCTCCTGCACCCGGTCGCCATAGGTCTCCTTGCCGTCCTCGAGCTCGCCGACCGTCGCAACCGGCACCACGCCCACCTGCTCGCCGAGCGCGGCACCGATCGTCAGGCCCGGGATGCCGAGCGGTGCGGCGACCCGCTCGGCGAACACCTCGCGGAAGTCGCCCGCGACGACCTCGTCGATCACCTCGGCCAGTGCCCAGTACGCCGAGGTCGGGTGGTACTCGGTCTGGGTTCCCGGTTGCCAGTCGAGGCGCCACGACGCCATCCGCTTGCGCCGTTGCTCCCGGTCGGCCCCCTCCTCCGGGCGCATGGGCGCTCGCGGGAAGCCTGCGGTATGGGTGAGCAGGTGCGCGATCGTGACGTCGGACTTGCCGTTCGCGGCGAAGCCCGGCACGACCTCCGCAATGCGGGTCGCGTCGCTCAGCAGGCCCTCGGACATCAGCAACCAGGCGATGCCACCGGTGAAGGCCTTGGTGACGCTGAACGTCACGAACCGGGCGCCGGCCGGTGCGCCGTACGTCGCGGACTCGACGACCTCTCCCTGGTAGCCGAGCGCCAGCTGCACCGCGGGCAGCACGCCCTCGTCGACGTCCCGGCGAGCGCGAGCGAACAGCGCCGCGACCGCCGAAGGGTCGACGCCCAAGGTCAGCCGACCATGTCGGCGAGCGCCTTGAGGTGCTCTGGGTTTCGCACCCCGCCGATGAGCATCGTGGTCACCGGGCTCTCGCGCCACAGCTGCATGCGCTCGCGGATCCGGTCCAGCGGACCGCACAACGAGATCCCGTCCGCGAGCTCGTCCGGGACGGCGCGCATCGCCGCCTCGCGGTCACCCGCCATGAAGTGCTGCTGGACCGTCTTCGCCTCCTCGGCGAAGCCGAAGCGGCCGATCACGTTGAGATGGAAGTTGAGGTTCTCGGCTCCCATCCCGCCGATGTAGAAAGCCAGGGTCCACTTGACGAACTCGATGGCGGCGGCGACGTCGTCGTTGACGACCACGGTCACCGGGCACGCCACCTCGAAGCCTGCGCGGGCACCGGCGAGCGACTCCCGGTAGAGCTCCTCACCCCGCTCGACGTGGTAGAAGATCGGCAGCCAGCCGTCGGCGATCTCGGTCGCCAGCGCGACGTTCTTCGGGCCTTCGGCGCCGAGCAGGATCGGGATCTCGCCGCGAAGCGGGTGCATCAGCAGCTTGATCGGCTTGCCCAGCCCGGTGCCACCGGGATAGGGCAGCGGGTAGTGCTCGCTGTCGCTGGTGATCACCTCCCGCTTCAAGATCCGCCGCACGATGTCGACGTAGTCGCGCGTACGCGCCAGCGGCTTCGGGAACGGCTGGCCGTACCACCCCTCGACCACCTGCGGGCCCGAGACGCCGAGACCGAGGATCAGCCGGCCGCCGGACAGCCCGTCGAGGGTGGCGGCGCTCATGGCGGTCGCCGCCGGCGTACGCGCGGAGATCTGCACCAAGCCGGTACCCAGCTTGATGCGCGAGGTACGCGCGGCGTACCAGGACAGTGTCGTGAACGCATCCGAGCCGTATGCCTCAGCGGTCCACACCGAGTCGAAGCCGACGTCCTCCGCCGCGCGGACGGCCTCGGTCTGGTCGTCCGGGCCCTTGGTCCAGTAGCCGAGCATCAAGCCGAGCTTCAGGTCAGCGGTCACGCGCAGCCCCTCCTCATGCCTCGCTCCCTAGCGCGGGAGACCAAGGATCCGTTCGCCGATCACGTTGTGCAGCACCTCGCTGGTCCCGCCGGCAATGGTCAGCGAGCGCGTCGAGAGCATCCGCCGCAGCGCCGCCGCCGTCATGTCGTCGCTCACTGCCGCCGCCTGGTGCCCGAGCAGCTCGAGGGCGAGCTCGGCCGCGTCCTGCCGCAGGTGCATGCCGACGAGCTTGCGGACGCTCGAAGCGGCACCCGGATCGGTCCCGGACACCCGCGCCAACGTCGATCGCACGCCGAGCATCGCGTCGGCCTGCGCCCGGCAGATCAGCTCGCCGACTCGCTGGTAGGCGATCGAGTTCGGCCGGTGCTCGCTGGCATCGAGCGCGGCCAGCAGCTCCTCGATGCCCGAGGAGAACGCCGAGCCGCTGCTCATCGCGACCCGCTCGTTCGCCAGCGTCGTGCGCGCGAGCTTCCACCCGCCGTCGACCTCGCCGACGACGCAGTCGTCAGGCACGAACACGTCGTTGAGGAAGATCTCGTTGAACAAGGCGTCGCCGGTGATCTCGCGCAGGGGGCGGATGTCGAGGCCTGGGCTTTTCATGTCGAGCAGGAAGTACGTGATGCCGTCATGGCGACGAGCGCCGCTCGAGGTTCTCGCGAGGCAGATCGCCCAGTCGGCGGTGCGGGCGGTGGAGGTCCACACCTTCTGACCCGACAGCGACCAGCCGCCCTCGACGCGCGTCGCCTTGGTCGACAAGGCGGCGAGGTCGGAGCCGGCACCCGGCTCGCTGAACATCTGGCACCAGCTGATCTCGCCGTACAGCGTCGGTGGCACGAAGCGCTCGCGCTGCGCGTCGGTGCCGGCCTGCAGGATCGCGGGCAGCGCCCAGTTGCCGATGATCAGGTCCGGCCGGGCGACCCCTGCCTTGGTGAACTCCTCGTCGATGACCAGCTGCTCGATGGGCCCGGCGCCGCGACCGTACGGCGCGGGCCAGTGGGGCACCAGATAGCCGGCGTCAGCGATCGCCCTGCGGCGCGCGTCGGCCTCGGTTCCCTCGAGGGATGCGAGAAACGCCCGAACCTCTGCCCGGGCCGGCTCGGCGTCGGCACCGAGGTCGAGGGACCGGCGACGGCGTACGCCGCCGCGCGCGAGCGTGGTCGCGGCCTCCTGCCACCGCGGCCGGCTGCCGAGGATCTGCCGCACGCAGAGCGCTCGTTTGAGGTAGAGGTGCGCGACGTGCTCCCAGGTGAACCCGATGCCCCCCAGCACCTGGATCAGGCTCTTCGCCACGTCGACGGCGGCCTGCGGAGCCACCGCGCCGGTGACCGAGATCGCCAGTGAGAGCGACGGGTCGCCCGAGGACATCTCGTCCATCGCGTGCGCGGCGTCCCAGGCGGCGGCGCCGGCGAGCTCGAGGTCGGCGAGCATGTCCGCACAACGGTGCTTGACCGCCTGGAACGCACCGATCGGCTGGCCGAACTGCTCGCGGACCTTGGCGTAGTCGACGGCGAGGTCGAGGCAGGCACCGGCGATGCCTGCGGCCTCGGCGCTGAGCAGGACCGCCGCGGTCGCGATCACCTCGTGGTCGATCAGCCCGACCAGCAGCCGGGCTTCATCCGGCTCCGGCGCCTCGACCAGTGCGATCCGGCGGGTCGGGTCGATGCCCACCGCCGAGCTCATCCGCAGGCCCGCGGTGTCGAGCAGGAACCAGCGGTCCTCGACCGGCATCAGCACCGCGCTCACCGCAGCTCCGCCGAGCAGGTTGCCGTTGATCGAGACCGCGGCGCTGAAGCTGCCGTCGCGCAGCCCGGCTTCGACAGACGCCTTGAGCTCGTCGCTGCCGAAGCGGCGTACCAGGAGACCGGCGAGCAATGTCGGGACGATCGGGCCCGGCGCGAGCGCCCGGCCGAGCTCCTCGACGGCAACGCACAGGTCGCCGATGCGCGCATCGAAGGGCAGCGCGAGCAGCTCCTGGTCGGCGAGCGCCTGCCAGCTCTCCGGCAGAGCATCTGTCGCAGCGTCGGCCGATGCCTTCGCGGCAGCGGTCAACCGCGCTTGCTCGGCAAAGCCGCGCACCGCTTCAGCGAGGGCGTTCTGCTCATCAGAGACAGCGAGCGCGGCTGGTCGCACCAAGGAATATTAGAACAGGTTTCATTTTGCTGCAGCAGGCCGCGCATGGGCGAGTCGAGTCCGTGCAGCGCGCCGCGTCGAAGGCGCGCCAGGTAGGTTGCGAGGCAATGGCAAGCATCTCGCCGAGTGTGGCGGCTGTCCTCGGGCGGTTCACCAAGGCGGCGACCCCGTGTGACCTCGCCGCCGGCGTACCGCTGGAGCTCGAAGGCCGAGGCCGCACCTGCGTGGTCGACCTGCCCGGGCCGCCGGGCGCGCCGACCATCTTCTTGATCCATGCGCTCGCGACGACTGCCGCGCTGTCGTGGTATCCGTCGATGCCCGCACTCGCGCAGCGGTATCGGGTGGTCGCCTTCGACCAGCGGTGGCACGGCCGCGGGATCCGGTCGAGCAGCTTCACCCTCGAGGACTGCGCCGACGACGTGGCCGCGGTGGCGGACGCCCTCGGCGTCGAGCGGTTCATCGTCGCGGGCTACTCCATGGGTGGCGCGATCGCGCAGCTCACCTGGCGACGGCACCCCGACCGGGTAGCGGGCATGGTGCTGGCGGCGACGGCTCGCAACTTCCGCGGTACGGCGCAGGAGCGCGCCTGGTTCCGAATGACCGGTCTGACGATGGCGCGCTTCGGGGAGCGCGCTCGGCTCGGCATGGAGCGCCGTTCCTCGCGACTGTCGGACACACCCATCGCGCTGACCGCCGACGCGGCGAAGGTCGGGCCGTGGGCGATGGCCGAGTTCCGCAGCACCAGTGCCTGGGCGCTGTTCGCCGCACTCGACGCGATCGGGCGCTTCGACTCCTCGCCCTGGCTGCGTCGAGTGGACGTGCCGGTCAGCGTGATCATCGCCGACCGCGACCGAGCCATCCCCACGCGTCGGCAGCACGCCCTCGCTGCCGCGATTCCCGGTGCCATCAGCTACGAGTTCGCCGGCGGCCACGCGGGGCTGGTGCTCGGCGCCGACGAGTTCGTGCCGGTCCTGCTCGAGGCCTGCGACTCGGTCAGCCGGCGGATTCGGCGGGCCGCTTCGCCGCCTTCGGCTTCTTCGTAGCGTTCGCCACTTCCAGCAGCTCGGTCACCGCGCCCGGGATCGCGTCGGCGAGATCCCACAGGTCCGGCATCAGCTCCCGGCAAGCGATCAGCCCGAACCCGATCGCATCCATGTTGGACAGCACGGTGATGTTGAGCCCGGCGCCGTCCATGACCGGCCCGAGCGGGTGCAGCTCCACGAGGCGACCGCCGTTGAAGTACAGCGGGATCGGCGGCCCGGGAACGTTGGAGATGACCAGGTTGTGCACCACCGGGTGGCGGTTGGCCAGCCGGAGGCTCGAGTACATGCGCGCCGCTAGCGAGAACGTGTTCGGCGCGGCATGCTCGGCCCAGTCCTGGAGCATGCTCGCTCCGACCAGCTCGTGGTCGGCCTTGGCTCCTTCGTTGGTCTCGGCGATCTGCCGCAACCGCTCTGCGGGATCGTCGACGTCGCTGGCGAGGCTGGCGAACATGATCGAGATCCGCGTGGTGCCGGCGTCCTCGTCGGTGCGCTCATGGACCGAGATCGGGATCGCGGAGATCAACGACCGTTCGGGCAACTCGTCGCGGGCACTGAGATAGGTCCGCAGGGCGCCAGAGCAGACGGCCATCACGACGTCGTTGATCTTCACGCCGAAGGCGTTCTTGATCGTCTTGAGGTCGTCGAGCGAGACGTGGGTGAAGGCGACGCTGCGGTGGGCGGTGATCGTGGCGTTGAAAGAAGTGCGCGGGGCGCGGAACGGTGCCGGCATCCCGGCGACTCCGCCGCGACCTCGCCGCTGAGCCAGCCGACCCACGCTCATCAACGTGCCCGGCACCAGCTTGACCACCCTCGCCGGGCGCACCGCCCACTCGACCAGCGAGCGGCCGACCAGCTCGAGATCGCTGGGCTTGCGTCCGGGCTCCCAGTCGTCCGCGACCTCGGGCGGTGTGGCGTCGCGCTCGAGGTCGAAAAGCTCGGCCATCATGTTGGCGCCGGTGACCCCGTCGATCAGCGAGTGGTGGACCTTCGACACCACCCCGATCAAGCCGTCGGCCCGGCCCTCGAGGATCCACATCTCCCACAGCGGGCGGCTGCGATCCATCTGCCGGGAGAGCACGTCGGCGGCGACGGCCGCGGTCTCGCGGTCACCGCCAGGAGCGGGGACGAAGCCGCGATGCAGGTGATAGTCCAGGTCGAAGTCCGGGTCTTCGATCCACACCGGCCTGCCGAGGTTCAGCGGCACCGTGGCCAGCTTGCGCCGGAACTGCGGGACCCTTGGCAGTCGCGACTGGATGTAGTCGCGGTAGCTCTCGAACGAATACGGCTGGCTGGCATCGGACGGGTCGACCAGCATGAGCCCGCCGACATGCATGTGCATGGTCGGCGTCTCGAAGTACAGAAAGGCCGAGTCCAGACCGCCCATGCGCTGCATGGGCGGAATCGTACGGAAGAACTGACGCCCCGTCAGGGCGTCACATCGCCGGGACCGGACCGGTCGTGACAGGGGTCGCGCGGAAGCAGCTGACCGAGTACGGGAAGTCCTGGGTCATCACGTAGTGGTAGGTCGTCACCGACTTGCCGTCGATGGTGACCTTGCTCGTGATCCCGTGACAGGCGTCGAGGTCGCTGGTCGTCAGGACGTCGCCGGACCCCTTGACGTCCGGACCGGTGATCGGGAACCCGTCGAACGCCCAGCCGATCACGTGGTGAACGCTGATGTTCTTGATGCAGCTCGTCAGCGTGTGGAAGTGGTAGACGCCAGCCATCATCGGATGGCCTTCGCAGCTGTCCTGGACCTCCCAGGCACCCGCGTCGCGCCCGCCGGCGTCGAAGGCGTTGAACAGCATGATGCCGTCGGTCATGACCCCGACCTCCCCGCCGATACAGCGCGGCGCGCCGTACACCGGCTTGGCCGTCAGGTCGAGCGTGATGTTCTGCGCGGTGATCGTGTTCGGGTTGCGGTCGTAGGCATAGGCCGGATCGCTCGAGGCGATCGGGAACGTACCGGTGGGCGAGGGCGGCAGGTCGTTGGTCCGTACGACGCGCTTCCCGCCTTCCACGGTGAAGGAGTGCACCGAGGTCCACGAGACGGCGCCTTGGACGTGCACCTTCTCGGTGGCGTCGTACTCGGTGTTGTTGTGGGTGAACCACGGTCCGCGAGCCTGCGCGCCACCGCCGCCTTGCTGCAGCGACTGGGCGTACTGCGAGCAGACGAAGACCGAGCCCTTCTTCGCACCGGTGGTCTGGTACTTGCCGTCGCCTACCGGCAGCAGGCCGTCGGCGTACTTGTCGCCGTAGTTCTTCGACGGGTCGAGGGTGAGCCGGTGGCTCACCGAGGTCGCTGCGACTTGCAACGACGTCGCGACGCCGGCAGCGCCGCCGCCACCGCTGCCGCCTGAGCCGCAGGCGGCGATGGAGGTCGCCCCGAGGGCGAGGACGGCGCCAGCTGCGAGGATCCGCACAGGTCTCACAGCGCAGATGCTGGCACACTTGCAGGCGTGGGCAAGCGAGCCATGCGAGTAGCCGCGCTCGGGACCGCACTGACCTCCAACGGGCTGCGGCCGATGCCGAGCTCCTCGCCCGTCGCGATCCCGAGCTTCTTCGCCGGCTGGCTGACCTCCGAGCTCGCGCCGCAGAACCTCATCGTGACCACCGCCACCTCGGCTGCCCTGTCCGTCGCCAAGCGCGGGCGGCTCTCCCGAGACGACAAGGTGACGCTGGGCCTCAATGCGGCATCAGCGGTCGGGCTCGCCGCGATGACCGTGCAGGGCATGCGGGTCAAAGGCATCGTCGAACGGGCGCTGTCCGACGCCTTGGGATCGGACTACCTGGCGCAGCTCGACCCAGCGCCGACCAAGGCCGACCTCACGACGCCGTGGCGGCAGGTCCTCGCGCCGTGGCGGACCGGCCACCCGGACGTGGTGCGCACCCGCAACATCGTCTACACCGGCAACGAGGCTGCTGGTCGCCGCGAGCTGCTGGACGTCTACCAGCCGAAGGAGCCCGGACGCGGCAGGCCCGTCCTGCTGCAGATCCACGGTGGCGGTTGGGTGATCGGCAATAAGGACCAGCAGGGCCTGCCGCTGATGACGCATCTCGCGGCCCGCGGGTGGGTGTGTGTCGCGCCGAACTACCCGCTGTCGCCGAAGGCGACCTGGCCGGACCACCTCGTCGCGATCAAGAAGGCGATCGCCTGGATCCGGGAGAACATCGCGGAGTACGGCGGCGACCCGTCGTTCATCGCCGTCACTGGCGGCTCCGCCGGCGGCCACCTCGCGGCGATGGTTGCCCTGACTCCCAACGACCCGCGCTACCAGCCCGGGTTCGAAGACGTCGACACCAGCGTCCGCGCCTGCATCCCGTTCTACGGCGCATACGACCTCGCCAACGTGCTGGAGACGAAGGCCGGTGAGCGCGAGTACCAGCACTTCCTGGCGCGAACCGTGTTCAAGACCCGGGACCGCGAGGTCGCGCGGTCCGCGTCGCCGCTGACCCTTGCCCGGCCGGACGCACCGCCGTTCTTCGTCATCCACGGTGCGAGCGACTCGCTGGTCAACGTCGCCGAAGCCCGCGAGCTGGTACGCCGGCTCCGGGAGCGATCAAACTCTGTCGTGGCCTACGCCGAGCTGCCAGGAGCCCAGCACGCTTTCGACGTGTTCGCCTCGATCCGCAGCGCGCATGTGATCCGCGCGGCGGAGCGCTTCCTGCGGGTCGTGCAGTGGGAGATCAACCGCGCTCACATGCTGGCCAACGTCCCGATCGGCTAGCGCGCCTCAGCTGCACAGTCATCTGCCGGGCACAGTCACCAGGTGACGCATGGAGTCACCAAGGGCCTCGGATATCGCTGGCGGCCTCGGGCAGGACTGCGATTGTTCGATGACCGTACGGGGGCCGAAGGAGATATCCAATGTCGATCTCGAACCGCATCAACAAGACCACTGCCGTCGGCGCGATCGCCGCATGTGCGGTGATCGGAGCGACCAGCCCGGTCTGGGCCGACAACGGGACGAGCGGCCCGACGAACACCACGACTGATCCCACCACCGCGAACGCGCCCACCACGACGGCTCAGGCCGATGCCGTGATCGCCACGCTCCGAACTGAGATTGCCAAGCTGCAGTCGCAGCTGAACGCCGAGAACGTCGCGCTGCACGACGCCACCCAGGCAGCAGCCCGCGAGTCGCAGGCGCTTGCCGCCGCGCGGGCCGACGCCGCGCACTGGAAGGCGGTCGCAGCCTCGGAGAGCAGTTCACCCACCTCGACCAGCGTTCCGGCGGCCGACACCACCGTCACGCCACCGGTCCCGAATGGTGACGACCCGGCAACGGGCAAACCGTGCCACCACGGTGACCACGACGGCGACTTCCGCGGGTACGGCCCGTACGGCGCCCCGGGGGGTGCCGGCGGGTACCCGGCGTATGGCGATGGTGACCACGCCGACTTCCACGGCTATGACAGCGGCTACGACCACCACGGCTGGGGCCACTGAGCAGGTCGTCAGCCACGGCCGCAGCTAGCAGCCCAGTAAGCGTCGAGCCCGGCCTCTTGGC
>DASZUS010000078.1:0-1640 GCA_035547515.1 Mycobacteriales bacterium
CGACTGATATGGAGCGCGCTCTGTCAAGGGTCCAGCGGTGATTGCCGCTGATCGGTTCGGTGGGGGTGGATGCGGCCACCGCTGTCGGTGCGGCACGGGCGGGCGGTTGCGCGACGCTCGGTCAGCCTGATATGCGGGGGCTGGCTACCCCAAGACCGTGTCTTCGTCGCGGGTCGGCTGTCTAACATCGGGCGCGGCGGCCATGCGGCCGTTGCCCATAGTCGGGTCGCCGTCCCTCTTGGTGCGCGAAGGTGCCTCGGTCCCGTGCCGCCCCGGCAGCGGTGGCGTGGTGTGGTCGCTCAGTCGAGCGTGGCGATCTCCCAGCAGAAGGTCGCGAGCTCGCGCGCGACGGCGACAGCGACGACGGTCGAGCGCTTGCCCCGCTCGACCTGTAGACGCTGCCAGCGCTGATGAAGACGGCGCTGCGCCCGCCAGGCGATCTCGATCGCGCGTGGGTCCTGTGCGTGCTGGCGGCGGGCGAGCGT
This sequence comes from Mycobacteriales bacterium, assembly GCA_035547515.1. GTDB lineage: Bacteria > Actinomycetota > Actinomycetes > JAFAQI01 > JAFAQI01 > DASZTV01. The sequence goes on from DASZUS010000078.1 coordinate 486, forward strand.
CGCCGAGACGCGCGGCGGGCGACGGTAGTGCCAGGCCGCCTCGACGAGCAGACGGCGGGCGTGCTTGGAGCCAGCCTTGGTGATCGAGCCGAGCCGACGGCGCTCTCCGGAGGAGTTTTCGCTCGGGACAAGGCCAAGCTGGCTGGTCAGCAGCTTCGGATGCTGGAAGCGGCAGAAGTCGCCGACCTCGGCACACAGCCCGCTCGCCGAGAGGGTGTCGATGCCGCGCAGGCAGCGCAGCCCGCCGATCGTGCGCGCCCAGGGCGAGTCGACGGCCGACTCCTCGAGTGCCCGCTCGAGCACGTCGCGGCGAGCAAGCAGATGATCGTGCGCGTGTCGGTAGTCGTCGAAGACGACCTGCGAAGGCCGATCGGCGAACGACAATCCAGACAGCCAGTCCCGGTGGCTGAGTGTCCAGGTCTTCCCCGGCCCGACGAAGTGGAGCTCGCGACGCAGACACAGCTTCGAGATGCGATGGCGGACGCGCATCAGATCGAGGCGCACGTCCTCGCGGGCCCGGACGAGATCGCGCAGCTGCTCCTCCTCGCGGCTCGGGACTCTGACCAGCTTCAGCTCGCCGGCGGCGTAGAGCCGTGCGAGCCGCAGCGAGTCGCGCGCGTCGGTCTTGATCCGGTCGCTCGGATGACGGCCGATGTGACCGGGCGCGCAGACAGCGACATCAAGCCCGCGTGCCGCCGCGGCCCGCGCGAGCGCGTAGCCGGTTGGCCCCGCCTCGTACACCGCCCGCAGCGGCCGTGGCAGATCGGCAAGCCACTCAACGACCGCGCCTGCCCTGCCGTCGATCCGCCGCTGCTCAACCTCGCCCGAGCCGGGGCAAAAGACCGTCGCCACCGTCTGCTGGGCGTGCACGTCCAGCCCGACCCACCTCATACTTTCTGCCACGGCCGGCGCCTCCTTCCATAGGTGCGGTAATCAGTCCGCGCACGACTATGCGCGGGGCGCCGGCCGCACTACGCGACCCTCACCGCTCCATACGGTCTAACGCGGGACGGGCTGCGCGAGCTGCGACTCGACGAGCGCGACCGCGAGATCGACCGCGTCGCCCATCAGCTGCTCGTCGACGAGCTCCGGCGCCTCCGCGGGCAGGTGGTACTCGTCGTACGGGAAGTGGAGGATCGTCAGCGCCGGCACCTT